>JAUVXW010000003.1 GCA_030603385.1 Promethearchaeota archaeon | reverse complement strand
CCCGATCATCTTAAAAATAATCCCTACTTAGCGCCTGCATATTCCAGACCTGAATTCTTCACTTTTAATGTATATAGATGGTATCACGGTTATTTTGATAATAATCCGGCTCATCTCCTACCAAGACCAGAGAAGGAGGTTATGGGGGAGTTGCTCAATCTTATAGGAGACTCTGAAAAAATTCTAAAACGAGCACAAGACCTCTTAGAACAAAACCAAGCACAATTAGCATTAGAAATCTTAGATGTCTTAATTCAAGCAGATCCAGAAAATATTGAAGCGCGGAAATTCCGTATTGAATTATTAAAAATCCTGGCTGCTGAAGATTATTGTCTAATGTCTCGTAATGCTTGGGTTTATTTTATAAACAAGGATAAAAAATTTATTGAATCAAAAAAGTAATATTTATTGATATCTCATGATGGAATTAAGTTCTAAAGAATATTACGATAGAGTTTTAGGATCCTGGATTGGAAGAGTCGCGGGAGATTTTGTAGGTGTGCCAGTTGAGTTAAGATCTTATGAAGATATTTTGAACAAATATGGTGATATAACAGAATATCCGGAACCTATAAATTTAAGTCATGTAAATGATGATGAAATGTATGAAATTGTTGCTTTGATTGCGTTAGAAAAATACGGTGTTAATTTAACTGCACAACAAATTGCTCAAGAATGGATAAACCTTCTTAGTAGAGAAGATAATATATTCACTGCCGAAAAAATTGCATATAATAATCTTAAAGCCGGGATATTGCCACCTAAATCCGGTGTTCTTAACAATTTCTATTATGACTTCATAGGAGCTCAGATGCGAGCAGATATTTGGGGTCAGATTTCTCCAGGGTGCCCAAAATTAGCCAGAGAATACGCACAAATGGACGGTTCTATTTCTCATGCGGGAGTGGGGATAGAAGGTGAGATTTTTCTTGCTGTTTTAATCTCTCAAGCCTTCTTTGAGTCAGATATAAGGAAGAACATTAATACTGCAATCAAACACCTCCCACCCAAAAAGGATAGTTTATATACTCAGACTGTAATGAAGGCAATTGAAATCTTTGAGGAGAATCCTACCGATTTTAGAACCGCAAGGCAAATTTTAATTAAGGAATATTGGATCAAAAAAATGGTACGCAAAGTACTTGCATCATCTTCAGTTTTTCCTATAGAAAGAAGTATTTTGCTAAATACTCGCTTAGGAGGAGTTCATACATTACCAAATATCGGAATAATAATACTCTCACTTCTATATGGTGCTCAAGATAAACAAGATCCCTTTGGACGATCCATATGTATCGCTGCGATGATGGGGTATGATACTGATTGTAATTGTGGGAATATTGGAGCACTTATGGGCGTTGTACATGGAGCTCACAAAATTCCTGCAAAATGGAAGGATCCTTTACAAGATACTTTTTCTACATTTGTAAAAAGTCATGAAAAATGGAAAATTTCAGAATTAGCACAGAGAATAGCCAACATTGGAGAAAAAATAATAAAGGAAAAAGCACAAAATCTCGTAAGAATAACTAGATAAATTAATATAAAGAAAATGCACTTCGAAAAGAAGGGAAGTAATCTTAAATAATTCCTAAGTATTAGATATACATTGCACGTAGAGAAACATGAATGAGTTCTTTATAAAGTTAGATAGTTTTATTTAGAAAGAATGTAAAATTTAATACAACAATTATATTTTAGGTTGTAAAATGTCTAAATAAATAAAAAAAACTGAAATAAAATGATACAAACAAAATTCCAAGAGATAATTGGGACGAAGTATCCAATTATACAAGCAGGGATGGGACCATATGCGACCACAAAGTTATGTATCACAGTAGCAAAAGAAGGTGGGTTAGGTTTGATCTCAACAATTGGCATGGCAGGTCCTGATGTGAATTTTATACCTGAGAAAGATCGAAAACTTGATTTCGGAGTTGGTGGCAGCCCCAAAAATGTTCTCAAACAGACGATAAGATATGTTTATGAAAAGCTCAAGGATTATCCCGAAGCAAAATTTGGTGTTAATATACCAATTGCTAAAGAATTCACTATGGTGTCAAGACAATTTATGAAAGCTGTTATTGAGATTTTTGAAGAAACACCAGAAGTTAAGAATCAGTTAAATGTTATGGTGACATCCGCGGGAGATCCGCTTCCTTGGGCTATAGATGCAAGAGAGAAGGGATCTAAAAGGGCATTTCTTGAAGTCAAGAAGGAATTGCCTTCAATAATTTGGTGTCAGGTATGCCCAAATGTGAGAGGGTCAAAAAGAGCCGAGAGATCTGGTGTAGATATTATCATCGCTTCAGGAAGGGAAGGAGGAGCGCATTGTGCTTGGAGAGACACGTCTTCTATGGTTCTACTCCCAGAGGTAGTTAGAACTGTCAATTTACCTGTTGTTGGTGCTGGAGGTTTTGCTGATGGTGCATCTTTAGCTGCTGCACTAGCTTTGGGGGCTATAGGAGTTCAAATGGGCACACGATTCATCGCTACTCAAGAGGGTGATTTTGAACAAATGTGGAAAGAACAACTGGTCAAAGCTACTGAATTTGACACCATTGTTGGAAGAGGAATATTTGGCCCTATGAGATTCTTAATAAATCCTGCCTCTCTTGAGGTTATAGATGAAACTATTAAGGGTGCTTCGGATCTATATCGTGGGAAACCTTGTCCATCAACCGATGAAATTCGTATCTTAGAAGAGCGAGGATTCAGGAAACTAGTAGATGAGGACGAAAATGAAAGCCTTATGAACGCGGGTGTTGTTACTGGTAGAATTCACTCAATACCAACGGTCCATGATTTAATTCAAAGTATAATGACTGAAGCAGAAGAAATAATATTAAGTATGACAGAAAATTTAATAAAAAAAGAAAATCCAATAGTAGAGTGATGAAAAATGAAAGAATTAAAAGAGTGTGTAGTTGTTGATGCAGTTCGAACACCAATTGGTAAATCAGGGCGTGCTCAGATGAAAAAACTTGGTGGTTCGTTTAGAGAATGTTCAGCTCAAGACCTATTAGTAACGGTTTTAAGGTCGGTTGTAGATAGAACAAAAGAAAGATATCCAGATTTTGATCCTAAAGAGATTGAAGATTTGCAAGTGGGTTGTTTATCACAATTGGGAGAACAAGGTGGTAATATCGCAAGGATTGCATTACTGTTAGCAGGATTACCTGATGAAATAGCAGGCGCAACTGTCAATAGGTATTGTAACGCTGGACTTCAAGCCATTAACACAGTTGCTAATGCTATTCGAGTTGGAGATGGTGACATTTGTTTAGCAGCGGGAGTTGAGTCAATGACACATTATGCGATGGGTTCAGATATGCAAATTACCAGTCGAATTCCGAACTATCCAATGATAATGTCTCCAGGATGGACTAATGAACCTTTGAGAAGTATCGTACCTCAAGGTGTTTCTTCAGAGATGATTAATGATAGATATGGTTTTACACGAGAAGAATTGGATCAATTTGGTGTTTGGAGCCATCAAAAAGCCACGAAAGCAATGCGTAATGAAGATGAATATTTCAAACGAGTCGTACCAGTTACTTATCAAAAAAGATACACAGACGAAAATATGAAACCAATAAAGGATGAAAATACAGGTAAGCAAAAGGTAGAAGAGGTTACGGTTACTAAAGATCAAACAGTACGGAGTGTATATTTAGATGATCCAGAAAAAGGTTGGGAAATGATAAGAAGCTTGAAGCCAGTATTCAGATCTGCTCAAAAAGGTGGTATAGTAACCGCAGGAAATTCTTCACAAATAGTCGATGGAGCAGCAGCAACTCTATTAATGTCTCGGGAAAAAGCTGATGAACTGGGAATAAAACCAATGGCTAGAATACTTTCAACCGCAGTGGCTGGTGGTGAGCCTATTATCATGCTTTTGGCACCAATTCCCGCCATGAGAAAGGCTTTGGAAAGGGCAGATCTCACAGTAGATGATATGGATGTAATAGAGCCTAATGAAGCTTTCGCAAGCCCATGCTTAGCGTTTTCTAAAGATTTTGGTTATGAATTTGATGATCCTCGAGTTAATCCTACTGGGGGTGCAATTGCTATAGGCCATCCTATTGGAGCAAGTGGAGTAATCTATTTTGGTGAGATGGTACACTATTTAAAGAACAACAACAAGAAATATGGCGTACAATTAATGTGTGGCGGTTTTGGTGTGGGAATTGCCACTGTAGTTGAAGCTCTTTAATTTATACGATAACTCTAAACCAATAATTACAAAATCAATTTTATTTACTATTTTTATTAGTTTGGGAAGTATTAGACAAAGTATTGGTTATTAATAAAATATAAAAATTAGAAAAAAATTCTTCTTTCTAAAGGTTTTAGATCTAAATTTATTTACTCAACCCAGCATACAGAGACATTATTAGTCTTGCAGATCGTGTATCTCCTGTTGTTGTCATTTTCATTTGATTCATTACATAGGATACACTAAGTTTGTTATCTAGGTCCATTACGATTACACTTCCTCCTGCTCCACCCCAATATAGAGTATTAGGGCTTGGAAAAGGGAGCTCTTTACTCGGAAGTCCAAAACCCACACCAAACCGAATTGGCATTAACATAACAAGATCTTGCATGTAACTTTGCTCTTCCATTGCTTTTTTGATTGTCTCCATTTTTAAAAGCCGAACATCATCTACTTCACCACCACATGCTATGGCTGATGCGACTTTCGCTACTGATCTTGCATTACCATGCCCTCCTGCTGCAGGAATCTCAGCAGCGCGCCATTCTCGCGTTTTTATATGGTCTGTCGTTAAAAGTGGATTAGAAAAAACACGACTAAAAATGGAGTTAGGATCCATTTCAACATACCCTGGATCACCTTTTTGAGGTACATAGGGGGGAATTAAATCGGCTACTCTACTATCGTGTTCTTGTCCGAATCCAATATGGAAATCTGCATTAAGTGGTCCAGCCACTTCTTCTTTAAAAAAAGTACCTAAAGATTTACCAGTAATACGTCTAACTAACTCCCCTAAAAGATAACCGTGTGTAATAGCATGGTATCCACTCTTGGTTCCTGGTTCCCACCATGGTTTTTGAGCAGCAAGCAGATTCACAACTTTGTCCCAATTGTAAAGATCTTCGGCTCTTATTTTCTCTTCCCATCCGGCTAAACCAGAAGAGTGACTGAAAATTTGTCGAACTAAAATTTTTTCTTTTCCATTTTGGGCGAATTCTGGCCAGTATTTCGCTACAAGAGCATCTAGATCGAGTAGTCCGCGATCGACTAACATGAGTGCACATATTATTGTCATCACTTTGGTTGTCGAATATACATTTACAATTGTGTTTTCTTCCCATGGTCTCGATTTAGCTTTGTCAGCATAACCACCCCATATATCGATAACAAACTTCCCGTCTAGAGTAGCAGCAAAACTAGCCCCAATATCTCCGTCTATCTCAAAATTTTTCGCAAATGCCTTTTTTACAGCCGTGAATCTTTCATTACAAAAACCATGAATTTCGATTTCTTCATCCATATATAAACATTCCTCTAAATATCTAAAAATATATTAGTATACTAAATAGACAAAAAAAATAAAAAATTTTGTATTGCTTATTTCTTTTTTGGTTTAAATAAAATTGCTGGTTTTACACTGATTGAATAAGAAAAACCCGGTGATTTTCGAATATCTCCATATTTTGACTTTAATTCTTCTAAAGTTCCCGAATCAAGAGCACGCGCATAACAAGCTTCAACACATATTGGTTGTTTTCCAACATCAAATCGATCAACACAATAATTACATTTTTGCATTCTAGCTTTTTCTTCTTCAACAAACTGAGGTGCAGAATAAGGACAGACATCTTTACACAAATGCCCTGCACAATTAAAACATCTCTCGGCTTCAGTTATAGCTGCTTCCTCACTGAAACCTAAAGTGACCTCCTTGAAATTAGAAACTCTCTCGGATGCTGACAGAAGTGGCATGGGTTGGCGCTCTTTTTTCTCCGTCTCTGGGGGGATGTCGACTATTATTTCGGTTGCTGCAATTTCTGGACTTGATCTAACTCTAAGTACATCACCTTGAAGATAACGATGAATTTTAGATGCTGATTTTTGACCACTCGCGATTGCATCAATAATACTTGCTATACCGCTAAAGCAATCTCCGGCAACAAACAAGCCCTTGGTTACAAGCATCAAAGTTTCAGAATCTGCGGTGATAGTACCCCTCTTACTGATTTTTATTATACTAGAATTGCTAACTTCAGGAACTTGACCTATAGCAAAAATAACTGTATCAGCCTCTAAAGTGTGTTCTTCATCACTTACTACATCAAAGTGAGCTTCTCCATCATCATCAAATGTGCATCCTGTAATCTCAAGACATCCTACTCCAGCTACTTTTCCATTATTATTCAAAATTTTCGTGAAAGAACGAGAATCATAGATCTGAATTCCTTCTTCACGAGCTTGATCAACTTCCAATATATCTGCAGGCATATCATCACAACATTCAAGACAGGATACACCTACTTCTGTAGTACCAAGACGACGGGCAGTGCGTGCACAATCCATCGCAACATTTCCACCGCCTATGATTAATACTTTTTTACCGAGTTTAACTTCTTTACCAAGATTAACATCTCGCATAAATGAAGTTCCTACTAAAACCCCGTCTAGATCAGCCCCAGGAATACCAAGTTTCTTCCCTTTATGAGCCCCAATTGCAACTAGTACAGCACCATATCCCTGTTTTAATAGATCCTCTAAACCTTGATTTAGATCTATTAAAGTATTAGTCTTTATTTCAACCCCAAGTGCTTTAATATAATCAATATCCCTGTTGAGAACATCACGTGGTAACCTGTGTTCTGGAATTCCTACGGCCAGCATACCTCCAGCACGGGACGACGCTTCAAAAATAGTAACACCATAACCCATTCTAATTAGGTCGTAAGCTGCTGCTAAACCTGCAGGACCAGACCCAATTATCGCAACTTTTTCTGATTGAGTTTGCAGTAAGCGTTTTGGCGGTTCTTCAGATACGTTATCTGCTACAAATCCTTTCAGTGCTTCAATAGCAATTGCTTGATCCACATCTTTTCGAGCACAAACCTCTTCGCAAGGATGAAGGCAAACACGACCACATACTGAAGGTAAAGGCATCCTCTGTCTAATTAAATCTAAAGATTCCTTAAACTTACCCTTAGCTATCAAAGCAGTGTACGCAGGAATATGAAGATGAACCGGGCATGCGATTTGACAAGGTGCTTGTAATTCACCATATGAGTAACTAGCGCCCATTTTTTCTTTTGAAATTAAGCCGCATGGAACTTCTTCCCGACATTTATCTTTATCAACTACAACAATCCCATCTTCCTCTCTTTTACTTATTGCCTCATTCGGACAAACAAAAGCACAAACAGGTTCTTCACAATGATAACAATTTGAGATAAGATAGCTAGCAAAGACATTAGGAAATGGACCTTCTTCTTGGTAATTGATTCTCATCCATGAAGCGGGACTTGACGGTTGGTCATGCCAATCTTTACATGCCACTCTACAAGCATTACAACCTGTGCACCTTGTTTGGTCAAAGTAAAATCCTACTTGCATATTTAGGCACCTCCTTTCTCCAATTTCACTTGAACCAGACATGTTTTTAATGCAGCAGCGCCTCCTTCACTCATTGCATCCTTGGTAAGTGTATTTGCACATGCACCTCTGTCGATTCCTTTCTCATCAGGATCATACCATGCACCTTCATAAATACAAACAACTCCGGGAATAATTCTTCTTGTGATAAAAGCTTCTATTGCTACCGTCCCTCTATCGTTGGAGACTAAACACATATCGCCGTTTCTAATGTCTCTAGGTTCTGCATCAGCTGGATTTATCCACATTCGATGAGGTATTGCTTCCATGAGCCATTCGATTTTATATAGTTCGGAATGCACCCTTTGTCTTGGATGAGGTGAAATCAATTGAAGTGGATATTTTTCTACTAAAGGATCATCACGATTCTCCCACGTTGGCACATATTTCGCAATAGGTGGACAAATAGGATTATTCCAGCTTGCAATTTGATCGGAATAGATTTCAATCTTCCCTGAGGGTGTTGGGAATGGATTTTTTTCTATATCGTCTATGTTCTTTTTGAATGCTACGTATGGTTCTTTAAGTTCAATTCTATGGAGCCCTTCCTTTTTATATTTGTCATAATCTTTAACATTTTCCCGAACATCTTGTCCCATAACAGCGAGTAAGCGAAGCCATTTATCATTAATATCATCATATTTGTCTAATATTCCTTTCATTGGAGCGAGTTGGGGGTTTTTTAAATATTGTTCAATAAGTTCCTCTCTTTTAAAGTTTTTAATACCTAGTCTTTCAGCTAATTCTTCTGCTATTTGTATATCATCCTTACATTCACCCATAGGTTCAATAGCTTTATTCATATGACCAAAATAAGGTCCTGAAGGCCAAGGTCTTGTAAGGTCACTCCTTGACGAAAAGCCTGTCACAGGAAGGACAATATCAGCATATTGAGCTGTGGGAGTTAACCATAGTTCTGGAACAACTGTAAATAAATCCTCTCGGCTCATAGCTTTTGCTGATTTATTTGCATTTCCTATTTGATTTACGAAATCACAAACCGCAAACCAAGCAAATTTTACGTCAAAAGGATAACCTCCAGATTTACCATGAAGGATTGCATCAAAAATCTTATTTACATGAACTCTGGTATCTAAACGATCTCTGGGATTAATATTTCCCCTTAAAGACTTACCTTTTGGCCAAGCAGTATTTCTACCTGGAGGAATCATAATTCCTCTAAACATATGACCATATGGAATCCCATGAAGTCCACCACAAGCACTTCCACCTGGTTTTCCGATATTTCCTGTCATTGCAGAAAGTGTTATAGCTCCTCGATTGTATTGTCCGCCCATTGCTGAACGAGCAGGACCTTGGCAATCTTCTAATGCTGCAGGTTTGGTAGTGGCATATTCACGGGCTAAATCTGCAATAACAGAAGCTTTCACACCGCATATTTTTTCAGCCCACTCTGGTGTCTTGGGAATTCCATCTTCCTCTCCCATTACATATTCTCTATATTTATCAAAACCATGAGTGTATTTATCGAGAAACTCTTGATCATGTAAATTTTCTCTAAGGATAACATTAGCCATCGCTGCCATCATAGCTGTATCCGTTCCTGGAATTATAGGGATCCATTGATCAGCGGCTACTAAAGCAGTATCCGAATAGCGCGGGTCAATAACAATAACTTTAGCTCCATTTTCTTTAGCTTTTATTAACCACCATAATGTATTTGTCCCTGAAATCTGACGAGCAGGATCCCAACCCCAGCATATAATTAATTTTGTATTCATCCAATCTTCCCGGCTGTTGCCAACAAAGATCTGACCAAAACCATATGATGCTTGAGTTCCAAAAATTGCTCCTTGGGAAGAAATATTACCATATGATGTTGAATATCCACCAAGCGAATTCAATAATCTTGCATAAGCCACTCCGGCACCGTGTAATGCTCCAAAATAACCTCCTCCTGTAATATATAATATACTTTGATTTCCATATTTCTCTATTGTTTCCTTTAGTTTCTTTACGATAGTATCATAAGCTTCATCCCATGAAATCCTTTCAAATTTGCCAGAACCCTTAGGACCAGCTCTTTTTAAGGGATATCTTAATCTTTCTGGATGATAAATATACTGTCTAATTGATCTACACCTTAAACATGCCCTAAGTTGTTTGTCAGAGTCTGCAGAATCATCACCTTCTACTCGTATAATCTTTCCATCCTTAATATGGAACCTTAAGGGACATCGACCACCACAATCAAATGCAGAAGTAGTTCTTACAATTTTTACTCCTTCATCATCTTCTTGACTTACCATAATATCTACCACTAGATTATTGATAATTTTATATTTTTTAGAAATAATTTTGTTATTTGAAAATTTATAGTTTTATTAAAGTAATTCTAGAATCCTTTAGTTATTAACTTTAAAGAAATCATTTGAAGTCAGATTTGATAAGAAAAAATAGATTTTCTACTAATTAAAATGAAAAAAGAAGATTTATTTTAAGTAGGAATGAGATTTCTTCAGATTTTTTTCTGCAGTTTTAATGATGGTATCAATAATATCAGACACACCTTCAATATTATTAATAGCTCCGATACTCTGTCCTAAAGGAACAGCCCCATCATTTATATTACCTTGGTAAGCTAATTCGTATTTTTCTGCTACTTCATTAGCGTCCTCTAGAGTCATAGCTGCTTCTTGAGCCATTTTTTCTTCTTTATTTGCCACAAGTTCATGATGGAGTGAATACTCGTTTTTCCATAAACGAATAAACCCTAACGCACCAGTAGTTAATACTGTATCCTGAGCTTTCGCAGAGGGAACTATATTTTTATAAGAATCATGAAATTCACTTTCTTTAGATGCTATAAATCGAGAGCCCATCGCAACAGCTCCAGCACCCATCGCTAAAGCAGCCGCTAGGCTTTGACCAGTTGCAAATCCCCCACACGCCACAATAGGAAAATCGGGATATTTCTGTATTGTCTGTTGTAGCAAAACTAGACTGCTCACCCTTTCGTAAGATTGATGTCCACCTCCTTCACCCCCAGTAATCACCAACCCATCTACTCCTGAGGCAACACATTTATCTGCAAGCCATAAAGCGGGAGCAACATGGAAATGTTTAATTTTTGAACCGTTTTCCTTTAATTTTTGGAAAGATTTTGATTGAGGTAACATTCTTGAAGACCCTGCACTAGTTACAGCATACACGCACTGTTCTCGAATCCTTTGGTTTTCCATTATGAATTTTGGGATTTCTTTACAAATTCTCGAACCACTTTGCTCGGTTCGGGAAGTTCTGATGTTAAAACCAAAAGGTTTATCAGTTTGTTCAACAACTTTTAACATGTTCTCTTTCATTATCTCTGTAGGAAATCTACGAGCTTGAAATTCGCTAAGTAAACCAGTATGACTCAGTACTCCTAAACCTCCCGCTTCTGAAACAGCTATTGTGAGTTCAGTAGTAAAAAAAGGACCCATTGGAGCTGCAATTATAGGATGCTTAATCCCAAGCATCTTAGTTATACTCGTCTCAATAACCATATATAATCAATTTAATAAATTATATTTTTTTTAAAGTAATTCTAGATTCCTTCAGTTATTAACTTTGAATAAAAATTGGATTATTCAGTAAATATTAACTTGTATAAAAAATTTGAATAATAATTTAAAGATCAGTATTAAATGAGTCAAATAGTTATAAATAAATATAAAAATTGAGAAAAGGAGATTTATTATGGCAATTTCAATCTTATTAATTTTAATTATAGGAATATTACCTTTTATTGTCATTTTATCTGTTGTAAGTTTACTGATATATGAACAATACAATATGGTGTCGGGAATATTGGTTTCTATTCTTATTTCTTTTACCGGATTTATCATATATCCTGGATTATTTGTTATATGGTATGGTGATATTTATTATTCTATAGGAAGTCTTTTTGGTCTTGTTCTTACTTTTAAAATTCTTAAACCAGATCAGCCATTCACTAAGACAGGGATAATTGTAGGAGTAAGTGGGACGACAATATCCTCACTTTTTATAAGCATATTTGAATGGGTTCTATATATTTCTATTAATACTTTTGATATCAACGTGTTAGGAATATATATATTGTACTTTACTCCCTTTGCAGTAATTGTCGGTCTTATAATTGGCTATTTATATGTGTATTATAAGAAAAGACAGAAAGAACGTGAAGAATCTCCCTCCTTTTTTGGGTAATGTATAATTCTGTACAATTATCACTAATTTTTTTTCCTTATTCATTAACTTTTATCAAATTTTTCATCAGAATATTTGTTTATAAATAAAAAACTGCGCAAAAGACTTAAATATAACATCTACATAAAATATCAATAACACGAAATTTAGTGTTTTATCTAATTTAAAAAAAAAAATGATAAAAATATGAAAAGAACAAGAACACTATTGTTTATCTCATTATTTTTAGCAATGCCTTTCTTCTGTTTTATTCCTATTACTACTGTACATGGTCAAGATGATGACGCAACATTTATAATTGGTACCCTCGATAATTACGTTAATTTTGATCCAATAATTGGTGAGGGTGGAATTTCAAGTCAACTACGTAGGTGGAGCTATGAATGCCTTCTATAAAATAGAAAACTGGAGGAATAATTGGATTTGTTTATGGATATATTAAAAAAAAACAAGAAGAACCAGATGAACACGATCTATCTCTAATAAAAATGTGACTGAGATTTGAAAGTTATAGGGTTTTAAAGATCCATATTGTCATTTTTTTCTTTTTTTTATTATCTTTTCTAATAAGATTTATATATATCATGAACATAAATTACCCTTAACACTAAAAAAAGTGTTATTTTTTTTAGAAATCTTACAAAAAAAAAATGAGAATACTATGAAAAGAAAAACAACTATAATAATAATTGCTTTATTTTTGATAACACCATTCTATTCTTTCTTTCTAATACCTACCGCACATGCTCAAGAACCAGTAATCTTCGTTTACGGAACAAGGTCCGAAATTCTTGAATTAGATCCCTTACTTTCAAATGGCGATAATCAGTACACGCTCACTCAGCTTTGTTATGAAGGGCTCTATCGTTATGAAAACAATGATCCTTTAGCCTCCGTACCTTATTCAACTCCATGGCTTGTAGAATCAGAATCAGCCGATGCGAGTGGGTTGCATATTAACCTGACTCTACATCAAGGTGTGAAATTCTGGAACGGGCAAGAATTAAATGCTAGCGTCGTTAAATGGAACTGGGATAGGCAAAAAGCTGTAGGTACATCCTGGTATGGAGAGTGGAACGGGGATCCGTTCCAAGCTGTTATTCAGAGCTGGTGGTATGAAATTGAGGCTCTCTTAGCAGATCCTAATAATGCAGAATACAACGATTCAGCCCTGTATCCTGAACTATGGTGGAATAAAGACGACTCCAGATACCCAGCCGAACATTGGGATGGGACTAATACAACAGCAATGTATGGACCTGGGGATTACGGACCTGGGTCAGTTAATTGGTCAGCCTCCTTTCTATCTTGGCCTGCTGATATAGATCAGTGGGCTGGTAGATCTGTCTGGAATGATGAAGAATGGGGATATTGGGATTGGAGTGAACTTGGTATTGGACGAGCATATTATGTTCCCGATAATGTTAGTGGTAATGCACCAGGTAATAACAGGAATACGAATGCCTTTGACAGTGTCACACTCTACCCAGACGAGCCATATAAATTAACCGTTAATTTGTATGTACCCTCATGGGAGCATATGAAAACTTCAAGACTGTACGTAATGGGCATGATGTTTCCAACGGGAACATGGAACCCATCAACGAAATTCTGGGACCTCGGTGGTCCAGGATATGCGAATTCATCGTATTGGTATCCTACTAAATATGACGGCTTAATACTCAAAGCAGATGTTCCTAGTACATGTATTGGGACAGGACCCTTTACTTTTGATGAGTACAATGAAGCCGAGAAATATTTAGTTCTTAACAAAAATGAAGATTATTGGGGAGGAAACTGGGAAGTTACAAATCGGGAGCATGCTGTTGACCCCGAAATGGATATTTTTATATTAAAATATTATGATACTGATACAGCATTGTATACGGCTGCCCTCGCCCATGAACTTGATGGCTTCGATTGCACAGAAAGATGGTTGGATTGGAGGGCTCAGATCGAGGCGGATCCTTTACTCACTCTTCTTGGACCTTCGGCGACGCAAAATTATGCCCACTTTTATTTTAATCCGAACGAAGTAGATTACACACTTCGTTATGCGATGAGCTTTGCATTTAACTACGACCATTTTATTTTACCAGATGTTTTAGGATGGGAAGCTGTACGAGAACAAGGTCCATTTGCAGAAGCATTATATACCGATTATTTAACTGATGATCTTTATCCAACATTCCCTCGTCAAACAGAACCTGGATTTTTCTATAACTTGACAGAAGCCCGGTATTACCTGCTTACAGATGATCCTCTGAATCGAGCTACAGATCGCGGATTAAATATAACCACCGATCTCTATACTGATGAAACATGGGTTATCATGTCTGCTACTAATCCGATCGCTAATATCACTTGTATGGACCAGGCTTGGATGCCACATTTATTCCAAAATTTCAAAACATATATGTCAAAAATTGGTATTAATGTCATCCGAGATGCAAATTCACCAATGACTCAAGCGCAGTATGACAACTTTGAAGTACATTCTAATCGTTGGTTTAGAGATGTTGGCTTTCATTCTATGACCTACCCAGAACCTACTTTATTTAAATGGCTTGAATGGAGTATGGATGATACACCAGCATTTGATATGACGGATCCAACTGACCACACTCTAGCCTGGAATGTCTGGACATATTTGACAACTAAGGTAAATATTACCTCAGACTTCGGAATATCACAGGGTTATCCAGGTTATGTACCAACAGTTGATAAAATGCGACCTTTGGTTTTTTCTTTGTATTTCCAGCAGAATAAAACGCAACTAATGCTCGATTATAACTCTATTCTGGATCAAATATACCAAGATGCCATCTCTATATGGGTTTGTAGCGCAAATGGATATTCTGGAATTAGTTCACTGTGGGAATTTGGTAACAACAGAGTTTTTAGTGGAAATTGGCAGAACCCTTGGGCTGACTTTACAATGGTTGGAGAAGCACCAACAGAAGCGATAATTCCGGGATACTCAACAGGAATTATGGTAAGTATTAGCCTTGTTGCTATGGTAAGTCTAGCGATTATTACAAAAACACGAAGAACATTAAAACGCAAGTTCTAAAAATATTAATAACAATTTTTTTTTTTAATTATTCACATAATATTAAATGCCGCGAAACCTTAGCTTCTTGTTTCATAGAAAAAAATAATCAAGTAAAAATCATCTAATGAATGAATTCAATTATTAAGCAAATCAAATCGTTCAGTTCAATATTGAAAATATTTATAAATTATAAAACCTAAAAGTAAAAATAAATTATAAAACTAAAAAAAAAAGTATACTTAGTATATATTATCTATTTTAATCAGTTTTTAAAGAATCTTAAAGAGTAAATCACTGTGAGAATTGATACCAAACAGGAGGATCATTTCTTTTTCGATTCCGGAAGGCAAGGGAAATTATTTTTAGCACTTCTCATTATTTTTTTTGCATTTTTTGGAGTAATTGCTGAAGCATTCAAGCGCGAGATCCATGAAGAGTTAATCTGGTTATATTTGGCTTTTCCTAAGGTAGATGAATGGTTTTTTTCGGGGATCCTGCAAATACCAAACTCCGAGAACTGGATAAATTTTGGTATAATTCCGGTTTTGATACTATTTTTTACTTGTTTCATACTGACTTACAAAGAAGACATCTACTTATACGGTTTCAAACATGCTATATGGTTTGTACCCTTTATTATTTCATGTTCATTTTTTTGGTATTTTTATATTAATAATTGGAGACCTAGTGCTGATGCTAGTTGGAATGCAATATCACCTTTTATATTGCTTTTTGGTAGTTGGCAGGGATGGGTGAATATTTTGATATTATTTGCAATCAATTTAGCCGGAGCGTTTACTGGATGGCAAGTAAAAGAACTGGTCAGGATTTATATTAAAAAGGAGGAATCTTTTTTAGGGAAAACGTTAGAAAATGAGGAGAAAAAAGAAGTGGAAAAATTAAGGGTGTGATAAGATGAGCTTGGTTTCCTATATTATTAAAAGGCTTCTTATTGCTGTTGTAATGTTTATTGTAGTAATAGCTTTGCTTTGGATTTTTATTGGATTTATTCCGGGTGATCCGATACAAGCACTTATGGCTCGAGTAACTGCAGAAGACCCATCCCAAAGAGAAATAATTAGACTAGATTATATGCGTCAATATGGGTTTGATAAGCCCTGGTTCGCGCAATTATGGGATTTTTTACTAGGAATTTTTAGGGGTGAATGGGGACTTTCGATTAGTCTGCAACATCAAGGAACTGATGTGTTTGATTTGATAAAGGTTTATTTCCCTCATACGTTAGAACTTGCAATTATTCCAATAATTATAGTTAATGTAACGGCTGCAAAATTAGGAAAATATACCGCAACTCATAGAGGTGAAAAAGGGGATCATGCAGTCCGGGGAACTGCAATTATGATGGTTTCCCTACCAGCTTTTTGGGTTGCCCTCGTAATGCAGTATCTATTTAGAGCGGTAATTCCCAATTTGATTGGGTTTTTATTAGTTTCTTTTATTTCCGTATTAATCGTATTTATACTTAGTAAGAAATTTATAAATGAGAATTGGAGATATAGGAAACCTTTATTTTCTGGTTTGTATATTTTGTTATTTTTTAGCATGTTCATACTAATATTAGCTCTAATCGATATTCCGGTTGTGGGACTGTATTCTACTAGATATATTCATAGGAACGTCCCAACTGTTACTGGGTTTCGGTTAATTGATACGCTTTTAAGTAATCAGTTGGATTTATTTATAGATACCCTCTTGCATCTGATACTACCTTCAATAGTATTTTTTATGACAGTTTTTGGGCATACACTCCGTTTTAGTAGATCGTGCATGTTAGATGTGATCGAAGAGGATTATATTCGAACAGCTAGAGCAAAAGGGAGTCCGGAAAAAGATGTCATAAACAAACATGCATACCGGAATGCTTTAATTCCGTATTCAACTTTCGTTGGATTTAATGTTGGGTTCTTTGTGGCTGGAGCCGCCTATATTGAATATATATTTGACTTTAATGGAATAGGTAAGGCTATGGTTAACGCATTTCAAGAAGTAGATTACTTTATGATACGGGGTTGTGTTGTAATTTTCTGCCTTATTGTTATAATTATAAATATAGTAGTTGATGTACTATACGCAGTGCTCGATCCGCGAATCGTCTATAAGTAGGAGGAGAGTGAAAAAAATATGAAAAAATTAAAAACATTTGAAAATGTCATAAAATTGGAAGGTGAAACAAAGAAAAAAAAATTGATCCGGTATTTAAAGTTCTTTTTACTTCCATGTTTTCGTGCTCGTGAGATAAACAAGGTAGAATATGAACTTGGTAAAATTCAATCCAAACGAACGTTTTTCAGAAGATTTCTTTCACCATTAACCATATTAGGAATGGCATGTATTTTATTTATACTTTGGTGTGCTATATTTCCCGATTGGGCTTCTAAATACACTTTCGATGATATTGCTGTATGGGTTAATACTGATGAAATTCCCTATACTCCACCTTCACCCAATCATCCTCTCGGAATTGGCGAATCAGGATGGGATATCCTTGCTAGGAATATATGGGGGACTAGGTATTCATTACAAGTTGCCTTTTTGGCTGTAGTAATCTCGTTCGTTTTAGGAACTATAGTTGGTATAATTTCGGCTTATGCTGGCGGGTGGGTTGATAATATATTAATGCGAGTAGTGGATATTTTTTCGGTTTTTCCATCTTTAATTCTTGCATTTATTTTTATTGCAATGTGGGGAAATCAAATGAATGTTATAATGATAGGGATCGGACTTGCCGCTATACCTTCATATGCCCGTATCTCTCGCGCTTCAACATTACAGGAAAAGTCAAAATTGTATGTTGATGCTGCTAAAACCTCAGGAGCTTCGAGATTTAAAATTATGTTTAAACATATCCTCCCAAATGCCGCTTCACCTCTTATTGTGAGGGTTTCTTTCCATATCGCGGTCGCTACGTTGACTGTTGGAGGATTAGCGTTTCTAGGATTTGCAGTTTCGGATATACCAACATGGGGCTGGGATATCAATCAAGCATCGGGCCATATGTACCGAGATCCATATGCAATGTTTTGGCCAGGTATGTGGATTGTAATCACAGCTCTTGGTTTTCAACTTATAGGTGATGGTTTGCGGGATTCCCTAGATCCAAAATTGAAAAAATTGTTGAAGGGATGATATAAATGATGTTCGTTGTTGTGACGGTCTCATATCTAGTAAATAGCCTTGTATTTCCAGGATTACTAATCGTAATTTCATTTTTTTTATCCCGTCTAATTAACTCAATAATATCATTCACCAAAAGAGTTTCCGAAGATATATTATTAAAGAGCAGTTTAATAGCTGCTGCTATTTCTTATGGTATTTGGACGCTTCAATTCTTCATTCTGGGGATGGGTTTAGGATTTTTTATTCCATTAATTTGGCATATTATCTTAGTTATCCTATTCTTTGTTATAAATTGGATTTTTACAAAGAAATTTGTTCGAGATGAAACCAAAAAAAGTCTTATTGGCTTAGAAGATCGATTAAAGGAAAAAGACGAGGAGCGAAAACGGATTGAAGAAAGTTTAAAAAAAGAAAAAGTGCTTTTAGATGTGCAAGGTTTAGTCACGTATTTTTACACAGAAGAGGGAATTGTTAGAGCTGTGGAAGGAGTAACCTTTCAGATTTATGAAGATGAAGTTCTTGGATTAGTTGGTGAGACAGGGTGCGGTAAATCTGTTACAGCATTATCTATTCTTCAATTAATCAGATCTCCTGGTGAAATAGTAGGGGGCAAAGTCCTATTCCAAGGAGTTGATCTATTAAAATTATCTGGGGAAGAAATGCGAACATACCGAGGAGATCAAATTACAATGATTTTTCAAGATCCATTAAATTCACTAAATCCTGTAATGAAAGTTGGTGATCAGATTATAGAGGTCTATCTAAATCATAAGATGGATGAGTTATATGCTGAAGCAGGCAAATCTGCCCTAAAAAACGATGTAATTAAAACAGATCTTGCTTCAAAAAAGGGATTAATGGATCTGATTAAGGAGAAAATTACTACAATTACAATTAAGTCAGAAGACCCAAATATAAAAGATAGTTCAAAGAATCTTGAAAAAATTGAACTAGAAGAAGATGAACTATTGAGTCTTTTAAGTGAAGAGAAAGTATTAAAAGAAGAATTAAAAGAGATTGAAAAATATATTAATATCTTCGCAATTGCAAGAAAATGGGCTGCTAAAGTCATCAAAGATGTAGGAATTGCTGATCCAGACGCGATTTTAGATCGTTACCCACACGAACTCAGCGGTGGTATGCGTCAACGAGTCATGATTGCGATAGCATTATCATGTAGTCCAAAACTGCTTATTGCGGATGAACCTACCACAGCTTTAGATGTCACGATTCAAGCTCAGATTCTACAATTAATAAAACGCCTCCAAAAGGGTTTTAAAACTTCGATTTTAATGATAACTCACGATCTTGGGCTAATTTCCGAAATTTGCGACCGAGTGGCAGTGATGTATAGTGGTTATATCGTAGAATATGGAACAATTTTTCAATTATTTAAAAAACCTTATCATCCATACACACAAGGTTTAATCAAAGCAATCCCTCGTGTAGAAAAAAAGGTAGAAAACCTATTAACCATTCCTGGTATGGTCCCCAACTTGATATATCCACCGGGTGGTTGTCGATTTCATCCCAGGTGTGAATACTGTTTTGAACCTTGTCCCACAATCAATCCCAAGCAATTAGAAGTCGAACCAGGATATTTTGTGGCATGCCATCTTTACGACCCAGCATATAAAGATCTTGTTCCACCAGTATTTGAACAACAAAAAAAAATTAAAGAAGAGGGATTATAATAATGATATACATCGTATTTCAAGTTATTGAAGCAATTGATCCTTTATTACTATCGATATTATTATTAGGTGCATCTCTAATTCTCTTCTTAGCACTGGTTCTTTTTTTTACAAGTTGGGGGGATAAGTCCCAATTGCTAAAACCAATGATCTATTTACTTACAGTAGTTATAACTATTTTTCCGGTATATTTTTATATTATCCTTGAATATTTCCGTTTAGGTCAAAATTTCGGAGTTATGGCACCAGTATATTGGTTTCCGTTGGCTATCCTCACATTTCTACTTAATTATATAATAAAGATTTTTACTTACAAAACTATACCGTATATGGAAATCCGAAGTCAAAAGCCAATAGAGAAAGGAATAACCCTTTTAAAGGTGGAAGATCTTAGAACATATTATCCAATTTATAAAGGTTTATTCAAAAGGCATTTCGCAGACGTTAAAGCTGTAAATGGTGTATCATTTGAATTAGAAAGTGGTGAAACGCTTGGATTAGTAGGTGAAAGTGGATGTGGTAAAACTACTATTGCTCGAACAATCTTAGGGCTAGTGAAAAAAAAATCAGGACAAATATTCTTTGAGGGTAAACCCTTATCTCATCGATTTACGCAACTACAACGCCAAAAAATTCAAGTAATATTTCAAGATCCAGACGCATCCCTTAATCCAAGAAAGAAAATCATTGATATTATTTCTGAACCACTTAGAAATTTAATGGGAATAACTAATAATATTATACTCCGTCAAAGAGTACTTGAACTGCTGAAGATAGTCTCTATGAAAAGGGAGCATTTGGATCGTTTTCCACATGAATTTTCGGGGGGACAAAAGCAGCGAATAATAATTGCTCGTGCTCTCGCTTGTAACCCAAAATTAATCATACTTGATGAACCTACTTCAGCATTAGATGTGTCAGTGCAGGCGCAAATTCTCAATTTACTTAAGGATCTCCAAAGAACGTATGGTTATACTTATTTATTCATCACTCATGATTTATCTGTGATCCATCATATTGCAGACCGTGTTGCTGTTATGTACCTAGGGAAATTTGTCGAAACTGGAAATCTTGATCAAATTTTTGAAAATACAACACATCCATATTCAATAGCTTTACTCTCAGCTCGCTCTACAATCGATCCAGAACATAGAAGAGAGAAGATAATTCTTAAAGGAGAAGTACCGAGTCCTGTTTTTCCTCCTAGTGGTTGCTATTTTAATCCTAGATGTTCCTCAGATGCGCGTACACCTGAATGTGAGAACATGAATCCTCACAAAATGAAAATAGATGATGGTCATTATATCTGGTGTGTTAATCCACCTGTCGGTCTTGTTCTTCCAAGTGAATCATCTTATTTACTATAATTAGAAAAAAAATTAAACAGAGAAATTTTTAGTTCTAATTATTTGTACTATTTTAATTCTTCTATAGAATAATTTAAAAGATTCCTTCAAATATTCTTGATAATTTGTGAAAAAACATCTGAAAACTAATCCAATGCAGAACGCTAAATCTAAAAAATCAAATATAAGAAAGGGTTTTAGTGGTATATTTCTAGTTAGAGGATTTTACGAGATGATTGTAACCTCGTTTGTTGTGAATATCGTCCCTATCTCATATCTAATATGGCCTGGTGAACAATATCATGCTTTTGAAATTGGTCTTATCTTAGCAGCCCTATTCTGGTCAGTTTCTATAACCGGGCTCTTTCTAGGGAAGATGGTTGATAAATATTCTCGAAAAAAAATAATCTTAGGAAGCTATTTAATAAAAGTGATTCTCCTGATAATCCTCGCACTCATACCTATGGTAAGGGTTATTTAAGTTTTTGGTTGGTTTTTATTACCATTATAGGTTTGGGAAGTTCTGGTGGATTAATTCGCCCTGCAATCCATTCACTTTCGAATGATGTTTTAGAAAGTGATCAAAGGTCTCAATTTTTTGGAGTATTAGGTACAATTGATATGATTTCATATCTCATCTGCCCTTTTTTAAGCTCTTTTCTCATACCCTTAGGGTATTGGAGCCAATTCTTTATGATTTTTGGTATTATCATTTTCGCATCTGTAATCTATACTGGATTTTCATTAACAGAACCTAAAAGAGCTGCTCAAACGGAGGGAATTAAACAAATAATCCAAACGAGTGAAATAACATATCAGTATCAAATTAATAAGGAAACTCTTCGCTCTACAATGTTGAGTAAAACCAACCTTGTTGCACTAATTGAGGGATTATTTACATGTATTTTTTTTAAAATGACTGAAAATTTAATAATACCATATATTCAAACACCTCCCCATAACATATCTCCTTTTAATACAATGATAATTTTAATAGGGTTTGGCTTTCCAGGTGCGTTAATGAGCCAATTATTATTGGCAAAAAAAACCGATAAAATTGGAAAAAAGAAACCAATTATTCGTATTAAATTTATAATTATTAGTCTAATTGCATGTTTTTTTATTGTATTCATCTATTTTTTTCTTCCATTTCCTCAATTAATGCCAGATGAAGGTTCTAACATTGCGATCATTTTTAAATTCCCACTCATTTGGATTGCTGGAATACTGATTTTTAGTCAACGATCCATTAGGGGAATTTATAACATAAACCAACCACCAATATTACAAGAAATTAATCTTCCCGAAGCTCAAGGGCAAATAAGGGCATGGAACCAGTTTTTGGAATCTTTAGGTAATGGCTTCGGACCGCTATTAGGGGGTCTTATATTATCTCTTTTAAATCATAATTTTCAATTAGCTGCATTAATTTCAATAATAATAGCACTACCAGGAGTTTTAGCATGGATTCTCGCTTTAAAATTTTATCAAAAGGATAAAGAAAGAATTCAGGTCATAATCAATAAAAGAACAGAACAGTTGACAGAGAATTTCCATAGATAATTAAAGGTTTATTAGAATCTTGTTTATCGCATTCATTTGTAATTTCACATTCATTTGTAATGTAGCCCCTTTATTAATGGTTCGACAAATATCTTATTCCTCAAAGACTATCGAAAGTGGCGCCATTTAAAGCAATTATTAAAAAAACATTGATACATAGACCAACGGAAAGAATTATAAAACCAGGGAGGAGCTCAATATTCCCGATCCAAAATATGATGGAAAGTATGCCTAAAAAAACCATAGTAATGATAAATACCAATATTTTTAAAGATCTAAACAATATAATCTTTGTTTGTTCTTTTGAGGGAATATAAGGAGCTAATTCTTGTTTCAACAAATTCTTATCTAAAGAAGTATTTAACGCTAAGAATTTATTTAGTTCTTTAGCATAATGGAACGTTAATGGCTCATCTAAAGTAGTTGTAATAGTCAAATACTCTCCCGAATTAAAAACTAAAGCACAATACCATTTTAAATTATTTCTTTTCATTTGCTGAATAACTTCAAACCTCTTTATTTCATTTAAGTGAAAAGATTTTGATGATATTTTTAATTTTCTCATTTGAACCCTATATATTAATTGGCTATTGTTGCCTTCATTCTTTAAAGGATTACTCTCTTCAATTATGAAGGTTCGAATAGTTTTTTTAAGGAAAAATCCAAAAAAAAAAGGAAAAAAGAGTAAGAACCCATCGAAAACGTATATAGCTATAATTAAACTTCTTGATAGTTCAATTATTATAAATTGAAAAGTTATAATTGCTACTAAAGCAATTAATAGAAATACAATCAGCCATTGAAACCAGTATGCCTTATTTACTATTTCGTAAGAGGGAAGATGGTTAAATTTCTCTTTTTTATCAACTTTCGTATTAGTAACTTCTGAACACATCTGGTTAATTTTGATATTTAGTTTGAGTAATTATAATCTAATATTTATAGTTAAGATTATGATTTTCTCTTTGAATTATGGTTTGTTTTGATCTTTTAATAATTCTGTGCAAAATATAATTTCTAAAAAAATAAAAAAAATTGAATTTAATATATAGCCCCAAAGTCTTGTATTGCTTTATAGAGAGAAACTATATTTTCGGGGGGGTGATCTAACAGGAAATTTGTGGGGCCAGGAATATACCCTCCTTTTTTTCCAAGTGAATTTATATTATCTTTTACATTGTTTCTTATATACTCGGGAGATTCATATATCAACATTTCTGAATCATCAATTGTTCCAATAAGAGTAATTTCTGGATACTTTTCTCTATACATTTTTAAATCATTGTTTTTGGGTTTCAAAGATTCTACCCCATCAATGCCAATCTCGACAAAGTCTGGGAAAATCTCACCTATATTACCACAACTATGGATAACAAATTTAGCACCGCCGTCATGTGCAATTTTAACATATTCCGCCAATTTAGGTTTAATATATTTACGCCAGTTTTTCACATTCATTTGTAAACCCGCATTAAATCCATAATCATCCCCACACATCACTACATCAGGTTTTTGATTCATTAATAACTTTAATGAGGGTTCTTCAATTGTTTCCCATTGGAAATCTATATGTTGTTGAAGGAAACTTGGTTCCTTTCTTGCAAAGCGAGCAAAATTGGCAAGTCCAATGCCAAACACACAATTCTCAAATGGACCAGTTATCCCCTGTGAAACTACAATATCATATTTTTCCAACATGGTTTTTCTAATTCGTGATAAATTTCGAAACGCTGCAGGATTTGGTTTCAATTCCTTTTCCTTTTCCCAATATTCTTGAATATATTCTTTTTTTAAAAGTGCCGGTCCCGTATACCAGAAGTGTGGTATCCCATCTTCCTTTACCACCGCATCAAACGTACCTCCGTTATTATTTAAGACCCTATCGGTGAAGCCCAATTGTATAAATCCCCCACCAGTTGTGCTCCAACACATATCGATTTTTGCATCCAAACCTCCAGGAAATATATCAGGAGGAGAAAATTTAGCAACTATTGAATGAATAAAGGGAATCATAAAAGAAACTCTATCCTTATCTAACTGTATCATATCTTCTTCTGTAAGCTTATAGGGAGAATTCATGAATCTATATACAAAATCACAATCTCCCCCTAAGATAAAACTAGGAACGCGATCTGGGATTTTTCCCTCCAGAACCGTTGTTATTCTTTCAAGTGCAGACATTTTTTCAACTTTAGTCATAGTTATCAAGCCTACATTTAAGTTCTAATTCTAAGTAAAATTGAAAAGATAATTGATTCATTTTTCATCTTAACTTTTCCCTCCTCAACCCCTTTCATTAGAGCAGTAGGACCTCCAAACACATACCCTTGGGGTGCAGCAAAATACCCATCACAATCTATATTTTCTAACTCTGAAATCTCTTTAACTTCCTCTAATTTTTCCATCTCAAAATTTCCCCTATCAATTTTAATAGAAACAGCTGGAGGATAATCAGTTATATAAACTACTAGTTTGGTTTTACCTGGAAAGTCCTTCTTTAATCTTCCAAATATTTGACGTCTCCATAAACCTGAATATATTAAAGCGGGGATTCCTCTAAATTTTGCACACATGGTAACATCACTCTAAAGGAAAGATTTCTAATTTATTCAGGAACTTTTTATTTTCAATCATAAGAATTCTTTTTATAGAAAAAATTAATTTTAAATTTAAATTATTTTATACCATCAAGCTGATAAAACTAATGTTTCAATCTAATATTGGCTATTCTCTAGGTGGTCTCCCAGGCATAAATCTCCAGAACCTATTCATCTGGCCATAGTAGTCAAATAAAGCATCAACACCTCGTATTTTAAGGGCAGTATTAAGGCAAATCTTATTATGTAAAGCCCCCGCGACGGGTATATTGGCGATTTCAGTGGCTAATTTATTCACTTCTTCTTCGAGTTTATCTCGAGGAACACTTATGCTCACAAGCCCCATTTCTGCTGCTTCTTTTCCGGAAATTCTTCGACCACTCATCAAAAGATACCGTGCTTTTTTAACACCTAAATAAAATTGCCATAAAGGCATACTCTGTGATCCGCCCCATAATTGAGCGGGATGTCCTAAAACTGCATCTTCTGCTGCAACTGAGATATCACAGATGAGTTGGAGGTAACATCCAGCATCAGTACAGTATCCGTGAATTTGAGCAATTGTTGGCTTTGGAAAATTAAATATGCGCGGATATTTCGCATATATCTTTTTATTTAAGATATCATAGGAATTTTTATATTTCCATCCCCCCTCTGGGGCTGTTAAATAGTAGGATCCCTTAAGGTCAAAACCAGAACAAAAACTCTTACCTGCACCTTTTAACACGATAACATTTACACTGTCATCTTCTTCCGCATGATCAAAAACGGCATCAATATCGTCAAGTAGCTGATAACTTAATGCATTATGTTTTTCAGGTCTATTTAAAGTAATATAACCTATTTTATTTTTACTTTCATAAAGAACGGTTTCAAATTCCATCTTTTCACCTTTTATTTTTTTTTGTTATTAACTGATTTTATCTCACAAAATATTTAAAACTTTAATACTACTAAAAATGTTATCATAAATTACATTAAAGTAGTTATAAAGGAAATTGATATTGGAATAAATCAAAAATATTATATATAACCAAAATCACAAAAAATTTAATAAAATACAAATAAACTTCTTTTGAAAAAATTTTGGAGAAAATAAAAAATGTGTGATATATGTTTTACTCATAACGAAAGTGCAAAAATATGGTTTAAAGATGCGAAGAGATATGCTCGTTTCATGTATCATCGAAATCGTGTAGATTTAGCGAAAAAAAATACAAAGCGTATAAAAGGTGGAACTGCAGCTATTGAAGCCGCCGCCGGACCTCTCATCGCTCAAGCAATAGATGCCTATAATCTTAAAGAAGATAGATTTCCTGATCTAATGCGAGCTGCAAACAGATTTCATGTTCAGGTTCAGGGTGCTCAGACACTCACGCTTCAAGATTCACTAGATCTAATTGATATAAGCTCGCCGATTTGTTTTATTCATTGTGAGTGTAGGAAATTTAAGTATGGTTATGTGGAGAGAGATCGTTCCAAAATGACTTGCTTAGGTCTGGGAATTGGTATGATGAGATGGCAAAAAACACCCGCAAGATATGTTGCTGGTGCAGAATGGGTAGACCATGATGAAGCTCGAGAATGGGTCATCAAATGGAATAAAAAAGGATTAGTTCAAAACCTGATGAATTTTGGTATGAGAAATGGAGGTCCATATATTGGAGGTCTATGCAATTGTTCGCGACCTGATTGTGCTTCAATTGAAAATAGATTACGCTATGGACAAAGACAACTAATTAAAGGAGAAAGAGTTGCAATCCATAATGAAGAAAAATGCACAGGATGCTTTAAATGTATTCAGAGATGTCAATTTGGTGCTATAGCTGCAGATATTCGCAAGGGAAAAGCGCAGATCGATGCTCAGATGTGTTTTGGATGTGGTCTCTGTGAGAGTGTTTGCGAATTTGACGCTATTGAACTGAGAAATAGGCGTGATTTCCCAATTCTAAGGTATGATTGGTAGGAGGTGGAATAAATGGCAATACAAATAAAAAATTTAGATATACCAACTATAAGAGTAAAAGTAGATAGAGAAAAATGTCAATTACCAATGATTTGTGATTATAAATGCTATACTAAATGTCCTCAAGGTGTTTTTCATGTCCATTCATACCCAAATGTGTCTGGGGCTTTCATGAAACCTGATCCAAATAGTCCAAAACATTATCTAGTGGCAGGATCTGCTGCACCAAAGTGTATTGGATGCATGGAATGTACTAAACATTGTCCAGAGGATGCAATCACTATTGAAATTAAAGTTCCTGAAGTAAAGGAAGGAGAAAATCCATATAAACATCCATTTGACTCAATAGAAGTTGCGATGGAAAATCAAAAACGTATTGAAGAATTAGATTCAACATATAAGGGGTTGAAAAAAATATGATGCAACCAAAATATGATTATAACATCCCTGAAAAACTATTTAAAACAATAGAAGAAGAATTTGCTGGAGCTAAAGTTGCTGAACAATATCTGGAATCGAAAAATGCTTCGGTTTTTGAGGAATGGGGAAAAAGGCTCATGGAAAGAACCTATGAATTAGGAATAAAACCAGAATATAATGATCACATGTATGAAATGGTCAAATTAGTTGCTGAAAAAACAGGTGAGGTAAGATTTCCTCATGAAGCTCAAAGGTTTATTGAAATTGCATGCTTATCAGTTCATTTAATGAGTGTTGTGTTAATCCAAACTGCATATAATAAAGAATTTAGTTTCTCAATTGAAGAAGGAACGTGTTCAGTTCATAATAAACTAAAAGAAACATTGTCAGAAGAGGAATTGAAATCGCTACCCTGTAAAAGTGGATGTGTAACAGCTTGGAAAACAATCTTTAATATTCTTAAAATGGATGATGTTGAGTTTAGTCAGACTCAGGAGATGCCTAATGATGGAATGTGTACCTTTTTAGCTCAAAGAAAATAATTTTTTTTTAATCTATTTTTATTATTATTAAATACAAATAAATTTAAGAAGTGAATTATATGAAGTATCGACAAATGGGATCCTTGGATTGGGAAGTCTCGGCATTAGGTTTTGGATGCATGAGATTCCTCACGAAGAAAGTAAATGGGAATGAAGTGGTAGATGAAGAAAACGCAATTAACATGATTCGATATGCAATCGATAATGGTGTTAATTACTTTGATACTGCTTTTCCGTACCATAGTGAAATGAGTGAAGTAATCGTCGGAAAAGCATTGCAAGATGGGTATCGTGAGAAAATAAAACTGGTAACTAAGTTACCAATGGGTCGAGTAACCAAAACTGAGGATTTTGATAAATTTTTAAATATTCAACTGAAAAAACTACAAACTGAATATGTTGATATCTATCTCTTTCATGGATTAAATAAACAAACATTTAAGCTTGTGAAAAAACTGGATTTAATTAAAAAAATGGAAGAAGCCAAAGCAAAAGGAAAAATTAAAGGAATTGGATTTTCTTTTCATGACTCCTTTGATGTTTTCAAAGAAATCATTGATTACTATAATTGGGATATGTCACAAATTCAGTGGAATTTTGTCGATCATAACACTCAAGCAACTACAAAAGGATTAGAGTATGCTGTTGGCAAGGGCATTGCAGTTGTTGTGATGGAGCCGATTAAAGGGGGGAAATTAGCAACCCCAACAAAGGAGATTGAAGAATTAATCGAAAGAGCCCCTGAAAAAAGAACTCCGGCAGATTGGGCCCTTCAGTATGTATGGAATCATCCTGGTGTCTCTGTGGTATTGTCCGGGATGGGTTCAATGCAAATGGTTAAAGAAAACATAGAGAGTGCAAATAATTCAGGGATTAATACTTTAAGTCAAGAAGATTTGGATTTAATTTCCGATATGGCTATTCGCTATAGAAAAAAATCAATAATCCCTTGTACATTTTGCTTGTACTGCCAACCATGTCCCTCTGGAGTTAATATCCCTCAAAATTTTAGGTTATTAAACGAACTTCTTTGGATTGAAAATAAAGAGGAACAGATAGCCAAATATAACACATTAGCAACATCTGAAGAAGAGTTAAAAACGATGGAGGATGAAGGGAATGCTTCTCTTTGTATAAAGTGTGGTGAATGCCTTGAAAAGTGCCCTCAGATGATCGATATTCCGACTGAACTGGAAAAAGTTCATTTAGTTTTAGGTGAAAAACAAGAAATTTCAAGCGTATTTAAATTATTTTTGAGAGGACCATCATTTGTAGATAAAGAAAAGTTCCAGGTGGTAGGTGTAGACGACATTGGCAAAAGAGAAACGCGTAACCCCGCAACTATATGGCCAAAGTTTCAAGGGCTCATTACTAAAGTCCCTCACAAAGATCAATCCCATGCATTAGCAATTTCTATAATTACTAAAGAACTCGCTGAAAAAGGAGAAAATCGTTTTATTGTTTGTAATGAAGTATCCAAAGTTGAAGATGTGCCTGAAGGAATGATAACTGAAACATTTCCTGCTCAAAAGTATGCTGTTTTTACATTAATTGGAAAATTGAACAATTTAGGTGAAACTTACAGATATATAATCGGAGATTGGCTTCCTAACAACCCCAATTACGATCGATCGCCATTTGCTCCTGAATTTGAATGGTATGACCAGCGATTTAGTTTAAAATCTGATTATTCTGAATTAGATCTTTATATTCCAATTCAGGAAAAATAAACTTAATTCTTTTATTTTTGTTTTCTTATTTGAAATATATTTATCAGGAAGATTGATCAAGTGAGAAAAAAATCTTATGAGGTTAAAAATAGCCTAAAAGAAATCTATACTGTTAGTGGATAACTCCGATGTTTTTCTAAAGCAGCAATTAATGCAAGGACATTCTCCCATGGAGGGTCCAATACGGTATTTGTGGGTCCAGGGCAGAAATTTCCTGTTGGTCCAGCAATTCTGATATATTTTTTAACATCTTCTTCAACATCCTTCGGTGTTCCGAATTCTAAAACACGAGTATCATCAAGGCAATCCATAAACGAAAGCTTATCACCTAGTGAATCAACTAAATAAGCTAAATCATTTTCTGCGGTTGGTTGTACTGCTTGAATACAATTTAATCCAGCATCTGCCATAAGAGGGAGGTAATCATGTAGGTATCCGCAACTATGCTGAACCATAAACATCCCTCTCTTTCGAGCAGCTTGATAAAGACGTGTATAATAAGGAAGAACAAATTCCTTAAAATTTTTTGGTGAAAAAATTCCTCGCCCTTTATAACCTAAATCATCTAGGAACATAACGATTTCAACTCCAGCATCAGCTAATCTCTTTATAGTTTCTACATTAGCTTTAGTATACTCATTCATAACATAATGAATATGTTTGGGATCCTTACGCATTAAATACATAGCATAACCATGAGTGTGACCTTCACATAAATATTCTGACATAGCTAAACTAAGATTTGCCATAGGATATACATAAGGGCTTAAACCATCAACATATTCTTTCCATAATTTAGGAGAAAGCTCCCCTTCAGTAAGACGATCGATGGGTTTTCCATATTCATCCCAAACCTCATGAAGTTTCTCTTTGGTTTTAAAAAATCCATCTACATACCATTCATGAGCTCTCCCCGTTCTAGGAGATATTCCAACACTCATAATCCTTCCGCTAATGCAATTCCAATTATGTTTTTCTGCGTCAGGATACCCTTCGGGCATAGGATAAATGTTTCTCTGATACTTTTTAAAGGGGTCACTCATAACTAAATCAGCATTCCAAAAGTTCATCTGAGTAATCAACCATGCAATTCTGGTTCGAAATCTCTCTGGACCAAAATCTATTTCTTCTGGTTTTATCAAGATTTTTTTATATTCCTCTGAGTTATAATATTGTTGCATACCCCAACCTGATGTTTCAAAGCCAAATGTAAAGATTGGGCATTTATCAGGTTCATCATCAAGTTCTAAAAAACGTATTATTCTCTCTCGTTTAGATAAAGTCATAAGAATTTTACTTTTCTTTTTTTAATTTTAGTTTTATATTTTCATAAATAAAAATTTTAGTTAAGTTTGCTACCCTACTTTTACTTTTTATAATTACACAAAGTACGTCATTATAATTAAATACCTTTCCAAACCGGTTTTCTTTTTTCTGAGAAAGCTTTTGGTCCTTCTATGAAATCGTGGGATTGGAGAAATTTCGTAAACAGTGGAAAATTTGCAAAGAGTGCTTCTCTTAATGTCATTTCAAGTCCATCATTAGCCATTTGTTTTATTGTTCGAATCGATAGAGGTGAGCCTTCCATTATTATATTTGCAGTTTTCTCAGCTTCAGAAATCAATTGATTGAATGGAACCACTTTTCTTACAAAATCAAGCTGTACACCTTCTTGAGCAGACATGCGTTTACGAGTAAAGAGGATGTCCATGGCTATATGATACGGAATTTGTCGTACTAATCGATGAATCCCCCCGCCCGAAGGAACTCTCCCTACTAAAGGTTCGGGCAGACAAAAAGTAGCGTTTTCAGCAGCAATAATAAGATCACAGCTCAAAGCAAGTTCAAAACCTCCACCAAATGCAAGACCATTTACGGCAGCGATTAAAGGTTTTGTAATTCTAAAATTTCTTATAAGGTAACCTGCTTGATTTCTAACCTTTGCATAAGCTTCTCTCTGTTCTTTGGCACTAGTTGTTGCTGCCCACTTTAAATCAGCACCAGCAGAAAATGCTTTTTCTCCTACACCTGTTAAGATGGCAATCCACGCATTTGGATCATCCTCAAATTCATTAAATACTTGCCCAAGTTCTAATTGTATATAAGGGTGAAGTGCATTTAATACTTCTGGTCGATTTAGGGTGACAATTGTAAGATGTTCTTTTTTTTCCACAATTATATGTTTGTAATCCATTTTTGTTCACATCCTTTTTTTAACGTCTATCTAATTTAGATTCCTTTCCATTTCGGTTTTCTTTTTTCTGAGAAAGCTTTCGGACCTTCTATGAAATCATGAGACTGGGTAAATTTTCTATATAGAGGGAACGTTGTAGAAAAGGCTGTTCTCAATGTTGTCTCAAGTCCATCATTTGCCATTTGCTTTATCGCTCGAATCGCTAATGGTGAACCCTCCATTATAACATTTGCCATTTTCTCTGTTTCAGCCATTAACTGGTCTAATGGGACTACCTTATTTACAAAACCAAGTTGTACGCCTTCTTGAGCGGAAATACGTTTATAAGTAAAGAGGATTTCCATTGCTAGGTGATATGGAATTTGTCTTACTAATCTATGAACACCTCCTTCAGTAGGAACCCGCCCCACTAATGGTTCAGGCAATGAAAAAACAGCATGTTCAGCAGCAATGATAAGATCACAGCCTAATGCAAGTTCGAATCCCCCACCAAAGGCAAAACCATTTACAGCAGCTATGACTGGTTTAGTAATATTGGGATTAAAGGTTAGACCTCCAGTAACTGCCTTGTATTTAAGTTTACCAAAGGCTTCTCTTTGTTCTTCGACACTAGCAGTAGCACCCCATTTTAAATCAAATCCAGCAGAAAATGCTTTATCACCAACTCCCGTCACGATTGCAATCCATGCATTTGAATCATTTTCAAACTCATGAAACGCATCTTCTAACTCAAGGCTTACGTATGGATTGATTGCATTTCTTACTTCTGGCCTGTTAAGGCGAACAATTGTAATATGTTCTTTCTTTTCAACAATAATATATTTATAATCCATTGTATTATCTACCTAAATAGTTTTATAGTATTCTTAATTGAATTTTCAGCATCTTTCATAACAGTTTCTATGATAGATGTAACTTCTTTAATATCATGAATTAAGCCAGTACTTTGACCCATAGGTATAGCTGTGTTTACAATATCTCCTTCATACAACTTATCATAGGCTAATGCATTTTCTATAGCTTGTTCTTGGCTCAAACTTTGTTCATATGCTATTTTTTCTTCTTTGGTAACTATAACCTGATGAGATTTCGCATAGTCATTATTATATAACCGTATATTAGCTAATTGCCCTCTCAATATAACAGTATCCTTTGCTTGAGCATCAATAGTAAGCTGTTTATATTCTTGAGGAAATCCACACTCTTCTGAGGCAATAAAGCGAGTACCCATAACCACACCTCCATAACCCATAGATAAAACAGCAGCTAATTGAATACCCGTAGCAATACCTCCAGCAGCAATTTTAGGTATGTCTGGAAACGCTTGTTGAACTTGATTTAACAGTACAATACCTCCAACACCTTCATAAGACTGATGTCCTCCTCCTTCATAACCCGTAACGCATAATCCATCAACTCCATACTTTACACATTTCTCAGCTAGCCAAAAAGCTGGAGCAACATGAAAATGTTTAATCGGAGATACATTTTTTAATTTTTGAAAGGCTTTAGATTGAGGGAGGATTCTTGATGAACCTGCACTTGTCACAGCATATATACATTGTTCTTTTATTTTAGGATTGTCCATTATAAATTCTGGGATTTCGGTTACTAACTTATCGTACCAGTATTGTTCTATTCTACCTGTACGTATGTTAAACCCAAAAGGTTTATCTGTGTGCTCCACAACATATTTCATATTCTCTTTCATTACAGATACAGGATTCTCCCCAATAAGCCCAACATGAGCTAGTACACCTAATCCTCCTGCTTCTGAGACAGCAGCAGCGACTTTTTCGGTATGGAAAGGCCCCATTGGGGCAGAAAAAATCGGAAATTTTATCCCAAACATTTCAGTTATATTTGTTTTTAACATTAAATCTCAACTTCTTAAAATTGAATTTAAAGTATCTTAGTATAATAATTATGATAAAATAATTTTTCGATAAAAAGATTTATTTGAAAAATAAAGAGTAATTTTTTTTTTAATTTGCTCTAGCTGGTGCTATTCTAACAACTCTTTTGTTTTCTACTAAAGAGATTGCATTTTCAGGACAAAAAGCGGCACAAACACCGCAACCTATACAGTATTCACCTACTCTTTCAGCCTTTCCTTCATCATTTAATTGCATTGTACCAGTGTGACAATTTTCGACGCAAGTTCCACAACCGACACACTTATCATGGTCAACTTGAGAGATAAAGTTGGTTGCATTAGCTGTAGGTCCTCCTACCTGTCCGCAACAACATGTACAACAGTTGCATATACTAGTTTCGTCTTTGGTAATATCAAAATTAGGATGATAAGCTTTATGTACCAATCCATCTTCTTCAGCTTTTTTTATAATCTTTAAAGCTTCTTCTTTTGATACCATCCTTGCAAATCCTTGTTCAGTGGTATAACGAGCAGACTTTCCAAATGTAAAACAATTTTCTCTTACATCTGTTTGTTTACATGGTTCTCCTATTAGATCTTTATGATGTCGGCAAAAACAATGACCTACAGCAATTTCATCAAATTTGTTAATTATTTCCTCTACGGTTTGAGTCGGTAATACCTTTTCTTCAGGTACTTCCATTTCTTCATTAACAAGAACTTCGATCTCTTTTCCAGATTCTTTGTTAACAGTGTATGGTATAGTTCTATCAATTGGACGCATTTGTTTAATGTATCCAAGAAACGCATCATAATTAGCTTGAAGACGTTGTTTACCTTCTTCCTTTAATATTTGAAATAATCTTGCTATTTCCTTATTTTCCTCAGTTTCTTCTAATGCCTTCATGTAAGTATATTCAAAAATCCCAACATTAACGAAGGGCATTAATCGAAATACCATCAAACCAGTTCTATTTGGTTGATTAAAAATTAATCCGATTTTAGCAAGCACTTCAACATTTTTCAAGATTTCTCCTTCAGAAAGACCACTACTTTCTTTTAATTGCTCCAACGTTTGAGATTTTTTACTTTTAAATGCTAAAATAAAATCTAAATATTTTTCTTCGATTAGATGCTTCAATATAGCTACTAAAGTGTCGCTTACACCGAATGTGGCACCAATTGTTTGAGCTGTTTTTTTATATTTGTTGTCTAAAGCTTCAGACATTTTTTTCACATTATGTTTTTTGTTTTATTTTTTTACTGTAATTTAATCCAATAAGTAATATTAGAGTTTAAATAAGTATTAAATTAAAAATTTCTCGTTAATGTTTGTAATATTCTCCTTAAAATCTATATTTTTCATTGATAATATTTAAATGAATCTCATCCGTAAGAAGTTTGTATTCTGAATTATCAGGTAAAAGTATGTAAATAGGATCATTTGTCTTTCTAATATCAAAGCCAACCTCTTTCATATCGGATTTCTGGATTTTATAGGTAGCTGTTGTAGATAATTCTGATAAAAAGCGGATGAAAACGGGGATAGCATACTTGGGTAGATTTTCATTTAATATTTTTAAAACTCCGTTAAAATCAAACTCATCAGGTTTCTTATTGGAGAAGATTGAAGCCATTCCGGCTCTTCCTTCAGTACCAAGTATTTGAACACCATAAACAGATGAATGGTCAACTTCTTCAAAAGAAGATATTACATCTTCAACTTCAGATGTAGACACATTCTCCCCTTTCCACCGAAATGTATCCCCAAGACGATCTACGAATTGAGCATGATTATACCCTATATATCTAATTAAATCACCTGAATATAACCACATATCACCTTCTTCAAATCCATTTTCAAGTATTTTTTGTTTACTTGCAGCTTTATTTGTATATCCGGCAAACGTATATGGATCTTGAATTTCCATAAGAAATAGCCCTATTTCACCTTCTTCAACCCTTTGAAGAAAGCCATCCTTCCCTCGGATTGGCTCATCATTAACAATATCATATTTCACTATAGTATGAGGGCTTAAACAAATACCGATTGTACAATCTAAGTTTAGATAATTACAGAACATCCCCCGCATTTCAGTCATCCCGTAATGTTCGGCAACTTTTCTAATTCCGAATCTTTCTTTAAATGCCTTCCACATCTCAGGTCTAAGTCCATTTCCCGCAATTTTAGTTACCGTATGCTTCCTGTCATTCGGGTTAGGTGGTTGATTATAGAGATACCGGCAGATTTCACCGATATAGTTGAAACAAGTGGCTTTGAATTTTCTTATATCCTTCCAAAAATTAGATACGCTAAACCTTCGTGCCAATGCTACTGCAGAACCATTAGCAAGAGTGGCTGACCATGCAATATGTAAAGAATTACTATGATACATTGGAAGAGATATGTAGTAAATGTCATCAGGTTGCATATTCAGTGCCATTTTACCCCAGCCTAAAATAGCTCCAAGAGTATGTACATTACGTATGTGAGCTGCTTTTGAAAGTCCTGTAGTTCCTGAAGTAAAAATAAAAACATATGTATCCCTTCCGAACATTTGATTAGTAGTAGGGGGATTTTTAATGCTTTGATGCTGTATTTCTTCCCGAATATCAATATACCCCTCAGGTATAACAGATTCATCGTTTTCTTTTAGAAAATAAAGTTTATCTTTTTCCGACAATTCCAGATCTCCTTTAACTTCCTCAAACGCATCAATAAGTTCTTCTCCAATAAAATAGAATCTTACATGATTTAATTTCAAGCTATGCCGAAGTGTGGTTGCTCTCTGCCTTGTATTTATCAAAGAACCAATTGTGCCAATTTTAGACATTGCCCCCATTATAAACATTAAATCGGGTCTATTTTCCAAAAATACATTGATGACTTCGCCTTTTTCTACTCCTAAAGAAAGGAAGAAATTTGCATAGCGATTGACCCATTCATTAAATTCTTTATGTGTATATACTTCATCCTCAAAGAATAGAGCTTTATTATTAGCAAATTTTATAGCATTCCGCTCTAACACCATCCCAAGTGACCCCTTTATATCTGGTCCGATTTTTTCAAATTCTTTTGGTATTAGAAAGGAGTTTAATCGCCAATAGATTGAAAAAAGGCCGAAAATGAAATCTTTATAGCTTATAGTATAGCTAGATATAGATTTTGAAGGTATATCCTTCTTTTCAGTTGGATCGAAGTATTCCATGAAAGAGGATTCAAGGATTTTAAAAATCTTCAGATCTTTCAGGTAATCTAATATTTCATCTCCCCCTTTAGATGTAATTCTATAGTATATTTCATCATCTAATTCATATTCTTTAATGTATTGCTTCTTTTTTAATTGGTCAGTCCACTCTATAAATTTGGTTTCGTCCATCCTGTTATTAATAGAGTTTTTAGGATCATTGACAAATTCATTCAATTTATGAGTGCCAAAAACCGCGAGGGTAAATAGAATTACCTTATCATATTGTTCCTTCTTAATATTTTTTAAAATTTGCTTAGGAATTTTATCTGGAATGGTTGCAATCATTTGTAGAAAGATTTTTTATTGTGTAAAAAATTAATTTGACTAATTTTGTTAAGTTAAAATTATGAATCGTAATTATATTATTCGGTGTTTTCCTTGCAAATATGTAAAAATTTTAATATCTATACTTACCAGCTATTACTCCTTCATAAATTTCTTTTGTTAGTGGAATATACTTAGAAGCCCTTGGGAGTAAAATATAGGTAGGATCTTCAATTTTATTAATAGAATATCCTTCTTGCTTTAACTGGACTTTCTGAATCTTATCGGTTGCTGTGGTCACAAATTCTTTTTTAATCCGGATGAAAATAGGGATAGCATAGGCAGGTATTTTATTGTTGATGAACTTTGAAAACTTATCAAAATCAAATTCTTCATCTCCTTTCTTAATAAATGAAATCATCCCAGCACGACCTTCAGTTCCGGGGATTAAAACACCGTATGCACATGAGTATTCAATCTGATCGAAAGTATTAATAATAATTTCCATTTCTTCTGTTGAAACATTTTCCCCTTTCCATCTATAAGTATCTCCTAATCGATCTGCGAACATCGCATGCCTAAATCCTATATCTCGTAATAAATCTCCAGAAGTTACCCACGCATCCCCATCATAAAAAACATCTCTAAAAACTTTCTTCTCAGTAGCTTTTTTATCTTTATACATATAGAACGACTTTGGATCAACCTGTCCAAGTAATAAACCAATCTCTCCGGGTTCTACTTTAATCATATGATTATTTTTGTCCCGCCTGGGTTCATCATTCTCGACATCATATTTAACGATTGCATAGGGTGATGAGGAAATTCCAACAGTTTTATCAAGATTAAAAATATTAGCAAAATTTGGGATAAACCTTTCAGTCGCGCCATACTGTTCATGAATTCTTTCGATCCCAAACCTATTCTTAAAATCCATCCAAAATTCTGGTTTAATACCATTTCCAGCACATTTTACTATAGGATGGTCTTTATCATCTTCCCGAGGAGGTTGGTTATACAAATAGCGGCATATCTCACCAACGTAATTAAAAGCAGTACAGCCATACTTTCGTGCATCCTTTAGGAAATTACTTGCTGAAAACTTTCTTCTGATAACCATTGCCCCACCACCACCTAGTACTGATGCAAAACCTATGTTGATGGCGTTTGAATGAAAGATTGGCGTAGTTATATAAGTTATGTCGTCTGGTGTCATATCCATAACAATGTATGCCCAGTAGAAAGCAGATCCTATAGTATGAGCATTGGTGATTATTGCAGCTTTGGGCAAACCAGTTGTTCCCGAAGTAAATATGTATGAATAAGGAAGTTTTAACCGTATCCTTGGTGTTGTTGAAGGGTTAATCATTGGAGAATCTGCAATTATGTTCTCTAAATTAATAAATCCTTCTGGTGTGTTTATTTTTCCTTTATCAGGAACGAAAAACAGGTGTTGTAATTGATCTTGTGATAGGTTTAATCTTGATTGAATTTCTAAGAAAGGATCAATTAACTCTTCTCCAATAATAAAAATTTTTCCTGGAGCATGATTTATAGAATGAATTAAGGTTTGATCCCGTTGCCTTGTATTAATCAATGAAGATATAACACCGATTTTAGCCATCGCAATAATAATAAACATTATTTCTGATCGGTTTTCAAGAAAAACAACAGCTACATCACCTTTCTTTAATCCTACTTCATTCAAAAAATAATTTGCGTACTTGTTTATCCATTCATTAAATTCTTTATTAGTGTATTTTTCTTCTTCATAGTACATTACCATTCTATCAGGATATTCCCTTGCTCGTTGTTCTATGCGAAGTCCAATGGAATCTTTGCTTTCTCGACTAGCACTATACCAGGGTTCTTCTCTGAATTTACTCAGTTTCTCGAGTTTTAACCGAAGTCTTTGTTGCAATAAAAGATAATCTTCATAAGATAAAGTATATTTATCCTTAACTTCGTGATTAGATTTGATTTTATTAATGATACTTAACATATTGCCCCGAATTTTTGAATCTATCCAAATAAATTTATCCGAATCTGAAATATTACCCTCAATTGTCAACCTAGCGTTAAAAAGTGTGAAGATATAATCATTTTGCCATGATAAAATACCTAAAAATTCATTTGCAGTAATTTTATAAGTTACATCAGGTTTATCAATTTGACCCATTCCAAAGGAAAAAAGGCTGTTTTCGACTTTAATCCAATGATCTGCTTCGCTTTCTGTATTAAAAAAAATTATAACGTTCCAGTCTTTGCAGAATTCTTGAATATAATCAGATTCATTAGCAATTTTAATATAGATTTCATAATATTCATTTAAATCTGATGTGGATAATATCCCGTTATCTAATTTGTCAATTAAATCTTCTTGTATCAATATTAATCAAACCTCATAATTAGAAAAGTTTATCATTACGATTGAATTAAAGAAATGTAATTACATTACTAAAGTATTCGTTTTGATAATTCATATAGTAAAATAACATGTTAAGAAAAAAACACTTTACAAGCCTTATTATATCTAAACTCGAACAGGATTTAATTGGAGGGAAAAAATCCGCACTGGATGAATTTTGGAAAAAGGTTGAACGGACAGGTGCTCCTATAATTGAACCGTTCGAAGTTGATGAGAACTATAAGCTTGTAACCTTTGTTGTTCCCGGAGCAAAAGAAACTAAGAATGCTGTAATTATAACTGCGTTAGCAAATCAAGATGATGTCCTCACGAATAATATATGTGAACGGATTGAAAATACAAATATTTTCTATAAGACTTTTAAAGTGCTTAATGGAACTCGTACGATATATACAATAAGTAAGAATAACAATCTAAGGTATAATAGGTTTTATGATAATATAATTCTTAATTGGCATACTTGTTCCCCTGATCCTTTCAACTCAAAAAAGTTCTATCAAAGATATCGGAGAGAAGGTCAACGCATTGAAATTGAATATTCAGTTTTAGAAATGCCAGATACTAAACCACGAATATGGACATTAAAAGATGATAATGTGCCATCGGGAAAAGTAGAAGAAATTGATTTTTATAGCAAAATACTCAATATGAATCGTAAGATTTGGATATATACTCCTCCTAATTTTACCAAGACTGGAAAAAAGTATCATTTCTTAGTGATTTTTGATGGAAAGGCATTTCTTGACTTTACACACCCCCCAATAATGTTTGATAATTTAATCGCAAAAAATAAAATTCCACCTTTAGTGGCTGTTTTTATTCATAATTACAGTGGTTTCCAAAGAGGAAAAGATTTAGATTGCTACCCTCCATTCGCAGATTTTATTGCCAAAGAACTAGTATCATGGGCTAGAGAAAATTATCATATTTCCTCTGATCCCGATGAATCAGTACTAATGGGAAGTAGTTCTGGTGCATTAGCAGCTGCTTTTATTGGATATAAATATCCAGAAACTTTTAGAAAAATTTTATCACAATCAGGTTTCTATGGATGGTCACCAGGAAACATATTTTTCCAGCGATTACTTAATTATTATGGAAAAGATTATGTTCGCTGGTGGACCAAGGAAGACGAAAAAGAAAATTATTGGCTAATTAAGCAACTTTTACGAAGTGAAAAATTACCATTAAAGTTTTATGTAAATGTTGGAAGCCTTGAAACTCGAACTATGCCTTCAGTCCATCGATTTCGTAATATGCTCCAAGATAAAGGATATACACATAATTATGAAGAATATCCTGGTGGACATGAATATATTGCTTGGCGAGAACACCTTCCCGAAGGATTAATTTATCTAATAGGTTCTTAATCTTAATTTTAGAATTTCTCGATAAAAATTAAAATAATACCAAATTTTTATGTAATTAATAATTTTTTGAGAATGATTTAAGATTATGAATAAAGATAATATCGAAATAGAAAAAAGCGATATTAAAATAATTAATACTGGTTGTTGTCATGATTGCGGAGGTCGCTGTACTCTTAAAGCTCATGTTAAAGACGGTAAGATAATACGTTTTGAAACAGATAATGGTGAAGACCCCCAATTACGAGCTTGTTTACGTGGAAGGGCATATCGACAAAAAGTATATCATCCAGATAGGTTAAAATATCCCATGCGTCGTATTGGAGAACGAGGTGAGGGTAGATTTGAAAGAATATCTTGGGATGAGGCATTAGATATAGTAGCAAATAAAATGAAAGAAATTAAGGAAAAATATGGAAATTCTTCTATTTTATTTGTTCCCGGTTCCGGAAATCAGGGTATGCTCCATGGTGTTGTGCCTGTAGGTTTAATGCTTAATCAATTTGGAGGGTATACTCGAATGTGGGGCGCACCTTCCTATGAAGGCGCTCTTTTTGCGTCTATGGCCACCTATGGAACCATGATGACTGGAAATGCTCGTGAGGATTTATTCAACTCTAAACTTATCATCATGTGGGGTTGGAATCCAGCTAATACAATATGGGACCCCGGTACACCTTTAATGTTAGCTAAAGGAAGAGAAAAAGGTATCAAGATCATAAATATTGATCCAATTTTTACTGATTCAGCAGCGGTCTTAGCGGATCAGTGGATACCTATTCGACCAGGTACTGATACTGCTATGTTAATAGCTATGGCATATGTAATTATCACTGGCAACCTTCAAGATCAGAATTTCATTGATAAATATACAGTTGGGTATGATAAATATAAGGCTTATATAATGGGACAAGCAGATGGAATCCCAAAGACACCACAATGGGCGGAAGAAATTACTAAAGTGCCAGCAGAAACAATTATAAGTCTAGCTAAAGAGTACGCTCTTAATAAACCAGCAGCTCTTATGGCAGGATGGGGTCCTGCTCGAACTGCATTGGGAGAACAATATTCTAGAGCTGCTAATGTGCTTTGTGTTATTACTGGAAATATCGGTATTGATGGTGGATATGCCTCTGGTTTCATGCGGGCATATTATAGTCGGGAGACAGTTTCATCAACAAGGAAAAAAAAGACAGGACCTATTAAACAAGAAGAAAAAAAAGAAGTCGAAAAGAAACAAACTCCAAGAGGTAATCCTGTTGACTTTAGAGCGCCTCCTCGAATAGATGCTTTACATAAATTAAGAGGAGGGACTAATCCAGCAAGTACTCGTATTCATTTTAATGAATATTATGATGCTATATTACAGGGACGAAAAGGAGGATATCCCGCGGATTTGAAAATGGCTTATATAGCAGCAGAAAATCGTTTAAATCAATATAGCAATGTTAACAAAGGCGTAAAAGCTTTAAAATCTCTTGAATTTATTGTAGTTCATGAACAATTTATGACACCAACAGCTAAATTTGCGGATATCTTATTACCAGTTAATACTTTTATGGAACGTAATGATATTGCAGTACCTTGGCTTGGTTCACCTTATTACATTTACTTAAATAAAGCGATTGATTCTTTATATGAATCGAAATCGGATCTGGAGATATGCAAGGAATTATCTAAAAAATTAGGTATTGAACCAGGTCTATTGAATTTATCAGAAGATCAAATCTTACGAATATTTACATCCCCTCGTAAAGACATAAAAAGTTATGACGAAATGAAAAGAGATGGATTTTACAAAGTAAAAGTCGATGAGACATTCGTTGCTTTTAAAGAACAAATAGCGGATCCAGAGAATAATCCCTTCCCTACATTATCGGGTAAAATTGAGATATATTGTGAACATATTGCAGAATTAAATATCCCAAATATGCCACCGATTCCTAAATATCTAAGTCATGAAGAACATTATGATGCTCCTTTAGCAAAAAAATATCCCTTGCAACTACTCACATCCCATAATAAAAGAAGAACTCACTCAAGTATAAACATGATTCCATGGCTTGAGGAAGTAGAACCTCATATGGTATGGATAAATCCCGTAGATGCTGAATTAAGAAAGATTGAGCACGGAGATTTAGTCGACATTTTTAACGATAGGGGACGAGTTCGTATCCCTGCTAATGTTACAGAACGTGTGATACCTGGGGCAGTAGTGATCTATCAAGGAGCATGGTATAATCCAAACGAAGAGGGTGTTGATGTTGGAGGGTGCGGGAACGTTCTGACAAAAGATTCGCGTTCTCCTGGAGGAGCTTTTCCCATGAATAGCGCCCTAGTTCAAGTAGAACTATATTCAAAAAAAGAATCGGAGGGATCTTCATGAAACAAATGGGATTTTACTTTGATCAAACAAGATGTACAGGTTGTTATACATGCTCAGTTGCCTGTAAAGACTGGAATGATATTGATGCGGGACCTGAAAATTGGATGCGTATAATAGTAATTGAAAAGGGGAAGTTTCCTAATTTATCTCTTTCTTACCTCGCATTAGCATGCAATCACTGTGCTGATCCTCCATGTGTAAAAGCATGTCCTACAAATGCAATTATAAAAAGAGAATTTGATGGAATTATTGTAGTGGATCAAGAACTGTGCCTAGGTAAAGAAGAATGTGGAGCTAAATGTTTAAAAGTTTGTCCATGGGATGTGCCGCAATTTAATTCAACTATTAATGCTAAAATGAGAAAATGTGATCTATGTGTAGAGAGATTGGAAAAAGGTCAACAAACAATATGCGTAGAGGCTTGTCCAATGTATGCTTTAGATGTAGGTACGATGGAACAATTGAGAAAAAAATATGGATCTAATACTCAAGCCATAGGATTTCAAAATAATAAAAAAATAAAACCTTCGGTAATTTATAAATCAAAATTGTAAAACAAAAAATAAGTGATTATAATGGAAAATAATGTTATTGTAGAGACTACTCATGGTAAAGTACGTGGATACAGCAGAAGAGGTATTATAAAATTTAAGGGTATCCCTTATGCTGCACCACCTATAGGAAATCTCCGCTTCAAACCTCCAGCTCCAGTTGAGCCTTGGAGTGGTGTGTTTGATGCAACAAAATATAGCCCTATTTCAATTCAGCCACCTTCAGCTCTCGAAGCACAATTTGGAGAACCAATGCCACAGAGTGAAGCCGATTGTTTAACTTTAAATATATGGACCACTGGATTAGATAATGGTAAGAGGCCCGTTATGTTTTGGATACATGGAGGAGGATTCATAACAGGAAATGGTGCAGCTTTAGATGGAGCACGACTAGCACTAAGGGGAGATGTGGTGGTGGTAAGTATCAATTATCGTCTAGGGTATTTGGGTTTTCTTTACATGCCTGATGAGAAGGATGCAACTGCGAATGCGGGTTTACTTGATATGGTTGCAGCGCTTAAATGGGTCAAAAATAATATCTCTAAGTATGGGGGTGATCCAGACAATGTAACAATATTCGGTGAATCCGCAGGTGGTTTTGCTGTGGCAAGTTTGCTTGCCATGCCTGCCGCTAAACGATTATTCCATCGAGCAATTCCTCATTCTGGATCAGCTCATAAGTTAAGTTTCAATCCAATAGTAGGAATAAGAGTTTATGAAGAATTGATTCAGAAATTAGGAATAGAAAAAGGAGATATCGAGGCATTGCGGAAACTTCCTGCTGAAAAGTTTATTGTACCTCAGGAAAATACTTTGAGGTTACAAGAAGGTGTATTAAGAGTAGGACCTGTTGTTGATGAGAAAACATTACCAGAACACCCCCTTGAAGCAGTTAGGAATGGTTTTGCTAAGGATATTGACTTATTTATAGGATCAAACTTAGACGAAAACAAATTATGGTTAATGTGGACACCTAAAGCTTTTGATCTTACTGAAGAGAGATTAGAGAAGAATGTAAAAACTATTATGAAAATCGCAAGACAAGAAGAAGGCAAATCTAAAGAGATAATAAATATTTATAGGCAATTAAGAAAAACTCCAAGAGATATATTGGATGCTATTTTAACTGATTATATGTTTCGCATCCCTTCTGTTCGTCTAGCAGAAGTTCAAAGTAAACATCAACCCAATACTTTTATGTATTTGTTTATCTGGAAAAGCCCAATCCAAGGGGGAAAATTTGGGGCAATGCATGCTCTTGAGCTTCCATTTGTATTCGGTCTTCTAGGGGATAAAGATATTGGAATTTTTCCATGTAGAACTGAAGAAACGCAAAGGTTATCAGAAAAAATGATGGATGCTTGGATTTCATTTGCTCAAACCGGAAATCCGAATCATGAGAACATGCCTAAATTACCTCCATATGAAATAGAAAAACGAGCTACGATAATTTTTGACAAAGAGATTACTATAGAACAAGATCCTTATGGAAATGAGAGGATGGCCTGGGAAGATATTTTGTAATTAGTTTAAGTTTTAATACAACAATCTAATTTTTTTATATTTTTTTTTATGACCCATTTTCTACTAATAGAAATTCTTTTTCATAATTAATCCTTTAATTATTATACTATACACATTAAAAAAAAGGTTAGATAATATGTCTGAACCAAAAAAGTTTGAACATGTAAAAATTGAAAAAGTAGAAGAAGGCAATTATGCAGTTGTATCAATAATACGTCCTAATAAATTAAATGCCCTTCAAAATCAAACACTCAAAGAGATTGCAGAAGCGTTAGAAACCGTAGAGGTCGATCAGAATGTCCGCTGTGTAGTTTTACGAGGAGTTAAAGAATATACTAAAAGACCTGCGTTCTCTGCGGGTGCTGACCTATCCGCTCGAGGAGGCCCTACGCTTGATATGAGTAATATACGCCATCGAAGTCACGCAATGTATCTAAGACATAAGTATTATGATTTAATTGAAGAATTTCCAAAACCTTTAATAGCAGCAGTTGATGGGTATGCTTTGGGGGGTGGATTAGAATTAGTTTTAGTATGTGATCTTGTTATAGCATCAAAAAGATCACAATTCGGTTTCCCCGAAATTAAGCGAGGGATTTTTCCTGGCAATGGGGGCACACAACGCATGATTAGGCAACTTGGAAAAATGGGAGTAAACAGAATGATGTATTTTGGTGAACATTTCACTGCAGAACAGATGAATGAATGGGGATTTATATCTTTCTTAGTAGATGATGATAAGTTTGAAGATTTTGTACATGAAAAAGCCTCATGGTTGGGAAATGCTGCTACAAATTCGCTATTCGTCATAAAAAAATGCATTCAATATGGAACTCAAGTACCTTTAAATGTAGGATTACAATTTGAACACTGGGGTTATGCCCTCAACGCTTTATCAAAGGATTCTACTGAAGGGGTCATGGCGTTTAATCAAAAAAGACCTCCAATATTTCAAGGTAAATAAGAATTATTACTTTTTTTTAATTTTCTTTTTTGAAATAATAAAGATTAAAATTATAAAGCTTTATATATAGCTTCTCGTATATTCATAGTACGAGGGTCTCCAGTTAGGGACATCATCATTCTATTCATAACATATGCCCAGCTTAACTTAGCATCAAGATCCATAGTAACATGTGATCCCCCCCATCCACCCCAATAAAATGCACGCGGATTTGGACTTATTGGCATATCTTTACTAACAAGACCAAAACCTAAACCAAAACGCGTGGGCACAGTAAGAACTAAATCAGTACCATATGATTGTTCTTCTAAAGCTTTCTCAATAGTTTTTAAAGACAACAGCCTTACTCCATCAATCTCTCCACCACAAGCTAATGCTGCTCCTACTCGAGCCACTGATCTAGCATTCCCATGACCATTTGAAGCAGGGATTTCTGCTGCTCGCCATTCACGAGTTAGAGTTTCTCTAGCTGTTAGAATAGGGTTCAATAGAACTTTTATCGGAATTGAATTTGGATCAATATCCCCCACATTTTGAAGATCTGCTGGAGAAGGAGGAATTAATTCTCCAACGCGGGAATCATGTTCTGCAGATAGCCCTATATGAAAGTCTGCTTTAAGGGGCTCTGCCACCTCTTCTTTAAAAAAAGTACCAAGCGTTTTACCTGTTATCCGCCTAACCAATTCACCTAGAAGATACCCAAATGTAATTGAATGATATCCACTTTTAGTTCCAGGTTTCCACCAGGATTTCTGTGCAGCAAGTATGTTAACTATTGCATCCCAATCGTAGAGCGTCTCAGCCTGTATACGTTTATCGAAACCAGGAATACCTGCTGTGTGACTAAGAAGATAACGTACAGGTAAATTTTCTTTACCTGCTTGAGCAAATTCAGGCCAAAATTGTGCTACGGGGGCATCAAGATCAAGAAGACCTCTATCAACTAGCATGAGCACGCAAAGGGCTGTCATTACTTTCGTAGTTGAATATACATTAACTATTGTATCTTTTTCCCATGGTTTAGTTTGAGCCTCATCAGCATAGCCAGCCCAAATATCAATTACAAATTTACCATTAATTGTTAGTGCAAGTGAAGCACCTACATCCAAATCGGGTTTAAAGTTTTCAGCGAAAACTTCCTTTACATTTTCGAATTGGTCATCACAAAAGCCATGAATTTCAATTTTTTTTTTCATTCCATTTATCTCCTCATTAGTTCTAAAAAACTATATTGATGATAATAAAAATCAAATTTCTCTTTTAATAATTCTTTTTTTTAACGTTCTAGGTATAGACCTTTATGTGCAAAATATTATACTTTTACTTATCTGAAAACCTTTTTTTGATTTATTTAATTTAATGAACCAAAGCTGATTATGATACCGATATAAAATTTAAATATTATGAAAACACTGAAGCTACAATACAAATCCGATGAACAAAGGCTCTCTGTAAATAAATTCTTCCTTATTACTGCGGTATTTTTTGCAGGAATAGCGGGGTACGCGTATTTTGCATTTTTACCAGTATTTTTATATTCAAAAGGATTCTCTGATGGGGAAATAATATTTACACTGATGTGGATGGGAGTCGGGATGGCAGTCTTTTCATGGTTTTTTGGAAGAATAAGTGATAGAACAGGTCGTAGAAAATTATTTTTTATTGTAGCCCTCTTCTCTCAAATTATCGTATTTATGCTGTTAAATCTAAATAATAATATCATCTATCATTGTATTCTAAATTTTATTAGGGGTTCTTTATTAGGAATGAGAATGCCTGCATCAGATGCTTTATTTGCTGATATTGTGGAAAAATCAAATAAAAAGAAGGAAATAAGAGCAAATTTGGGAACAACTGAGGTTAGTGGAACCCAGCTATCACTCCTTAGCGCAGTTAAAAGCACTGGTTGGGCCATTGGGGTCCTAGGATCAAGTTTTGTCATTACTATATTTGGAATAGGATCACTAGTTCTTTTCTTGATAATTACAACCACAATATCATTAATCTTTGCTATTCCAGTACAAGATATAAAGAAAGGAGAAATTATAGAAAAAGAAAGTGATATTGAACGAACTAAGGAAGAACTAATAGTCCAAGAGTCAGTAAAAGGAAAATCAGAAACCAAAAGAAAAAGAGCAAAAGTAAAATCTATTCTCTTTATCAGTGTCTTTTTCCGTCAATTTGGTCTAATAGCATTCCTCCAAATAATAAGCCTTATATTAACAGACGCGGGGATATCTATAGGGTTAGCAGGTTTTATTATTGCTCTCAACCCAATTTTACAAATACTAGCAATGGTTCTTAGTGGAAGAATTATTGATAACCCTAAAATTTCAGAAAAAATAATGCTTGCTGTTGGATTTATCTTATCAGCTTTAACTTTGTTCTGCTATGCAGGAGGTTCAGCTACAGGTAATATTATCTTTTTCATAATGGGTCAGATATGTCTTGGTTTTGCGTGGGGATGTATTTATACTGGAGCAGTGAAATATATAGTAAATCGGGCACCTTTGGACAGAGCTTTCTATATGGGTATTTGGATTACAGATCTTCAGGTTGCCAAAATAATTTCTTACTTAGTATTCGCATTTTTATGGGTTATTTTTTCACCTACACTGGTTTTACCCTATGCGGCATTAATTCCCCTAGTTGGATTAGTATTTGTGTTATGGCTATAATTAAAATTATTCTATTCTACTAGATTTTTTTCGGATTTATTCATACCTTCTAATTGAACACCAAGGGTGTTAAGTGTCATAGCTATAAGGTTATAGTACCCTACAAATATACTTTTTTTAGGCATCTTCTAAAGTATACTAAATTAAAATTTTAAATTAAAATTGTTAATATGATATCTTTAATTTTTATTGTTAATTTACAATTTCATTTCAAAATAAAATAAACTACAAAAAAGTGTAAAAATATTGGATTTAAAAGAAGTTTGGTTGATTGATTATGCTCGAACTGCATTTTCGCGCTCTAGACCAAAACAACCTGAAAGAGATGTTTTTGGTGAAATTAGAGGAGACGAATTGGTTGCTGAATTGTTGATAAAATTCTTTGATGAGAAATTAGCTGATAAAGGCGTAGAAAGAAAAGATATTGAAGAAGCCTCTCTTGGAGTTGCAAATGGGACTTTGGAAAACTGGTCATATGGAGGGAGAATTCCCCTTTTTTTAGCAGGTTTTCCTGAAAGTGTTCCAGGATTTTCGATTGACAGACAATGTGGTTCAGCAGGTTCAGGAATGCATATTGGAATTATGGAAATTATGACTGGAAACGCTAAATGTGTATTGGCAAGTGGCTTTGAACATATGACTCGAGTTAGAGGTAGAGGTACTGAACCTAATTTAAAATTGATAGATAAAAACAGTAAATATTTTCGTCCTGATTTAGAAATGCAGACATCGTTTAACATGCTTCAAACAGCTCAAAAATTATATGAACAAGAAGTACCTATATTTACTAAAGAAGACTTAGATAAGTTTGGAGTACGAGCTCATAATTTAGCTGTTAAAAGTCATGAAGAAGGGTGGTTTAAAGGTGAAATCATACCAATTGAAGGACACGTAGAAGGAGATGTTGGCACTCCATTAATGGTAGATAGAGATATGAACGTAAGACCATCGAGTATGGAAAGTCATGCCAAATTACCAAGATTATCTCGCCCATTTTATTTAGAAAAAAATGGCGGTAAAGATGGTTATGTAAAGAGAGAAGGGACAGACCAAGGTGTAATCACTGTAGGAAATTCCTCACCACTAAATGCTGGTGCTACAACCGCCGTTTGTATGGAAGCTGAAGAAGCAAAGAAGAGAGGTCTTGATCCTATGGCGAGAATTATATCTATTGGTTGGGCAGCAGTACATCCCTCAACAATGGGTAGAGGGCCAGTTCCTGCTACCAAACGAGCTTTAGATATCGCTGGCATGAAAGCGGAAGATATTGATTATTGGGAAATAAATGAAGCATTTTGTATTGTTGCATTGAATTGCATGGACAAATTCAACCTTCCCTGGGAAAAAGTCAATGTTATGGGAGGTTCTACTGCTATTGGGCATCCTTTAGGGTCAACTATGATTCGACTTACAGGAACCTTAGCAAGGATTTTGAAAGATAAGAAAGCTAAGTACGGTATAGCCAACGCCTGTGTTGGAGGCGGACAGGGAGTAGCAACAATAATTGAAAATCTTGACGCCTAACTGTTTTTTATTTATTTCTAGTTTAATAAGAATAAACACATTCTTTTTTTTTACTATTATATACTATTTTTTAATAAAATCAATACTCAAAGTGATTTTATGACGCATATAAAAGATTTGTTTAAATTAGATAATCAAATTGCTCTTGTCACTGGTGGAGGTAGAGGATTAGGATTCTTTTCAGCTGAAGGATTAGCTGAAGCGGGAGCAGATGTTGCGATTTGTGGCAGAGATATTCATGGAAAATTAGAGGATGCAGTTGAAAAGTTGAAAAAAATTGGCAGTAATAGCATTTCAATAAAATGTGATATAACAAAGGAAGATGATGTAAAGCAAATGGCAAATATTATGAAAGACCACTACGGAAAATGCGATATATTAGTGAATAATGCTGGAATATCAGATATGGCACAATCCAAAACATATAGTTTGGAACGATGGAATAGTATCATCAGTACAAATATAACAGGAACCTTTCTATGTTGCCGCGAAATAGGAAAAATGATGATTAGACAAAAAAACGGATGTATTATCAATTTTTCAAGTGAAAATGGACAAGTAGGGTTTTCAAGTGGGATGACTGCTTATGCTACCTCTAAAATAGGAGTTATAGGTCTTTCGAGATCTTTAGCAGTAGAATGGGGTAAACATAATATTAGGGTAAATGCTATTCTTCCAGGTAATATGGAAGAGGGTATGATGGAATTTCTTCAAGATAAAAATGGACCAATGTACAAAATGATTGGAATACCTTTATTGAACCTAATACCAATGAAGCGATTCGGCAAAGGAGATGACATTAAGGGAACAATTGTCTTTTTGGCATCAAAAGCAGGAAGTTATATTTCAGGTGCAAAAATAGTTGTTGATGGTGGTTTTACTATTAATGCTGGAATTTAGATCTTAATAATATGAAAGATTTAAAGTTTAAGGAAAATTTCTTCCCCTAAAATAATTTACACAAACTTTAAGTGATAAAATATGGGAATGTTAGACGGAAAAGTTGCCTTAATTACTGGGGCGGGTCGTGGTGTAGGTCGCGAAGAAGCCTTAATTATGGCAAAAGAAGGTTGTAATTTAGTTATTAATGATATAGGTGGTGGGGCTACTCATTTGGATAAAGATGTTAAAATCGCGGATAGCGTTGTTGAAGAGTGTAAAAACCTTGGAGTCAAAGCAATAGCAAATTATGACTCTGTAGTTGATTTTAACAAGACAAAAGGAATGATCGACCAAGCAATTTCTGAATTTGGTAAAATCGATATCGTTGTGAATAATGCAGGTATTTTGCGAGATAGAATGATATTTAATATGTCAGAAGAAGAGTTTGATCTTGTTATTGCTGTTCATATGAAGGGGACATTTAATTTGACTAGACACGCTGCTGCTTATTTCAGGGAAAAAGGAAAAGCGGATGAGTCTTTAGGAAATTTTGGCAGAATAATCAATACTGCTTCTGATTCTGGTCTATATGGTAATGTAGGTCAATCAAATTATGGTGCCGCTAAATCTGGTATAGCTACTTTCACAGTAATAATTTCTCGAGAGGTTGCTAAATACGCAACCGTAAACTGTGTTGTACCAAGTGCTAGGACACGTATGACAACTGATTTAACTCCAAGAATGGGAGATTATATGAAAGCAAAAACTCCGGATGGTTTTGATATCTTTCATCCTTCACATTTCGCACCATTGGTAGCCTATCTCGCTACAGATGAGGCTAAAGGTATCAATGGAGAGGTCTTTAGAGCGATCGCTGATAAAGTCTGGGTATACAGAGGATGGAGGGCTGTAAAGAAAATATCAAATGATTGGCAACCATTTACTCCTCAAAAGTTAGCGGAAAGATTTCCAGAATTAATGAAAGACTTACCTTCTAAACGAGAAGGTGCCGTTTCTCAAGATGAGTTAATGAAATAATAAAAGACATACTTCATTTTTTTTTATATTTTATTTGCATGTTTATTAAATTCTTAGAATCTTAAGTGTATATTAAAAGAGTGATCAAATTGGTTTTTATCCATAAAGAAGGGAAATTTAATGATAACAGTTTTTTAATTGATGGTTTTTTATTTGGGGCGTCAAGAAGTTTAGCCCTTTATGTAGTTGAAAATGAAGGAACTAGAATGCTAATTGATACATCAACAGCAGATCAGGCAAAAGGAATTATTAAAAAGTTAAAAATGTACCAAATTTACCCTATCCATAAGATTTTACTTACTCATGCACATTGGGACCATACGGCTGGAGTGAATGAGTTAAAAGCATTAATGCCGGAGGTTGATATTGAAGTATTAGCTTCTGAAAATGCAATAGATAACTTAAAGGAACCCGCTGCCATGAATGATGTATTTGAAGCTATTGTGGAACCTATAGAGGAAGTAACTCCGTTAAAAGAAGGTGATATAATCGATCTAAATGGTCTGAAATTAGAAGTATTTAATTTCTTTGGTCATACAATGGATTCCATTGCACTTTTCGATGAGAAAAACAGAAATATTTTTACTGGGGATGCAATTATGAATAAATCAGGATATACGTATGTTCAACCAACTTTTATGCCTCCTGAGTTCAATGAATCAGAATTACTTAAAACCTTTCAAAAACTTAGAGATATGAAAGGTAAGTTAAATTCTATTACTTTGGCTCATTTCGGAGTATGGACAGATGCAGATTTTGAAACAATTCTTGATGAGATGGAAGAATTTCACTTTAAAACAAAAAATGCAATAATTCAATGGTACAATAAGAATCTCTCCAGCAGAGAAATTGCTCTTAAATATTTTAAGACTTTTATTCCTAATTCTAAAATGGTAGAATATGGATTATTAGATGATTTAGAAATGAATATAAAATGGTTAATAGAAGGTTTGAAATTAAGTGGTTTTATTTAGAATGAATGAATAAAAAGACTAATAATGAAAAACATACAATCGTAATGATTAATATATTATCAGAAATAAAAAATAATTAAAAAAAATAAAAATTAAAAAATGGTTAAAAATGTCTGGATTAGATTTAAATTGCGTTGGTGTTAAGAACCCAGAAGTGACTTTTAAATATACTTGGAGGGATGCAGTACTTTATGCTCTAGGAATTGGTGCTCAGGCAGATGAACTCCCCTTTGTTTATGAGAATACTCCAGGGGGAATTAAAGTATTCCCCAGTTTTGCAACCATCGCTAGAGGAATTGCGTTTCCACGCAACATGGGAAATGTTTTTTTTCCCAGGTTCATACATGGAGAGGAATTAATCCATTTGCATAAACCTTTTCCTTCTTCAGGAGAAGTAATCTGTTTCAGTGAGGTCACCGATATTTTTGATAAAGGTAAAGCAGCGGTTATTCATGTTAAATTCACCGCTCTTACCAAAGAGAGAGAACCCTTATTTGATGTCAAATCAGCTTTCTTTTACCTGGGGGCAGGTGGATTTGGAGGAGAACGAGGTCCTAAAAGTGAAACTTTAACACCCCCTGAAGGTGTAGAACCAGATTTTAGTATAACATACAAAACTACTGAAAATCAAGCAGTTCTTTACAGACTTAATGGTGATTTGAACCCTTTACATATAGATCCTGTATTGGCACGTCAAGGTGGTCAAGAGAAACCAATACTCCATGGGTTATGTACTTATGGCCATGCAACTCGAGCTATAATATATGGTCTTTGTGATGGAGATGTGTCTCGTTTCAAGGAATTTAAAGCAAGATTTACAAATGTCGTTTATCCCGGAGAAACACTCATTACTGAAGGCTGGAAGGATAACGGGCGTTATATAATTCAAGTTCGAAAAGGAGATACAGTAGTCCTCAGCAACGCTCATGCAATTGTTGAGTAATTTCTAAAAAAATATTAACAATTTTTTCTTTTTTTTCTATTTTTATGTTGTTTCTTTCATTGTAACTTAACTCCAGAGAAATTAAGCAGAAATAATGTTTAATTGAAATGATTAATTAATTATTCGAAATATAAATTAATTAAAAAAAATCTAAAAATTAGTGAGTAGTAAAAATGACAAGTTTAAATTTAGATATTATTGGTAAAGAAACTGAAGAAAGAACCATTAAATATACTTGGAAAGACGTAATACTCTATAATCTCGGGATTGGTGCTCAACCAGATGAACTTAAGTTTGTTTATGAGCGAACACCTGGAGGTGTGCAAGTCTTTCCTAGTTATGCCTGTATTCTCGCGGGAGCAGGATTCCCAAGATTTAGTAGTAAGCCAGTTGATGGTGCGCGATTTATCCATGGAGAACAAATGATAAAACTTGTTAAGCCTTTTCCATCTGAAGGGGAATTAAAAGTCAAAGGTGTATGCGAAAATATGTTTGATAAGGGGAAAGCTGCTGTTATTCATACTAGAATGTCGGGTAGAACTCCTGATGGCGAACATATTTTCGACGCCAAATATGTTCATTTCTATATTGGTGAAGGTGGTTGGGGTGGAGATCGTGGTCCCAAAGCTGAACCGTTAGATCCTCCTGAGGGAAAAGAACCAGATTTTAGTTTATCATATAAAACCAATATAAATCAAGCAGCTATATATAGATTAAGTGGCGATTACAACCCGTTACATTTAGATCCTGTATTTGCTAAGAGAAGTGGAAGATTTGACAGACCGATCCTTCACGGATTATGTACCTATGGCTATGCCACAAGGTCTATAGTTTATGGTCTTTGTGATGGAGATGTTTCACGTTTTAAAGAATTTAAAGCAAGATTTACTAGCGAGGTATATCCTGGTGAAACTTTGACAACAGAAGGCTGGAAAGATAACGGACGCTATATAATCCAAGTAAAAACTGAAAGATCAACAGTTTTAGGTAATGCATACGCTGTTGTAGAGTAAAATAAATTTGCATTTCAAATCCCTTTTATTTACCTTTTTTTAGAAATTATTTTTAATTTGATCTGTATTTAGTATAATTACTCAAAGAATTCAACTTATAAAAATAAGTGAAAAATCGGAATGTCAAAAATAGATTTAAATTCAGTAGGACAAACAAGAGAGGGAACATTTAAGTATGATTGGAAAATGAGTGCCTTGTATAATTTGGGAATTGGTGCACAAGCAGAAGATTTATCCTTTGTTTATGAAAGAGTAAAAGGCGGTATGAAAGTGTTTCCGAGTTTTGCAACGATAGTAGCAGGTAGCGGACTACTTTTCCCAAAGGGAACTGATTTTGTCCGATTATTACATGGTGAGCAATTAATCCGTCTTTATGTACCTTTTAAACCAAATGGAACAATAAATACAAAAGCCGTTATAGAACATATATACGATAAAGGTAAAGCTGCTGTCATACATACAAAAATATCCGGATATTCGTCAGAAGGTGAGCATATATTTGATACAAGGTATGGCTTTTTCGTTGGTGGTTCAGGAGGTTTCGGTGGGGACCCAGGGCCAAAAACTGAGCCCATAATTCCTCCCGAAGGAGTAGAACCAGATTTTAGCATTTCTTATCAGACCAGTACAAATCAAGCAGCATTTTATAGACTAAATGGAGATTTTAATCCACTACATATAGATCCGAATTTTGCTAAAATGGCAGGTCAACCAAAACCAATCCTTCATGGTTTATGTACATATGGGATTGCTACACGTGCTATTGTAAATGGACTATGTAATGGGGATGTTTCTCGTTTTAAAGAATTCAGTGCAAGATTTAAAGATGTCGTGTTTCCTGGAGAGACCCTCACAACAGAAGGTTGGAAGGATAACGGTCGTCATATCATTCAAGTACGAACTGACCGAGGCCCAGTTGTACTTGGTAATGCCTACGCCATTGTAGAGTAATTTAAAAAATCATTCTTTTTTTCTTTTTATCATCTTTTTATTAAAATTAATTAGTAACCCACATTCATTTGGAAAGTAATTCTCAATCTTTATTTAATTAAAGAAAGACGCTCTTGATAACTTGAAAACTGATTTGATAATATCCGGTGTTTACAATCGTCCCATTTTTTGCGAAAAGTATAAAAATATTCAGAAATCTCTAAAATATCTCCAAAAATAACTTCATAGTGGTCAATAATAGAAATTTGAATATAGATTGGAAATAATTCAAATACGCGAACGTCAAATTTTGAAGAAAATTTTCCTAAAAGTTCTTTTTGCAAGTTAATATTTTTTTCTATAACATTTTCACGTGAAATCACAGCAATGTCAATGTCTGAATTTGGGCGTGCTCCACCTTCCACTTGGGATCCAAATATAATCACGTCATAATTCTGCTTTAGTGATCTTAAATTTTCCCTTAATTCCGCTATCTTATATAGTTTCATTTAATATTTCCTCCACAATTTTTATCCATTGATATAAAAGATCTTTTATTTCTTCGACAGAATTTAGGATTATTTGTTCTTCAAAATTATTATAACGATGGACTATAATATTTCGCATACCATTAGCTTTTTTTAAGTTTTCTCCTAACTCTGATTTTAGTTTTCTAACTTTGACAATTTCCGAAATATTGGCAACATCATCTTTAACTTGAATTCCTAAATCTTTAATAAGCATTGCAATTAAATCTACAATTGCTTCAATGGATGTTTGTAAGGAATAAAATATCCCACGTTTTTCAAGTTCGTTTTTTGGTTCTATTGGTAAATCCTTTATATAATCTATTACATGGTTTATTTTATCATGATATCGCTTAATTCTTAAATTATCCATTAGAATTCTTAGCTAAATTTCACTTCTTTAATTATTAAATCTCTTTTCTATTATTTATATTATTTACATGTATTAAGATTTTTTTAAACAACTTTTAACACAAGAATTATTCAATTTAAAAAAAAACAATTAAAAAATTAAGATGAGATAGAATCAAATGTCTAGTTCAATATTCGATGAATTTCCAAAAATAGAATTATTTATAGCGCCTGGATACAAAACAATTTTTCTCTCCCTAGGAAAAGTATATTAAACTTATCAATAAAATTTTTTCCGATTAGTACTTGAATTGGTAATCCACTAGTATCAGATGATGTGAATTCTAATTCATATGAGAGATTTTCATATTGGAACATGCTTTTATAGATTGGTGCTTCAATAATTCCATTCGCAGTTAATATTTTACTTTTTCTAATAGGTTTTAATTCAAAATTTTCAATGAACTTTCTATCAAGGGCCATGATCGATGCTCCAGTATCAACTAATCCAAGTAAAGACTTTTTATCTCCATTAAGTGATATGAAAATTTCTAAAATAGGAAAAAATCTTTTAGCAATTTCAGCTTGCTGGAAACATTTGGTATTTTCAGTAGAAAATTGTGAAAATAGTGTCTCAAACTGCTCCATTTCTTTACCTTTACGTAGAATCCCTGCAGACGCTTCTGGGAACTTTTCATAAAGCGTTTTCATTACTTCTTGCAATGTATCTCCAATAACTACAATTGTATTTCTAGAGATTCCTAAATACTTTCCATCTGGTATGAAATCAGGTATGTCAATTTTATCTAAATCGATAGGAGGATTTTTTTCTTTAAAGTCGTCAATTAATTTTTGCAAATTCATTTTTTCATCAATAGCTTCCCGAATGAATTCGCTGACACTTTTATACCCTTTAAACTTAGCAATTTCTTCGATTTTCTTCTTTTTCCCTTCATCCACTTTAAAATTAATAATAGTCAAATTGGTATTACCATCATTTATATATTAAGTATTATATTTTTTATATACATTTATAATTATTCATATTAAATCCATCTTCCCGAATAGATATTGTCTTAGAAAACATATTTGAACTTTTAATCTAAAAATTAAAATTTAAATCTATTCTCATGCTTCAAGTGTAATTCTCAATAAAATTCAATTTATTTGATTAAGGCAAGCCTCTCACGATGACTTGAGAATACATAAGAATCATTCAATTAAAAAAAAACGAATAAAGAAAAAATTTAATTTTTACGTGGAGGGAGCATTCTTACCATTCTCGGTCCTTCGATAAGAGAAATTGCATTTTCAGGGCAATGATAAGCACACACACCACATCCTGCACAGAATTCTTCTATTCTTTCCGCTTTATTGTCATCATTTAATTCAATCGCTTTATTATAGCATAAATCTACGCAGGTACCACATCCTGTGCATAAATCTTCATCGATGCTAGCTAAATAATTTGTCTCATTGACTACAGGAAAAATTAAGCAATCTCGGGCAGTCATGCAACAACAGTTACAGCAATTACAGATTGCGACTTCCTCTGCTGATGAATTACCGTATTTATGATAGGCTTTATGGACTAATCCTGCATCTTCACATTTTTTAAGAATTTTCAAAGCTTCTTCCTTAGACACCAATTTAGAGAAACCATGATTAGAAGTATGCCTTGCAGATTTACCTAAGGTCATACAACTTGGTGTAAGTTCGATTTGTTTGCAGGGATTACCTAGAAATTCTTGATGTTGACGACAGTAGCAATTACCTACAGCGATATCATCATATTTTTCAATAAGTTCTCTAATTTGTTGAGTCGGTAATATTTTTTCTTTTGGCACTTCTATTTCTTCATTTACAATAACATTAATTTCTTCACCTGTTTCCAAATCCTCCAATATCGGAACCGTACGATCCATTGCGGGCATACGATTCAATGCAGCACTATATCCGTCATATTGAGATTGGACAATATCGCTATGTTCTTCATTCAATTTACCGAATAACCGTGCTATCTTATAATTCTCTTCCGTTTTTTCAAGGTTTTGCATAAAAATATATTCAAATTGCCTATGAAAAGGGAATAATTGATATACCATTACCCCACTACGATTAGGTTGGTTGATTATTACCCCCATTTTTGCTAAAGCGTCTGCTTTTTCTAGAATTTCTTCTTCAGATAATCCACTACTCTCTTTTAATTGCTCCATTGTTTGAGAGGTCTGGTTTTCAAAAGCTATTATGAAATCTAGATTTTCATCTTTGATAGTTATTTTTAGAATTTCATGTATAGTTTCTGAAAATGGGAATTGAAATCCTCCTGCTTTAAATAAAGTTTTAAGAGCTTTTTCATATTCAGCTTTACTACTCATTTTTTATCATCAAATAATACTTTTTTTTAGGTTAATATTCATTCAATATTTTATTTAAATTGGTATGATAATAAAGTTTTATTTTTTATCTTGATAATTTTAGTGCTGTTTCTTCTAAATGTAAAAAGTAAAAAAATTAAATAGTACAAGAATCAATTTTATTTAATACAAACTAAAAACTAACAAATTACAGAATTTTAATAGTTTTTATTTGAAGGTGTTATTGTTTATGAGTCCAGAATATGAAACTATTCTATACGAGAAAAAAGGTATGGTGGCGGTTATTACACTTAATCGTCCTGAGAGAATGAATGCTATCAATGTACAAATGAATGCAGATTTGAAAAATTCACTAAAGGCTGCTAAAGAAGATTCTGACGTGAGAGTAATTGTCATAACGGGAGCAGGGAAAGCATTTTGTGCAGGAGCAGATGTTCAAGAGTTTGCTAGCGGGAAATTTAGGGAAGAAACTTCAGGTGGTGCTGTAACTATTCACCCTTATGATTTTTTTCGATTATACAAGCCAATTATTGCTGCGGTAAATGGTGTAGCAGTTGGGTTTGGAACCAATTTAACATTAAGTTGCGACATTATTTACGCATCAGAGAAAGCTAGTTTTGGAGAATTCTTCATTCGCATGGGATTAATTCCAGATATGAATGGTAGTTTTTTACTACCTAAATTTATTGGTGTTCATAAAGCAAAAGAGCTTATATTTAGTGGTAAACGTATATTTGCTGATGAAGCTTATAAGATTGGGTTGGTTAATGCAGTATTTCCTCATGAAGAGTTATTACCTAAAACGTTGGAGTTTGCTAATCATCTAGCAGAACAAGCACCACTTGCTTTGGCCCTTTCGAAGGAAGCGATACATAGAGGTTATGATAAGGTTTTTGATGAAATGCTAAAGATTGAAGGAGAATTTAATGCCAAATGTTATGCTTCTGAAGACCATAAGGAAGCTGCTACCTCTTTTGTAGAAAAACGTAAACCCATCTTTAAGGGAAGGTAAAAATTAATATACTTCTTTTTTATTTTTTTTAGTTTTAACTAGTATAATTATTTTTAATGATATGAAAATATTTATTTATCGTTAAATTTCAACATTATAATCTTATATTTTAAATAAAAAGAGAACATAAAATATGAAGGAAGCAAGAGAAGTATATTTAGTAGACCATGTAAGGACACCATTTTCTCAAGCAAATCCTCTGGATCCTGCTGATGATGTTTTTAGTAATAAGCAGGGATTAGAATTTGCAGCTCATGTTTTGATAGATATGTTTGACAAACGTATACCAAACAAGGGAAGCACACTCAAACGTGAGAATGTTTCTGAGGTTTTGATTGGCAGTACTTTATTACAACATGAGCATGGGACATTTGGGGGAAGGATTCCTATATTTATGGCAAAATTTCCCTTTCATGTGCCTGCAACGATATTTGACAAACAAGACGGTTCCGGCATGACAACTTTACATGTTGGTTTTGGCAATATTTCAATGGGTTATTCCGATGTGGTGGTATCCTTAGGTTTTGATCAATTTACTCGAGTACCAATGCATAGTTACGATGGAAAAGTAACAGTATATGGGATGCCGCCAGATAAACTTATGCTTGATCCAGATAGCAAATGGTATAATGATGATTTATATGATTGGAAAACGAGTCGGTTATTGTTTCAAGCAGCTCAAAAACTTGCTGAGGAAGAAGCAGAGCTTCTCACAAAGGATGAAATGGATAAATTAAGTACACGTAGCCATAATTTAGCAGCGAAGGCTTTGGAAAATGGATATTTCAAAGAAGAAATTATGTCTCTTAAAGGGCATAAAGAAGGTGAACCTGATACCCAAATTGAGGTTGAAATAGATCAATCTATCAAAAAGGCGATTACTTTGGAAAATATTGCAAATATGCCTTCCATAGGCACTCCAGGATGGGCAGGTGGCTATAATAATCCTGTACTTTCTAAAGAGGCATATATTGCAAAATTTGGAACAGAGAAGGGTATTATTACAACAGGAAATAGTTCTCCAATAAGTAATGGAGCTTCACTTTGCTTATTAGCATCTAAAAATGCACTTGAAGAATACAACTTGAAACCCATGGCGAAGGTTATATCAATTGGTTTTGCGGGGGTAGATCCAACTGTATGGGGACGAGGTGTAGTACCGGCATCCAAAATGGCTTTAGAGCATGCAGGTTTAAAAGTGGGAGATATTGATTTTTGGGAAATTAATGAATCCTTTAGTGTTGTAGCACTTAATGCTGCTAATAAATTAGGTATTGATTGGGAAAATAAAATGAATATTCATGGAGGAGCAATAGCGATAGGAAATCCAGCATCCGCTACGGGTCTGAGAATCACGACAACATTAGCTAGAATTCTTAAAGAGAAGAGTGCAAAATATGGTCTTGCTGCTATGTCATGTGCGGGGGGTCAGGGAACAGCTGTAGTAATTGAGAATATAGATATGTGAGTATAATATGAGGTAAAAAATAAAAAGAGGTTTAAAAAATATGAAAATAAGAGATGTATATATTACTGATTATGTAAGAACTCCTTTTTCAAGATCTCGACCAAGAGAACCAGCAAGAGATGCGTTTGGAACCTTACGTCCTGATGAATTGACTGCTCTAACATTAATAGATATGTTTGACAACCGTCTAAAAGATAAAGTAAAACCTGAAGATGTAGATGAGTTTTATGTAGGAGCTACTCATTTTAATTATGAAAATATAGCCTTTGGAGGAAGATATTCCCTGTTTTTAGCGAAATTTCCAGCAAAAATATCGTCTATCGCATTAGATAGGCAATGTGGTTCAGGAATGACCTGCGCTTCCATAGGATATAATAATATTGCAATGGGGTATTCTGATGTAGTGATAGCGACTGGGAAAAATAATGCTACTATGTCACGATCAAAACGTCCAACGGTAAGAGAAACACCCCCTGCTATGAGGGTAGGACATGAGCTTTTTGTTGATGATGTCGTTGATTTCCGTTGCTCGTACTCAATGCTACAAACAGCTCAAAAACTCTCAGAAATGAATGCTGGTATTTTCACTAAAGAAGACTATGATAGATTTTCAGTTCGCAGTCATCAATTAGCTGCTAAAGGTCAAGAAGAAGGGTTTTTCAAGGGAGAAATTGCCCCTGTAATGGCTCATGCTGAAGGTGATGAGGATACTCCTATGTTAATTGAGCATGATCTTTCTGTCAGGAAAAATGCCACCTATGAAGGAACAAAGGATTTAAGAGCTCTAAGTAAACCTGGTTGGGATGGTGGATACTATAGACCACTCATGAGTAAAGATGAATATGTTAAAGAGTTTGGGACAGAACTGGGCCTAGTAACTGCGGGAAATTCATGCCCAATTAATGCAGGAGCTGCTACCTTGTTATTAATGTCAGAAGATGCAATGAAAAAACATGATCTTGATCCATTAGCTCGTATTGTTTCGAATGGATATGGTGCGGTGGATCCCACAGTTATGGGAAGAGGTCCTGTTCCTGCAACTTGGATGGCGTTAAAGCATGCGGGCTTAACTATAGATGATATCGACTTTTGGGAAATTAATGAGGCGTTTGGTAGTGTAGGACTTAATTGGGTTCATGAAGTTGGGTTAGATGATAAAATTGACGATATTAATATTAAAGGTGGTGCCATTTCAATAGGGCACCCAATAGCAGCAACAGGCCCCAGAATAGTTGGTACATTGGCAAGAATTTTAAAAGAGAAAAACGCGAAATATGGTCTCGCTACAATGTGTTGTGGCGGTGGACAAGGAACTGCAATGATAATTGAAAATACAGATGCTTAATAATATTTAAAAAAAATTTTTTAATTAAAATTAGAAAAATAATTAGTTATCCTAACATTTTATTAATTATTCATTATTTAATATTTATATATCAAAAGAAAAAACATATATAACAAAAAAATGGAGGAACGACATTGTTAACAAAAATAGAAAAATATAATGCATATTCTATAATAAGTCTATCACTTTTCGTCATTGGATTTTTATTTTCATCATTAATTTTTATAGTTTTTCAAAGTATATCAAATGAATCACTAGATATAATTATTCAGAAGGAAACTTTAATATTTTACATTTATGTTATTCTATACTTTATCCCACCAGCAGTATTAGGGATAGTAGGTTTAATTTCTGGAGATAGATTTCAAAGAACATCAATGACACGATCTTTTCTTTGGATTAGTTATTCATTTAGTATGATAATAATTATTTTACTAACAGTTTTATCATTAGATCTATACTTTTTAATCTTATCTGCTATTATTGTAATCGGTCTACTATTTATTGGTATATCTGAAGCAGATAAAATACCAAGAGCATTATAATCTCACAAATTTTTGCCTAATAATTTCAATTCTTATTTTTTTGATTTTTTTCAATTCTTAAATTTTCACCAAATAATACGGCATAAATAAAATAATAATTTTTTCTAATTATTAGAAAAAAGGAGATTTATAATCTTTTTTTAGGTCTAGGAGGAATATAATAGACCTTAGGTTTTGTTCCTTCGTCTGGTTTTAGTTGAAAAACATCATCTTTAGAGAGTAATTTTGCAATATTACTCTCAGGATCATTTAAATCTCCAAAATGTAATGCTTGTCCTTCACAACAAAGAACACAGAAGGGTTCAAGTCCTTTATCCACCCTATGAGCACATAGATTACATTTTTCGGCAACGTTATGATTCTCATCGAACACAATTATATCATATGGACAAGCATCTAAACACGCTTGACATCCAGTGCATAGATTTTGGTCTAAAATTACAATTCCATCATCCCGTTTTTGTAAAGCGTCAACTGGACAAGATTCGATGCAAGGTGGATTTTCACAATGGTTGCAGAATCTAGGGAGAAAATTCAAGGTTAAGTCGGGAAATCTCCCTACTGGAGTATCTTTAACACTTGTTCCTTGAGTCTCAACTTTTATCCAGAAATCAGTTGAATTGTTTTCTATTCTGCATGCTACGCTACATGCTTCGCATCCTATACACCTTTCTTGCTCGACAACCATTCCTAACCGTTTACTCTTGCTCATTTTTTCTCCACCTCCACGGCAACATCGTTCATATGCATGTTCGGTTCGTAAACTTTATCTTGTACTGGATTAATAATATCGTGTGTGAGATGGTTTAAACTTCCCTCTCTAAATTGTTCTATCCACCAGCCTTCAGTAATATCAAGTATGCCCGGTTGAACACTTTCAGAGATTCTAGCTTTTAGTGTTGTTCGAGCCCTATCATTAAAAACAGTCACAATATCATTATTTGATATATTTCTGGTTTCAGCATCAATCGGATTGATGTCAACTAGGGGTTCAGGGTTCAAATCTAGCAAAGATTTGACATTTGCAAACATGGAATGCGTACGGAAGCGACTATGACCATTCACTAATGTTAAAGGATACTTCTTTTCACCAGGAGTAATTGGAGCTTCAATAGGTGGCAAATAGACTGGAAGAGCCTCCCCATCTTCTACTAACTGTTCTGCATATAGTTCAATTTTACCAGAGGGTGTTCCAAAATTTAGTGGAAATTTTGCTCCCTCTGGTAGTGATGGTAATTTCATAGCTTGGGTTTTTAAAGTTTCTCGAGTCATTCCTTCGAAGGAACGGGTCGCCATGATAAGATCTATCAAGCTCTCTTCTCCTCCCTTAAAGTAGTCACCAAACCCAAGACATTCAGCAAGTTCAGCAACAATAGTCGCATCTGATTTGGATTCAAATAATGGTTCAATTACTTTCTGTTGAAGTTGTGCATAAGGATAAGGTTGAGCTAAAAAATCTGAAAATTCTAAAAAACTACAAACCGGGAGGATTAAATCGGCATATCGAGCGGAGGGTGTTAAAAATAGTTCTGTTTGTACAATAAACTCCAATTTGGGGTAAAACTCTTCAATTATTTTATTAGCATTTGCACATTGGTTCAAAAAGTTAATGAAAGCAAACCAGAGAGCCTTTATTGGGTAGGGATTACTAGATATCACAGCCTCATAGAGATTGAGGATACCGATTCTATGAAAACTGGGTTTATCTGGAATTGCTTTAAGGAAAGGATTCCAATTTAGAATTCCTGGCACATGTCCAGAATTTACTGATGTAGTGACATTTCCGGTAATCGCGGCTACAGATATTAGACCCCTTAAGGAAATATCTCCATGATAAGTTCTCGTAAAACCCATATGAGTTAAAAATCTAACTGTTTCAGCTGTAGCTATCCTCTTACTTAACTTAACAATAAGATCCTTATTAACCCCTGTAATTTCTGCGGTTTTTTCTGGGGTATATTCAGAGGCTAGATCCATCAATACCTGAATTACTGGTTTACATTCAATTCCATTTATCATATAAGTTCCAGTAAGACTTGCCTCTTTTACACTTGTGCGAGATAGTGTTTTATGAAAATTAGACGATTCATGCCATACAATATAAGCTTCTGGCTTTTTTGCGTCTACATCTTTCCCTCGTAGCATTATTCCTGAATCGGTTCTCACTAAATAGGCTCCATTCGTATGTTCTAATATGAACTCTTTATCATGTAAGTTATTTTGGAATATCACATTCATGATCCCTAAAGCTAAAGCACTATCGGTACCCGGTTTTAATCCAATATACTCATCTGCTTTTGATGCTGTAACTGTGAAACGTGGATCTACAACAATTACCTGAGTTCCATATTCTTTTGCATCTAAAACTTTTCTCATATTTTGTAAAGGCATGGATTCAGCTGGATTTGTACCCCATATCATTAACAACTCAGGATATTTCCTCTGCCAGAATTCCCCAAACAAATACAGATAAGGAAATTGGTGTCCAAAAATCACTCTACTTCCACAGGGTAACCCTGCATCTCCATAGCCCCAAGCACTCACACGAGTACTCTGCGTTAAACTTGCCAATCTAAGATATGCACCAAATTTTGTTGTACCTGCACCAGGTCCTCCTAAAACCCATCCAATCGATTTCCATCCATATTTTTCAGAAATTTCTTTAAATTTCGCAACAATTATCATATAAGCTTCTTCCCAGGATATTCGTTCAAATTTCCCTTCACCTCTTTCTCCAATTCGTTTCATTGGATATTTAATACGATCTGGGTGATAAGTAATATCTAAACTAACTAATCCACGTAAACAAATCCTCCGATCTCTTTCATCAGGAAAGTCCGCAGGTTCCAATTTTACAATACGATTTCCTTTTACATGAGCTAAAATTCCACAACAATCTATACCGCAATGTGCTGGACAAGCAGTTCTTATTAACTTAACCTGTTCATTTTCAGTCATAATTTATCAATATTTCCGTAAATTTACAATAGTTGGTTTTAAATATTAGGTAAGATAATGAAAAAATTGTATTAATTATTATTAGAAAACTTTAATAAAATTCATGTTGAAATATATAAACTATATAATAAAAAGGTAGAAGCAATCATGGTTGTAGAAGAAGTAAAATATTTATTTCAGCCAATAACAATTGGAGATGTTGAAATAAGTAATAGAATAATGATGGCCCCTATGAACACCCGATTTGGTTACGATGGATATGTAACCGACCAATTAGTTGATTACTATGTAGAAAGGGCTAAAGGAGGTGCTGGTTTTATTTGTGTAGAGATGGGTATCATAGACTACCCGATAGGAAGTACAGCAGGTAAAGGTATGATAGCAACTGATGATGATAAGTATTCCCCAGGTTTGAAAAAATTAGCGAACGCCATTGATAAAAATGGATCTGTTCCGATGATTGAATTATCACATGGCGGTAGATATTGCCATTCTGGTCTTACTGGTATGCAACCTGTGGCACCATCTCCCATTGCGGGTTATAGAGGAAGAGGTGAAATGCCAAGAGAATTATCTACTGAAGAGGTTGAAGAATTAGTTGAAAGATTTGGTGATTCTGCGAGAAGAAGTGCTGAAGCAGGATTTAAAGGTGTATTATTAATGGGATCAACAGGATACTTAATAAGTCAATTCGGATCACCTCTTACCAACAAACGAACTGATAGATTTGGAGGAAAATCTCCTGCAGAACGGGCAACTTTTATTGTTGAAATTATTAAAAATATTAGAAAAAAACTTGAAAACCAGTTCCCTGTAATCTATAAAATTAGTGCTGAAGAATACATAGATGGGGGTACAGTTCTGGAGGATTCTCAAATTATGGCAAAATTAGCAGAGCAAGCAGGAGTTTCTGTGATACACACATGGGCAGGATGGCATGAATCACCAAAACCTATGTTACCTATGTCAGTTCCTAGGGGAGCATTTGTATATTTAGCAGAAGCGATGAAAAAGATAATAAATGTTCCTATTATGACAGGAGGGAGAATCAATGATCCTCGATTTGCTAATGAGATTATAAGAGACGGAAGAGCAGATTTGGTACATTTTGGCAGGCCATTTTTGACTGATCCATATTTCCCAAAAAAAGCTATGAAAGGTGAATTTGACGATATTAATATGTGTATAGCTTGTTGCCGTTGTTTTGATGCTATGGCTAGTCCAGGAACTATTGTGTGTTCTGTAAACGCTGGATTGGGTAAGGAAGGTAAAAAATTAGAGAAAGCGGAAAAATTGAAAAAGATCCTCATTATTGGTGGTGGTCCAGCTGGGATGGAAGCCGCAAGGGTAGCAACATTAAGAGGTCACAAAGTGACTCTATGGGAGAAAAATGATCAGCTAGGAGGAAATTTAATAACGGCGTCCTTAGCCCCTCATAAGGAGGAGACCAATTGTTTAACACATTACTTAATATATCAGATGAAGAAATTAAAAATTAATGTTCAGCTTAATAAAGAAGCAACGGTAGATTCTATTTTGAAGGAAAACGCTGATGAGGTTATCGTAGCTACTGGTGCGACAGCAATAACTCCAGATATACCAGGAATTAACACTGAAAATGTTGTTATGGCAGTTGATGTGTTAAAGGGAATGTCAAGCACAGGTGATAATGTTGTAATAATAGGGGGGGGGATGATTGGCTGTGAAACGGCGGAGCTTCTAAGATCTCAAGGAAAGGATGTTTCCATTGTTGAAATGTTGCCAAAGATTGCACGAGATGTTGGCCCAGCAACAAAATGGTCAGTCACCATGAGAATAGCCAGATGGGGCATCAAACAATACACTTCTTCTAAAGTCATTAGAATAACGGATGATGGAGTAGAAATCGAAAGAGAAGGAAACTCTGAAATAATTGAAGCTGATACAGTTGTGATTGCTGCTGGTATGGAAGCTCAAAATAAATTATTCAATATGTTGAGGGAGAAATTACCCACTGTACACGCGATAGGAGATTGTTCACAAGCTAGAAGAATGTTAGAAGCAATTCACGAGGGATATGCAATAGGTCAAAAGCTTTAGTTTATATTATATATAATTATATAGCTCCTTATTTTCATTTTATTTTTTTTATATACCATATATATTTTAAGTTCGTTCTTACTGCTGTAACATAAATCAAAATTGATGTCAAAATTTGCTGATAGATCACACTGAGTTATGGAAAACATTTTAAAGAAAGAGTGATTACTCTCTTAAATTACGGTAGTAAAGCATTCTATCTAATAAAAAGTAAAGTGATAATTTTTTGAAAGTAGCTAAAGGAAAAATAACTACAAAAAAATCTGGAAATGGTGGTTATAAAAGTGTTTGGATATATATTCCAAGCAAGGTTTATAAAGATGAATTATTTCCATTCCAAGATAATGAAGAAGTAATTATTGAAATAGAGGAAGGGTCTTTAAAGATAAGCAGAAATGATGAGCGTTCGAGAATAATAAGAAATTTTGGAATAGAGAACGCTACACTTCCGAGATTATTAGAAATTAAAGCAAAGGCAAATAAAGATCAACCATATCTTTACTTTAAAGACAAAAGCTATTCTTATGAAGAAATTAATAATAATTCCAACAAACTTGCTCATGGACTTCTTGAATTGACTAATAAATTGGATTTAAAAGCACCCAAAATTTCGTTACTTATGGAAACTTGCCCAGAATTCCTTTTTACATGGTTTGGAATAGCTAAAGCCGGATGTGTATTTGTACCTATTGATACATTTTTGAGTGACAATCATTTAGAATATATATTAAGAGACAGTGATACAGAAGTTTTGATTATTGATTATAAATTTCTTAGCAAATACATAGAAGTTAGTAAAAATCTACCGAAGATCAAGAAAGTACTTATACACAATGCTCCTGTTGATTTTAATTTTGAGAATCACTATGCCAATTTTAAGTCAATTATTACATCAAATTCTCAAAATCCCGAGATTAATATGTATAGTGATGATCCTACAGAAATTCAATATTCTAGTGGTGTGACTGGACAACCCAAAGGAGTTGTGTATAGAAATACTGTATTAGCAGGTATTGCTTTAGGATTTGAATTGATGAAGATAGGATTAGACAAAGCATCCAAAATCTATTGCCCTATGTCTTTATCTAGTAGCACTGCCCATTTTTTTGTGGTATTACCTTCAATTGTCTATGATAAATCGCTTATAATTACTGAAGATTTTAATGCATCAACATTCTGGGAGGAAATCCATAAGTTTGAACCCACTTGTTTTTGTTATTTCAGTAGCCATCTGACAAATCTATTGTATCAAAAGCCCAAAGTCAATGATCGAGTTCATTCTATCAAGTTTGCTTACGGTTTTGGCGCAGGAATGGATTTATGGAATGCTTTTGAAGAAAGGTTTGGAATCCACTTACATGAGTGCTGGTCACATGCAGAAGGAATTGGTGTAACTATCAATAAACTAGGTTCTGAAGGTGGAAAAATGGGGTCAATTGGAACACCATTAGATTTCATAGAATTAAAAATTATCGGCCCTAATGGAACAGAAATGCCTCCAGGACCAAATAACGTTGGAGAAATAGCAGTACGAAGAGCATCCGGAGCAATTTTTGAATATTATAGACAACCTGGAAAAATTGATGTAAAAATAGGAAGGGATAATTGGGTTTACACGGGTGATTTTGGTTATATTGACTATGAGGGATATGTTTATTATAAGGGGAAAAGAAACGAGATCATATCCAAAAACAATGAAGTAATCTTTACAAAGGATATTGAACGAGTAGCAAATTCACACCCAAATATCATTGAATCTTCTGTCATACCTGTTCGGAATGGAAATGATCCTGATATTAATTTTAAAATCATTGCTGTGAAAGCGAAAAATCGCACTATCACCCATGAAGAACTTAGCGACTATTTGTTTCATAATCTCGCCTACTTTCATGTACCACGGTATATTGAAATTATCGAAGAATTGCCTAAAAATTCGGGAATTGAATTCTTAAAAGAAGCATCAAAACAAAAGTGGAAGGACGGAACATCTAAATATAATACTTGGGATAGTCGAATTAAAGATTTCTTAGTAAGGTAAAACTTTACGAACGTAAAATTTTGAAAAATAGCATTCTAAAATGAAAAGAATTTAAATTTGTAAAATAATTTTTTAGGTTAAGTTTTATTTAATTTTGAAATTTCTAGGTTTTAACATATGGAAACAGAGAAGATTGAAAAAAGTGATTATAAAGCAAAAGGTCATATAAAAATTGACTGGGGACGACAAGGGGGTGTTATTTTTTTGTATATTTTTGCTTTTTTATGTTATTACGGAATTATCGCCAACATTATGATGTATGATTATTATTATGAAGAATGGATCTCTTATACTGATATGGATAGAACCATACTTTTTTGGACTTGGACAACATATTTGAAAACTTTCTTCTTACCCGCTTTAGTGTTGTTTTTGGTATGTTTTGTGTTAACATATAAACAAGAAATAGCTCATTATGGAATTAAAGCATCCATCTGGCTGGTACCTCTTCTTATTGCAGAAGGTTTCATATTTTATGCTATTATGTTTGGCTTTTCAACAGAACCGATTATCCTAAAATTTGGTAATATTAGAGGATGGCTTGACATAATTATTTTGTTTGAAATAGCCATCTCAGGGGCTATATGTGGTATGCTTCTTAAACGATATAGTGTAGGCAGAAAAAAAATATAGCTAATTAATTCTTCAGTTAGATATTATTTAAGGATTAATAATCCCCTATATTTTTACTATTGTTTTTAAAATCATAAGATAGTTTCAAAAACAAAAAAAAACGTGGTTAAGGAAGTGGTATTGGCAATATGCATGTGGGATATCTGGTTTGAATTGCTTGACACCATTCACAATGCTTTTTTGCTTGTCGGAAATGATGCCTACGATGGGAACGCCATAGAGCATTTCAATTTCTCAGAAAAGACCCAAAGAGAAGGCTCGTTCTTAACTGGTTGGGCACCATCAAGCGATAAAATGATTCTCCCGCTTGATTCTACCCCTTTTAGGAATTTTTATCCGTGTATTGCTTTCCTGCCATTTCAAAAAATTCGCAGATGTTTCTCACCGTGTTCCTCGAAATTGACACGTCCCAATCGTCCCACATGAGTTTGACGATGGTGGAATAATTAAGTTGATGCTTGAAATGATGTTGTATCACTTTTGCCCATACTTCCAAGGAAAATCGCTTCCGTTGAATGACTGAATGATATGCTACTGGAAATGCCTCGTGCATTTCACACTTAGGATTAATATAGCTATAATAATTAGTCAATACCCATACAGGTCCCTTTCAAGTAATAATTTTCCTGCCTCCATTATTAAATTCATGTTGTAGTTGAGAAGAACATAAGGGGCAGATCAATCTTTCTTTAGAATTCCAATAAGTATGGATTGTAGCCTTTTTAATTTCAGAAGGCTTTGTTGGCATTAAATAAAATAAGGATTTAACGAGGATAAATCTTTCTATTAAGCTCAAAGAGCCTATTTATTTTTGTCTGTTGAGTGTTGTTTGACATTAAAAAAAAAAAAGAAAAAAGATTTATTTAGTCTTTAAATTTACTATTCTACTTGAGTTTTTTCTTTCTCATTATCGCATATATTATACCGAGTGTCGAAACTGCTGAAATGGTCAATGTAACGAGTAATGGAGCTCCGGGAATTAATGCGAAATCTTCTGGAAGACCTACATATCTCAAGAAACTGATTGAAATGCCTCCAAAGAGACCCGTATTATGTCCTCCTGTGTTCTTTACTGTAAAAAATTCCCAGTCTTTCCATAGAGCCCATCCGCCCAATGCTTCATAACACCAGATTTTTGGGAAAACAACGGTTTGCTCGACGTGTGCTAATTTATTAATCCAGATTTTTCTTTCCATTGGATCGGAAGTCCACATACGATCATTATAATAATCAGCTCGTTCATTAAAATTAAATCCGAAGTTACCCCAATAGTGCCAACTCGTGATCCCTCCACCGCCCAAAGTTCGCCATCTCCCTTTATCGGGATCAACATGAGCCCAAAAGAGATTTAACTCAGGGGATGTATGAGATAAGTCCTCGTCCATTACCCACGCACCACAAGAAAAGAGACTATAGATTCCATCAAATGTGGTCAAATGACCAATACGGACTGTATCCCAAATTATAGTGGTAACCCTATTTGTAGCTCCAGTTTTGTCTTTTAAAGTACACCCAATATTTCGAAGAGAAGTTAGAAGTACACTCTTTACATCTTCATGAGCAGAATCCCAATAAAAGTTAAGTGTGTATATTGGATTGTTGTCAGCAATATATCGCCAATCAGCATCCGAGCTACTTGCGGTCAAACTTCTATCGGCACACATTTTACTGAAATTATAAAGATCGGGATTGGGCCAATATGAACTATTAACATCTATGGTAGTATAAACTTCTCCTGATATGTCACTCTCAGTGGTAAGCAGAATTTCTCGTGCTTTCGTTACATTATAATCTGCCAAGGGAATACTGTCATTATAATATATATTGGGGCTACCTAGCACCCCACCACCTCGAACTGCGCGATCATTTAAAGCAGTATGTATCATAAGATCATAATTAAACGCATAACCCATCGCTTTTCGCATTGCTCGAGGAACACCACCAGCAGGTTTATCACCAGCACGAGGATATTGAACTTTCCTCCAAGCATCATACCCAGGCCATGCCCACCATGTTTCATTGATGCTATTCAGTACGATATTCGTTTTATATGTTGTAGCCCCAGTAGACTCATACCTAATATTTTTGTTTCTTAACACAGCATCATAATCTAAAGGCATATACATGGAATCGTATGCAAAATCTATAGCATGTGTAAGCATGGCTGTATTTTTAGAATCTTCTCCTAATTGACCTGTAGGGAAATTAATAACTTCGTATCTATCAACATCAAACCAACCATCGGCTTCAAGAAGGGTTTTATTCCAGTAATTCTCATTTTTTAACATATAACCCCCTGCGGGTGTACCTGTTTCATCGTGCTCTATATAAATGTAGGGACCTGTGCCAATCATGTGAGTGACTGGTCCAGCATTTCGGTCATCATCAACGCCGTTTTCATACCCGTAAATACCTCTAGTGGTGTAACTATTTCTATATGAATGGTATGAAAGCATAGGCATATTCACCCACCCAGCTAGTCCAGAAGTGGTCCAGTGGTTAAAGTAAACCTTAATCTTTCCTCCTGATTTTGGGTTTTCAAGGATCTCCACGTAGTCTACAATAGGATATCTATCATAAGGCGCATAATGTATGGCAGCAGCCGATACATAATCCCAGCCTCCATAAGGGGCAGGATTGCGTATAGTATTATTTGGTAAAATATCATCGACGCCGGGATATTCGACAAGGGACGCATTAGGTCCAAGATTATAATAGGCATAATCGGTAACCTTAGGTTCTTTTCCCAGATCAGGCGGAATAAGTCCAAGATATGGAGAGTCAAATTTTGTCATATTCCATGTTTCTGTAAAATAGGTTTTATAATCTTCTACGATAATGGTGTTCATAAGATTTCCTTCAGCTTCATTATCATCTGTGTTTCGACATTTACCGGTATAATTTCCGGAAATAATATTCATTCTATCGATATTCCATTTCCATACTGTAGCGTTCCAATCGGATCCATCGTGGAATGTCACATTCTCTCGAAGTGTAAATGTAGCTGTTCTTATTCCACCTGAGTTATTAAATGGTGGATCTGCGCTATTTTCCTCGGATGGCCAACGTTCAAGTTCCCAATCAGTAGCGAGTATTCCGACCCACTCATCCTCTATTGGACCTAGTGTTCCAGCGGTGTAATACGCAGGTGTTCCAATGGGATACTGGACCGCAAATACCGCGTATGATCCATATATTACATTGTACCAATCTGTAACTACGGGGTCCCATTCATCTGGCAATGCCGAAGCAGACACTTTAAAAACGATGTTCTCTTCTTGAGCTACTGTAATTGTTGGAAGAATTGGAAGGATTATTGACGATAATAATAAGAAAAAAGCTATACTTTTTGTAGATTTATTCATTTTTTTTTCTCCTTATCGTATTACCTTTTTTGTTTTAAGTAGATATTTTTTCTAAATTTACTTTACTTCGTAAAGATAATATAAGGTTACGACATTTAACTATTTAAAGTTTTCAAAATACACGGATTACGAACGTAATTATCATAAATTAAATCGTAATTATTAAATATTGTGAATTTTTTTTAAATTCAATCTTTAGAAATAAGAAAAAAAAATGTTAATTTTATATTTTTTAAAAATAAGAAGTACATATAATAAAGAAGCTCAAAGCTTAACTTCTTTTTAAATTATGACTTATGAAAAAGGAGGAAAAAAATGACTCGTCAAGCCCGAAATATGATAAAATATGTTATTAAACGAATTTTACTAATGTTTCCTATTCTTATAGCAGTATTGATATTTACATGGATTTTATCTCACCAGATGTCTATTAATCCTGCATTGAATAAGATTCCTGGGACTGTGGTAGACCGTGCTAGATATGAAGCAGAATTGCGAAGATCTGGTTTCTACGATCCATGGTATGTACAACTCGGTATATATCTTAGAAGGTTTTTCGCTGGAGATTGGGGTGAATCGTTTGTTATAGCCGAAAACACACCTGTAATTGAATTAATTGCTCAGATTTTTCCAAAGACGATAGAGTTGATGCTATTTTCGATTATAATAGTACCAATTATCGGTATTAAACTTGGGGTTACCTCTGCAAAACATAAAGATACGCCAAAAGATTCATTAATTAGAGGAATAGCAATCGTTGGAGCAGGATTTCCAATCTTTTATATTGCCACCCTGCTACAATTATTTATTGGCTCTGAATTAAGGACATTTACCCATGAGAAATTTTTTATTGAGGTGTTATTACCTAATAATCCGATATTGAATACTCCGGTTCCATCAGGAGGGAGTGGTACAGGATTTAGACTAATTGATAGTATTTTGTATAATGATCAGATTTATTTATGGGATACACTTGTTCATTTAATTCTTCCAGTAATTTGTATGATTTTTGTATCTTTATCTGGGATTACGAGGCAGACTCGATCTAGTATGCTAGGTGTGCTGGATCAGGATTATATTAGAACTGCGCGTGCTAAAGGTGTTTTGGAAAAAGACGTCATTAATAAACACGCTCTTCGAAATGCGATACTCCCTACCAGTCATCTCGTTATAGCAGGGACCGCAGGAGCTCTATTAGGGTCATTATATGTAGAAGTTACATTTAACTATACTGGATTTGGATACACCATGCTGATAGCTATAACAAGCGGTGACTATTTAGTAATAAATGGACTTCTTGTTTTTTCAACGATTATTATAATATCAGGAACTCTCATTGCAGATGTTGCCTATACAATTATAGATCCAAGAATTTTGTATTAAAAAAAATAAAGGAAGTGAATAAAACTGAAGCAAATTTCTGTAGAAGAAACCAAAAGATATGAATCTCAAGCAGACAAAAAGAATAAGTTCTCCAGATTGTTAAAATTCTACTTAGTACCTGGATGGCGGGATCCAGAATTTGAAGCTACTGAATTTGAAATAGGGAAAATAAAATCTAAAAGGAAATTATTTAGACGCCTACTTACGCCTTTGACAATAGCTGGAATGGTAATGATCTTATTCATTGCTTTTATGGGTATGTATGCTCCTTGGTTAACTACATTTACAATAGATCATTTAACACCACCCGATTTTCTCCCTGAGACACCATTCCTTCCCCCCTCGCCAGAACACCCATTAGGCACAACAGAATATGGATTTGATATTCTTGGAAGAATAATTTGGGGCGCAAGAACAGCACTAACAGCGGCGGCTTTACCCGTTATAATTGGTACCCTTGGAGGGCTTTCTGTAGGGACGATATCTGCATATTTTGGTGGAAAAATAGATTCAATAATAATGCGTTTTTGTGATTTTTGGTTTTCTTTTCCTGTATTAATTCTTGTAATTATTGTAGCACCCCTCATTGGTAATAGTTTATATAACATACTGATACTTTTCGGCCTTTTTAGTATACCAGGATCTACTCGATGGGTAAGAGCCCTAGTGCTGCAAGTAAAACAGAATGTCTATGTCGAGGCTGCAATAACTAGTGGGGCGGAAAAATTTAAAGTAATGTTTAGACATGTTTTGCCAAATGCAATGTCTCCTATCATCATTGGTTTCTTCGGAGCAATGGGAGGTGCAATTTTAGGTTTTGTAGGCATTGCTTTCTTGGGATTAGGAGATGAATCTTTTGCAGATTGGGGCACTGATATCAATTATGGGAGGGGTCATTGGGGTGCATATTATGCAGTTTTTTGGCCCGGGCTTTTTATTGCAATTACAGCTATTGGGTTTATGTTAATAGGTGATGGATTGAGGGATGCTTTAGATCCTCGATTACATATATAAATAAGAGGGATTAAAAATTATTGGAATAACATTTCAAGTTGGTAATTACGGATATGCTATAATTGAATCTCTATTTTCACTACTGCTATTATTACTGATTTTAATTTTTCTTGTAAAGTTTTCTTTTAAAGGGGAATCATTAGTGAGAATATATCAATTAAGTTCATTGGTAACCAGCTTAATTATTTTCGGTATCATATTGGGTATCAGAATGATATTTGAAACCTTAGGGATGTATGGGTATATATTTAGGATTCTAAATAATGATGTATTATACTTTGCTATAATGGTAACGATCTTTTTCTTTCTCCATAAACCATTTTTGGGAAAATTTGGTTATTCACAGGTTTTAAATGAAGAAAGACCCCAAAATTACAGTTTCAAGAAATATATTTTTTTTTTAATGATAATAGCATGGGCTTTTTCAGCAATTTTTCTTTCAATTACACTACTTCAAATTTCACTGAGGGATCCTTCGTTTCCTAATTATCCTGATAAATTCAGCTTAGGTGTATTATGGAGTTTTGGAGTAGTTTTCATTTGCATCATTATTACATCAATAATTAATAGAACCTTGGTGGATGAGAAACGAATAGAAAAAATGGTACTTAAAAATTCTATGTACGGAGGAGCGTTTATTGCATTTGGTATTTGGTTTATTCAGCTTGTTATATTTGAAGTATATATACATAAATGGCTTGGATATCAAATTATTATGCAAGATATTCGAGTATTAACTATTGTAGTAACAGGATTATATATTACTGTCTTTTTTAATTTACTGAAAAGCAAACTGTTGCCTGACGCTAGTGAAAAAAGTGAAAAAAGAGTTAAAGAATTGTTAGAATCTGAATTAAAGAAGTTTAATAGAAAACAGGATACAAATGAAAAAGAACTTCTATCAGAAGATCAAGAGGATATTAGTGGGGATAAAGATCGTCGTTTTCCGCAAGGGATTTCCCTTAAAATTTATATATATTTTTTAAGGAAATTTGATAAATCTCAATCAATAGATGATGTTTCATTATTAGAGAGTAAATTCAATACTACTTCAAATAAGATTATCATAGGATTAATATGGGGCTTACCGATAATAATAATTTCGATATTTAAAATACTTCTAAGTTCAAATACTTTGGTAGGAGTACTTTTTCTAAGTGGTATGAGTGCTCTTTTTACGGTTGTTGCAGATCTATCTATTACATATCTATTTAATAAGATGAATCCTGTCAACAAACGGGCATCAAAAATACTACTTCAACACGCTGCTTTTTTTGGAGGATTTATAACGTATTGGATTTGGGTTGTACCATTTCTTGTAATCTATTTATATATATTTATCTTGATTAATGAGATATTTATCTTAAACATAACATTCATTACCATTCTCTCGATTGTGATGTTTACGTTAGGTATTAGGATTATATGGTGGTATGCTACATCAATAAAAATGTGGGATGCGTCAATGAAAAATGCATCATTTGTTAAAAAGAAAGCCGCTAGGGTTGCTTTAGTTTTATTCTTTTTTAGTGTAGCCAGTAGAGTTTCTATATTTATAGCCTTCTCAGAATTTGGGTTTTCATATTCTAGAATCTTTTCCGTTTTTTGGGCAGATCATGTTTGGCCAACAGAATATGATATGTTAATCCCAATTTTATATATTGAATTTCTCATATCAGTTAGTAATATTATTATTGGTACATTAATAGTTCGAAAGGTGTATAAACGAAAATTTTCCGAATCTTTTAAATTTGTGATAATCGCTCTAATTGTTGTATACTTAGCTACCGTAGGTGTGAGTCTTATACTAGGTTTATTCCAATCCCTTATTATTTCTTATCATTATAGCTTTACAGATCTCCGGATTCCATTATTAGTCGCTTCAGGTATATATATTATTTCAATTCTTGGTTCCTTAAGGATCCAGATTATGCCAGATTCTACTGAGAAAATGAGCGATAGATTCAGTGCTGCTTTTAAACCTTATGAAGAAAGTCAGCTTCAAGACACTATGGTAGAGAGAAAAGAGGCTATCTTAGATGTTCAAGATCTCACAACCTATTTTTATACAGTGGAAGGCGTAGTTAAAGCAGTAGAAGGTGTTTCGTTTAAGATATATGAAGGTGAGACTCTCGGTCTTGTTGGAGAAACAGGATGTGGTAAATCTGTGACTGCGTTATCTATCCTTCGATTGGTTCGTCCTCCAGGTGAAATTAAGAGTGGGAGAGTATATTTTAAGGGAGAAGATCTGCATCATAAAACTGAAGAAGAGTTTCTAAAATATCGAGGAAATAAAATCACTATGATTTTTCAAGATCCCCTTAACTCGTTAAATCCTGTATATAAAATTGGGGATCAAATCGCCGAAGTTTATCGTCTTCATATGGAGGATGAGTTGTTAATTGAAGCAGTTAAAAAAAATACAAGTATCTATGATATTGCGAGAAAATGGAGTAGAAAAATATTAAAAGATTTAAATATACCCGTTCCACGAATAATATTTGATAGATATCCACATGAATTAAGTGGTGGAATGCGACAACGTGTTCAAATCGCAATGGGTCTTGCTTGTAGTCCTAAACTATTAATTGCTGATGAGCCTACTACGGCCCTAGATGTCACAATTCAAAACCAGATATTACAATTAATGAAAAACCTCAAGAAAAAATATAACACCTCGATACTTTTTATCACTCATGATTTAGGAATTATTTCTAAAATGTGTGATCGCGTAGCTGTAATGTATAGTGGATTCATCGTTGAATATGGTGACATAGAAAAATTATTTATCACACCCTATCATCCATATACACGGGGACTTATATCATCTGTACCAGTTATAGGGAAGAAAAGGGAATTGCTTGATGTAATACCAGGAATGGTACCGAATTTGATTTATCCCCCTTCAGGTTGCAGGTTTCATCCTCGATGTCAATATTGTTTTGAACCATGTGATTCAAAGGCCCCTAAAAGCATAGAAATCGAACCAGATTATTTTGTAGCGTGCCATCTTTATGACCCTGAATACAAGGATATCGCTGAGATCTCAATAAAAGAAGCAGAAAATTAATTCTTAGATAAATGAGTAAATGAAAAATAAAATATTAATATATAAACATTGAAAAATTATGAAAAAAAGGATTTAATATGCAAATACCATCAAATATATCCACGGGATTATTTTTATCTGAGTTAGTTATTGGATTTCTCATCTCTATTTTAGTACTTTTTTATGGGGTGTCTTTTTTAAAGGCATATGCGAAAAGAAAAGATTGGAATGATTCTTTTGTAATCATTGTGAATTTGATTTGGTTTTTCCTTAACATTTCTTTTAAATTCATATTTCTCTATTTTCTTGGAGCAGGATTTACATTATCCATAATTTCTGATCTTATAGTTATTTTGATAACGATAGGGATATCCTCAATTATAGTATCGAAATCAGCTAATAAAGAATTTATAGAATCTTCTATTCTTATCATTAGTTTTCAGGCTATGTTATATGCTTTGGGTTTTTTATTGAGAATTACTAATGATGTAGTAAGACTTATGGTCACCAGTGAAAAAGACGATGTATATTCAGCTGGTTTGGCGCTTTTTTTAATAATGTTGATTATAGTTGGTATTAATGGTTTTTTCATAAATTGGGGAAATAAAGCCCAGTTTCTAACAAATAAAAATACCATTATCATGATAACGATAATACCCGGATTCTATTACTTGGCGCACATATTTGAATTAAAAGAGGCAGCTTTCATCCAAGGTTTTTTTACTCATCTTGTGTGGGGGGTAGTAATCACAATAATAGTAAGCATTATCGTAAAAATTTTAGCTCAATCCAACTTAGCTTTCGATCAATACAGAGACATCAATATTCTTGAAAAAAATCAAAAATTATTAGAAGTAAGAAATTTAAAAGTCTATTATCCTTTGATTGGAGGAATGTTAAAAAGACAGTTTGGATCCGTTAAAGCTGTTGATGGTGTCACTTTCAATATAAATACTGGCGAAACTGTAGGTTTAGTAGGAGAAAGTGGCTGTGGAAAAACTACCATTGCGAAAGCTATTTTAGGATTAGTTCCAAAAGAAGCAGGTGAAATTATATTTAATGGTGAACCTATTCCTAATGATTATGCAAAATTTCTAAGACAAAAAATTCAAATCGTTTTTCAAGATCCTGATGCATCATTAAATCCTCGAATGAAAGTTGTTAATATCATAGCAGAACCGCTGCGGAATTTATTAGGGATTACCAAGAAAGAAGAAATTAGAAGACGAGTGTTAAAACTGTTAGATGAAGTTTCCTTAAAGCGAGAACATATGGATCGCTTCCCTCATGAGTTTTCAGGTGGTCAAAAACAAAGAATTATCATTGCGAGAGCCCTCGCAAGTAATCCGGAATTAATAATTTTAGATGAGCCTACATCCGCTCTAGATGTTTCAGTTCAAGCTCAAATTCTTAATTTGTTAAAAGCGTTGCAGAAAACTTATGGTTACGGATTTTTATTTATAACACACAACTTAGCTGTTGTTAATCACATTGCCGATAGAGTTGCGGTTATGTATCTTGGCAAATTCGTTGAGGTTGGGGAGACTGATCAAATATTTTCCAATACTACTCATCCTTATTCTCAAGCATTATTAGCTTCAAGAACTGAGCTTGATCCTAGCGATAAAGAAATTAAGTTTGTTATTAAGGGTGAGGTTCCGAGTCCAATTGCACCTCCTTCAGGATGTACTTTTAATCCCCGGTGTATTTCAGATGCAAGAACGAAAGAATGTATGCGTAAAACGCCTCATAAAATAACAATCGAAGAGGGACATTACATTTGGTGTGTGAATCCCCCTGTTTGGATGCAAAAGAAGGCATTAGAACAAAAAGAATCAGAGACCTTAGTTTATGATAATTAATTGAATAGAATGCAATTTTAGGATATATCATTTCGATTGTTGTTTCTTATTCAAGTTTCTTTTTTTATACTTTTTTATCTTTTTACTCTTTCTCATATATTATTAAATCATATAAATCAAAATGTCAACTCTTTTAGTTTATTTCTAATATAAGATATGAAAGTTGCTCTATATGAAGAGGAAAAAGTTAAAGAAACATAAATTTAAATTTATTTTCTAGGTTATTTATTTATCTGATTATAAATTTGAACGAATTCATTTTAAAAGTGAGTGTTCAATATTTCTTATTTGATTTGAATGTGTTAAAATAATGGAAGTTTTTTTAAAAAGAGCTGAAAGACAATTTAAAGAAAAATTGGGAGAAGCACAAGCGACATCCACGTTGGAAACCATAAGAAAAACTACGAATGAAATTCCTGCTACATTTAGACGTGTTATTGGTTCAGAGATCCCAAGATTCATATTTAATTATTCTCAAGAAATTGAGGATGTATCCCCAGGAATAGTTGAAAACGTTCTAAAGCACGTTTCAATATTTGCAGAGTCACTAAGAGATTTAATAAATAAAGATAGTAATCAAATGAATCAACTTTTAATTAAGAGAAGCAATAATAAAGTGCGAAACCTCTCTGATTTACTAAATATTCTAGTTGAGAAAGCTAAAAATGGGGGAATTTTTGAAAAAGGTAGAAATTTCGAAGATGTTCTCACTTATATTTTTGGAGATAAAGCTGAAATTGCTCAATTAAATGATTTAGAATTATTTATCAAACGTGCTGAGAAGAATTTTAAAACCAAAATTGGAGAGGAAAAATCACAAAATTACTCAAAAAAAATAATAACAACCTTTTCTAAAGTAGATGAAAATATTCAAGATTATATTAGCTCTGAGATTCCTAAATATCTGTTTAAGTTCTCTCAAAATGTTGAGAATCTACCTGCTGAAACCTTAGAGGGAATATTAAATCATGTATTATTTTTCAATAGGGCACTTTCTAATCTAAATGGAATATCTAAGGAGCAAATCAATCAAGAAATAATAAAAAGAAGTAAGAACAAATTTTTTACAATATTAGATTTATTTATAGCATTTTTGAATGAAATTAAGAATGGAGGTTCAATTGAAAAATGTGAAAGCTTAGAAGATATTCTAATTCATTTGTTAGGGAAAGAAGAAAAACGAATTCAATTTACAGATGTTGAAGCTTTTTTGAAACGAGCAGAAAAGAAATATTCTCTTATAGTGGGTCAGGACATGATTCAAATGTTAATGGAAGAATTATTAAATGCAATTGATCAAATTCCAGAACAACACAGAGAATATCTTGGCTCTGATCTAGCAAAATTTTTATTTAAATTCTCAGAAACAGCTTCTTATCATGAACCCGAAAAAGTAGAGTTATTATTTAATGGAGCAATCATGTTTGCAAATTCCTTAAATGAATTAAGTAATTTAAATAATGCAGAAATCAATCAATTTATTATAAATAGATCAAATCATAAAGTTAGAAGCCTATTCAACTTATTTAAGGCATTTTTAGAGAAGATAGAAGTACGTATGCCTTTGTCTTCAGAGCCAAATTTTGATGAAATACTTATCCACACTCTCGGTAGATATAATGGACCTAAGATGATTGAGAAAGGAGGTTTAATTCATGATTTGTTGGCGGAATTCCATGATGAAATTCCCTTGGCAAAAGAGCATTTTAGTTGGGCTAATGCAATAGCAGAAATTATTCCTCGTTTTCTTGATATCCTTTCAGACCCAGAGGGAGATCGAATCTTAGATTTTCTATGGGAAAATAAGTTTCCAGTGGATCAAATACAAGAGCAGTATCATGAAAAAATAAAAGAAATTCCAAGAGAAAAAGAAAGAACATTTATATTTCGTTTACTAACAATGTTGACTAATCAGATTTTAATAAATGCGGAAAAAGATAAAAAATTAACAGCAGCTTTGGCTTTTAGGATTCTTGGAACAATTTTTATTGAGATGTTTGGTGGTAGGAATGCGCAAATCAGAGGAATTAGACTCAATCAATTATTAAAAGATCGTAAAGTTGCAAATTTTGAGAAAAAGCAAAATATCGATGAACATATTAACCGAATACTTTCAGAAGATCTTAAAGCAATTCAACAACGGACAATGACAATTAATACAATCGTTCCAGTTCTAAGTAAAAAAGGATACTTCATAAAAACATATGATATTGTTACAAAAGATTTTCCTGAGTTAATAATTAAAATAATTACATATCGTGAAGAAGAGCGTTTAAAAGATATTGGTACTGAATATAAAAAATCAGGTTTTACAGGAGAACTAATCCCAATTGTAAATTCATTTCTTCAAAAACTTGATTTAGCAAACAGATTTTATAATAAATATTTTAAAGAGATGTATCAAATTGCTTTTGATGCCCAACAAAATATGTTAGCTATTAGAAAATTCTTTAAACTATTAGTAGATTTAAGAGAAAATATTGATACTATCGAATTCTTTGATTACAAAGTCGCTAATCCAGAACATTCGATATATATATTGCTACTAAAATATTTATATACTCCGCTACCAGAAGTGTTTGAAACTACAAGAACAGTTCTTGATGAACAAGAATACCAAAAAAAAATAATGAAATTAGACAAATATCTAAGCAACCAGAAACTAGAACAACTTCAACTCGATATCAAAGATACTGAAAATAGAATTAGAGATTATGAAAATTTTAAGGATTTTGATGCATCTCAAAAAATTATCAACTTAACAAAATTTCTTAATAGAGATAAAAATGAAATTAAGTATTACGAAATTATGTTTAAGCTCTTAGATGAATCAGAAAAAATGCATGAAATCATAGAATCAAGACTTGAATTTTCTAAGACACTTCTAAAGTATTCAAATTCTTTGAAAAAAGTACATTCAAGTCTTCCAGCAGCATTATCTGAAAACTTAGAAAATTTGGATGAATTTAACCAAGAAATTGAGAAAATAGTTAATAAATTGAAGGAGAAGAGTTCTTCTGGTATTCTCTCGCCTTTTGAATTTAGAGAAAAAAATGATGCTGCTGAAATTTCGAAGAAAGAATTACTAAATCTATGTTCGAATGATGAGTTCACCAATCATATCAAGGTTCTAAGAGAAATGTCAGAAGTTACAATAATTTAAAAAAGAAACGATTCATCATTTTTTCGACTTTTTATACTTTATACACTCTTTTAAGAAATCGAAATACATTGGAGATGGTTTATATGGTCTTGATTTGAATTCAGGATGAAATTGAACACCAACCATCCAATGATCCTTTCTTTTTAGTTCAATACTGTTTATAATCTTACCTGTTTCATCTCGACTAGAAATAACCATACCTTTATTTTTAGCTTCATCAGTGATAAATTGTTCTTGAATATGAAATCTGTGCCTAAATCTTTCAAAAATCTCATTTTGTTTGTATGCTTCAAATAATTTTGTTCCTTTTTCAACTAAAATTTTTTGAGCACCTAATCTCATAGTTCCTCCTTTCTCAGTAACGCTTTTTTGACTCTCTAAGAGATCTATCACGGGATATTGAGTGTTTGGATCAATTTCTGTCGAATTGGCTCCTTTTAAACCTAAATATTTCCTACAAAATGCTATAAAAAACAGTTGAGCCCCGAAACATACACCAAGAAAGGGCAGTTTGTTTTCCATTACATATTCTGCAGATGTAATCATTCCTTCTACAGCTCTTTCACCAAATCCAGGTGTTAGTAAGACACCATCACAATCATTTAGTTCTTCCTGAATATTCGTATTTTCATCAATATCTATCATTTTTAATTCTGTTTTGTATCCATGATGGGCGGCAGCATCTTCTAAAGCAACATTAATAGAGATATAGGAATCTGAAATATTAAAATATTTGCCAGGCATAGCTATTTTTATAGTGTCTTTAGGTTTCTTGAATAATTCAACCATTTTTAACCATTCAGAGTAATTGGTAACTTCATTATAAGATACTAATTTTGCCTTGAGGTCTATAAGCTCACATATTAGGTCTCCTAACCCCTGCTCCTCAAAAAGTAAAGGTAATTCATATATAACCTCTAAGTCTGGATTTGAAATTACGGCATTTTCAGGTACATTAGTATAGAGTGAGATTTTTCGTTTTACCGCCATATCTAAGGGTTTTTCACTTCTCCCTATTATTATATCAGGTTGTAATCCAATACTTTGAAGCATCTTAACAGAATGTTGAGTTGGTTTGGACTTCTGTTGCCCTACTGCCCGAGAATATGGTACTAAGGTCACATGAATAAAAGCAGTTCGTTTAGGTGATTCTAATTTTATTTGCCTGAATGCCTCTAAAAAGATACTTGACTCTAAATCCCCTACAGTTCCACCACATTCAATTAATAACACATCTAAGACTTCCTTTTCAGCAATTTCCATTAACCTTTCTTTAATTATGTCAGTAACATGTGGAATTATCTGAACTGTTTTTCCTAAAAATCTTCCCTTTCTTTCACTAAGGATTGTAGAAAGATATATTTGCCCTGATGTTATGTTATGAGAAGGGTGCATCTCAATACCCAGTATTCTGGAATACGTACCGAAATCTTGATCGATTTCTGAGATTCGGTATGATCTTTCATCAGATTCGTAAACGGGCTCAAATTCCCATACATCTTCTGTAATAAAGCATTCTCCATGCTCTATGGGATTTAATGTTCCGGGATCCACATTTAGATAAGGATCGATTTTAACCACGGATATTTTAAAACCCCGAAATTGAAGAACTTTCCCAATACTGGCAGTAGCGACGCCTTTTCCAATTCCAGACATAACACCTCCCGTAACAAATACAAATTTACACTTCGTATTCATAATATCGACTTTCTCTTTGTAAAAAACTTTTTTTATAAATCCTTCAAAATAAAAATATTAAATATCCCGCACATTTAATAAGAGTTTCGATGAAAAAAAAAACTATACTATTAATTTTAAAATAATAACTTTATTCACTTTCCTTTAAATTCAGGATCTTCTTTTGTAGTTAATGATTTTGTCGCTGCTCTAAAATCACTAGTTTTCATTGATTCCCTAAGTGCTTCATTTTCTAAATCCAATGTTTTTGACAAAATATCTTTAAAATAATCATGCATTACCCTTTTCATTCGATTGAGAGCAAGTGAAGGAGCTTTGGGAGGAATTAAACGTAAGGCTTGTTCTCTTGCATAAGGCATTAAATCATTAGGAGCTAATATTTTATTAACTAATCCAAGGTTTTCTGCTTCACGAGCAGTAATTTTATCACCAAAAAATATAATTTCTTTTGCTTTTTGAAAACCAACTAAAAAAGGAAGGATAAAAGATGAGCTAAATTCTGGAATTACTGCTCGTTTTACAAAATAAAACCCTAACCATGCATCTTCTGACATGTAAATCAAATCAGCCCCAACTAGAGGCAATGTAATTCCTATACCTACAGCTAATCCATTAATAGCAGCAATAACTGGTTTATTAAAACTCCAAAATTTCATACATAATCTCTTCTGAGCTATATCCATTAGATCGATTTCCTTCATAATTTCTGGAGAAATAGATGTAACATATTTCATATTAAAATAACCTCCCGAAGAAAAAGCATTAGCTTCCTTACAACCAGTAATTACGAGTATTTTAGCATTCTTATCTTTTTCCATATCATCAAGAACAGTCCAAATCTCTAAGAATGTGACATAGGATAAAGCATTTCTCCTCTTTGGGATATTGAATGTAAGCGTACAAATTCCATTTTCTTCTTTTTCATAAATTACTTCACTTAAATCTTCTATTTTCATTTTATTCTACTCTTAATAACTTTATTGAAGTTTATTATAGAAGCTTAAAAAGCTGTCTTAGAGCCAAAGACATAATATACTTCTGAATTTGAGATGTTCCTCCTCCAACTTGATGAATTCTTGATATTCCTAATAAATCACTCATTAAAGTATTGTCACACAAACCAGCACCTCCCATTAGATCAGCGCACCCAAAACAAACTCTTTCAGTTAATTTAGCACTTTGAGATTTTAATTGCGAAGCAGTTACAACAAGAGTTAAATTAAAATTCTGCGGAAGAGTGCCAAATTGCTCTATTTTTTCATCAATGATTTGACAGATATGTAATGCTGCTAAAGTAAGACTCATAGTTTTTGCCCACATATCTGCTAAGGGAAACCCAACTCCCTGATATTTTAATATCTCTTGATCAAACTGTTTTCTCATATTCGCATATATTGTGGCATGAGAAATTGCATTCCACGCTTCTGATACGTTAAGTAGTACGATACCTAACCGCTCCAAATTTAATCCTTCAAAAAGGTGTTCCCTACCCATACCTGGCTTGGCTAAAACATATTCTGCAGGAACTCTTAAATTTGTAAAAGTTTCCTTCCCGATAGATACTCTTGGCGTCCAAGGGATATTCAACCTTTCAACATTCCATCCTTCCCATGATGTATCTACTAAAAATTGGGCCATTGTATTTCCGTTATTTTCCTCTGCAACAGCATATACTACGGCTAAATCTGCTTTAGCTCCATTAGTTTGATAAATTTTTTCACCATTTATAGTATAGCTGCCATCCTTATTTTCTTCACAAGTTGTTAACATATGTAACGCATCAGAACCTCTTTCTGGTTCAGTAATACATATACATCCAATCTTTTCTCCTGTAACCAATTCTTTAAGTGCTTTCAAACGTTCATCCACATCTTCATGATGAGACATTAGAGGATTTACACATAAAACATTCGCCCCGACTCCCATAGCTAATTGAGGATCAAAAAAATCAATAGCTAAACACCTCATGAATTCGGCTGTCATTCCATATGGTTCATAATTTAACCCTAATTCTTTAAAACTATTTATTCTGGTGACTAAACCTTCCTTTCCAATTTCAGGAATCCAATCATAGAAATCTTCATTATGGGTGATATTATTTTTTTTTTCAAATCTAAGAAAAAACTTTTGAGCTTGTTTTAAGAAATTAAAGTCATCGGGTTTTAAAATGCTCATTAAATTGTTATTTAAGAAATTATAGCGATGTTTCAAACTCATCTTTTCAAGTATTTCATCATTAATACATTGGACTTCTCCTTTCTTATTTAACATTGATCCAACTTCCTATAGTAGTTATAAAATTTAAATTATAATTAGTATTAGTCGAAATTCTTAAAATATTTTTATGAAAAAATATGGAAGAAAAAGTGGAAAAATGCTATTTTTATTTTATTCAAAATCAACCATAACTTTTAATTCATCATGAGGAGGATTTGCTAATTTTTCAAACATTTGGGGGACTTCTTCTATTTTTATTCGGTTTGTAATAATTAACTCACCACTTACTTTTCCTTGTTCTAACAAGCTTATAGCTGTTCTAAAAGTCTCTTGTTTGTAGCCATAAACTCCTTTCATTGTAATGCTATTTATTGTTAGTAACCCAGCGTTTTTTAATTCATATGTACTATCATGCATTCCTATTACAGTAATACAGCCTCCTTTCTTAATGAGAGATAGAGAAGTACTTACAGTAGATGATAATCCCACACAATCATATACATGATCAGGTCCTATTTTGTCAGCTAATCTTACAATTTTATTCCAAGCATTAGGATTAAAAACTCTATCGGCGCCTAGATCAAGTGCTTTTTTTTGCTTTGATTCCACAGGTTCCAGTACAAATATTTTTTGAGCTCCAGAAACTCGTAATACTTGAATCACCATTAATCCGATTGGACCTGCGCCAATAATTGCTGCTTTATCACCAATTTTAAAATCAGATTCTTGAACTGCGTTTATTGCGATCGATAATGGTTCTACAATGGCTCCATTTTCATAAGAAACATTATCGGGCAAAATATGAACTCTTTCTGCTTTAACGTTAATATAGTCTCTCATAGCACCATGTTCTGTTGTACCAAGTGCATAATTTTGTAGCTTACACTTGTTTTCTTGATCATGAATACAATAATAACATTCATGGCAAGGAATTTGAGGATTTACAGTTATTCTATTCCCAATCTTTAATTTCTTAACTTTCTCCCCAATCTCGATGATTTCTCCAGAAAATTCATGACCAACAATGTTACCAGGGATATATGGCCCTCCACTCTCATAAGAGCCAACTCCTGTCCCGCAAATACCTACTTTCTTCACCTTAATTAAGACTTCATCCGGATTTATTTCTGGTTTTATTAAATCATCTTTAATTGAAATCTTATGTTTCCCTTCAAAAATTACTCCTTTCATAGTATAACACATACATTTATAATTTTAGTTAAAAAGAAATAAAAAAAATAAGAAAAATTATAGAACACCCATAGATAGCAGTAATTTTGTGCCATCAGGAGTATCATATTTTATTTTCACATCTATTACTGCGGGTTTGTTTGAATTTTTAGCTCGTTCGAGTGCAGGTTTAATTTCATTAGGATCAGTGACAACTTCACCATAACAACCAAATCCTTCAGCACAAGCAGCATAATTAAACTCTGGCAAATCTGTATCTATATAACGTTTACCCATCGCTAATTTTTGACCTGACTTAATCATCCCCCACGCACTATTGTTAGCAATCACATATATTAGATTTTTAAGATTTAACCTCACAGCAGTCTCAAGATCTTGGATATTGATCATAAAGCTGCCATCACCAGATAAAGAAATAACTTGTTTATCGGGTTTAGCTAATTTAGCTCCAATTCCATAGGGAACAGATGTTCCAAGATGCCCCATACCTACAGAATTAAGAACTGAAAGAGGTCCTAATGGTTTATGAAAATCGATCTGTTCCATAGCATAACATGTAAGATCTCCCGCATCAATTATTAATATTCCATCCTCATCTATATATTCAAGGACATCTTTGATTAATCTTTGGGGGATGATTGGAATTTTATCTCTTGAAGCTTTTTTGTTATTAGCCTCAATCGCCTTTTGTCTACCATCAAAAACATTTTCCAACCACTCTCTTTTTTCAATCTTCTTGGTCTTCTTTACATCTTCAAGGATTTGCTTCAAAAACATGTTGCAATCAGCAACAATACCTAATGTTATCGGTTTCGCCCTTCCAATGTTAGTAGGGTCAATATCGACTTGTATCAACTTTTGTGAGTCTTTCCAAAATGGTTCTTCACCATGTCCTAATATATGTGAAAATCTTACGCCTAGTGCTAAAATCACGTCTGCTTCTATCGTTACTGAAACAGCAGGACCTCCCAATGAAGCCCCAACTAAACACTTAGATTTATTTGAAATCGTACCAATCCCCATGATGGAAGTAATAACCGGGATTTGTAAATACTCAGCAAACTCTTCTAGTTCCTTCCAAGCTCCTGCTCTTGAGACTCCTCCACCAGATATTATTATTGGTTTTTCAGCATTTAGTAAAAGATCTAGGGATTCTTTTATTAATTCATCGTTAACAGCGGGTTTTCCAATAGCCCTATATCTATCAGAAGATAATATTGACAGCTTATTTTCTTCGATTTCTTCGAGAAATGCATCTTCAAAAATTTCTAAAAATACGGGTCTAGGACGCCCACTTGTTGCTTCCCGAAACACTTTCCGAACTGCATCAGGTATCTCTTCAATTTTACGAATGCTTTTTTGATATTTTGTAATAGGTTTGAACAGCGTTATTTGATCAAGATTTCCTTGTAGAGTTTGGTGATCTTCAAATCTACTATTCACCTGTGGTACTATTGCAATAACAGGTATACTATCACCCCACGCCGCCCCAACTCCCGGAATAAGATGAGTTGCTCCTGGACCAACTGTTCCAAAGCAAACTCCAGGAGTATTAGTTAGTCTTGCCCAAGCATCAGCAGCATGAGCAGCTGCTTGTTCATGTCTGAATAAAATAGTGCTTATACCTTGTTCTTTTCCCCATCGATAAATAGCATCATACATAGTAAGGAGTTGTCCACCAGGGATTCCAAACATATATTTCACATTTTCTTGGAGGAGACATTTCACTAAAACATCTCCACCATTCATCATTTTCTTTTCTTCTGCCAAATTTTTCACCTAATGTAAAAATTTATATAAAAATTGGTATTTCTTTTATTTTTTGTTTTTTAAATATTTACCTAAAATATACTCCCAATGAAAACAATAACATAAGAACATCAGGGGTGGCGTATTTGATTTTAACATCTAATACTGCTGGTTTACCTGAGTTTTTAGCTCTATTAAGAGCAGGGGTGATTTCATTTGGATCAGTTATTACTTCCCCATAACATCCAAATCCCTCAGCACATCTGGCAAAATCAAAATCTGGAAAATCTACATCTATATAACGCTTTTGATACCCAAATTCTTGCCCAACTTTAATCATCCCCCATGCACTGTTATTCCCAATAACATAAATTAAATTTTTCAAACCAAGCCTTACAGCAGTTTCTAGATCATTGATATTTATCATAAAAGCCCCATCACCAGAAATTGAAATTACCTGTTTGTCTGGTTTTGCTAATTTTGCGGCAATTCCATATGGTACAGATACCCCAAGATGTCCCATTCCGATTGCCTGAAGAGTTGAGAGAGGTTTCCTGGGTTTATAGTAATCAATTTGCTCTAAAGCATAAAATGCAATATTTCCGCCATCGATAATTAATATAGCATCATCATCCATAAATTGAAATACATCTTTAATCATTCTTTGAGGATCTATTGGGATCTCATCATTTGAAGCTACATTAATCTTTGATTCAATAACACTCTTCCTACTTTCAGCTAAAGTCTCCATCCACTCTCTTTTTTCAACTTCTTTAGTTTTCTTAACTTCCTCAAGAATTTGTTTTAGAAATATTTTACAATCCCCCTCAATACCTAGTGTAATTGGCTTAGCACGACCAATTATTGTTGGGTCAATATCAACTTGTATCATCTTTTGGGATTTACTCCAAGTAGGTGATTTACCATGCCCCATAGAAAACCCAAATTTGCAACCAAGAGCTAAAACCATATCTGACTGACTAGTTGCCTGAAAAATAGCATTATTCATTGCTACTCCAAGATTACATTTTGATCTCGATGACATCGTCCCTGTACCCATAACTGTGGTAATCACAGGGATCTGTAAATATTCTGCTAATTCCTGTACTTCATCCCATCCTCCTGATCGTGTGACACCTCCCCCAGATACAATCAAAGGTTTCTCCGCACTTAATAATAAATCTAATGATTTGCTAATTATATCTTTAGAAATTGCTGGCTTATTAATCGCCCTATATTGTTTAGCTGACAGAATTTGAAGATCTTCTTCCTTAACACGCTCAATCAAAGCATCTGGAAAAATTTCTAATAATACAGGCTGAGGTCGCCCTCCTGTTGCCTCCCGAAATATTTTATGAACTGCATCCGGAATTTTTTTTAATTCTCTTATACTTTTTTGGTATTTTGTAATTGGTTTAAATAACGCTACCTGATCAAGATTCCCTTGTAATGTAAAAGTATCCTGTAAAGCAATATCAACTTGAGGTACAATGGCTATAACAGGTATATTATCCGCCCATGCTGCCCCAACACCAGGAACTAGATGCATCGCACCAGGACCAACAGTCCCAAAACAAACACCTGGGGTATTGGTAATTCTTGCCCAAGCATCTGCTGCATGCGCAGCTGCCTGTTCATGACGAAACATTACAGTATCGATACCTTTTTCTCTACCCCATCGATAAACAGCATCATACATACTTAATAATTGCCCACCAGGGATACCAAACATATATTTAACATTTTCTTCTAAAAGGCATTTAATTAAAACATCGCCACCATTAATTTTTTTACCACTCGACATTCTTTTGACATCTTAAAAGGATAATAAGTTTGATATTAATCTTGACTTGAATATTTATATAATTAACTAATCAACAAATAATTAAAAAATTATGATTTTACAGAATCGAATGAAATCGTAGAATCATACCAATTATTTATTAACAGATTTCATTAGAAATAGAAGTAAAAAAAAGATCTTCAGAATCATTATTTATTCTAACTGACATTTTTCAAAATTATCGTAAGTGCGACCAGATCTTTGCCATTAGACTAAAAGTTTATTATTTAGTTTTTACATCAATGACTGCTGGTTTGTTTGAGTTTTTAGCGCGTTCAAGAGCATTTTTAATTTCATTGGGATCAGATACAGATTCACCATAACATCCAAATGCCTCAGCACATTTAGCATAATCAAACTCAGGGAGGTCTACGTCAATATATCGCTTGCCAAACGCATGTTGTTGCCCTGTCTTAATCATACCCCACGCACTATTATTAGCTACTACAAAGATCAAGTTATTAAAGCCTAAACTTACTGCCGTTTGTAAATCTTGTATATTTATCATGAAACTACCATCCCCTGAAATCGATATTACTTGTTTTTCTGGTTTTGCCAGCTTAGCGCCTATACCCCATGGTACTGAAGTTCCTAAGTGCCCCATACCTGTTGATTGAAGTGTCGATAATGGCTTCCTGTCCTTGTATGAATTAATTTGTCTAAATGCACTACTTGCAATGTTTCCACCATCTATTATTAATATTGCATCTTCATCAATAAACTCCAAAACTTCTTTTACCATCCTTTCTGGGGTGATTGGTATACTGTCATTGGAAGCACTTTTCTTCATTGTTGTATCATATTGGTTTTTGGACTTAATGAGTTTTTCTAACCATTCTCTTTTCTCAATTCTCTTCGAATGCTTTACTTCCTCAAGAATTTGAGTTAAAAATGATTTGCAATCAGCCACAATTCCTAAGGTGACTGGTTTATTTCGTCCAATCATGCTAGGATCAATATCAACCTGTATTAATGTTTGGGAATCCTTCCATGCCGGCTCTGCACCGTGTCCTAATATAAAAGAAAATTTACAACCAAGACTTAAAACTACATCAGCTTCACGTCCCATTGACATATGCGATATAAACGATAAACCTAAATGGCATTTTGATTGATTTGAGAGAGTACCAATACCACTTATAGTAGTTATAACGGGGATTTGCAAGTATTCTGCAAATTCTTGTAACTCATTCCATGCTTCAGCCCGAGCAACTCCTCCACCTGAGATAATTAGAGGATTCTTTGCGTTTAACAGCAGGTTGAGTGAATCTTTAATTAATTGATTATCAACTGCAGGCTTTCCAATTGCCCGATATTGATTTTTGGTAAGAATTGAGACCTTATCTTCATCAATCTCTGCAATTAATGCATCTTCTTGCAATTCTAATAAAACAGGTCTAGGACGTCCCCCCATAGCTTCTCGAAAAGATTTGCGGACAGCATCAGGAATTTCTTCTATCTTGTGGACAGCTTTTTGGTATTTGGTTATGGGTTTGTACATTGTTATTTGATCTAATCCTGACTGATACATGAATCTATCAATATCTCTACTATGCATTTGCGCCACTATTGTAATTACAGGAATATTATCACTCCACGCAGCCGCTACACCTGGAAGCAAGTGTGTTGTACCAGGACCAACTGTTCCCATGCACACTCCTGGTGTATTAGTAACTCTAGCCCACGCATCGGCTGCGTGCGCTGCAGCTTGTTCATGCCGAAACATAACGGTATCAATTCCTTTTTCACGGCCCCATCTGTAAACAGCATCATATATCGTTAAAAGTTGACCACCTACTATCCCAAATATATACTTAACATCTTCTTCTAAAAGACATTTAACTAAAACATCGCCACCCTTAATTTTTTTACCATTTGTCATTATCATCACTATATTAATAAAAATTAATTAATGATATTATTCTCAATTTTAAAATTTAACTAATTATCTAAGACTCGTATTTATAATTTAAAATCTGCAAGAGAATTCACAAAATTCTTCATTGATTGAGGAACGCTCTGAAGATTATTGCTTTTCATATTTAATAGCTCAAGTGAATTAAGTGATTTTAAACTTAGAGGGATTTCTTGAAATTGATTATGGCTTAAATCTAACTCTGAAAGCAAATTTAAATTTTTTATTGATTCAGGAATACTCTGAAGATTATTTCTTGCTAATGCTAACTTTTTGAGGGATGTAAGTCTACCAATTGATTCAGGAACTTTGGTATATTCAAGATTAAAATTATTGTATTTTTTAATCATATTGAGATAGATGTCCAAGTATTTTAATTTTGAAAAGGAATTAAGAAGCTCCCCATTTTCCTTAACAAATCTCCAATTGAAAAAATTTAGGTTAAGGACCACAACGTGCTTATTTTTTATCACTAACCATGGTTCAGAATCTTTATAATCATACAGTACTTCAAAATTTTTATAATCAAGAGGATTAACTTCATAACTTCTCTTACCTTTCGAAAATATAGCTTCTAAATCCAAAAAAAACCTAGCTTCTTCAAACGCAACCCCCAAATTTAAAGCGAATGTCTCCAGAAAACTACTTAAGTTTTTCTCGATTGCTTCGTGGTTTGAGATTTTCTTACTCGCAAATGTATCAAAAATCGCTTTCATAACTAAAGGTGATTTATCATGCTTAGTAGTCCATTCTAAAGGTTCTAATCCTTCATCTAGAAAGTTTAGAATAATAACTTTTGCTGCTGAAGCTCTAACACTAGCATTCTCATCAGATACTAAATGATTTTCAAGAATTTTAAAAATAATTTCATCCTTAAAATCTATTTTTTCCAATGCTTCAATACTTGCTGTCCGAACTTTCGCATCCTCGCTTCTATCAATTAATGAGATTAAACGATCAGCAGTATCTTCTTTAGTTATATCTCCATTTAGAAAACTTTTTTGAATTTTTTCTGGAGTTAATTCTTCATTCATATATCGACGATTTTTTATTGAACAGATAAAACAAAATCAATTAAATGATTTTGTTAATCAACTTATTTCCTAATAATTATATTTTTTAATGAAAATAAGTAAAAATAGTTAATTCTTGATATGTGTTTTAAGTTTAATTTCTGAAAATTTTTTTAAAATAAGATATTATTGCTAATTATGAAAACTTTTGAAGAATATCTTGAGTCACTCTACTTGATGAAAAAGAACATATGGATAGGTGACGAAGTGGTTGGTCGAGATGATCCTCGAATAAGAGGCGGAATTAATATCATGCGCGAGACATATGACCTTGCTCACGATAAGAAATTTGAAGATCTATGTACGGCAACCTCTCACTTAACTGGAGAAAAGATAAATAGATTTTGCCACATCCATCAGAGTAAAGAGGATTTATTTAAAAAGCAAAGAATGACTAGAGTTTTATGCCATAGAGTTTCAGGCTGTATTCAAAGATGTATGGGAATAGACGCCCTAAATGCTCTTTCTGTTATTACTTATGAATGTGATCAAGCATTAGGAACAAATTATTATGAAAATTTCGAAAAGTTCTTAAAATATTTTCAAGAAAATGATTTAGCGGGCTCTTGTGCGTCGACTGATGTTAAGGGTGATCGCTTAAAACGCCCTTCGCAACAAGAAAATCCAGATGCATATTTACGGATTGTCGAAACGAGAGATGATGGCATTATAGTCCGCGGTGCAAAATGTAGTATCACCAATACACCTTATATACATGAGATAATCGCGGTTCCCTGTCGAATGATGATGCCAGATGATCACGATTATGCAGTTGCTTTTGCAATCCCAGCTGATTGGGAGGGTGTAAAATTACTTGTAAGACCTGCATATTTTCATCAACCTAAAAATGTTCCAGAGAGTATGAAATCTGCAGCCTTAGCTCTCGGTGACAGTGAAACATTTATAATATTTGATGACGTCTTCATCCCCAAAGAACGAGTTTTTTTAAATGGTCATGCAGATCATAAACAAACACCTTTTGCAGGATTTTTAGCTTTAATGTTTGCACATTATCATCGTCATTCTTACACAGGTTGTAAAGCAGCAATGTCAGAAGTGCTAGCCAGTGCTGCTGCTCTAGTTGCAGAGTATAATGGAATTCAAAGCACATCCCATGTAAGAGATAAGCTTTCACATATTTTAGGAACAGCAGAATTAGTTTTTGCTGCAGGTGAATCAAGTGCTCTCCATTCTGAAAAAGCTCCATCTGGTACTCAAGTTCCAGATGAGATTCTTACGAATGCGGGGCGTAAACTTGCGGGGGAGCAAATATATGAAGAATATAAGATTTTGGCTGATTTGGCAGGTGGATTAATGGCAACACTGCCATTTCTCGATACATTCTATGATAAAGAAGTAGGGCCTTTAGCAATGAAGTATATGCAAAGAAATCCAAGAGTGTCCCCAGAGAATGTCCTAAAATGTTTTAAAGGAATTGAATGTATTGGATGTTCTGATATTGCAGGTCTATTGCAAGTTGCTGGACTTCATGGTGGTGGATCACCCCAAATGGAAACTATTGCAATGATGGGACGATATCCATTAGAGAAGCTTAAAGATATTGCTAAATATTTATTTGGAATTAAGAAAAACTTAAAAAGATTTGAACGACAAGAAGATTACACAGTAACACCAAGAGCAATGCTTGAAAAGTTTAGAAAAGCTTTAATAGCAAAACAAAAGAGAGAACAAGAAGATAAATAGTTCTACTAGTTTTTTTAATAATTTTTAATTTTTTTATTCAAATCAAGTAACCTTACAATACACATAAAGCAAAGGATTGGGCTATTGTAATAGAATCCATATTTAAACTTTTATCCTTTTGTAAAAATTCTTCGATAGTAATTCCAGTTTTAAATATCTCATTAAATTTTGTATCGAAGATCTGATAAATATTTCTATTTCGAGAGATATATGCCCCAATTAAGATATTTGTCGGGTCAAAACTTGGTTGAATAATAAATTCACTATCAGAAAGGCTAAAATTACTAAAATTTTCGTCTGTTACATGAATTTTAAGATTTTTAAATTCCATATTCATAGGATTAATATGTTTTGTAAGAAGTCCAAATTCTTCACTGCTTATAAGGTCCTTAACTACATCAGAATGAAAAATAACTTGTACCTTAATATTTTTAAGGTTTTCTTTAATTCTGATCATTCCTGCCTTCATAGATTCACCAATTTCTTCTGGAATACGGGTAAAACCATACTCTTGGATCAAATCGATTAAAGGACTGTGATATCTGATGCCTATCGCTATTTTACATTCTTTTTCAGCTAAAAACGAATAATAGCTTTCATCAAAATTTTTCACATCATAGTTGACAAATTCAACAGGTACTTGAGCCACTTGTTCTTCCAATTTGAAGTTCTTTATAAAAACATCTAGCGAGATTTCACATTTGTCTCTCTTCTCATCAAATTCATTTTGGAGATTCTCTATTCTTTTATTAACAAGATTTTGCCATAAACCTAAAATAGGGTTTGCCAGGTGAATTTTCATTGGTCTATCATAAATCTGAACAAGTTCTAAATCGCTGAGCACTGAACAGATTTTATATCCCCGTTTTAAAGAGAGACTAAATTGATCACACACATCCTTTAAATTATCAATTCTTTTATTAACTAGTATGTAATGGTAAATTCTTTCTATACCTTTTTCAATAACACCAATGGAATCAAATAATTGGCTGAGAGATAAATATTTGGTATCTTCCATTACATCACCTATTATTAGTCTTATCCAATGTCAGTTCGGTGAGAACTTTAAAACCTTCATCAACATTAACATTTTCTTTGGCTGAAATTTCAACAAAACTCGCCATGTTATTTTTTTCAGCGATTTGAATACCATATTCTCTTGGAACTTTTCGAGAACTTTTCGAAAGATCAATTTTAGAACCAACGAGCATTATTGGTATAGGTCCGCCCTTTTGTCTGACAATTGTCATCCATTCTGAAATATTATCCAGAGTAGAAGGTCTTGTTATGTCATAAAGTAGAAATGCAGCATTGGCACCTAAACAATATGTCGGTAAAAGGAATCTAAACCGTTCTTCTCCACCGACATCCCATATTTGAAGTTTTATTTTAGTTTCATTCAATTCAATTGTTTTAACATGGAAGTCAACACCAATCGTTAATCTTTCACTTGGGTTGAAAATATTATAACAATAGCGTTTTGTGAACGATGTTTTACCAACGGATGCATCTCCAAGAAGAAGAATCTTAAATGTGTAATCGTAATGAGACATTTTTATAAATCCTAATTATAATTAGATATATTAATTATTATTTAATTTAATAAATTTTTATATTATTATACCACTCGATAATTATATTTCTAATGGAAATGAATTCTTATAAATGTAGTCTGAAATTTTTTTGTATAAATCATCAGTACAAACATACTTCATTAACTCTTTAGAAAACATAGGGAATTCGAGTTTTACCACAAAAATTGATAAATCAGTAAATAGATAACTTCCCTTACCTAAGGGTATTCTTAACAACTTTTAATATTAAAACCTATACTTTTGTACGTATCATTTAGAAGTAGATTTTCTGAAAAGCTTAAACTTAAAACAATGTGGTTTATTTTTTAATGGGAGCAGCAAAAAACCATATCTATGAGAATAATGTAAATGAATGACAAGGAAATAATTTTAGGACTATTCTATGCTGACGAGGATAATTTGGTATTTGATAATATTAAATGTTCAGATGATTTTAGTGAGGAGAAAAGGAATGAGCTGAAAATGCTTTCCTTTAAATTCTTAGGTCCTGTTTTTTTAACCGCGGCGAGTGGAATCGGAAATAATTGGAAAATTGAATCTATCGAAGCTTCTTTATCTTTGCGCTATTCAAAAGCCATTGAAGCAGATGTAATTCAATCTTTTTTTACTCTCAATTCCTCAATAGACACTTTAGAAGGATCAACAAATCTTTTTGCTTTAATAAGTACTCCTTTTACAGAAGATACAAAACTGATTTATGATAAAATTTCAGAATACATTCATCCCAGCATTATGCAAGGTAAAGTAGTAAACGAAAATTTGTTGGGAAGTCGTTTTAACTTTTCCCGATTCATAGAAGCTGAATTATATAGAGGGATTAATCTAATAGAGTACTCTCTTGGGTCTTCTAGAAAGATGTATTGGGAAGAAGGGCAAAGATATTATTGTGTGGGATTAATTGAAAGGAAAAACTCTGAAGATATAAGAGTTTCCAACCTTTATACTTTTGATAAAAATGATCCTCTCAGAAAAAGATATTTAGATTTTATTCCCTCCTATTACGTTGTGTCAATTCTACCAGATTATTATGAACACTTGATAAATGAAACCCTAGAGCTATATAATAAAAAAGGAGTGCACCCTAGTATTAGATCAATCAATCTATGTTATGAGAATAAAAAAGTTGTTTATTTAGAAGAATTTACTTTGGATAATGGTATACTTAATAGTTACGGTGTAATTTTAGTTCAACAAAACGAAGTTACAGAAATGAATAAGAATATATCATATTTTAGAAAAAAATTAAGGCTTATATTAGATAGTAAAAAAGATCTAAAAGAAATTCTTAGATTAATAAACCCTCATTTTAAAGAGGAAAGATGGGGAACAATTTTAGATGAGGAACTTAATAGAATCGGAGAAGTTCTTGATGGTGATGCTGATTTTGAATTTGAGGTTTGATGATTAAAATGGAAGAATTGGATTTTGAACAAGTATATAACATTGAAAAAGATAAAATTTTAAGATATTATGAAAGGCTTAAGAATCAATTCAAAAATTTAAGTCCAATTCAACTTACGTCAAGGTTTTTAGTTAACCAGTCAATAGGGTCTGATTACAAAGAGGTTTATAACACATTAATATATTTCAGAGATAAAATTGTGGAAGGTAAAGAAATCTTAGATTTGGCATTCGAATGGATAAGGGCTCAAAAAATCAGATTAGAATATAAGAAATATCTAGTTAGAGCTCAATATCCGTTTAATAATTTAAGTTTAGCTGTTGATGACAGTATTTTTAGATTCTTCTTAAAGTACGATAAGTATATAAGAAAATTACTTAAATCAGATATTCGCGAATATAATTTTAGTGCGTTGTATGAAATCTTTTTCAGCCCATATGATTCAAAAAACCTCAATATAAAAGACATTTTAGAAAGGCATATTGATAAAGTACCAACCCACTTTCAAGGATTGGAAAAGTTAGACACCAATATCATAGTTTTAAGGTCTGGTTTATCAGTTATAATTGTAAAAGATTATGAAAACGTCTTATTTGCCAGAAAAGAAGAAAAGATGAGAAAAGAGCTTAAATTTAAAAAAAACAAAGTTGTTCAATCAGAATTGGAAAAAAGGTTTAATGGATATTTATTAGAAAGAGTAATTAGAACATTTTGCATAAGAAAAATTGAAATTTCTCAAAAAGAAATTGAAAGTGCTGTTTCTCAATTTTTATCATCATATTTCAAATTCGGAACAATCTATAATTTTGATGATTTTAAAGATTTATTGACCCAAAATTTAGCAGAAGATATAACTTCAGCTTTATCAGAAAAATTTAGAAAAAATAATACTTTAGACAACATTAAACGCTCAGTATCGAATACTATGAACAGTTTTAATAGGATTAATAAAGTGCGAAAATTAGATGGACTTGCATGGAAAAATGATTTGATACCAATTCTCAAAAATTACATGACGAAATTTATTAGTACACTATACTAATAAGAAGTAATTTGGTTTAATAAAAGCTTGAATAAACACAAATTATCATGTTTTTTTAAAGATTTCTTTACCCTTTTCTTTAATTATAGGATTTGATTCTTTTTCTATAAAGCATTTTAGTTCTTTACAAACTAAAGGATTTTTCATCATATCAAAGGTATCCAAAAATCGTAATACTGCCCAACGAACAGAATCGTCAGGATCATTCAATAACGGTAATATAAATTTTAAATATTTTTTATCTCCAGCTTGTTCAATCTTAAATATTGTTCTGGCTCTAGTAATAAAATCGGGGTCATATAAGTGTGGAACTAAGAGATATTCAATCTTATTGCTTTTAATGAAATCTAGCATAAAATTGAAAACATCTATTTTAAAATTATGAATTTCATTCGTTTCTCTAATATAAGAATCTAAAACATTTTCTGTTTTCTTACCAATCTTCAATAGACTTTCAAAGGCAATGAAAAAATTATCTGATAAATCGGATTTATCCAATTTTAAGTTATCAAGTAAATATCTAATAATTTTGTCGTCAACTTTCGAAATTTCTATAACATCCCAATTTAGATCTTCTTCTTCTTCCCAGATTTTATTATCCCTTAAATAACTCACTTAATCATCCTATGAATTTTTTTCTTAATAATTAAAATAAAATAGGATTTCTCTTTTAATTGATTTATTATTAAAATAGAAATAAAAGATTGAATATGGTTTAATTATCTCAAATTTTAATAGTAAGTTGATAAAAAATTAAATGGTTAATAATTTTAACACTTGAGAAAAGGGCTTTGAATTGGATTTAATTAAATGATTAACTGTCTGCAAATAATCAAAAAATTTTAAAAAATTAAGATTATTCTAACATAAAAAGTGCAAGGGAATTCTAAGATTTCATTTCCAGTAAAGTATTCACATTATTATATAATATATCTTGTTTTTCTTCATGAGAGATTCTAGGTAAGGATAGAATTTTCTCAATTTCTATTGGTAATGTAGATGCTGTAGGTGAATCTGAACCAAACAAGATTTTTTCATGACCAATTGTCTTGATTAGATTATAAATACCAAAAGAAACAGAACAAGATGTTTCAAAATAGATATTTTCATACCTCCTCAATGTCATTCCGACATCGAGTGCATATGACATTGTATTGGCCGCATGGCCTACTATAATCCTTAGATTAGGATTTTTTGACGCCAAATTCGCAATGTCTCTTGTTGATACACCCCCAAAAAAGGACGTTTTAGGAAGTGAGTGTATGTAAAATATTAAATTTTTATCATAATCTTGCATAAATGAAATTAGCTTTTGGATATCATTTGGTACCTTGATAGCGTGAAAACCTGAATGTATCTTAACACCACAAAATCCTTCCTTAAAATGATCTTCTAAAATCCTATAATCTTCTTCTTGTTCTTCTGAATCCATTTTTGGATTAAACCAAAAAAATTTGTAAAAACGATCAGGAGCTTTTTTCGCAATTTCTTTAACATCGGTATGATCAAGTTGACCTTTAGTCATTAATTTCTTAAAATCAGCCATAAATTTAGTAATCTTATCCCCTTCACTTATTGTAGAAGCAACTTCTTTCTGTCTTTCGTGATATTTGGTTCTATTAATTGTTGTAATAATCGCCTTTTCTACATTGTATTGATCCATATAACTTATTATATCTTTATGAGGATTAAGGAACACACCATAAGTGTGAAGATGCGCGTCAAAAATCTTAAAGTCATTTCTTGATATTATTTTTCACCTGTAAATTTGAAAATTTTGTTTATTACTTGAATTTTAGCAAATTAAAATAAGATCAAAAAAGAATTTTTCCGAAAAAAAGGGGTATTTTATATTGATTTAATAATCATTTATACAATTTTCTGATTTGAAAAAGGTTAACTTTCGAAGGAAAATTCTTTTAAATAAATTAAGCTGATTATATTTAAAAATTAACAAATAGGAATAGTAAAAAAAATGAAAAAAAAAAGCACTCTAATGATAAAAAGGATTATTCATTTTAATGTAGTTTGTTCAGACATTGAAAAATCACTGGAATTCTATGTTGACTTGCTAGGAGGACATTTACTCGGGAATAGAGAGAAGGCAGAGATTATTAAAAGAAAGACCGAGAGCGAAGGCGTCGGAATTGCTCTTGGGTTGGGTAATACAGCGGAATATAAAGGCTGGGTTATCCGCTTTGGCTATGATAAAAATGCAACAGTGCTTGATCTTCTTCAATGGACTAAACCACCTTCTACGGGAAAACCTTATGATAAAATAAACAATGTCGGAATCACTCGGATCTCCCTTGAGGTGGATGATGTTGACAAAGTATACAACTATCTAAAGTCAAAGGGTGTTGAGTTTATTAGCCCTCCTCAAGTTGCAGACCTAACTCCTGAAACACCAGGAAAGGATCTAATAAAAATCGTTACGGCTAGGGATCCAGATGGGATTTTCGTCCAACTCGAAGAATTTCTCCAGAATCAAGACTGAATAACCGGAAAGCAGGTGAAGGACTCAGTGTTTATTTTCCAATCTGGTATATATTTATATCCTGAATACCCCTTTATGTTATACTCTAACGGATTTCTTTCCACAGGAATCAATAGATCCTTAAGGTCATCTGGAGCAATAGTTAGAGGAGATACTCCCCCAGGACCATTCAAATTTGCCCTTGATCAGTTCGAATCATGCGAATAAATCATAAATCATAACCACTTAATAACTACACTTATTTTAACATAAATATTAATCAACTCTATGTTAAATCACAGATTAATTAATCCCCCTCGAGAACCCAAGAAGTTTGTTAAGGAAGCAATTAAATTTCTGAATAAGCATGCTAAAGGTAAAAAAGTATTTTGTGCTTTATCAGGGGGAATTGATAGCTCAACTGCATACCTTTTACTTAAAAAGGCAAAAATTGATACAATCCCTGTTTTTATTGATCATGGGTTAATGAGAGTTATTAGAGGTGTCGAAGAGAGAGAATATATTAAAAAATTGTTTCCTGATATAATTATTTTAGATATTCGAGACCAATTTCTTCCCAAAATTATAGGTGAAGGAGATGCTGAAAAGAAAAGACATTTATTCAAGGATGCCTATTCTGGTACTATTAGTGAAGTTATAAAAGAAGAAAAATGCGATCTTCTGGCAGATGGAACGATACTCCCCGATATAGAAGAAAGTTTTGGGGTGAAAATCACTGATTTAAAAGAAACTATGACATTAGAGGAAGAACTTGCCTTGAAAAATACTCATATAAAAAGATTTGTAAAAAGCCAGCATAATGTAGAAATTGAATATGATGTTGAGGCAACAATTCAACCAGTAGCAAGTTTGACTAAACATGAAATACGTAAAGTGCTTGAATATCTAGGAATGCCAGATGAGCTAATCTATAGGAAAGCGTTTCCAGGGCCTGCCTTATCAGCTCGAATCATTGGTCCTGTCACCTTTGAAAATTTGAAATTTGAGAAAAAGGTTCATGACCTCGTTGAAGCTCGTTTAGAAGATTTCTATAAAAATCAATATGGAAAGACAATGATTATTAATAGCTATGGAGAACAGGAACCGTTCCAAGTTTTTGCTGCAATTAGCGAAGGTGTTATTAGTCAGAAAGTTACAGGATTAGTTAATGGAGGCAGAACTTATCAGACACCTAAAATTGAAAAAGGAGAATGGGATTTTGATAAGCTTATTAAAAAGGCTTCCGAACTCAAAGGTTTTTCTCGGATTTTATTCGAACTAGGTAATAATCCTACAGGTCAATACGATGTAATAATTAGATCTATCAATAGTAGAGATGCCAGAACCGCAACAGTTACAAATTTGCCATTTGAGCTGTTAAATCAGTTAAAACAAGAACTTCTTAAAATTCCTAAAACTAAAATTGTATACTTCGATGTAACTCCAAAACCACCAGCAACTATAGAATATGTATAAATATTATTACATGGAAATGTCTTGATTCATCTAACATATAACTCTCATTTTATATTTTATTAAACATTACTATGAGTTTATTTTATCTTGAAACTAAGTAAGAAATTCAATGATTATTTTTGCGATTAGCAATGGGTCTGGTGTGAAAAGACCATGACCAAGGTTCTCAAGTAAAGATAATCTTGCTCCAGGTATGTTTTCTGCTAATAGAATTGAGTTTTCATGAGGAACTAGTATATCTTCCTTCCCACTTAAAACTAAAGTTGGAGTTTTTATGTCTTTTAGCCTTTCATATGAATTAAAACTAAATGCCGCCATCAATTGACGTCTGTAGGCATAGGGAGGTATTGGCGCTAAGAGGGATCTACGTACATATTCTTCTACCTCATCAGGGTTAATCTGTATAAAGCTTTCAGTGAAATAAATGGGAAGCCAATTTCTGAGTAATTCTTCATCTGATAAGCCTTCCCGATTACTATCTAGTCCTTCTCTTACTTCTTCCGATGCAGGAACGCTTTTTGGACCGCCACACCCTGCTGAACATAATATAAGTTTTTTTACTTTTTCAGGATAATTTAAAGCGATCTCTTGACCAATAAATCCCCCCATTGAATATCCAAGTATATGTGCTTTTTCTATATTTAAAACTTTCATTAGACCAGTTGTATCATCAGCCATTATCTTAATTGAATATTCGATATTAGGTTTATCTGTACGACCTGCTCCTCTATTATCGAACAGAACCACTTTAAAATGTTTTGAAATTTCTTTCACTAAACTCAAAGGCCAACGATATACATCAGAGGATAATCCTCTTATCATTAAAAGCGGAAATCCCTCTCCATGAATCTCGTAATATATATTAATATCATTAACTTTTACTTTTGGCAAAAATGGACTATCTCCAAATATTTTTATTTATTAAATTTTTTAGGAAGTCAAGTAAAAAAAAAATTAGCTTTTTTGGTATATAAAGGCTTATATACTACAAGGTATCATAAGAACTTATTGAATATAATTATGAAAGAAAACCAAAAAATAATAATAACCGCTACCACTGCAAATTCTTTGGTATATCCTGAAGTAAAAAATTGGGCAGAAACAACTGAGCAACTAATTGAGGATGTAGTCGAATGTTGTGATGCGGGTGCTGCAGTTGCTCATGTTCACTTGCCTCGAGGAAAGGAAATTGAAACAGTCAAGAGAATACGAGAAAGATGTGATATAATTATTCAGGCGGGGCTGTCTAGTGAGTCGATCCAACAAAGAAAAGGAGATTTTGATGCTAAACCAGAAATGATGTCAGTAATGTTGAATCATGATGCTGAGTATTTTGATCAAGTTAAAGTGGATATTCTACATCCAATAAAAGAATTGGAAGAATACTGTATGAAATTAAAAAAATATAATATTAAGCCTGATTGGGAATTGTGGCATACGGGATCTTCCTGGAATTTAAATTATTTAATCGATAAAAGTTTAATAGAATGGTCAAATCCGCATATTTTAACTTTATTCTTCAATTGGCCAGGAGGTATGTGGAGTCCAGCAAATTATCAAGAATATATGTATAGAAAAAAATTCATGCCACAGAAATCTATTCATGGTGTGAGTGTAATGGGAGAAGATCAAATGAAGCTTTTAGTATTTGTTCTTACCCATGATGGAAATATAAGGGTTGGTACGGAGGATTACCCGTTCATTAAAAAAGAAAAACCAGCAAAAAATAATGCAGAAATTATAAAAAATTATGTCGATATTTGTAAACATGTTCGTCGTGAAATAGCAGATCCATCAGAAGCAAGAGTTATATTAGGATTGAAATAACAATGGTGAAGGAAATGAAGTTTATGTACATTCTAGTACTGCTAATTAGCGTTAATTAAAAAAATTAAGAGAATTTAAATTAGCAAAAATATAATACTTAAAGTAAATAGGTGTTAAATTTGGTCAAACATATTGGAATTGTTGCTTGTAGTGCAGAAGGAGCTGCCTTATGTTATACTACAATATGTATAGAAGCACAGGAAAAATTGTTTAAATATAGACATCCTGAGATCACTATGCATACACCACCTCTTTCTGATTATATGCAATACATCTGGAATGGGGATTGGGAAAAAGTAGCAGAGCTAATGCTTACTTCCACGGAAATTGTAGCAAAAGCAGGAGCTGATTTTGCAATTTGCCCTGATAATACAATACACCAAGCATATAACCTAATGATATCCAGATCACCAATCCCTTGGTTGAATATTGCAGAAGTTGTAGGAGAAGAAGCTAAAAATAAGAAATTTAAACATTTAGGCATATTAGGAACAAAATATCTTGTCACATCACCAGTTTATCCCGATGCTCTTAAAAAATTTCGGATTAACTGTGAAATTCTACAAGAAAGAGATCAAGAAAAAATAGATCAGATTATTTTTGAAGAATTAGTAAATGGTATTTTTACTGAGAAATCTAGTATATTTTTTAATAAGATACTACAAAAACTTAAAGCTAACGGTTGTGATGCGGTTGTACTAGGATGTACGGAAATACCTCTATTAGTTGATCCAGATAATTCACCGTTACCTCTCCTCGATTCTACACGATTGCTCGCAAGAGCTGCTATTAAAAAAGCTCTTGAATAAAAGTATAATTTTTCAATTTCTTCAATTTTTATTTTATTTCTTTAGGCTTTTCTCTTGGCAATCTTTCATCTACAGGCAGTAATGGGTTAAACTTTTTATGAGGTTCTGTTTGATACCAATATGCTGTTGATGACCAATCATCCGAACGTTGATTAGCGTGTCCATGTTCTATTTTTATTTTAATATTTTTATGAAAGTAAATTGGATCCTCAATATGATACCGATAATATGAGATCTTTCCACTCCAATTCTTCCCACCAGTTAAAGTTACTCCAAAATAAGGTGAACAATAATATTGAATAGGGCACCACGAGCCACAGAAATAGTCTTCTGTTCCTGTTCCATAAAGAACGATTTCACCATCATCAATCTCAATGTAATCATCGCCTTCACCAGGCCAATTATGTCTTTCAGTTTCAAATAAGTTATGGATATCTAAATGACACCCCACATAATGACCCTCTCCCTCAGCTTCCATAACTAAATAATCATCTTCATGAGATGGATTTTTTTTACTAAACTTTGATGCTTTATAACTTCTTTTCTTTAGATATTCATAGTCTTGACCCTTGCAAGGGTTTTCTCTTCTCCATAAAACATGAAATCTTCCATAAGATGGTTCAATTTCAGAATATTCTTCATAATCAATATAAAAATAACATATTAATTTGCTTTCATCGCTTTCATTTTCGACTTCGATTCTTGCTCTTCTAGAAAACGGCATGGGGAAAAAGCAATTAAAGCCCTTGCCATCATTAGGACCCATTGATAGTGGTAAACTCCAAAAATTTACAGTTTTCCCATGTCCAATACCAAAAAAATCACCAATTGGACATTCAACAGAGGGATTTTCTTCATCATCCCACCACATTCGAATAATGACTTTCCTTAAATAATTATTATCTTGGGATGCCAATGTCATCCAAATGTGTTTTATTATACCCGATCCATGAATATCACATATATTGTATTTTTCCTTGTTTTCTATAAAAATAAAATCTGCATTTGCCCCACTTTTATCGTAGCTGGAAATTCTCTTTCTTTTGACATTTTTTTTAATTTTTGCTAAATTCGAGAGCGAATTAAAACCAAATTCCATTTAAATCCCCTATATAAATAATTATAAGATTAAATTTTTGAAATGAATTAAGGTTTATTATAGATTATATCAATTTGAGCCCGATTCTTATCATTGCCCCTGAATCTGTACATAAATCCTTCTGTTACGAGGACCATCAAATTCAGCAAACATTATACCTTGCCATGTTCCAAGCATTAATCTGTTTTCATGAATTATTATTTCAACTGAATGTCCAGTTAGCGTACATTTGATATGGGCATCTGAATTTCCTTCTCTGTGCTTAAAGGTGTATCCTAATCCTCCTTCATGTGGAATTAGTTTTCCTAAATAGTTACTTATGTCTTTTATTACTGAAGGATCTGCATTTTCATTAATTGTTATTCCTGCTGTAGTATGGGGTACAAATACTCGACATATACCCTCTTGTATATTAGAATTCCTTACAATTTTATGCACTTCATTTGTTACATCTAAAAGTATTTCTCTCTCTGGGGTTTTGAGTCTAAATTCTTCAAATTTAATCATATCATCACCAATTATTATTTAATTTGCAGATACATAAATTAGTTTCTATTTATCAAAAGAGCCATGCTTTCCTTTTCCTTGAATAAATGTTTTACTCCCTTTTAGATGTTCTCCTGTTTCTAAAGTTTTTAAACCATATTCAAACTCTTGAAGCATTGCATCTTTTATATTCAATCCAAACTGACTATAAGAGGATAACCTATCATTTCTCATACATATTTGTGGAAATTCAGCAATCTGCCTTGCTAATTTCTCAGCTTCCTGTCTTGATTGCCCAATATCAACAATCCGATTTGCTAATCCCCAATTATATGCTTCCTCTGCATTAACAGGACGCCCTGTAAGAATCATATCTAAAGCTCGGCTTAATCCAATAAGCCTTGGAAGCCGGACAGTACCACCATCAATCAAAGGTACCCCGAATCTACGGCAAAAAACCCCAAATATAGCATTTCTCTCAACTACTCGCATATCACACCATAAAGCAAGTTCAAGACCCCCTGCAACTGCATATCCTGCTACTGCTGCGATCACAGGTTTAGATAATTGTAATCTAGACGGACCCATTGGTCCATCCCCATCTTTTTCTTTTCGGTTTCCCCCTCCCTCAGCAATATTTTTTAAATTTGCTCCTGAGCAAAAAGTTCCATTTGCACCCCATAAGACACCAACTAAAGCTTTTTCATCTAATTCAAATTCTCTAAATGCATTAGCAAGTTGATTAGCAGCATCTTTATCTACAGCATTTTTCACATCGGGATTATCAATTATTACTGTATAAATTGGATAATTCTTTTCGACTTTAATTACCATAAAAGAAATAGTAGTTGAATTAAAAAAAATATTCCTTTAGGAAAAACCAGATTTGTAGAATTAATTTAAAAAATATAGTTGATAATGAAATAAAAAAAATGAAATTATAAAAATAAATTATTTTTGATTTATTAGATACTGATTCATTTCCATAAAACTACTTGTTCTAATAAGTGCTGCTTTAAGAAATTGGAACCCAATATCATATGTAGAACCATCTCCTGCAATATGAATAACCCATGGGATATCTCTATCATATAATCCCTTAGCTTTCATGATTTTTTTAGCTGTTATTATGCCATCTGCAACTGTGGCACCTGATTCAAATAAGTGATGCACCCAGGGAACATTCCAAGAAGTTACGTTATCTTTCGAAGTGGATACTTCAGAGCAGCTTGTATTATTCACATAAATAATATTATTGCCTGCTACAGCTGTAGCAGCAGTAGCCATTTGATTTAAGACCATTCCTGCCCCACATCCAGGACAAAGCCCATGACCTCGTTGTAAATGAGTTTGAGGAGCTAATTTTTTTCTATTTACCCTATATAAATCAATTGGCTTTTCAGCTCCGAATTGTTCTATTAATCCTTTTAATTTTTCATTTCTTTTTTCTGTTAAATAAATGATTTCATTAATTTCTTTTTCCATGAATTTTGGTTTAAATAAATGTCTAAATCTCCCCATGGATTTTAGGTATTCTACAAATTTATCTTTATCAAGATCTAATCCCCGGTAATATGTAAAAACTGGCATTCCATCTTCCACTCTAATAGTATATAACGGCCAATATCCACAATCTGTCGCTAATTTTGATATTTTAAATGCGTCAGCAGCTTCATGTCTCCATCCTCTCATACAATCTGAATATGCTTGAATGAATGCGGAACCATTTGATTTGAGAGCATCCATCATCTTTCCCATAAAATCATTAGGATATGCTGGGTTAACTGTAGCTAAGAAAAGTTTTTTAGTCCCATAGAAAGCGAAGGGTGTAACCAAATCTTGTTTTACTCCAACCTTTCCAGGTATTTTCTCTCCTGCAGGACCCGTTGTTGTAGATGCGTAAGGAGGAGTTGCTCCACTTTCTTGAATTCCCGTGTTCATAAACGCTTCATTATCATAATTAAAGAATAACACATTGCATTTTCCATCTCTTGCTAAAATATCTTCAAAATTAATTATATTTCTTTCTGGTTTTGACATTCTATTCACTCACCCCAAGAATTTTTTCCTTAGTTTCTCTTACCCCGAGATACATATAAAGTGGACCTTTCATATCAGTTATCGAAGCCATTTTCTTTTTCGCAATATCAAATTCATCTCTGGTAACATCTCGACCACCTAAACCCACAATAAAACTTCTAAATATTGTTCCAAGTGGATAAAGCGCAGTAGCTATGGACATTGAAAAGGGAGGTAACATGCCATTTAAAGAATCACTTTTTTCTAACAGTATAAGCTTTTCTATTCCATATTCTTCAATGATTTTTCTTAGTTCTTCATAAGGAAATGGTCTAAAGACTCGGATTTTGATTAACCCAATATCCTTATTTTTAGTCATCCAGCTTATTATATTCCCAGACAATGATCCCATAGTACATATTGCTGTTTTTGATGAATTATCCAAATTATAAGTTTCAATTAAATTATATTCTCTCCCAGTTTCTGTTTTAAATTTTTTGAACACATCAGTCATTTGGCCCAAAACTGGTTCTTTAGCTTTATCTAAATTAGCTCTGCCTTCCATAAAATAAGCAGGAGTAACTATTCCACCCCAAGTTCCCGGTTTTGAAGGGTCAATTGTCTCTCTTGGCTTTTTTGGAGTCATTCTTTTTACATTTTCATCAGGAATTAAAGTTAATTTTTGTACAGAATGTGATATTATAAATCCATCATGAACGAAAATTGTTGGGAACAAAGAATCTTCGGATATCATAACTGAAAGTATCGCTGCATCATAGGTCTCTTGAACATTTTCAGAAACGATTATATTCCACCCAAGTTCCGAATTAACTTGTGTATATTCCCAAGAATTCCAAATAGATAAATTTGGGGAGTTAAAAGCACGAGCGGAAATCATCATCGTTAAGGGTAATCTCCATCCAACTGCCATTGGTAGACCCTCTGTCATCAATAAGTACCCTTGACTTGCTGTAGCAGTAAAAGATCTTGCTCCTGCGGCACACGCTGCAGTTGAGAAACTTATCGCAGCCAATTCAGATTCAACATTTACAAAAGCAGCCTTTAATCTACCTTGATGGACTACATCAGATAATCCTTCTACTGATTGAGTTTGTGGAGTAATGGGAAAAGCACAGATAACATCTGGGTCAGTTTGAGTAACACCACCAGCAACGGCATAATTTCCTATCATCGTGGTGGTGATTGGCTCTTTAATTTCTTTAAAAAATATTTTCATTGGTTCAATACTCAATTTTATCTACCTCTTTATTCTGGTGCGGCACATGACGCCGGACCTTGTTTTAATCTTTTACTAATAGCTTCAACTGGACAAATTTCAAGGCAATTTTGACATGATTTACAATGAAGTATATCAATACCCTTCATGTGCCATAATCCATCCTCTCCCTTTTCTCTAATTATAGAAAAGTCTGGGCAAATATACCAGCACTGAGCGCAATCTGTACATTTTTCTTCATCCCAAATCATGTCCCATTCACCCCAAGAACCTGTATTCACTTGATTGCTTCCTATCTCTATAACTGTTTCATCGCAATACCAAACACCTGCTTTATCTAATTCTTTAAAGCCCGGTAACCCAGGAAATACTTGTTGCCATGGAATTTTTGTATCCATAGTAAGATCTGGATCAAGACCAATATCATAAACACATGTTTCTTCGATTGCTTGTTTAATTGCAGCTACATTTTTTCCAGCAATCTCTCCTTTAAAACGCCTCATAATCGCATCAGCTAAAGCTTCTACCGTAAATATTGGTCCAACCCTAAGAAGAGCGCCAAGTATAATAGTGTTTGTTATATTTCTGCCTAAAACTTCTAAAGCGATTCTTGTAGCATCAATAGTAGCAACATTTATATCAGTTCTGCCTACAATATTTTGAATATCTTCCTGATTTAATGTTGTATTAACAATTAACCATCCTCCCTTAGCTAAACCAGCGGTTACGTTAATCTCACCTAGAAGAGAAGGATCTAATACACAAACAAAATGAGGTGAATATACTTGTTCATTGGACCTTACAAGATCATCATTTGCGCTAAGTCTGACATAACTTTCAGTAGGAGACCCCATTCTTTCTGCACCAAAAAGAGGTTGGCAAACACCATATCCATAAAAGGCTTCTACGCATAAGTTTGAAGCAGTCACACCTCCTTGTCCACCTCTAGCGTGAATTCGAAGATTTATAACATTATCCTTTAATAATTCTTTAAATTGTTCTGGAGTCAACATTTTAGAAAACTTCTTTTTTATATATAATTAAGATCTATAAATTAAATCTAGGAAAATAATTTAAGTTTTATACATTAATTATTAAAATTTTACAAGATTTTGCTTTTTTATTATAAATTGAACAAAGAAAGAAGCAGATATTTACTTAAACTCATTATCTAATTTCTTAATGACATCAACACATAAAGTAAGTATGTTCTTAATACCTTCTTTAGATACTAATTTCATATCATCTCTCTTTGTATGGACAAATTTCAAACCAGGTTCAGAACCGAGCCAGCATGCTTCAAAGCCTTCTTGTACAACAGGCATAAAATCCGACCACACACCAGTGGGAGAATATATATCTTTTATTTTAATTTGTTTCTCTTTAGCACTTACTAAAAACAGTGCGTTCAATTTTTTAGAAGAATTTTTTCGTGGAATTCCATAAGAACTTGTTAATCTAATTATTTCTGAGCCTCCAATAAGATCTAGGTTTATGAAATAAGTTGATTCGCTGTTTAACTTGTCTTTAAAATTGTGGATAAAATTAATTACGCCACCTAAATTTAACTCTTCTGAACCGGGACTTAGAAATGTTAAATCAATATTGTTAGTTGGATCTGTTTTATAGTATCTTGCGAGCTCTATTATTGATCCTACGGCGGCGGCATTATCGAATGCACCTGGAGAATTATTTCCTGTTTTGTTAAAATAATTAAGTGCTCCAATTAATGCAGTAATTATACACACATCTAATAAAATATTGTTCAAAATTGGTAGTTCAAAATTAATTAAAATTTTAAGAAGGCTCAAAATACAGTATAGCATATAAAGAATAAGAGAACTAAATATGAATATTAAAAATATCATAATACGTGTTGACGTTGGAAATACTTGAGATTTAGAATCCCAATGCCCCATAAAAATTACTTTACCTCTAGAGTTCTTACTTTTCAAATCAACCCAAATGTTTTCAGTCTTATAATTATTTTTCATATTTTTACATAATTTTATTTTGGTAGAAGTAGCAGTTTGAAGTGCTTTAAATGAAAGGAATAATGCTAGAGCAATTAGACCTAAAGTTAATAAAGGATTTATATAGAGTGAGAGGCTTAATAATATCAATCCCGTTCCTAGTATTAGAAAGATATATCTTGAGTAAATTAAATTATTAAATGAAGTCATAAACTCATGTCGATTTATTGACTCGTATCCTGCATTTTTAAATTCTTCAACTACAGTTTCAATTGCTTTCTTCTCTCCTTCAGAACCTATTAATCGAGGGAGTGCCAGCCTTTCTGTTATTCTATATGCGTTATCTACTTCAATCAACTTACCAGAACCTTTTTCATCAATAGAGTTATATTTTAATTGATTTTCTTTTGTTTTCGATTTAGGAGTCATTAACCATTATCTTTTAAAAAATATTTAAACCACTCGATTGGTATGCTTTCTTTCACTTTTTCTACAAATTTTTGTGTGTTCAGTACTCCTAAATCAGAGATTATACCAGTAATATAGTCTGGTGGAGTAATATCAAAATAGTAATTATGAATTTCTAAATTTCTAATTCCTCCTTTATCATAAATCTCATTACTTGGCTTTTTTTCAATTATGACTTCTTGACCATAATGACTTCTTAGATTATATTTATGAGAATCACCTGCTGCGAAAACATCAATTTTATTTGATTTCGCTATAACCGCTAAGGGATAAGTCCCAATTTTATTTATTATTGACCCATCTCTCAACACACTATCGACTCCTATTAACACAAAATCTATTTGACTTGCGAATTTTCCAATAGCAGCATCAATTATTAGGTTCACTTTGAAATATTTTGATAGAATTTCAGCAGCTCTGCGTCCCTCTAGAAGAGGTCTAGATTCTAAATATTTAGATTTTTATTAATAAACTGTGATTACTCTTGATTTTTGCTTTTTAAGATACTAATTATCCTATTCTGTTTAAAATAACAAGAAATAATAAAAAAAAATATTTAAAATTGTTTTACAAATTTCATTAATTTCATTAAGTTTTGGCTACAGAGAATGAGTAGTCTGCAATACCAACACGAGGAGTAATCGCTAATATGATGTCAGGATATCGAAGTTTTGGTCCAGGTGACGAAAGGAAGGGTGCTAAATCTATAGTGCCGTCATTGCTTGCATCCAATACCATCTCAGTAACTAAGCTGAAATAATATTCTCCTTCCCAGAAATCCAGTCTTATCACTGTTACTATGAAAGAGGTTGCCGGTGGATCATATAGGTCCCAATAATCACCTTCATTCACTGGTGTTTCATCGATTTTTACATTATCAATCCACCATCCAGGATCCATATAAGCCCAATCTGTCATATAACGGAAACGAATAGTCGATGGTCCCGAAAATCCTGCAAGAGCGAAATTCATTGTCATCCAACCACCACTATCACCCGTTAATCCTGGTAGGCTTGCGAGAATTTCGTCAGTAGTACCCCAGTTATCATAAGTTGTATAAGCATTTTCAAGCGAAACCCATTCTCCTGAACTTTCATTATATATTTGAATAATACCAAAATCCCAACCTTCTTCTATAATATACATAGTATCAATTGTTAAAACTGAATCACCAGTTATGTCTACATCCAAAAAAAGATCTAATGCTGTTAAAGGTCCAGAACTGCTTGAATACCATGCTGTACCGTCCTTATCCCAGTGTGGTGTCCAGGCATGAGTGTCTCCATTAAATAATAATTCAGAGTCATATTGCCATTTTAATTTGCTTAATAAGACATAATCCGTTCCATATGAGCCAACTCTAGATACGCCTGTATCATAACCGAGGATCGAAAATGTATTTCCAAAATCGGTTCCATGAAAATCTGTAAGCCATTTTTCCTTTAGCTCATAAACTCTCAATTCTCCAGCTTCGGGGTCATTGAAATCAATTGTTTTATAATTGTATAATCCATCTCCAGAATGGATTAAATTAGCAAGTTGCCAATCTTTAAATATATCTTCAAATTGTACTGAGTGTCCAAGATTAGTTAAAGCTTCATTTATTCCTTCAATTCCAGGAAGGCCTGTTCCAATAAACTCCGAAAGGAATTGTATATCGGTAGAATAATGGTCATTCAAATAAGTAGCAAACAATTGTACTTGACCATAATCAGCTAAGATGTTAATATTTCCTTGATCTCCCCAGTCAGTGAGGGAATTATCAGGTGTAGCCAAAAAGCTGTTAATGCTACTCCAATCAACGGGATAGCCACAAAGTATTTCGGCAAATGTAGAACAACCTTCGTTCATCCAGAGCTCATCATCAGGGTTATGGTCATGATGAATGAGATGCTGATATTCATGTGCTGTAGTTCCATCATACAAATTCGGACGATTGACAACTAGATCTTGTCGTTCTGGGAACCATTGAGTCCCTTCATCCCCCAACCTTTGCCACCATCTCCATGAATCAAGATGGATCATATTTCTATCATAATAAACATCATCATAGAGATCAGCAAAGAACCCAGCTACATAATATGGATAAGTATAGTCGTAATAATTATCATCGCGCTCGTTGAGAATCTTTAATATGACTCTTTGAGGATTATCAGTTTCAATCTACTCCCATTCTGAAGGATTCCATCCCAACGCCTCAAAAATAGTATTGTTACCCCATCTATCAAGTGGTATTCCAAAGAATTCCGTATCGGTGGGGTAAATTACCTCATTAAATTCGAGGGCTAAATAATTTATCATATCATCTGAAATCATAGTGTTGTATGGATCATCATTTCTTGGATCACCTTCTGGATAAGACATATCATCTTGTGTCCAAATTTCAACATTCCCCATAACTTTTCTAAGAGTCATATTAGGATTACCTGAATAATCTGTTAGAGCATCACAGTACCAGTCATAAACAGACGTTCCTACTGGAGGTGTAGATTCGAGTTGTGCTATTGAGTTATATTCTCCAGAATTGAATGCTATTTTTGGCTTAGCTACATTCCCCGCTAAACCACTATTAATGTCAACGGCTATGTATTCGGGAAGTTCGGTTGTTCTCGCTGTGGCAGATACTAAAAATGTTCCAACACTAGCAACATTTATAAACACTAAGACTACTAGTAATGCGGTTAATTGTTTTTTATTCATTTTTTTATCAACTCATTTTTTTTTTTTGTAAATATTTGGTTTTTAGTTCTTAAAAATTCATTATTTTCCGCGTGGAAAGAATGATATATTTAGAACATTGGTAAGAAATTCTTGAAACTTTAAAAAAATTTCAAGGCTTACGGTGATTGAAATATTTGAAGACTTGTTATTTAAAATTTTTCATTTTAAATCTTAACTTAAGTGAAAAAATGGTGGGTGTGTTATCCCATTACATTTAAATTTTATTATGGACAATTTCAGAAAGAATAAAATCTTAAAAAATTAATTATCTAGTTCATTTTTCGATTTAATGACTGAACAAGGCTGTTCTCAATTAAATATCAAAGATTTTTCAAGAAATAAATATTTATTTTAAAGCTATTTTACTTACTTGCGAGATTACATCGGCAAATTTTTTTCCTTCTGCTGCAGAGATCCATTCAATGACAAATTTCTCATCAGAAATATTATTTTTCTTCATCCAGCTTCTAATTCTTTTTTCTCGCTTTATGGCAAAATCATTTCCAGAAATATAATGACAATCTTGTGGATGGCATCCAGTCAACATAACAGCTCCAGCTCCGCGGTTAAAACAGTGTTTAATAAAAGAAACATTTACTCGTCCTGAACACATAGTTCTAACAATTCTCGTATTAGTTGGATACTGGATTCGACTTGTTCCAGCTAAATCCGCTCCAGCATATGAACACCAATTACAAGCAAAAATCAATACTTTTTCTGAGGCATTTTCACGAAGAGCTATATCAATTTGTCTGAGGATCATGGTATCTGTAAAATTTGTCATGGTAATAGCATTTGTAGGGCAATCTGCTGCACATGTTCCACAACCTTTACATAACACGGGAATAATTCGTGCAGGTGTTTTTTTTTCTTGATCAACACTAATAGCACCGTAAGGACAACGAGATTCACAAGTCCCACAACTAGTACACTTATCTGTATCCACAAATGCATATAAAGGTTCTACATGGAACTCTTCTTTTGAAAGCAAATTTCTACAGCGTCCTGCTGCAGCACTAGCTTGTGTAACAGTTTCTCTAATATCTTTTGGTGATTCTGCCCCACCAGCAATGAAAATACCATCAGTTGGAGTATCTACTGGTCGAAGCTTTGGATGTGCTTCAATGTAAAATCCATTTGAATCCTTAGCAATAGGAAAGGGGATAGATTCTGATGACCCTTCAACTCCTATAGAAAGGACTACTAACTCAAATTCTTCAGAGAGGATTGTTCCAGTGTTTATATTTTCAACATTGACAATAAGATTATTAGTGATGGTTTTTTCTTTGATCTGACCAGGACGCCCACGTATAAATAGAACACCCTCTTCTCTTGACCGTGAATAAAGTTCTTCAAATCCTTTACCAAAAGCCCTAATATCAATAAAGAATATTGTAACCTCAACATCAGGCCAATGTTCTTTAATTAAAAGGCTATTCTTTATACTTTCCATACAACAGAAGTTAGAACAGTATGGATTAAATCTCTTATCACGCGATCCTACACAATTAATAAAAGCAACTTTTTTTGGCTTCTTAAGATCACTTGGACGTATAAGTTCTCCATTTGTTGGTCCTGCAGCATTTATTAACCTTTCGAATTCAAAGGTTGTTATAACGTTAGAATAATTACCCCATCCATATTCTGGGAGTTTAGAGGCATCAAAAAGTTCAAAGCCTACTGCGATAATAATGGTTCCGACTTTATAATTAAAGATTTTTTCGGAATCCTCATAATTTATAGCTTCTTTTTCGCATTCAGGAACACATTTTCCACAGGCCAGAGGAGAGAGACCTAAACAGCTCTTTTCATCAATTATATAACTAGCTGGTACTGCTTGTGGATATGGGATATATATTGCTTTCCTCCAACCTAAGTTGCCAGAATACTCATCAATAACGTTTTCAGGGCAGATTGAGACGCAATCTCCGCATGCAGTACAGAGGTTTTCATCTACATAACGGGGGTATTTTTTAATTGTAACCTCAAAATTACCAATGTATCCAGATATACCTGTAACTTCAGCACATGAAATTAAATTAATATTTTCATGATTACCTACATCAGCCATTTTGGGACCTAAAATACAGATCGAACAATCCATTGTTGGAAAAGTTTTATCGATGAGAGCCATCTTTCCTCCAATAGTAGGTGCTTTTTCAACAAGAATAACTTCATAATCATCAGCTAAATCTAACGCAGCTTGAATTCCTGCTACACCTCCACCAATGATTAAGACTCTTCGTGTAATGGGAACAATAATGTCATCAATTGCTTCTAATAACTCAGCTTTAGCGATTGCCATTTCAAGGATTTCTTTAGCTTTTTTAGTCGCTTCTTCTTTCTCTGAAAGATGTACCCAACTACATTGTTCTCGGATATTAGCTACTTCTACTAGCGAAGGATTTATTCCAACTCGTCTTAAAAGCTTTTTCCATGTTGGACCATGCAATCTCGGGGAGCATGCAGCTATAACTATCTTCTCTATACCTTGCTCTTTAATTGCTGTTTCGATTTCTACTTGCCCAGGATCAGAACAAGTATATGTATTAACTTGAACTAGTCTGACTCTTGCATCTCCTTCAATTTCTTTAGCTAATTGATCAATATCAATGGTTCCACCAATATTTTTTCCACATTTACATAGGAAAACCCCAATGTTAGGTTCGATTCCAGGTTTATCAGCACTTTCAGTCATATTTTCACTCACTATCTTAAATTTATCTTATAATTTTCTTATTTTGTGCTTTAATTCGAACTTGCTCTATTTGTTTGCTAAATCCTTCCCGCTCCTCTTCAACAAATTCCCCGCATATAACAATCCCTTTCTTGAAATCAAAAGTTGCTTGATGAGGGGGACAATCAACCTTAATCCTAATTTGCTTTTTTAACCATTCTATCATCTCTACAGCATCACCTAATTTATTTTTAGAACCATATTGGACAAAACAAGGAACAAGCACTTCTATAAAACTGAATCCTTGATTGTCTATGCATTTAAAAATACTTTTTTGTAATCTAAGTGTGTCATATGCAGGCCATCTAGCGACATATGTCGCTCCTGCCGCAGCTGCTAGACTTACTAAATTGAAGGGAGGTTCCACATTTCCATATGGTGTTGTTTGAGTGATGTCGCCAATCTGACTTGTAGGGGCTACTTGTCCTCCAGTCATGCCATATATATTGTTATTTACACAGAGAACAGTTAATTCTATATTTCTTCTAGCAGCATGGATAAAATGATTCCCACCTATAGCAAAAAGATCTCCATCTCCCGATAAAACAATAACCTTTAATTTAGGATTTGCTAATTTTATACCCGTCGCAAAAGGTATAGCTCTCCCATGTGTAGTATGGAAGGCAGGTGCTTTAAAACAGCCACTAGATCGACCAGTACATCCTATGCCAGATACAATGGCATAATCTTTAGATGTGAGTCCTCTTTCTTTTAAACAGCTTGTAATTGATGTAATTACTGTTCCAATTAAACAACCCGGACAAAAAATGAATCGGTGTAAATTTAACATATCACTTAAGGGATGACCAAGTGCTTCAGGGGGGATTGATATTTGATCTGATGGACTCATATTTTAAACCTCCTTCATCAACTTCTCATAAATAAATTTAGGACTAAAAGGAATAGTAGTAGGAATTGTAATACCAGAAACAGTAAACAAATGTCGAAACCTCTGGACTTCTCTAATCATCATTCCATTGTTCATTTCACAAACGATAACCTTTGAAGCCCCCATTTGTCCAATTCTTTCCATTAATTCATCAGGGAAGGGCCATAGACTTTTTAATCGGATAAGTCCCACCTTATATCCTTTTTGGCGTGCTTGCTCAACGACTTCTGGCACCCCTCTTGCATTAATTCCATAGGCTAAGATAACGATATCAGCATTGTCTAAATGTTTTTCTTCCCAATCATTAATTTGAGGTCTTGCTCTCCTAATTTTTTCACAAAGCCGTGTAATGAGAACTTCTGCCGCTTCTGGTGTCATTTCTGGATTACCCTCTATATCATGAGTTAAACCTGAAACATAAAAAGAGTAGTCCGTTCCTGCTATTGCCATTCCAGGCACAAGATCATCATCAAAAGCTTCAAAAGGTTTATATTTCTCAGGTGGAACTTGAGGTTTTTTACGCTCTACCAATTCAATATTTGAATGTATATTAACAACTTCCATCATTTGTCCTAAAATTCCGTCTGAAGCGACAATTACAGGTATACGATATTTCTCAGACAAATTAAATGCTTGTATGGTTAAATCGTACATTTCTTGAACTGTAGATGGGGCTAATACAATTATTTCATAATCTCCATGAGATGCATATCTCGTTTGATATACATCAGATTGAGATGCATTTGTAGGTTGTCCTGTACTAGGACCTCCTCTCATTATTGTGACGATAACTGCTGGTGCTTCTAACATCATTCCCAAACCTATACTTTCAGCCATAAGTGAAAGACCTGGTCCTGAAGTTGCAGTCATAGCTTTCTTTCCAGCATAAGAAGCTCCAAAACAACTTGTGATTGAAGCCAGCTCATCTTCCATTTGAACAAATGTTCCATTAACTTGAGGAAGACGTCTTGACATGTAAGCAGCAATTTCTGAGGATGGTGTGATTGGATAACCCGCAAAATATAAACATCCTGCTGTAATCGCACCTTCTGCACATGCAGAATTTCCAGTAGTTAGTATTCTTTTTTCTTGGAAGTTTGCATTACTCATTGTTTACAACCTCCTTAATATCTGTTTCCAAAATATATAATGAAACTGTAGGACATAACCGTTCACATTGTCCGCATCCTGCACACTCTTCAGGTTTAACCACGATCGCATAGTGGAGCATGCGACTATTGAACTTATCTTCACTTATTTCTATTAATTCTTTTGGACAGAATGACAAACATAATTCACAACCATCGCATTGTTCAGAATCTATTATTATTTCATATTTTTTCTCGGGGGAAGGAGGTGGCAAAATTGGTATTCGTTTAGATTTTAACATTTTTTAAACCTCTATTATACATTCTGACTATATTTTTTTCTCTTATGCTTTAAAATAGTAGGTTCTCTTTTAAATTTGCTTTTTAAAAGTATAAGCAACTCATTAAAAAGTGTACTATTCTTAATAAACAGCTCTGTTGAGAATTAATACATACATCTTATTGAGATTTATCTATAAATTCTTGATAAAGAGCTTGACCAAGTTGATAACTATGAATATTCACATCTCTAAACCGTTTTGGCATATTATTCAAGACTTGGTCATAATATTCTTCTTTTAGATCTATTTTTCCATTTTCTTGAAGATATTTAGAAAGGAATCCTAAACAGAGAATATTCGCGCTCTTTGGTAATTTATTTTCATCAGCTCGTCTTGTAATTGGAACACGGTGAATTTTCCCTTCCTGAATGATTTCTTCGGCGTTTGCGATTGTATGCTCATCGATAAAAGAAAAAGTTTTTTCATATATACATTCAGCTGCTCGTTCGAATCCTTTTTGATCTATTGCAATAAAAATATCAGCATCTTTATCGCAGAATGGATATGAAATAGGATCAGAACCTAAAATAACATCACAGAAAATAGGACCCCCCCTAACAGATGGTGTATAGTCAACGGTGAGTGTTGCATAATAATCAGCAACCATTGCAACCCGAACTAATGCACTTCCAAGTGTTTTTATCCCCTGACCTCCGCGACCTGAAAATCGTATTTTTAATTTCATAGATATCTCTAATAATAGATGTAGCTTAAATTTTCTTATGATTAATAATTATAAGTAAGTTAACTAACCATTACATAAATAATTAAATAGAAAAAGACAAAAAATAATAAAACTATTATGGTTTTAAAATATCTGAGGAGACTGATATTCCCCAAATACATCTCGTAGGACATCACAAATTTCTTGTACAGTAGCGTAAGTTTTAACTGTCTCAATCATAATCGGCATAATATTTTCAGAAGAATTAGCAACTTCTTTTAATTGATTTAATTTTTCTTTAACGAGGTTTACATTTCGGTCTTTCTTTAAATTATTTAATGCTTCTTTGATTCTTCTTTCAGAGTCCTTATCATATTTGAAGGTATCTATTTTATATTCGTCATCAGTGCAAAATATGTTTACTCCAACGACTTTTTTACTTCCATCATCAATCCGCTTTTGTTCCATATAAGCATTATCTAGAATTTCTTTTTGAATAAAAGCATTTTCAATGGCAATAGGCATGCCACCCATTTTATCTATTTTATCAATATATTCCAATGCTTTTTCTTCTAATTTACTGGTCAAATGTTCAATATAATAAGATCCACCCAATGGATCAACAACATCCGTAACTCCAGTTTCATATGCAAGCACTTGTTGTGTTCTTAATGAAAGTCTAGCTGAGTCTTCAGTAGGGATAGCCAAAGCCTCATCAGCTCCACAAGTATGAAGAGATTGAGTCCCTCCTAATATAGCGGCTAATGATTGAAGAGTAGCTCTAATAATATTAATTTGAGGTTGTTGGGCCGTCAATGTGCTCCCCGAAGTATGGATGTGAAACCTTAACCTTAATGAGTTAGGATCTTTAGCATTAAACCGATCCTTCATGAGCCTCGCCCATAATCGTCTTGCCGCTCTTAATTTCGCGATCTCCTCAAAAAAATTATTATGAGTGGTAAAGAAGAAAGATAATCTTGGAGCAAAATCATCAATATCAATGCCCCTTTCGAGAACCTCTTCAACATATGAAATACCATCAGCTAAAGTAAATGCTAATTCCTGAATGGCATTACTCCCCGCATCACGCATATGGTAACCACATATACTGATTGTATTAAATCTTGGCAAATTTTTTGAACAATATTCAATTACATCTGCGGTTAGTCTTAAAGAGGGCTTGGGGGGATAGATATAAGTTCCCCTTGCAGTATATTCTTTCAAAATATCATTTTGAAGTGTACCGGTTAATTGTTCTTGTTTAACACCATGTTTTTCTCCTATCGCGATATACATTGCTAATATTATTGATGTTGGTGCGTTTATCGTCATACTGGTTGAAACCTTATCCAAAGCTATACCTTTAAAAACCTTTTCGAAATCCTTCAATGAATTAACAGTGACGCCAATTCGTCCTACTTCACCTAAACAAATCTTATTATCCGAACTATACCCCATTTGAGTAGGAAGATCAAAAGCTATTGAAAGCCCTTTTTGACCTTGAGAGATTAAATACTTAAATCGTTCATTAGTTTTACGCGCATCACCAAAACCACTATATTGTCTCATACTCCAAATCTTTCCTCTATACATATTTGGATATACCCCCCTAGTGAAAGGTGGTGCCCCAGGGAATCCGAGATCCTCTAAATAATCAATATTTTCAATATCCTCTGGCCCATACACATGTTTTAGAGGAATTCCTGAAGGGGTTTCAAATTTTTGCTCTCGCTCTCCTTTTTGAACAAAATTTGATAGATTTTGTTCTTCCCATTCAGACCTTTTGCTTTTAATTTTCTGAAGTTCTTCATTTGTAAACATTATTTTTATTCTCCATAAATTTTATAAATTTGGTTCGAATACATAATTATATATTTCTTTTCCATCTAAATTATCGCAAATTTTAGTGTATATAGGTTTTAATTCCATTCCAGTTTTTAAATTATCTTGTGTTGATATTTGCCCAAGTGCTTTTACTCCATTTTCAAATTCAACAACTCCTAGCGCATATGAAGGATTGTTCCTAAATTCAGCAGGAGGTGCTTTTAAGATAGTAAAAGTAAGAAGTTTACATGTTCCTGAAGCGTTTATCCTTTCAAATTTACTATTTTTACATTTTAAACATCTTAAATGAGATTTATACTGTAAATATCCACAATTTTTACATTTTACCCATTGATATTTTTCTTCTCCTTCCATTGTTTCTCATCTTTTTGAACAATAATTATTCTAAAATGCTTATTAGTATTAAAATAAACTCAATAAAATTTATTTCGAGATAATTGAATATCATAGAATTTTTAATAGAGGTTAGAATAATAAGTTAAATAAATCTTATATGATGTAAGATTAGATTTTTTTTATTATAAAACTTCTCTCTAATAAAATAAAAGCATCTTGAATTATCAATAATTATCTAAGCTCAGTAAATCTTCTTTTGAATGATAATTCAATCTTATAACTCTACAGATAATGTTTTAAACTTGTTATATAACTCATCAATTATCATATTAAATGCTGTAATTACACCCTTCCCTGTTTTTGCTGATGTTATATAATACCCAAGAAAATTATGTTCTTTAACTATTTCTTTAATATCTGAATCGTCTAAGTTATCCTCGTCTACTAGATCAACCTTATTTGCAAATACAACTATCGGAATATCTCCACAATGTTTTATAATGTCTTCGTGCCAATCTAATAAATGCTTAAAACTCTCTTTACCAAGTTTATTATCCTCAAGACTATATACAATAATAGCAGCTTTGCTGTTCTTAAAGAAAGAAGGACGTAAAAAGTGGAAGGTGTCCTGCCCAGCAATATCCCAAAATAATAATCTGATTTTATCTCCTTCTAATTCTTTATTGTACACCGAGAATTGTGCCCCTATTGTCTTAACATAATCCTTCTTAAATGATCCTTGAGTGAACTTTTTAATCAAAGAGGTCTTACCTACCTGCCCATCACCTATTACGGAAATTTTAAATCGGAACCTACGACCTTCATCACTCATAGAATCTTAGAAGAAATAAAAAAAGTATATATTCTATTTAAAAAAATGTAATCAAACTAAGATCAGTTATTTTTTAATATAAAATTTTTGTTTCTGCTAAAAAGTAATCGAAAAATGTACGAAATTGAAAATTGTACTAATAATTTGAAATAAAAAAAAAAAGTTTGAATTTTATTTAAGATCTTTTAATCCAAATTTATATTTTTCTGGATTTAAAAGAAAACTTCCCATCGAATATTTCCACTTATCCTTTTTTTGTTCTTTCATTTATTGACAACCTCTATTAAATTTTTTTTTATTTTGAAAAATTTGAAAAAATTAATCATTTTATTATACGATTAATGAGCTCCTTATGCTCTTCTAAATCGTTTTTTATCTTAATCCTTTCAATTCTCTCTAAATATTTAATTTTCATTCTATTTCGCCCTCCCTTTATCATTTAAATATATATCAAATGGAGGGGGATAAAAAAGGTCCCCCTCCCCCTGATTTTACTTCTCCCTGATTTTACTACTTCGGCTTGTCGGATGAATTAAATCAGCGTTATGATGATAGATTGTTTTTTAGAAATTTCCGTAGTTCCTGTAGTGAATATTTCTTCTGACCTTTTCCACAGGAATTTTCTCTTCTAAATACTTAGCATTATATTTAGCTTTCATCAATAATTTTGATAAAGCATTTTTAACTGGTTTCTCCTCTGCTTTTACTCTCACTATCGTATAATCTTCCTCAATAGCAGGGAGCTCTTCTAAAATAATTACATCTTCTATTTTAAAAGGTTCCTCAAATTCCTTTCTCTTAACTAATACTTGAACCATTTATTCTACCACCCCTCAATTCATATTTTTGTAAATTAATAAACCCTAAAAATATCGAATTTGGAACTGAATTATATATAGATCTTCAAGTTCGATAAGGGAATCTTCCTTTACTGTGACTTGTTTCATTTTATTTTTCACACTCATATTTTTTCTCATAAGTTTAGTTAGAGCAAGGTTTAATTTATAGTTTAACGTTGCGAAGTTCAAGTGGAGTTTAAGACTTGTTTTAGACTCTCCTCATCTCTTCTTAAAATGTGTCTCTGTTTAATATAAGTTCATTCTTAAGAAGAAGTTATAGAGTTTAAAACATATGACTAGAATAGTTTAAAAATTCGTAAAGACTCAGCTCGTCAGGTTTTAAAAATCTCTTGACCAATATTCTTCATAAGTAAAATTGTTTGGAATATCTCTGTTCCCCTTATAAATTCGAGGAACTGCTCTAGAATCTATTAAGATCCTGATGAATTTATAGTTTGTTAAATGATCCAGAGCATCCTTAAATTGATAATAAGACTTAAAATCTTGGATTTTTCCAGTGATATCTATTAAATCATAATCATATAGAAATTGATCAATATTCGGAAATTGATCTTGAAGCCAATAGTCCTTACAATCTTCAATAATTTTTATGGCATATTGATAGTTACTTAAGTGAGTTTTAGAGGAAAAATTTTTCATAGTCGCATAAATGATAAAATAATTTGCTTTTAAGGATTTCAAAAACAGAAAATTTTTATATGCGAAAATAAGATTCAACCTGAAAATAAGATTAAAAAAAAATTTAATTATTTCTAAAACACACTAAAGAAATTGAATTTAGAACCAACATTAATATCTGAGGTATAAACCCTTTCAATCGCCTCTTTAAAAGGAATAGTTTCCTCAAAATATCTTGGATTTAAATCTCCAAGTAATTCATCCATTTCACTTTCTATTGGTGTTTGAACTTCAGGTCTTTTCACTATTATTATTTTTTGATAAGTTTGGGTCATTTTTTTTCACTTTTTTGTTTTTTTATTAAGAATAATTAGAGCAGGGTTTAATATATAGTTTAGTATCGTAAACTCTGAATGGAGTCTTAGATCTTTTTTAGATAATATTTTTTTTCTCACATATTTACATTCATTTTCATCCGTAATTTTTTAACTCTAATTAGAGTTTTAATCAAAAAGTATAAATAAACCCCTTCTATATATTAATTATAAGTATATAATCTACTGGTAAATGAATGAAATTTGGATACACCTTGTAATTACCCCCCTGACGAGATTTTAAATCCTTTAATTGGCAAACCCAATTATGAGTACATTATTCTTTGGATATTAAGCAATAATGAAGTATGCTCTTGGTCAGATTTAAAAGAAAAAGTGAATCGATCAACACTTTCTATTTATTTGAATAGACTTAAAAGCAATGGGCATATTTTGAAAAGTGAATTCAATCAGTATCGTATTACATCTAAAGGAAGAGAAAGATACTACGAATTAGGACAAGCCAAGAAGGGGGGAAGGAAATTAAGTTATCCTCCAAAGGTAATTCTTGCAAAAAGGAACTATGATCACACTATCCTATGGATGGTCTATAATAATAATTATTGCAAATGGGGAGATTTCCTTGAAGAACCTCTCTCTATTAATCAATCCTCCTTATCAAAGAATATGAATAAATTAATGGAAAAAACATTTGTAATAAAGGAAAATAAAGAATATAGAATTACTCGATTGGGTAAATCAGAGTATTCTAAAATGTTAACTTATTATGATTTAGACAGACAGTCGATATTAGAAGAAGAAAGTAAACGAATAACCGAACTAACACAAAAAACACTAAATTTTTTTGAAAGTTTTGAAATCAGTGAGAGAGATATTCAATTTCGATTCCTTAATAGTGTTTTGAGGTTAGACTATGAAAAAATTAAACCGGTATTAAGGGATGAGGAGGATTTTCATAAAATATTACTTCTTCTTTCGATTAACCATCCAAATGATTTTCCCAAGTATATGTTTCCTGAAGAATTCTCTGAAAAATATGGAATTAAAAAAACTACTCTTGATTATTATATTGATGAAATAGTGGAAAACCAAATTTTTCCAATAAGATTTTTTAAATTAGAGGTGCTCCCAGATAAATTTTATTATTTTCAATCAGATGAAAAAGTAGAGATGATGCTTAGGATTATTACAGAGGAACATATTACAAAGTTTACCTACCTGAATAAGCTTTTTGAGGGCTCCTCAGATTTAATTCTCCCTCTAAATATGAGTTCTACTGTAAATGCTATTTTGGACGAAGCTTGCCAAAATGTATTCGATGAAGGATTAAAAAAATCATTAAGAAAATTTTTACCTGAATATATCAATTATTTAGCATATAAAATTGAGAAAGAAAAGAAGTTAGTTGGTGTTTCTGATAAATTAGAAGGAATTATTTGGCAGAACATTCCTGAAATATTGCAATCAGACATTTATAAAACTTCTCAATATCAATTTATTGGTGAAAGCGAAATGAATTATTATTTAGATACCTCAATATTAGAAGTACTACAACCATACTTAGCTTTCTGGTTTAAACCAGAAGAATTAAATTTAAAGATCCAAGATTATTTAAAATCGAAAGAATATGATAAAGCTTTAAGATTGGAAGAATTGGGTAAAGTTTTTGCTAATTCTAAATCGAAGATAAAGAATTTAGATCTCATTATTGTTAAAGGAATTATTCTTTGTCATTTAAATCGGAATAAAGAATTAATAGAATTCTTAAGGAGTAAAGTAGATTTATCTCTTATTAATAAGGAAGATGAAATATATGCTCCTTATTTTTTTCTGTTAGCTTTTTCATATATGACTCTAGGAGATATTGAAAATGCTTTAAATATGACAAATAAAGCAATAGAAATATATCCTAAACTACCTCTTTCTCTCGTTTTAAAGGGACTAGTACTTGGTTATAATAGGATTTATACATTCGATGCAGAAAAAGCAGATAAAGAAATGGGAATAAGTTATATCGAGAAAGCTATTAATTTAGAATCAAATAAAAACAATAAAGCAAGATATTATCAGTTAAAAAGCCAAATCCTACTAGAATTGAATAATTATGAAGATGCTCTAGAATCGATTGATAATGCTATTAAATTAAATCCTAAAACACTAGATTGGTACAATTCTAAAATTAGGATTTTAATTTATTTTGACCAGTTCGACGAAATAATAACCATATTGGACAAATTACTAGTTGATTTTCCTGAAGCGGAAAAGAATCTTAAGATTAAAAAAGCGTATATTCTTAGAGAAATGAAAAATATTGAAGCAGGTTTAGAGATAATCAATGATTTAATCGAAAAATATCCCGAAGATAATAGTCTCATACTTAATAAAATTTATTGGTTACAATATTTAGATGAAAAAGAAAAGGTTTTAACAACTATCGAGAAGATTATAAAAAAAAGTCCCGAGTTGGGAATATACCATGACACATATGGTGAAATTTTAATGAACTTCGAGGAGTATGAAAAAGCTACAAAAGAATTCCTAAAAACAATAGAATTAGCTAGTGATGAGTGGTATATTAACCAGACTTATATAAAGTTAGGTATATGTTATAAGGAACTTGAAAATTATGATTTAGCAATTGATTATCTTAGTAAAGGTCAAGAATTTACAAACAAATGTTTTTGTGATCTTGATACAAAAAGAAAATGGCTAGCAATAGTAAATCTCTATTTAGCAGAGATTGAGCAACTAGAAACGGAATTTTAAAGATAGTACTATATTATAATCCTATAATACTCATGGTTAAGTCTTGGATTTATAGTACAATTCATTAATAAGAGTATTAAAAGCGTCATGAACACCTTGCCCTGTTTTTGCTGAAGTCAAGTAATATCCTAGAAAACTATGTTTTGTTATCATTTTTTGAAATTCAGAATTATCTAGATTATCTTCCTCAATTAGGTCTACTTTATTAGCAAATAGAATTATTGGTATTTCCCCACAGAATTTTTTAATATTCTCATACCAATTATTTATATGCTCAAAACTCCGTTTACCTAACTCATTTTCTTCAAGGCTAAAGACAATAATTGCTGCCCCACTTTCTTTATAAAATGAAGGCCGTAGAAAAAGAAAATCATCCTGACCGGCTATATCCCAGAATATCAACCGAATCTCATCTCCATCTATTTCTTTTTCATACTTAGAGAATTGGGCACCTATAGTTTTAATATAATCTTTCTTAAAAGAACCTTTTGTGAACTTTTTAATTAAAGAGGTCTTACCTACTTGCCCATCGCCTATTACAGAAATCTTAAATCGAAATTTTTGAGCACCAGTCATTGAATCTATTTGTGGGAATCATATATTCTTAATTTATTTAATAGTAGATTAGATTTTTTGTAATATAAAATTTTAGCTTGAAATAATAAAAATTTTTTATCCCATTTATGTAGTTATCCCGCAGAATTGCATTAAGCAAAATAAAGTCTTAACAGATTTTATAATAGAAAGAAATAGTTTAAAAATCGATAAATAATAATAATTAAAAAATAGAAAAAGAAAAATTTATCTGAGTAAATATCTAAAAGCGTAATTATTTATTTTTATTAATCCTTTCTTGGCATTTTTTTTCATTTTTTTTTACCTTTTTTTTTAGTTTTGTTATAATTATAATTTAGTTTGTATCCTATATTTAGTTTTATTACATGAACTTCAAATGAAGTTCGAATTTTAAAGGAAGCTCGCGAAATTTATATAGTATTAAAAACTATATATAACTAAAGATAAAGACTTTTAAAGAAAATATCATGAGTCGAATAAATTTACCTCCTAAAGAGATTTATAATCCTCCAGCCCTGGAGAAAAAAAATTTTGAACATATCATTCTTTGGATGTTATATAATAATGAAGAATGTGAGTGGTCTAATTTTACTCAAAAACCGCTTGAACTTCGGTTATCTACTCTCTCAAAATATCTATCATTATTAAAGGGGAAAGGATTCGCTGAGAATATTTCAAGAGGGCACTATAAAATTACTTCAGAAGGCAGAAAGAGATATCTTGAATTATCACAAGCTAAAGAAAAAAAAAGAACTCTAAGTTATCCTCTTGCTATAATTAAAAGAAGAAGAAATTACGATCATTGGATTCTTTGGATGGTTTATAATAATAATTTTTGCAAATGGGCTGATTTCCTAGCAGAACCTCTTTCTATCAATCAATCGTCCCTGTCTAAGAATATAAACTTATTACTCGATAAAGGGTTTATAGAAAAAGAGGAAAAGAAATATAGAATTACCCGCTCAGGTAAAATAGAGTATTCTAGAATATTACAAGAATATGATTTAGATAAACAATCAATTTTAGAGGAAGAAAGTAAGAGAATTGAAGAGATTACAGTGAAAACTATCAAATTTTTTAATAAATATAACATTGAAAATAAAGACATACAATTTAGGTTACTCAACAATATGCTGAAATTGGATTATACCAGAGTTGAAGCAATGCTAACAAATGAGGAAGATTTTGACAAAATCCTACTTTTTATCTCAATTAATCACCCAAGTCAATATCCTAATTATATTTCCGTAGAGGAGTTCTCGAATACTTATGGAATAAAAGAATCTAAAGTGGATTATTATATTGATGAAATTATTGAAAATCAAATTTTTCCCATTAAATTTTTTAAAATTATTGTAGAACCAGATATGCATTATTACTTTCAGGAGGATGAAAGATTAGAAATAATGCTTAGAGCTATCACAGAAGATCATATCACCAAATTTACCTATCTAAATAAGTTGTTTTCAAGATCATTTGATATAAGTAGCACCATAAATGATATCTTAGAAGATATTTGTCAAATATTATTTTCTATTGGTTTAAAAGAACCCTTACATATTTTTTTACCAGAATACATTAACTATTTAGCTTACAAAATTGAAGCAAAAGTTGAATTTAAAGAGACGTATGATAAATTAGAAGGCATTATTTGGCAAGATATGATAGATATATTTCAATCAAGAAGTATCGAAGAGTTACAAGATGATTATAAAGAAGAAATTAAAAAACTTGATATAAAAATTGAATCAAATCCAGAGAATCTTGATTTATACTATTCAAAGATAAGAATTTTAATTTATTATAATCAATTCGATGACGTATTGACTTTACTAAATGAGATGTTAGTAATATTTCCCGAAAGTGAACTTGATATTAAAATGAAAAAAGCGTCTGTTCTTAGAAGGATGCAAGAAGTAAAAGCAGGTTTAGACATAATTAATGAATTGATTGAAAAAAATCCTCAAAACAATGATCTTATTAATTATAAAGCTTATTGGCTTCAATATTTAGATAAAAAAGAAGAATCGCTTAATATAATCCAAGATCTTGTGGAAAAAGCTCCTGATAATGCAATGTATCATGATACGTATGGTGAAATTTTAATGTATTTTGAACAGTATGAAGAAGGGTCACAAAAATTCTTAAAAGCTATTGAATTAGATAGTAAAGAGTGGTACATTCATCAAACTTATATTAAACTAGGGATCTGTTATAAAGAGCTTAAAAATTTCGACTTAGCCCTCGAAAATCTTAAAAAAGGAAAAGAATTAACAGAGAACAGCTCTATAGACGATGAAACAAAACAAAAATGGATTACAATCGCAGATCTTTTTCTCTTAGAAATAGAGCAATTAGAGGAGTAAAACTAACACATTCACTTCTTTCCATAAGTAATATTATTTCCAAAATAGAAAACATTCTTTTAAAATCGTAATTATATTTACATAATGATTAAAGAAATTGAGATACAATATCAAAAAATTATAGAACATTTTCCTAACGCTGAAACTATTGAAAATAAAATTTCACATATTAAAATTGGATTAATAAAGGGGATTATGTTAGAAATTGACTATTCTAAATATCCTAAAAAACCAAAAGTTAAGCTTATTAAATCTGGGACAGTTTATAAAAAATTAAATAATGATATCACTTCTTTAAAAAATTGGAAAATAATTAAGACTAAGTCTATTTTAAATGTTATTAATGAAATTATTTATATTTTAGAGGATCTACAATCAAATACGGTCAAAATAAAAAGGGATTTATTAGAGGGGTTTTTAGCGTTATGTCGGGCGCATCATCCAAAAGAATTTTTAGGAATCCTTGAAATGGATAAAAATGTATTTTCAGAATTTATATTACCTCCAGGCGCAATTACTTCAAGAAATTCAGGAGTATTTTTTCCGAGTAGAATTCCAATAAATCGATATTATCAAGGAACCATTCATTCACATCCATCTGGAAATGTATTCCCTTCTTTACAAGATTTAAATAGTGTATTTAAAGGAAACAGATTTCATTTTATTGTAGGTTTTCCATATAGTATAAACCATATTAAATGTTTTGATAAAAATGGCACAGAACTTCAATTTAAAGTGATTAACTAATATACAATTGCTTTTTTAAGATTAAAATTAAGATAAATTTTAAATTAAACACTTAGGATTTATAATATTTTAAATTTTAATTATAACTATTACATTCTCTCTACTAAAATTGAAATTATATTATTACCAAACCCTCCAAAATTACATGTAATACCCGTTTCTGCTCCATCAACTTGTCGTTTCCCAGCTTCCCCTCTTAATTGCCATACTAACTCCACAACCTGAGCAATACCTGTTGCACCTAAAGGATGTCCTCTGGCTTTTAACCCTCCTGATGGATTTATAGGGATTTTACCTCCAATTTCTGTTAATCCGTCATGAGCTGCTTTTGCCCCTTCTCCCTTTTTGAAAAACCCAATATCTTCTGATTGAACAGCTTCAAGAATTTCGAAAGCATCATGTAGTTCTGCTACATTTATATCTTCGGGGGTTTTATTTGCCATTTTATATGCCTGAGCTGAACATAATCTTAAAGCCTTTAATGTAGTAAGATCTTCGCGTTCAAATACGATGTGGGTATCAGTTGCTTGACCAATCCCAGAAATATTAATGGGGGTATCACAAAAATCTTTAGCCTTTTCAGCATTACATAAAACCAAAGCTGCTGCCCCATCTGAGATGGGACAAATATGAAAAAGTCTTAATGGGTCAGCAATAATAGGATTGGATTTATCATCTTTAAGGAAATCATAAACATTATCCCAATTTCCTTTACCTTTCTTAATAGCACTTTCCATAAAGCTCTCAATAGTCCGCTGAAAATGCGCATTCGGATTCATTGTTCCATTTTTATGATTTTTAAGTGCTATATCTGAAATCCAATCAAGTTTAGCATCGTATTTTTCTAGATAAGCTCGTGTTAATAATCCGGCAAAGGATGGAAGGGAAACTCCATGAGGCCGTTCTGCTTCGGGATGGGTTAAAGTAGCTACATTTGAAGTAACATAACCAGGAGTTGTAATATGAGTCATTTTTTCACCTCCGACCACTAATACTAAATCACTAATTCCGGAAGCAATTGCTTGAAAACCAGCTTTAACTGCTGACCCTCCACTCGCAGGTCCATTTTTGATATGATCTGCAGCGGCAGGAATTAAACTAATTCTATCAACAAGAGCACTTGCAATACCTGAGGTTTGATTAAAGATTTCTGGACTCATTGCTCCAACATATACTGAATCAAAATCTTTGTTACTAGTATTAGAATTTTCAATAGCTTCTAGAGATGCTTCACATAAAAGATCCATCAATCCTTTATCTTGCAATCTTCCAAATTTGGTATGTCCTACTCCAATTATTGCAACTTTATTCATAGTCAAAATGAATTATAGGTATTTAAAAAATCTTCTTAGACTTTTTTAATTTTCTAAAATTCAAATAACTTAAGATCATTTCATAAAATTTAATATTCTAAGAAAGAAATCTAATCCAAATGCGCCCAAAAGAGGTTTAAACTATTGAGATTAAAGTATATTTACCCTTTATTTGCATTTTTAATTTCCATGATTTTAATTACGATTTTTTTAATACAAGAATATATCTGGATAATAATCCCTTCTTTTATAATATTTTACCCTATGCCATATCTTTCTGGGCTTAAAGAGACAGCACAGAATAAAAGTGTGGTTGTTAAAATAAAAAATAAATCACCATTCATGATCCCGATTTTATTCTTCTCATTACCTACAATAATAATCAATAGCATTTTTCTTTTTACAAATGTAATTGCTTTATTACTATTCTTTATTGTTTATTTCATTAGTTTAGTGTTTTACTTTTCAGGAATTTACATTTTAATTCGAGATCTAAAAAAACAATTTGAAATTACGATAAGACCTATTGAAATTGATGAAAAACCAGAAAAAAAGAAACTCTTATTAATAAATCCTGTAAATAAAGATGTAGCAGGATTAACAATAAATCCATCCTCAACATTTCCACCTTTAGGTTTAGGAATAATAGCCGCCTTAACTCCCAACATCTTTAAAATTAAATTAATTGATGAAAATTTTGAAAATTTTAAGTATGAAGACGCCGATCTTGTTGGTATAACAGCATTTACTTCAGTTGCAAACCGTGCCTATAAAATTGCTGCTCATTATAAAAATAAAAATATACCCGTTATTATGGGGGGAATACATGCTTCAATGGTTCCCGAAGAAACTTTGGAGTACGTTGACTCTGTTGTAATAGGAGAAGCAGAGAGTATTTGGCCTACAGTTATAAAGGATTTTCTTAACAATAAATTAAAAAAGAAATATGAAGGTGTTCATTTAGACTTAGAGAATACTGTTATCCCTAATAGGAAGATATATAGTAATAAATATTTATTTGGGACTTTACAAACTTCAAGAGGTTGTCCTATGGATTGTTACTTCTGTTCGGTAAGTGCATTTAATGGAAGAAAATATAGGCAACGCCCCTACGAGGAAGTATTAGATGAATTGGAACAAATGCCTCAAAGAATGATTTTCTTTGTGGATGATAATATTCTTGGATATGGTAAAAGCGCTGAAGAGAGAACAATTAACCTTTTTAAAGGAATGGTGGAGAGAAAATTGAATAAAACATGGTTCTGCCAAGCTTCATTAAATTTTGGAAGCAATGAAGAAGTCATAAAATGGGCAGCGAAAGCAGGATGTAAAATGGTATTCTTAGGATTAGAATCCGCTGATCCAGAAGAACTTAAAGTAATGGATAAAAGATTGAACCTCCAACTTGATTATGAAAGAGCTTTCAACAAAATTAATAAATACAAAATCGCAGTTTTAGGAGCATTCATTTTTGGTTCTGATTCGGAAACAAAAGAAAGTATGTATAGGAAAGTCAAATACATATTAAAAAATCGTATTGATGTTATTCAAACTACCATATTAACTCCTTTACCAGGTACACGATTATTCAAAGAATTACAGCAAAATGAAAGACTTATAAATATTGATTTTCCTCAAGATTGGAAGTTCTATGATATGGGACATTTAACTTATAATATTAAAAATATGGAAAATGAAGATTTCCTAAAAACTCATAGAAAATGTTCAAAAAAACTGTATTCCAAATTAACATTGTATAGAAAATTCTTTAATACATGGATTCACTGTAGAAACTTACAAACAGCAATGTGGGCATATAGTTCTAATAAAAACTATAGGAATGTTTCTTTATCCAATACCTAAACTAGTTCAGATTAATTTAATCCTGAGATAGTTTTTTCTTTAATGCTTCTGTTAACATTGGAACAATGATCTTATAATCGCCAACTATACCATAATCACATACTTCAAATATAGGTGCATTGGGATCTTTATTAATAGCAATAATCTTTTTACTGCTTTTCATTCCAACTAGATGTTGGGTTGTCCCTGATATACCACACGCAATATAAATATTAGGGCAAACAACCGTCCCGCTTTGTCCTACTTGACATGATTTTGAAACCCATCCCGCTTCAACAGCCGCTCTACTAGCACCCACTGCTGCATTTAATACCTCAGCTAATGTATTAATGATTTTAAAGTTCTCTTCACTTCCTATTCCTCGACCACCGGATACAATGATATCTGCCTCATCAATCGGTTTGACATAGGATACAGTTGTTTCAATTTTCTCTGTGACTTTTGTTTGAAGTTGATTAGGATCTATATCTATAAGAAACTCAATAATTTCAGGTTGGTTTTTAGTCGTTATTTCCGATCTCTCCATTACATTTGGTCTTATTGTTGCCATTTGGGGTTTTGTTTTGGAACATATTATATCTGCTAAATAGTTTCCACCGTATACTGTTCGTGTTTGTACTAGATTACCATCTTGAATGTCTAAATCAATGCAATCCGCTGTTAGACCAGTTTCTAATGTACATGCTACTCTTGGTGCTAAATCTTTCCCAATCTTGGTTGCAGGAAATAAAATTATATTAGGCATATATTTTTGAGTTAAATCCACAAGGATGGAAGAATATGTTTCTGTGAGGTATTCTCCCAAAACTGGATTTTCACATAAATAAATTTTATCTATCCCATGAGAAGAAAAAGTTTCTTTAAACTTTGAAATATTATTTCCAATTAGAATAACACAAACTTTCTCATTCAATTTTTTTGCTAGTTCTTTCGCCTTTCCTAGTAACTCAAAAGAAATTCCTCTAATATTATCCTTCTTAAACTCTACAAATACCCAAACGTCTCTATAGTCAACCACTATTAGATCACCTTATCTTTACTCAATAATTCCATTAATTTCTCTACAGCAGTATCTGCTTCGTCGGTAATTACTATACCTTGATCTCTTTTTGGTGGCTCATAGAGTTTTATAATTTTTATTAAGGAACCATTAGAACCAAATTTATTTCTATCGCCTCCAATATCTTCAGCATTCCAAATTTCAAACGGCTTCTTTTGGGCAGCCATAATTTTTGGCAAAGGAGGTATGCGAGGTTGAAAAGAAGAGGGTGGGATACATGCCACGACTAGTGGAACTGTTGATTCTATTATTCTATACCCTTCGTCTGTTTGCACTTTTATTTTGATTTTCCCATTTGTGACTGCTTCAGTACTTTCAGCATATGTCACCTGAGGAATATTTAATACTGCTGCTAACTCAGGACCAACTTGGCTTGTACCAGTATCAAAAGAAGAGTTTCCGCAAAAAATTATGATGTAATCTCCTATTTTTTTAATAGCTGCTCCAAGTATATTTGATGTAGCAAATGTATCAGAATCTTGAAAAATCTCATCGTTAAGCAATATCCCTTTATCAGCGCCTAAGGCTAAACACCTCATTAAAGTACTTTTTGATTCAAGATTACCAATTGAAATAGCAATAATTTCATCTCCGTCTTTTCTTATTTTAATTGCCTCTTCTAAAGCAAACTGATCAAATGGCGAAATTATTGTTGAAACTCCTTCTTTCAACACTCTATTTGTCTTTAGATCGATTTTAAGGACGTTTGATTCAGGAACTTGCTTAACACATACGATAAATTTCATAATAATAAAAAATTCTTGATTGTGATCAGTAACTTTGTTTAATTCTTCAATGAATTAATATAAATTCTATTAAAAATATAAAAAAAAGTTAATGAATTTATTTGTTGCTAACAAGTTATTTGTAGCTAACAAGTTCTTTTCCAAGAAGCTCTCTAGCTACTATCATTTTCATTACTTCACGTGTCCCTTCGGCTAATGAAAATGACCTTACTGCTCTCCAGGCTGCTTGGTCTGGGCATTCTCGAGAATAACCAAATGCCCCTTGCCACTGAAGTGCATCATTAATAGCTTCGCAAGCCCAGTCCGAAGCGAACATCTTTGCCATTGCTACAATTTTACTCGTTTCAAACCTATTTCCTTTTCCTTCTTGCTCTAAGTCAATAGCCTTTAACGCTTCATAACCAAGACGCTTTAACATTTCTAATTTTGTATAGTGTTCTGCTAATCTAAAATTAATCTCCTGAAATTTAGCTAATGGTTGTCCAAATACCTTTCTCTCTTTCGCATAATTCATACCATTTTCTAGTGATTTCAGGCCAGCAGCAGCACATATTACAGCAATTAGTGCTCTAGCATACTCATAGCCTTCATGAATGATGTAAAATCCTCTATTTTCTTCACCAACTATATAGTGTTTAGGAATTTTTACATTATCGATCGAAAATCCCCCGCATGAAATACCTTCACGACCTAAATCTTCGATATAAGTGGGTGTAATTCCCTCAGCTGTTAAAGGTAAGTAAAACACGGTCATTCCTCTCGAACCTAACTCAGGAGTTTGATGAGCAATAGTAATATGACCACCTCCATTAGTTACTGCTTCTCGTACGCCACTGATATACATTTTTTCACCATTAACTATGAAGAAATCTCCATCCTTCTTAATATTCGTTTTTCCACCGACAACATCAGTTCCACCACCACTTTCGGTAGTAGCAATTCCTAGAAACCAATCCCCTGCAGTAACTTTAGGAAAAATTTCGTTTTTTGCTTCTTCAGTCCCATATTTGTTTAGTAGAAAACCCCATGCAGCTTGAACTAGATAAAACACGCATGTCGAACCTGTACAGTCTCCTTTAGCTAATTCTTCTGCGATAACTCCTGCTGTAACGGCATCTAATCCAGAACCTCCATAGGCAGGATCTGCTGTACATGCAAGTAAACCTAATTCTGCCATACCTTTTATAACGTCTTGCGGAATCTCCTTGTTTTTTTCCATCTCAAGTGCAATTGGAGCAATTTTTCTTTGGGCAAATTCTGAAACACTCTGCTTAATTAATTTTTGCTCTTCTGTAAATTCTATCATAAGATTTATACCTTTAAATTAATTTTTTTAAGTTTTTATAAGATTAAAATTCAATCGTAAACTTTAAACTTATTCAATTTGATAGCGCAAGAGAAAAAAATAAAAAGTTATTGACATTCTTATTTAGGATGCTCATTTCGTATAATTGTGGCAGCACCCATACCTAACCCTACACACATTGAAGATATTGCATATTCTTTGCCAGATTCTTCCAATTGGTGAAGATTTGAACCTATTAAACGGGTTCCGGTCATCCCTGTTGGATGCCCCAAAGCAATTGCCCCACCCCATGGGTTAAATCGTTCATCTTTCCAATCTAATCCTAAATCATAGCAACTAGCATATACAACAGGGCTAAAGGCTTCATTTACTTCAATAAAAGCCATGTCATCTAAAGTCATATTTGCTCGTTTTAAAGCTTCTGGGATTGCTTTTATCGGTCCAGTTAGCATGAGAACTGGATCAGTTCCAACAACCGCGAAGTTAACTATACCTGCTCTTATTTTAAGGCCATATTCTTCGGCTAGCTCTCTTGTCATCCATAATTGTGCAGCAGCACCATCAGTTGTAGGACAACTATTACCTGCAGTTAGAAAAGCCTTACTTTTTCTTCCAGCTATTGTTCTTAAGCTTGTTAATTTTTCCATTGAGGTGGTAGGGCGGGGAGTTTCATCTTTTTCAGTTAGTACTGACAAACTTGGATCTTTCGCGATCTCTTTCTTTTCATTTAACATAGGATTTCCATTCTCATCAATTTTAGGACACCATATAGGTTCGATTTCTTTTCCTCTTTTATCCCATGTGGAGCATGCTTTCTTATGAGAATGTAGAGATAAGCCATCTAATTCATTTCTAAATTCTTCCAAGGATTTACCAGATTTATCCCTCCAAACTACTCCAAGGTAATGAGCAGCAGTAATCTGATCTGCCATTTGAGCTTTATATTCTTGTGCTTTTCGTACTACCTCAGGATTTGATTGGATCTTTTTATTTGGTGGTATCATTACAGCTTTATTTTGTTCTCTATCAAATATATACGTATCTGACATTATGGGATACTTATTTTGAACTTCTACACCTCCACATATTACGCAATCATGGATTCCTGAGGCAATTGCCTGCCATGCGGACATCACAGCTTGAGCTCCACCAGCACATTGACGATTTATAGACATCCCTGGTACGCTTACAGGTAAATGAGCTGCTAATGCTGCAGTTCTTCCAATATCTAAAGCGCAATCGCCAATTTGACTATTGCAAGCAACGATAGAATCTCCTATTGAGCTTAGATCAATTTTATTGCGTTTTAATATGGTTTCATAGCAATGAACAACAAGATCATCTCCTCTATGCCATACAATAGTACCTCTTCTTTTACCCATAGGTGTTCTAACATAATCTACAAGTACAGGCTCCCGCTTAGGGTCTTTAAAATATTTTTCATACATACTTACTGGTTCAACCATTATATCTCAATTTATTTGAAATTTTCTAGAGTTTAATGAAATCTAATTAATTAATTTTTTTTAAGATTGAAAATTGTTTGATATGAAAATATCCTTAATATTGAGTGAAAAAAAAATGCTGAAAGGAATCCATTTCTTATTAACCTATACATGTAATTATTCATGTGATCACTGTTTTTTATACTGCAGCCCAAGTTCTCAAGGAACATTTACTTTAAAACAAATCAAAGAAGTTCTTAGTGAGGTAAAGAAAATTGAAACCGTGGAATGGATCTATTTCGAAGGTGGTGAACCATTTCTTTATTATCCAATAATGGTCGAAGGTGCAAAACTCGCGAAAGAGAAGGGATTTAAGGTTGGAATAGTAACCAACTCATATTGGGCAACTAGTATTGAAGATGCTGAAATTTGGCTCAAACCATTCGCTGAATTAGGTGTAGATAATTTTAGTATAAGTGATGACACATTTCACTATGAAGATGAAAAACAGAATCTATCAAAAATTGCCAAGAAAGCTTCTGAGAATCTAAAACTACCTGCGATGACCATAAGCATTGAGGAACCAATAGTTAAGAAAGAACAAGAAAAAGGAAAACCTATTATTAGCGGTGGAGCTATGTTCAAAGGGAGAGCTGTTGAAAATTTGATCGAAGGTTTGCCAAAGAGACCATGGGAAGATTTGAATGAATGTCCATATGAAGATTTTAAGGAACTTGGAAGAATTCATGTTGATCCATTTGGAAATGCACACATTTGTCAAGGTTTAAGCATTGGCAACTTTTGGGAAACCCCACTATCAGAATTAATCAAGAATTATAATGCCGATTCACACCCAATATGCGGCCCATTAATGCGAGGAGGTCCTACTCAATTAGTTAAGGAACTTGATATTAGGCATGAGAAGGAGTATGTGGATGAATGTCATCTCTGTTATCTTGCTAGGTTGAGTTTAATAAATATATTTCCAAAATATCTTGCACCAAGGCAAGTTTATGGACTAGACTAAATGATAAAATCGTATTTTTTCCTTTTCTACCGTTTTTGTTGATATTTTTCGCTAACGAAAGTGTTAAATACAACTTTTTATGTGATTTATTGGTATAAATTATATTTAGAATGGTTAATTTCTCTTCTTTAAAATCTAACAGGGCTGATTATTAGTGATTGAATCAGAAAAGAAAATCCAAGTATTAAAATTATTGTCTTGACTTTTTTTACCTTTTGTTTTAAAAGAATTCAAATAATCAAACTCTATTAATCTATTATAATCACTAAAATAGACCGATTTTTTTAGTAAAAATAATAATTAACAAAAGATTAAGGCTGGTATATAATGGTATATATTGATAAGGCTAAATTACAAGCTTTATTTAAATGGTACATGCAAGAAGTAGGGGAATCCTTAATATCAGTCCTTGTAGTAGGACAGGATGGATTAGTAGTAGAAATTTTAACACGAGATCCAGAGAATGTAGATGAGAAAAAATTTGTAGGAGCATTTAGTGCCTTAGTTGAATTAATACTTAAGAAAATAACTCAAGACTTTGATATTGGTACTTTTGGTGCCGGTACTTTTGATACAGACAAATTTCGTTTTATCTTTTGCGAATCTGGATCAGATCATGTATTAGTGTCTATCCTCCACCCTAATGCTTTTGTGGATGATATTTTTCCATATACTTATTTAGCAGCTGATAAAGTAGCACGAATAATTGATGGTGAGTTGCCTGTTAGTCCAGTTATGCCTAAGATTAAGAGACAGACTGAGGTAGAAAAAATCAAACATAAAATGGAATATTATCAGAAAGCACCTCTTTCATCTAATTATGTTTATAAATTGAGCTTAATTGGTGATGGTGGTGTAGGAAAAACCAGTATGGTACAAAGATACGTTCATGGAATATTTAAAGCAGATTATAAAGCTACTATTGGAACTTTTATTTCTAAAAAAGAATGTCAATTTGATGAATTAAAAACTTCTGTAAGATTCATGATTTGGGATTTAGCAGGTCAAAGTCAATTTCAACGCCTTTGGCCAGATTATCTAACTGATTCACGTGCAGGTATTATAGTTTTCGATATAATAGATCGAGAGTCATTTGAAAATGTGAAAAAATGGTATGATATTATTACAGAAGTAGCTTTTCCAAACATATTGTTAATATTGGTGGGAAATAAAGTAGACTTAGGTAATTCAAGAGAAATTACTACAGAAGAAGGCATGGAATTGGCAAAAGAATTAGGAATATATTATATGGAAACCTCAGCAAAAACAAGTGAAAACATTGATGATGTTTTCGAATGGATAGCACTTCAAATAATTAATATGAATATTGAAGAAGTAAAGGATACTATACTAGATAAACAAATTGAGGAGGGTAATAAATTTAAAATTTCAAGCCCTCAATTGAAAATCTTGAGCCAATTCTTCACTAAACAGTTAGACTATTGTATCGGTAAAAGCGATGCTAAAGAAATTATAAAATACTTAGATATTTTAAAGAGGATACAAAAAAATAAGTTATAAGTAATTACCTAAGGATAATTTTTCCCTTAAAAATGTCTTTGAAGCAGTTTTATTTGAGATCATTGCTCTATAATTTATGTATTTTTAAAAATATTTTAGGAATATTCATTTCTAGAGCTTGAGTTCCTTTTTTAATTCATAGTGCAAATGGTTAAATACAATTTCTTATTTTTAAAATTTACATGTTGATTAAATTATAACTCTTATTATTATTAGATAAATGGGGATAAGGATATTTTGAAAGATATTACCGAAAAAATTGAAGGGGAGTTAAAAAATAATACAAAACTATGGCAAGCAACTCTTGATGCTATAGGGGAGTCTATTTTTCTCATTGATTTAGATTATAAAATTATTCAATGCAATAGAGCAACACTTGATATTTTGGGGAAATCTAGTTATAGCGAAATCATTGGTCACTCTTGTTGGGAATTAGTACATGGTACGTCAGGACCGATTGAATGGTGCCCTGTGAAACTTATGCTGGAGTCTGGTCACAGAGAAGCTACCATTAGACAACTTAATGGAAGATGGGTTGAAATTTCCGCAGATCCTGTCTTTAATGATGAAAGTGAGATCACTGGAACAGTTCATATTATCACTGATATTACGCAAAGAAAACTTGCAGAATTAAAATCAATAGAATCAGAAAAAAGATTTAGAAATATATTTGAATCAATTCCTATAGGTTTACATGTATATGAGTTAAATTCAGATGGACAACTTATATTTATTGACGCAAATCCCACTGCAGATAAAATACTTAATGCAGATAATAAACAGTTTATTGGTAAAACAATAGAAGAGGCGTTTCCACCACTAATTAACACCGATATACCAGAACGTTATAAAAATATTGCTAAAGAAGGAAGTACATGGAAATGGGACCAAGTGGATTATAAGGATGAGAAGATACAAGGTGCTTATGAGGTTTTTGCTTTTCAAACTAACCCTGGATTTATGGTAACTTCTTTTCATGATATAACTGAACGTATTGAAGCAGCACAAACAATTAAGGAATCAGAAAAAAAGTATCGACAGTTAATAGAAGACTCCTTAGAAGGTGTGTGGGTTATTGATGAAAATGCGAATACAACCTTAGTAAATCCAAGTATGGCAAAAATATTGGGATATGAAGTTGATGAGATGATAGGGAGAAATTTATTCGATATTACATCTCTAGAAGATATAGAAATAACAAAGAACACTCTTGAAAGGAGAAAAAGGGGTGTGAAGGAAGAAATTGAAAAAGAATTTATTCGAAAAGATGGTAAAAAAGTGATTACGAGATTGATGGCTTCTCCAATTTTTGACAATAAGGGTAGTTATAAAGGTGCAATTGCCCTTGTGGCAGATATCACTGAACGAAAAACAGCTGAAAATTTGTTAAAAGAATCAGAAGCAAAATATTCTCATTTATTTATGAGTTCACCATACTCTATAATAATCGGAGATATGACGGGTAAAATTATAGATTGTAATTTTAAGGAAGATCAAATAACTGGATATACCAGAGAAGATATAATTGGAAAAAATATGATTGATATACCCATGTTTCCTCGCAAGTATCTTCCTATAGTTATGGCGGACTTTAAAGTTCTACTTAAAGGAGATATACCAAAACCTAATGAATTGCAAATTGTTAAGAAAGATGGCTCTCCAATATGGGTGGAGCCAACAGCTTCAATTTTTAAATTGAAAGATAAAATGTATCTCCAAATAATAATGCAAGATATTAATGAAAGGAAAATATCGGAAGAAAAGTTAAAAGAGTCAGAAGAAAAATTTAGAACTTTATTTGAAATGGTACCTGCTTCTATTGTTGTTTTAGATTTAAATGGAAATATAGTTTTGTACAATCAGAAATTCTGTGATCTTCATGGTGTGAAAAATCCAGAACTTTTAGAAGGCAAAAATATTCGAAATTTCTTTTCAGAAAACGATTTACCAAAACTAAAGGAGGCTATGAATAAGTCTTTAGAAGGAATATCAAGAGGAATCAATCATTACACGATGCTTAAAGAAGATGGAACAGAATTTCTAGCAGAAGCAATCAGTTTAGGAATTAAAGATGAAAATGGTAAGATAATAAGACTTATAGCCGTTGCTCAGGATATTACGGAGCGTAAGAATGCTGAACAAAAACTAAAGAAATCGGAAGAGAAATTCAGAACACTTACAGAACAGTCTTTCTTGGGGATCGCTATTCTACAAGATGATATAATTCAATATGTAAATAACCAACTTGCTAATATATTTGGTTACACTGTACAAGAAATTATGGCATGGAAAAAAGGAGGTTTTCTTAATATTATATATCCTGAGGATAGAAAATTAGTTGCTGAGCAAGCTAGAAAAAAACAATTGGGTGAATCAAATGTTATTAACCAATATCATTTTAGAGGGATAAAGAAAAATGGAGATATCGTATGGTTAGAATTATTCTCAAAAAATATTAATTATAGAGGAAAACCAGCGGATTTTGTCACAATTCACGATATAACTGATGAGAAAATATCTGAACAAAAACTAAAGGAATCGGAAGAGAAATTTAGAACGATTGCTGAACAATCATTTACGGGTATTTTGATAACAGTAAATAATAAAATTGAATATGTGAATAATGCCCTACTGCAAATTTTTGAATATTCCAATGAAGATATCGCAAATTGGACAACAGATAATATAGTCCAAATGATACATCCTGATGATTTACAGTTTTTAAGAGAATATCGAGAGAAATTACGGAGGGGAGATCCTAATGTAAAACCGTATTATTCCTATCGAGTATTCACTAAATCAGGTAAGTTAAAATGGGTTGATCAATTCTCAACAGTTATCAATTATATGGGAAGCCCCGCAGAGTTAGTATCAGTCATGGACATTACAGAAAAAAAAGTAGCTGAACAAGAGTTAGTCAAATTAAATAGTTTAAAATCGGAATTTATGAGAAGGACTTCACACGAATTGAAAACACCTTTAGTTTCAATTAAAGGTTATTCTGATCTTTTATTAAGTGTGCATAAAGAAAAGTTAGATGATTATGTTCTAGCATCAGTTATTGAAATTAAGCAAGGATGTGAACGCCTCGAAGGTCTTATACAAGATATCTTAAATACAGCTGAATTAGAGTCAGGAAAGGTTCAACTAAAAAAAATTGTAGACGACTTATCTTTCTTTATAAAATTGAGTGTGAGAGAATTACGAGGATTAGCTAGATTGAGGAATCATACTATCAATTTAACCATTCATGATAAGCTGATAACGAGTTTTGAGCCAGAACAGATACATCAAGTAATAAGTAATTTGATAAACAACGCGATAAAATATACTCCCCCCGATGGGACTATAGAAATTGTATCTGAAATTAAAGATAATCTTATTATAGTTTCAATAAAGGACAGCGGAATTGGGATAACTAAGGAAGAGAAAGAAAGATTATTTACTCAATTTGGAAAGATTGAAAGGTATGGTCAAGGACTTGATATAATATCTGATGGTTCTGGCCTTGGGTTATACATTTCAAAAAAAATAGTAGAATTACATGGAGGAAAGATTTGGGTTGAATCTGAAGGGAGAAATGAAGGATCGACTTTTTATTTTACACTTCCGATAATCCAAGAAACTATTGAGTAATCAAGTTGTTAGATGGTTTGAAAATAGACTTAAATATTGAATAGAATTTGGTTCAAACGAAAATTCATTCTTTTGATATGGAATTATTTTTATTAAAGGTAAGAAATTCGCGAGATAGAGTGAAATTCCTCTTATTTCTTTGGTATTAAGTGAGAAATTAACAGAATCAAATTTAAGAAATCCAAATTGCCCATTAATTTCATGTAAAGTTCCAATCTTATCAATTCCTAAATTTACTGAATGAGAAGGATTTAAACTATTTTCTTGTTGCGAAATAACGGTACCGATCTTATAATGAGGGATACCTCCGTCTAATAAACAATTTAATTGATTTACTTCTACCTTAACTCCGATAATTGGTAAAATTTTATGATAGAAGGATTCTGGAAATCGCCCAAGAATATATTCTGGAAAAATTGATTGAATTTCTACTGGAACTTCTTTAAATTTTAAATTCATAGGAGACTTTTTAAAGTTCTTTTTAATTTCAACTGCTAAAGAAAAATGTTTTCCACCACGAGCGCGGATAGCATCTTTAAATGGTCTCATTTCTAGATGTAAGTGAGGACTTGACCAATAAGCAAAATATCCATTTCGAATTGTTTTCCCTAATGGGTCTCCTATTTCGATCTGGTCCCCTACATTACCAGATGGTTTAACATGCATGAGTTTCCACACTAAATCAGAATTAGAGGGATTACTGATCAAAATTAGGTAATCTTTATTAATTCCACCTATAAATTTCGGTTTCGGGGCGATTAGAGGTTTGACTTTCAAGATTTTTCCAGAAACTGGGCTTAATACCTCATAGTTTTCTAAAGTTAAGTCGTGGTAAATGTCTATAGCAAGTCCATGCTGGTGTGCGTAATAGGGAGATGTTCCTACACTAAAGTGGCTGGTTTGTGGTACTGATACACGTATATCATCCATTTTCACAATGTCATAAAATTTTGCTTTATTCATAGGATGTTTCAGACGTTAACGTATTCTGTTAAGTAATTTAATTAATAATAACTTAGTCAATTTATTACAAATTATATAATTAATTTTTCACTTTTAATAATTCAAGATTAATGTAGATTAATGGTAATTAGGAAAAAAAAGAAAATTTTTAAAGATCCTTTAGATTTTTTTTTCAGAAATCTCAAAAAAGTCGGTAAAACCAATCCCATTATCAAAAAGTGCTTTGGTAAAAGGAACAGTAAAATGGTTTAATTTTCCAAAATAAAATCACGTGTATAATAGGCTTAAGTACTTGATCTTCTGGAAAAAATTCTCCATCTATCCCAAAAATGTCAAAGTTTATTACCTTTAGGTACTTTTTTCTAATCAATACTTGTACAAAATAAAGTATTTTTTTCAAAAATTTTAAGTGAATTGAATTGGTAAAAGGAACAGTAAAATGGTTTAATAGCCGAAAAGGCTTTGGATTTATAAACTCTGAAGAAGGTAACGATGTATTTGTTCACTACACCGCATTAAGTGGAAGAGATGACGAATATAAAACGTTAAATGAGAATGATAAGGTTGAATTTGAAGTTGTCGATGGACAAAAGGGTCCACAAGCTTCGAATGTAGTCGTAACCGAAAAAGCTCCGCCTAATCCGTACAATCGAGGCGGTAGAAGAGATTTCCGTTTTTAACCTTATAGACTTTTATAAATCTACAAAAAAGAAAATATAACATAAGAAACAAATAATAATTAGTAAAAATCTGTTTTTGCGATTGTTATCGAATCTTATCTTTTTTTTTAATTTATTTTATATTGTAAAATCCTTATAGAAAGAATTTTTTATTATGAAGTATATAAATAAAAAATTAAGTGAGGTAAGTGGATATAGATAAAATTTATAGGGAAATGCCATTAAAAAAGATCCCTTGGAATTACGAAACACCTCCAGATTCTTTAATTGAATTAGTTGAGAGTGGTAAAATAATACCTTGTAGAACCATTGATTTAGGCTGCGGTATTGGTAATTATACTATTTACATTGCCACTAAAGGATTTAATGTTACTGGAATTGATATTTCTACTTCAGCCATATCGATAGCTAAAAAGAAAGCTAAAGAAAAGGGAGTTGAGTGTAACTTCCTTGTTGGGGATATTGTTAGTAATATTGAAGATTTCAAGATCAATTTTGATTTTGCATATGATTGGGAATTATTGCATCATATTTTTCCTGAAAAAAGACAGAAATATGTTGAAAATGTGTACAAAATACTGAATCCAAAGGCAAAATATCTTTCGGTTAGTTTCAGTGAGAAAGATCCTTGCTTTGGTGGTCAAGGAAAATACAGAGAAACTCCTTTGGGTACAGTTTTGTATTTTTCATCTGAGGAGGAGCTAAAAAACCTTTTTGAATCATACTTTAAGATAATTGAATTAAAAACAATAGAAATTAGAGGAAAACCTGTACCCCATATCGCAAATTATGTGTTTATGGAGCGCAAATGAAAAGCAACAAATAAAGCAAGTTAAGACGTCTCTAATTCCTTCTGCTTTTTCACATTTTTTTTAAAAAGAATTATAGATTCCTCCCTTGCTTTTAGCAGAGTTCTTTCCTTAATACCCACCATTTCTTTCGATGGTAGAACTTGTTCTTTTAATATCCTTTTATAAAGTAAATATTCATCCTTTCTGCTGATAAATGGATCTACTTCTTCCTCATGGATGAAATTCTTGATAGTTGTATTTTTTCCATTACAATTACCTTCTGTGAGATCAAAACGGAAATCTTTATACACTAAAAAGCAGTGAGCCATAGGTATATAGGGTATGTTATATTTTTTTAATATTTCATTTGTATTAGTAGAGATTTCTTCTGTTAATTTATAGATACCTACATGTTTATGGAGAGGTATATTAAGTTCTTCCGCAAGACCTGCTATTACCGCATGTTTGGTTGTGCATGTACCCATGTCCTCTTTAAAAAGTATCATTTTATCATCATAATTTGTATTATAACCATAATCTATATTGTGTACATAATCACAGGCTTCCTTGAACGATTTAATCCTGAGCTCTAAAAATTTTTTTGAGAGGTCTCCTACAGGTTTAATTGGGCCATCAGGTAATTTGTCATATAAATCCATAATAATGGTTTAAATTGTATAAATTTAAACTATATCTCTATAGACTATAGAAATTTCCATTTAAATCATTCAATTTTATAATTAAAAAGTTAGAAAAAAGATGTTTTTCTTTCATTTCTATATAGAGGTCAAGAGAATTTAGGTTCTTAAGTGTTTCACTATATACAATATTTTAGGTTCTTCTTTATTTTTCACTTGTATGTAGAAACTCAGCAAAATTTAAATTATATTTTAATTAAGAGGAAGTTATGAATTTTGAAAATTTAATATATGAAGAGAAGGATAAAACTGCGTTTATAACACTCAATCGTCCAGAAGTTAAAAATGCTTTAAGCATGAAACTATCTGATGAAATAGTTTCCGCAATAGAAATCATTAGGCAATCTAAAAAATTTAAATTCCTGGTTATTAAAGGAGCGGGGAATAATTTCTGTGTTGGAGACGATATTAGTGAAATGGTAAGGTGGGGTGACGCTAATGATATAACTCGTCGTGCAAGATATTATCAAAATATGGCTAATCAACTTGAAGAATTAGATAAAATCACAATTGCTGCTGTAGATGGATATGCAGTTGGTGGTGGGTTAGAAATAACTATGGCTTGTGATTTTGTTATTGCTACTGAACGCTCAAAGTGGGGAATGCCTGAAGTAGATGTTGGAATAACGCCTGGATGGGGGGGTACGACACGATTGGCTCGATTCATAGGTCGAAGGAGAGCTAAGGAAATCAACCTTCTTGGTGCGCTTCATTCAGGTAAAAAAGCCGTCGAATGGAATTTGTGGAATAGATTAGTTCCTGATAACCAACTCGATAATGAGGTTGAAAAACTATTAGAAGTACTTAAATCTAAAAACCAACAAGGGATGCGTCAATTAAAATTTATAATTAATCGAGGGGTAGAATGCGATTTGTATACTGCGCAAGGCTTTGAAGTTCTATCAGCGGGCTTAACTGGAGCTGTTAATGGAATGTGGAAAATAAAAGATGCTGATCAAGGGAAGGGTGTTATCGGTTTTAATCGAAAGGATGGATTATGGCAAACCAGAAGAGGATTAGCAAAAGACTTTTGGGTTGATTAAACCTATATTCTTGAACATTTTACAAATTTTATTTTCTCTTTGTTCAATTTGATTATATTATTCAGAAGAAAAATATTAATATGTGTATTCACATAAATTCACATAGAACAAAAAAATTTAAAAAAATGGCAAATATAACCCTTTCAATCCCAGAAGATTTAAAAAAGGAGATGGAAGAATTCCCAGAAATTAATTGGTCAGAGGTCGCTCGAACATCAATTAAGCAAAAAATAGCTCATCTTAAATTCTTAAGAGGGTTTCGGATAGATAGTGAGATTACTCCTGAAGATGCTTTAAAGTTAGGAAAAGAAGTAAGTAAATTGATAGCTGAGCGTTATTTGAGGGAATAACGTTGAAATTAGTAATTGATGCCAATATTTTATTTGCAGCATTAATAAAGGGAGGTTTAACTGCTGAACTTATCATTAGTGATGTGTTACAATTATTTGCACCAGAATTCTTATTAGAAGAATTTTCCAAATATCAAGCCCAAATCCTTGAAAGAACTCACAGATCAAAAGAAAACTTTGAAACTTTTGTACAAATATTAAAAGAATATATTACTTTTATCCCTCAAAAAAATATTATTCTTTTTCTTGAAAAAGCGAATGCATTTTCACCTGATCCTAAAGATTCAGTTTATTTAGCACTAGCTTTAGCACTCAAATCTGCAGTTTGGTCAAATGATAAAAAATTAAAAGAGGAACAAAATCACGTAAAAGTGCTATCAACAGAGGATCTAATTAATAAAATTAAAATTCTCAAAAAGAATAAGTAAGAATAAAAAGAAACTGAATTTATCTTAATTCATCTCTCATTTTTTCATAGAAATCTAATGATTCTGGATTTCTTAAAGCACCTCTATTTGCTATTGCCATTCCATGGATTATCTTGTTAACCGCAATCTCGACCTTTTTATTGCTAAATGTATAGGGAATACCATCTGGGGGTGCTTGTATTATAAGCTTGGGAACATGTCTAGGGGAAGTTTTCTCTCGTAATGTTTTTCTAATTTTATCCTTCAAGTCATCAGTGAGCTCATAACCCTCGTTTAACAATACAAACATTACAATTCGGATATCACCACTAATCTTTTGTCCAATCACCAACGAGTCAGCTATTTCTGATAACTGTTCAACAACATTATAAATCTCAGCTGTTCCAATTCTGACTCCAGAAGGTTTCAGAACAGCATCAGAGCGCCCCCAAAAAGTTATTCCACCCGTATCACTATGAATTACTATATAATCACCATGACGCCACACATTCTTATCTTTATCTTTAAAATCATTAAAGTAGGCTGCTTTATATTTTGTCATATTATCATCATCTCCCCAGAAGTAAATAGGCATTGAAGGGGAGGGAGCTTCACATACTAATTCAGCTTGTTCATCAAGAACTGGTTCACCATTTTCATTATAAGCCTGAACCTTCATTCCTAGTGATTTTACTTGAAGTTCCCCAGAATATACCGGAAGTATGGGTAATGCACAAGCAAAACACCCATTAAAATCAGTCCCTCCGCTTATTGAATTGAAATATAAATCTTTTTTAATATCTCTATACACATATTCAAATCCTTCAGGTGAGAGTGTAGATGCTGTTTGAGAGATTTCTCGAAGTGAACTTAAATCATATTTTTCAGTTGGTTTTGCGTCTATACCCATGAGATGATGGATGTATGACGCGCTAGTTCCAAATATAGAAATTTTATATTTTTCTATTAGTTCAAACATTCGAAGAGGATCAGGATAGAGAGGGTTTCCATCATATAGGAATACAGTTGCCCCTACAGCTAGTGAACTTATTAACCAATTCCACATCATCCAACTAGGAGCAGTTATATAAATTATTACATCTGAACGATTAAGATCAGTTGATAGTATTAATTCTTTTAGATGATTAATTAAAACCCCTCCTGCACCTTGAACCATACATTTAGGTTTCCCCGTAGTACCGCTTGAAAACATAACATAAACGGGGTGATCAAAAGGTAATTGCTCGAAGTCGAGTTTAGGATTCTCCTCCTTAGAAATGAAGTCATCCCAATGAACTGCATTAGGAATACTGCTTATGTCTGGTTTTCCATCAGAAACATATGAAACAACAACAACCTTTTCAATTGAAGGAATTGCTTCAACCACTTTTTTAATATTAGGAATAGTTCCAAAAACTTTATCTCTATAATAATAACCATCTACTGTGAATATCACTTTAGGTTCAATTTGCCTAAATCGATCAATTACGGCACTTGCTTGTAATTCTGCACCACAAGAAGCCCAAATAGCACCAATAGCAGTTGCAGCTAGCATAGCTGTAGGTGTTTCAATTAAATTTGGGATATATGATACTACTCTATCACCTACTTTAACTCCTATTTCACGGAGAGATTTTGCTAAACGGGCGACTTGTTTATTTAAATTTTCATACGTAATTAATTCGGTCTTTTTGGATTCACCTTGAAATATAAACGCGAACTGATCATCCTTATATTTTAAGAGATTTTCAGCAAAATTAAGTTTTGCTCCAGGAAACCACTTAGTACCAGGAAAAACACTTAAATCTTCAACAACCTTATCATACTTCTGTGAAGCAATGATACTTCCAAAATCCCACATTGCCGCCCAAAAATCCTCAATATTATCAATTGACCATTGATATAATTCTTTGGCTCCTTTAATGTTCTTTTTAAATTTTTTATTAACGAGCTCAATGAAATGTGTTACTTCTGCATTTTTTATCCATTTTTTGGAAGGTTCCCAGAGCTTTTTTCTTTCATCACTCATAATTGAATTCACAATATTAGAATTTATTGTAAAGGTTTTGAATAATAGATATTTGTATCTATTACTTTTACCTAAAAAAATTATTGGTTGTATAATTTTTAAATGTAATCTTGATTTATGATTTAAATATACTAATAATCAAAAATGTGAAGGAAACTGGTAAGAAAATTTAATGAATATTCAAGAGGGATAAAGAGGAATCAACACACTCTTATAGAAATTAGTGATAAAATATGGGAATTCGCCGAATTGGGATTCCAAGAATATAAATCTTCAGAACTATTAACAAAAGTTTTAAAGGAAAATGGCTTTAATGTTGATGAGGGTATAGCAGAAATACCTACGGCGTTTGTAGCTTCTTATGGTAGTGGTAAACCAATAATTGCGGTATTAGGTGAATATGATGCTTTACCGGGATTAAGTCAAACTACGGAGTTCATAAAGAAGCCATTAAAGGAAGGAGCACCTGGTCATGGATGTGGGCATAACCTTTTAGGCACTGCAGGTGTAGGAGCTGTTTTGGCGGTAAAAGAAGCACTTGATGCTGGAGAAGTAAAGGGGACAATAAAGTATTATGGGTGTCCCGCTGAAGAAGTGTTTAATACAAAAGGATATATGATTAATCCTGGTCAAGTCTTTGAGAATATTGATATCTCAATAACGTGGCATCCAGGGATTTTTAATGGGATTGCACTCCAATCAAATACTGCCATGAATTCTGTATTTTTTAAATTCTATGGGAAAACTGCACATGCTGCTGCAGATCCATATAATGGACGGAGCGCCCTCGATGCGGTAGAACTTATGAATGTTGGTGCGAATTACATGCGTGAACATATGATACCTGATGCTCGACTTCATTATGTAATTACTAATGGAGGTCTTGCACCTAATATAGTTCCAGCTGAAGCTGAAGTACATTATTTCGTACGAGCTCCTGAACGATATCAAGTTGATGAACTTTATAATCGATTAATTAAAGTAGCTGAGGGTGCTGTATTAATGACAGAAACTCGACTCGAAATTGATTTCCTAAGTGGGACTTATAATCCCATCCGTAATGATGTGGTAAATAATGTAATTTATGATAAAATGAGACAAATTGGTCCACCAATATTTAATAAAGACGAACAAAGATTTGCCGAAGAATTGAAGAAAACTGTACCACCACCTGATTTTACAGAAATAAAAAAAATCATACCTTCTGATATGTTAGATATGGCAATGAAAAATCTTGAACAAGCACTATTTCCCATCATATCTCCACCTTTAGGAAAAGGAACAGTCGCTGCTGGTTCTACAGATGTAGGAGATGTATCCTGGTATACACCATTAGGAGAATTTGGTACAGCATGCCATGTAATAGGATCTCCAGGACATTCTTGGCAAAATGTGGCGACTTCAGGAATGAGTATAGGACATAAAGGTATGATTAAAGCTGCTCAGATCATTTGTTTAACTGCTTTAGAATTTTTAGATAATCCAGAATTAGTAGAAAAAGCACGTAAAGAGTTCGATAATACGTTTAAAGACAAAGGTTATAAGTCTCCTTTCCCAGAAGGATATAAACTACCCTTTCATCGCCTAATTAAGAGTGGGAATAACTAGTTTAATAGCATTTATGTCATTAAACCTTTTTTTCAAATCAGTTTTTATATTCTACATATTTTACCTACGATATCTAGGTTGGGTGCCTTTATGACGATTCGCATTGCTCTCATAAATTTCTGTAATTGCTTAGAATAAGTCCTCTCTAGATTCTTAGCTATAATTAATTCATCAATTAGAAATAAAATTATTTTTATATTTGGTAATACAATAATAAATGGTAATACAATAATAAATGATAAGAGAGAAATTCTTTAATATACAAAAATCAAGAGTATGATATTTAGGTGAATAATGGAGATTTATCAGAATCTGTTATAAAATTTTATCTTAACAAATTTGATACAGTTAATGATATTGTGAAAAAAAATGTCCAAGATTTTATTGACTTTGAGTTAAACAATTTGTTTTATGGTCCTGGTGATGAATATAGAATAGCTGTATTGGGTGCTTTTGATACTTGGCCATACTTGGATTTTATTTGCAGAATTCTTACGAATCGAGGGTACTTATGTATAACAAGTAGATACATTTATCATAAATTTAAAGATAAAATAATCCGATTTCCTACTACATTGATAAAACAATACACATCTGAAGCATTCCAGATGAAACGGCTTTTAAAAAAAATTATTCAAAACTGTCTCTTAGCAATAATTAATTATTCTGTCTCAGCCGCTCACTATATTGAAACTGATTGGTGTAGTGAACAAGATAATCTTAATATAATAGGAATTGCTTACGTGAGAAATACATATAAATTAAAAAATTGTAAATATTTGAAAATTAAATCTATTCCTAAAAGTACTTCTTTTTATTCTATGTGCGATGTAATTGAGGATTTTTCAGATTGGAAAGCATGGGATTGTATCAGCATTCAAAATTTCTGTCCTTTTAAACAACAAGATATTTCTAAAAATATTTTAGAATATTATTTCTCAAGTGATAAAACTTCTAAACTTATTTCCGTTGAAAACTTGGAGGATCTCCCTTACGTGTTTGACGATATTTTCAAAAATATTGAGAATATAACTCCATTAGATATTAAATATCAAGTAAGATTTGAAGAAAGAATTTCTAAATTAAATATTAAAGCAGAACTTCTAGAGTTCCTTTTTCTCAATAAAGGACTAGAAGTTTTATTATTTCTAAAATTATGTTGGGAGATATTGAAAAAAATCTTAAAATTTGAGGATATAACCTTAGAACTATTAGATCTGTTTCAGAAAATTAAGAATCTTGATGAATTTGCCTTTGATTCGACAGAAAAAGAAAATTTAATTGATAGTTTAGATAACAGCATAGAAGATAAAAATATTCTAAAGGAAATTTTCCTAAAAAATAATAGAATGCAATTTTATTCCTTAAATGGTATTATAACGATCAGAGAGATTATTTTTAATAATTTTGGGAATTTTGTAATTAATTTTCTTGTTGAAAATAATTTCCTTGAATCAAAAAATTGTTTTTGGTTTTTAACTTCAAAAAGTCATACACTTTTAAACAACTTAAATATTTATGATGCTGAAGTAGTTAAAACTCTAATAAATAAATACAATGAAGAAAAATCTAAATTTAACCATAGGTATCGTCGAGAAGGATTGGGATTTGCACTTGAACAACCTGAATTTCTGACATATCATCATTTAGAAAGTTTTGATCAATTAAAAATAAATTTTTCAAAGAAAATATCCTCTACAGATCAAGAGGAAATCCAAAAACATATGGATAAAGAAGAATACGATAAGGTCATAGATTACATTAACAAAGTTCATGAAAAAGACCCAGAATATAAAGAATTATTCTTTGACAAGGGAATGATCTTTTTTATACAGAAGAAATACGAACAAGCCATTAATTCATTTAATGAAAATCTTGTAGATGATACCTATGACGAATTATCCCTTTTGTATAAGGGTATTTGCTTATATGAATTAGACAAAGATGAAGAAGCCATTAAATGTTACGATAAAATACTTGAATTTAAACCAGATGATAACCATGTTATTTTCCATAAAGCTTTATCATTACTTAATTTAAAAGATTACAAAGGTGCACTTGAATATTTTAGTAATATACTTAAGAAGGAACCAAATAATATAAATGCTTTAGGGTGTAAAGGCATAGCTTTAAGTGAGTTACAGAGATATGAGGAAGCAATTGAATATTTTAATAGAATACTTGAAATTGAGCCAAATGATAAATACACCTTAAGTAACAAAGGTGAAACCTTAAGTGAATTACAGAAATATGACGAAGCAATTGAATATTTTAATAAAATACTTGAAATTGAACCTAATGATATACGAGCTTTAGGAAATAAAGGAATAGCTTTAAGTCAATTGCAGAGATATGAGGAAGCAATGGAATATTTTAATAAAATACTTGAAATTGACCCCAATGATACAAGCGCATTAGGAAATAAAGGAATAGCTTTAATTGAATTACAAAGATATGAAGAAGCAATGGAATATTTTAATAAAATACTTGAAATTGACCCCAATGATATAAGTACTTTAGGGAATAAAGGAATAGCTTTAATTGAATTACAAAGATATGAAGAAGCAATTAATTGTTTTGATAATATCCTCGAAACGAATCCCAATGATTTACATGCATTATATCATAAAAGTTTAACTTTGGATGATTCTGGAAAATATGAAGAGGCAATAAAATATTATGACAAAATACTTGATATAGATCCAACAAACATAAAAACATGGGTGAATAAAGGAAGTATATTATTTAACCATTTTAAAAAATTCAAGAAAGCCCTAAAATGTTTCGAAAGGGCTCTTGAAATAGATCCAGACTTTATAATTGCATTAACTAATATAGCAAATGCTTTAGTTGAATTAGAAAGGTATGATGATGCACTTGAGTACTATAATAATGCCTTAGAAAAAGATCCAAATTATGTTGATGCTTTGGCCTGTAAAGGAAATCTTCTAGCTAAATTGGGAAAATTAATTGAAGCTAAAGAGTGTTTTCAAAAAGTATTAAAAATTGAATCAAATGATCCTAGTTCACTTTATAATTCATCATGTTTAGCATCTTTATTGAATAATGAGGAAGAAGCTCTTCAGCTACTAAAAAAAGTGGTTGAACTGGATAATGAATATAAAAAATTGGCGGAAGAAGACACAGATTTTAATAATATAAAAGATTCAAAAAAATTTAAAAAAATAATTCAATAGAATAATAACAATTTATAAAAAGAGCGTTATAAGAAGTAATTAAAACAATATCATTCTTACCATTTAGCGTTGTACTAGCAATTTTCATATTTTTTTTTATAATTTACATATTCACATACTTTCGCTAGTGCATTTACAGGTCTATCCCATAATTGAAAGAGTAGTGCTCCATTTTTTCTTAATCGTTTAGACCAAGGGCTTGTAAAGCTCATTGGATTCACATATAAAATTGGGATTGAAAATTTTTCTGAATTTTTCATGGTGGGGAGTAATAATTTCTGCGCTAATGAGTCCATAACTTCGGAGGGTTGATGTTGAAATTCTGCGTGCTTAGCAATTTTATCATACTTAAGATAGTCATCTAAAACATCCTGAAATCCTACAACCCCATACTGAATAATAGCATCGATCTCACCAGATTTCATTAGAATTTCAGGTAATGTGATATAGAAGTATGGCAAATTCATATCAAAAGCGCAATCTACTGGATTTTTAGCACTTGCGTTTGAAGGTAAAATCTCTATCAATTGAGTTTGAAGGGATTCAGATAATTCTGGTACAATCAACCCTTTATTTTCCACGTTATTCGCAACCATTGCTCCAGGACCTCCCGAATTAGTTATCACACCAAAACGATTTCCTTTGGGCAATATCTCTCGACTTAATATCATTGCTATATCTAAAAATTCTTGAACATAATCTGTTTGTATAATCCCTGTTTCTTTGAATACCGCACTATAAACTTTAGCATCACCTGCTAATGAACCCGTATGGCTCCGAAGAGCGCGATTTCCTGCCTCTGAACCCCCAACATATATTGCTACAATAGATTTTTTGGGTGTAATTTCCTTAACTAATTCTAGAAATCTTTTTCCACGTTTTAATTCTTCAATATATAATCCAATTACTTTAGTATCCTCATCATCTTTAAAGTATTCTAAACAATCTACTATATCAATATTTGCTTCATTACCCACTGAAAGAGACTTACTTAAGCCTATGTCTAAGCTTCCGGGATCAAACCAAATATGGCTTGAAAGAGTACCACTCTGAGAAGCAATTGAGAAATTATCTTTCTTTATATGTTCCCAAATAGAAATATTGAAAGCTAAATTTTCCTTTCTTGCTCCATACCAGTTATTAAAAACACCCAAGCAGTTAGGACCTATAAATCGTATCCCATATTGATGAGATATCTTATTGATTTCTTCTGTAAGTGTATTTTCACGGTCTCCAATTAACTCCCTAAAACCTCCAGAAATCACAATAATCCTTTTTACTCCTTTTTCTCCACATTCTTTAAAAATTTGTGGAACAACTTTAGCGGATAAAACAATAACAACAAGTTCGGGTATTTCTGGTATTTCTGCTATTGATTTGTAAGCTTTGAATCCTATAACTGAATCTAATTTTAAATGAATGGGATATATCTTTCCATCATAATTAGACTTAATCAAATTCATAATTTGTATAGCAGCTAAAGAACTACCTTTATTATTCGTCCCGTAGAAAGCAACACTTTTTGGGTTTAAAAATCCATGTAGAAAGTGATTTTCACTCATGATTATCACTAAAATCTGAAAATATTACATAATTTTAAAACAGAGCACATGAATTTTAATATTTAAAAAAATTATAGAATTTAATTAATCTTAAAAAAAAGGTACATGAACATGAGTGATGAAGAAGGAGAAGAAAAAGAAAATTTCATTGATAAGATGAATAGTGCTCTCGAGGATTTTGTTGGTAGTGTTTTCGGAGAATCTGGAAGAGATTTTATTGAGGAAACTTCTGAAAAAGTAAAAGAATTTTCGAGTGAAGCTATTAGTAAACTTATGGAATTTTCTGATTCTATGATAGAACAACTTAACCTCCAAGAAAATGAACAAGTTATTAAAGCTCGAGATAGCGTAGAGGATTTATTAAAACAAGCTGGATTGCTTAAAGAAAGCGAAGAAGAAGAAGAGTTTTAATTAGAATTATATCTTTTAAATTATTTTATCCTATATTCTTATTTATTTTTATTCTTAAAAAGAAATCGTTGTATCTATAAAATTTTACTTCATCACTTTCGCATTTTTTAGGAAAGATTTAATTTCTTCCTGGGTTGCGTTGAATAATTCTGAAATAACCATTAATGATGTAGTTTCATCCATTCCTAAACCAGTATAATCTTCATATAATTTTATCCATGTTTCCTTCTGTGAATATTTCTCGGGATGTTCTGCTTGGACATGAGCCCAATATGGATGCTTCAATGCAATTCCACAGTAAGGGCAGAAGCGAGATTCTTCTTCATCAGCCATATTCATTACCTCTTTTCTTTAAAAAATAAAAACATACCTTTGAATAATTTTAATATACCATTATTAGTATAAAAAATTTTTAATTTCAAAAAAAAATAACATTATAAAAATTGATTATTAATTTATTCCCATTTTTTTTTTAAGTCTTCTTGAGTTAATTTTCGTATCTTATCCACTCCCCATACCACAAGTTTATAACAAGTTTTTTCCCAAATACCATTTTCTCTATATTGCAAGTAGTTTTCTGGTTTACTGAAGTCATAACCGCATAATTCCGAACATATAACAGACCCAAATTGATTTTCGAATTCAGTACAATATTTCGCAGCTTTAAAATATGCCATTGTCATAGTCTGATCGTCCATTAATTTTTTCCCACCCATTATAGCTCCAATTGCAGCACATCCTCCTGCTACAGCACCACAAGCGCCCATCCATCCCTTTTCCGACTTATACCCTCCAAATCCACCAGCTAAAGGTTTGGCAATATTATGAAACAAATAGTTATCAACATCAAGCACCTCTAAGATACTTGTTAATGTTAATTCAGCACAGTTTACACCTACATTCTTACTTGGTAATTCTGCCTCTAATTCTTTAATTTTTTCATCAAATTTAGATTCCAAATCCTTTTTTACCATTTTCAATCCCCTTATTTTACTTATAATTTAAACAATTCATTCAGGGGTGAACCCTGCGTCTAAAATTATCTCAGTTGCAAGTTTAGCAATAGTTCCTACAAGTTTTGAACAATGTTCCATCATATCAGATTCGAACGCTGCTTTCAAATCATCAGGATCCCACAAATCATAAGTTCTACCCACCAACGATTCTTGAACATCAAAACATCTACAAGAACCGTATTTTTCAACATAAATATCATGTAATTTCTTTACAAGCCTATATGATTCCATAGACTTATACATATCTCCAAAATCTTTATATTCTCTTCCAAAAAGATAGCTAATTACCATAGATGCACCCACAAGAGCGCCACAAGATCCATCTCCAGTGAGCCCTAAACCATCAGCAAGCCCACTTCCGGCTTTAAATACATCATCATTCCAAATTCCTAATGCTTGAAATATAGCAGCTATTGATGTCTGAGCACAACCAGTATTTTTTTTTTCAAATTTCTGCCCTAACTCAAAGGCTTTTTCTAAGATTTTTTCTTTTGATTGTTTTGTCATAATAACTTTACATTCGTTAATTGGTATTATATATATTAAATATAAATATTATTTGAGTTTTAAAGTTCCACTTCCCTTATAAGTAAGATATCCTTTCCAGAAAGATTTTTTCCACAATATTTTGCATATTTATCAAGAAATCCCATTGGATCAGAGAATGATTCTTCAGGGCTAAGAACACCTTTTTCAGTTATTTCTCCATTTATTACCATCTCAACTGCAATTGCTAATGGAACTCCTGTGACTCCTGCCATCGCGCCAAATGGAACACGTTCATTTGCGATTGCCACTATTTTTCTTTTACCGTCTTTTGTTCCTGTTGCTTTGACACTTAGTCCTGGAGGTGTACCAATATATTCCTTAACTAATTCTGGATCACTTCCCCGTTCTCTTAATTCCTCATAAAATTTTACTGATGCCTCGCTAACTGTAAGTTCTTTATCAGATATCTTTTGAGTATATTTACGGACTACATCTGTTATTATCTTACCCATATACATTAAATTTGATACAGAATTCGCCTTTATTACTCTTGGTAATGTTACAGGTTCAGGATGACCTATATAACACACATATGTATCTTTATATCCTGGAAATTGATAGGGTTCTGCGACAGTTAAAGGTTTAATATTGATAAATTTCCCGTCTTTGTATGTTGGAATATCTTCTAATGTTTCATAAAAAAGATGCATAGTTGCAGCATTAGCGATTATAGGCATGTCCATAAACTTTTTGTAAAATCTTCTTGGAGATACATAGTATTTAGGTCTCTCTCCTACTGTTCCGCCACCAAAAGTACCCCATGCTGTAATAAGATCATCAACTTCATCAAGTTTAGAACATGCAAGAATAGCCATCAAATTTGTAATTCCAGGACTCGCTCCTATCCCGATAATAGCGGTAATTCCCGCTTTCTTTGCATTTTCATTCATATCAAGTAGATCTAATGTTGGTTTCCAATCATCACAAATATCTACATACGGTTTCTTAGTCTTAATAACTGCTTCTAATATCATTGTAGCAAATTTATAATAAGGACCTACCGTATTCATAACAATATCATGAGATGAAATTAAATCTACTAGTTTATCATGCTCAGCAACATCAATTTCAACCGGGTTTAGTTTATCAGATCCTACTAATTTGACAAAATGTTTAGCCCTTTCAAAATTTTTATCTGCTACAGTAATTGATGAAATATTAGGAGATTCAAGGAGTATAGCTACAGCCATTCTACCCATATCACCAGAACCACCTAATGCTAACACTTTCATTTTTTTTTTATCACCACTTTTAATATTACCTTATTTCTTTCTTATACAATTTTTTTAGATAATAAAAACTATTTGTCATTTTCTATATTTATATAGTCAATTTCTAAAGATCAACTTCTTATTCATTTCTACCTTTATTCCTTACCGCCTCATCAAATTTAATTATATAACGCTTCGATGAGTCTAGTACTATGCGGATCTCCTGTGGTTGTAGTAACCATTTTATTCATAACATAGGCAATACGTAATTTAGCGAGAAGATGATTACTTACTAAAAATTGTACTAACAGCTTTAAAAACTGGGGGTCCCGCTGGAATTGTTGTCGATTTAGAAGAAAACTTAAAAGTCTATTATGAAAAATGTGGTAGGGAGTGGGATACAGGCTTTCCTTTCAAAGAAAAATTAGAAGAGCTTGGAATAAAAAAAGCTTAAGAAGTTAATACTCCATATCATTTTTTCCTTTCCTAATTTAATTTAATCTCTAAACTATCTATGTTTAGTTTAAAGTTAAATACGAAAAAAATTTCTAATTTAGTAAGAAAAATTATAACTAATTAAAGTAATCGATCAAAAATTGAAAGAGCTCTATGAGATAGGATTTGTTTTCCGTGGGTTTGTACTTGTCAATCATATTTTTATGGATTTACCCGCTCAAAAAGAACATGGTGTTAACAAAGACCTAAGAGGTGCATTTATATCCGCTATAAATGCGTTTGTTGAAACTGCTTTCCATAAGAGTTCTTTAGAATATTTAGAATCAGGAAATATCTTATTTATTTTTAAAATAGCAGAAGTCCAATCTGGGGATAATAATATGAAAGAATCGTTAATTTTATATGGGTTAGTGGATAAATCGAAAAAGAAATCTGATAAACTTGTTAATAAATTTTTTGAAAGAGTAAATCCGGTTTTACAATTGTTTATTCAAAAATTCAATGGAGCTAACTTCTCAGAATTAAATCAATTTGAACCGTTTGAAAAAAGTATGATAGATTTTTTAATTAAAAAACCAAAGGAGTAGTTAATCAGCAAGGCTCCAACCCTTTGGTTTTGCACGAGAATAATTTATCTTACCTTGTTCCTTTAATATATTTATTTCTTTTTCAATTTGATTAGTAGTAAAGCCTTTTTCTTTTATAGCATTCACGAATTCCGCTTTCGTAGTTACAATTTCCTTTTGTTTAAGGAATTCAAGGATTATTTTATTCAATGAATCTCCGGCACTTACTTTTTCTTTAGGGGCTTTTTCTTTTTTAACAGTAGATAGAACAGCACTTAATTTTTCTTTATCTGTCTTAATAGGTTCTTCTATAACCATATGTTTTAAAGCAACTTTAGGTTCCTCAACTGGTGCTTCTTCTTCAACTTTTTCCTCTCTTTCTTCTTCTGGTAAACTCCATACAGGGTAAACTACTTTTTCATATACTACAGATTTTTGTGTTTTAAGTACTGCCAATTCTTCCAATATTTCGTCTTCTGTATAGTCTAAATTTCTTAATTCCGCTGCTAGATCTTTCAAATGTCCCTTTTTTAGTAGAATCTCGAAGATATGTTCTCTTATGTTGGTTGGTACTTCCTGAGCATTGGTTATCTCATCAATTATTCTTTCTTTTTCAGTATGTTCTATCATTTCTATCTTGATTTGTTGAGGGATATCAAGAGGTTGTTTATCTCCCCATTCAAAATCACTGACAATTCTAATCTTGCGATCATATCCTCCGAAGACTATATTTTTCTTTTGCTCTGGATCTAATCGATAACAAATATGTTTAATTGAAGTGGATACTTTTGTTTTCCATTTCAACTCAAAATCAGTAGAACCAATAGAAGGATTATGGAATACTTTTAAGGATCCATCTGCACATCCAGCCACGATCTCACTAGCATTATCACCATCAATATCTTCTATTAGCAATGATAAAGGACGACCCTCATCAATCTGAATTTCTTTAATGATTTCTCCATTACTATCAAGAATTTTTATTGTTGAGTCATCAGAGCTTAATAAAATTTCATTGAATCCATCATTTGTGACATCGCCAACTTTAATGTCATTGACTTGCGCTTTAAAATCCTTTTGCCAGATGATATCAGGAAGCTCATCTTTGAAACTAACTAACTGAACAATTCCATTTTTCGTACCGACTAATAATCCATAAATTGGGACTTTTTCATCAGGTATTTTTAAGATCCCTAAGGTACAAGCAGTCACCCAAGAGTCGTAATATAAAATGAATTTTGGTTCTTTAGCCTCAATACTATCAAAAATCTTGAGAGTTTTGTCTTCACTACCAAATATTAATTCTATATTCCCATTTCGAGTAAAATCTCCCGCGATACAACAATTTATTTTCTTTGGAGATCTATATCGCATTATTCCAACTAATTTTTTCTTTTCTGGACTCAATTTTAAAACCATGAAATTTCCATCACCAGCACCGACTAAAACTTCATCACATCCATCCCCATCGAGATCAATTGGATAACTACATCGACACCATCCATCAAAAACTCTATCATCAAGTATATTCATTTTCTCATCCATTAAATAGAGTGTTTTATCGTGTCCACCAAAAACTAAGAAGCTATTATCATGGCATCTTAAAATTGAACATGTTAAAACTGCGTCCGGACATTCAAACATATCAATAAGTTTATAGCGCTTTCTAATCATGATCTGAAAAGATTCCTTTAGATTATAGAAATTTTTATGATATCTAAATTAAATTTTTCTGTTTATTCATTTAATAATTATCTTGAGAATTATTAAACTATTATTGTAATATAGAAATTAAAAAAAAATAAAAAATATTATTAAATTTTTAAAGTGCTAATTGTGCTTCACTTGGGGAATATTTACCCGTTCCCGTAATCTCGTAAGTTATTTCTAATTTGTCTCCAACTTCCAGTTCGTCAATCGCCCATTTTAAGGTGTCTGCACCTACCTCATCGGTGATTTCTGGTGTCATAGAGTATTGGGAATACTCAAATTGGTCAGGAACCTTATCTAGAATTAGAAGATTATATAACTTTGATTCACCAATATTTTCAAGAGTTAAGATAATTCTGTAATTGCCAAGATCTCCAATAGGGACAACTTCTTTACTTGTACGGAATTTCCTTCTGATATGAAGTGCTTCAATAATAGGAACTTCAGGTACAAATTCTAATTCCTGACTTACTGGAAATGTGTTTGAGTGAAAGATGATTTCTGATTCAAATTTTGAATCTCGAGCAGGTTTTACACAGTGAATTGGATATTGGAATTCTAAGCTTGAGTCTGGTTTAAACATACCTGTACTAGTATCTTTAAGATTTGATAGTGAAAGAGTAAATACACCCGTTTCAAAACTAACTGCATCAGCAGAAAGTTCCACTTCATCTCCATCCCATATTAGTTTAATTTCATTTGCTTTAGGTGGTTGGTATTCATCAGTGAAAGATTGTTGAATAACAGTAATTTCGTTCAATGGAGCAGAACCATTATTTGCCATTTTAAGAGTAGTAGTAACATCTTGAGTTTTGTAAGTTGGCGTTTCAACCTTATCATAGGCCATATCTCCAGTTATACTAGCTATTTCTAATATAACATCTGAGATTGAAACTACAACATTGACGTGATATTGATAGTCAGGAACGACTCTAAATTCAAGTTTCTTTCTGAATGTTGGATAATCTTCACTTTCATATTGCCACTTAACTGAATGCCATTGAGCTCCTGAAGGTAACATTGGCACATCATTAGGATCAATATCAACAAATTTTGTATTCTCGTCATCCGGAGAATATACATCAGCATTGAAAAGTTGAATAATGAATTCAGAAGAGTTATCAAAGATTAATTTATTATCCCAGATATTTGGTTCTTCATCTCTCTCAAGAGTATCAATAAAAAATTTGTTTCGAGTGTATGCATCAAATTTATCTATAGCTAAACCTTCGGCAAATGAAGAAGCAGCCTTATAGGAAACATCAATAGCACCAGTTTTTCTTCTAGCGATGTCATTTACCATAATATTGCATGTAAATTTAAGTAAAACAGTATATTCTGGTCTTAATTTATCAATTTTCCAAATTATTTTATCTCCTTGGATTTCTGCTCGTCCTTCCGTTGTATCTCTCACTACAGGGTTTTTAAAATCTTCCGGTATAGTTTTAATTACTTCAATATCAGAAACAGGTTTATCAAACATATTCCTTAGCGCTATTGCGAAGGTTATGGTATTCTCTTTATCAATGGAAATTCCAAATGTCTCCAAACCTGTTTCAACAGCAGTTCCACCATCTTCCCATGTTTCTCCTTCTTCATCCTCTTCCTCTTCATCATCTTCTGCGGTTGGTGGTATTGTTGCTACAACTTTTTTACTTACTTTACTGGCTTTATCTTTAGGTTTTAACATTTCTCTTTCAATATCATTGATATTTAAAACCTCGTCAGCTTCGGTAAGAGTATTGATAAACTCTTTAACTAAAAAGAGATTTTCTACATCCTTTTTTAGTTCAAATTCCCTTGTTTCAACATTATCTGGATACTCAGTACCTAATTCTCTTATTGATATATCCTTCGATTTCAAATTCGTACTACCGATATTAGCTAAAGAAAGATCTATGTCCCAAAGTCGATCCGTTTTACTTGGATTTTCTATACTAATTTTTCCACTAAAACTATAAGATTCAACATTAGCATCGTGATCTTGTTTTACTTCGACATCCTCAATGATCTTTACTAATGTTAATAAGCCTTCTCGATTTCTATCTTTCAATAAAATACTACCTTCAAGTTTTCCCGTGTCTTCATCATATGTCTCAATGACTGGTGTTGCAGTATCTCTATCAACCAGTTTTACTTTTCCTTTATCCATATCTGTTCTTTTGAGTGCATCTGCTACTAATTCTTCCCCTGCTTCAGTTTCATCCCATCCCATTCTCGTTGGTTTCTTTTTCTTAGTTTTTTTTGCCATTATTACTTACCAGTTTTTAATTTTTTTTATTATAATAGATTGAAAATTTATTTAAGAGTTAATAAAAGTTAACCCGATAAAATAAAATCTACTGCACTCTTTAAAAAATTTTTCATACTTAAGAAATTGGATTCAAACCAAAATTCAGTAAGTTATATTTACATAGAAATTTGAGTATTTTTTACCATTTCAATTTGATTTCTTAGTAATAAAATCAGATTCAATAAATTTATGACCACATTTTGGACACATTTTTTAACATTTTTGTGTAAAGTATATCATTATTTTTTAAATTGTAGTAAAATTATAATTAAATCGTTTACATTGCATCCCGTTGGACCAGTTATTATTTCGGTTTCAACTAATTTAAAAAAACTATTTGAATCATTATTTTCTAGATAGTTCCTTAGATCAATTTCTTTTTTATTTATTTGATATAACACATAGTTGTCTATTAAAGCGCCCATTGCTTCGCTATTTCCTTCAATGCCATCAAGATTCGCACCCATAATCAAAAATTCATAAGGTATCTCTCTTTCTTTTATAAAGTCTAAAAAACTTAACAGCATTTCTTGATTCCTACCCCCAATACCTTTACCTTTAATAGTTACAGTTAATTCCCCTGTACCGATAAGAGCAAATTTACCAAAAGTATTTTTTTTAGATGTTTCCTTAAATTTTTGAGAAATTATATTATACAACGATTTTCCAAATTTTTCTGCTTCACCAACTATTTCGTTAGAAAAATAAAATGCAACGAATCCTTGTATATCCAAGAAGGAGATGACTTCTTCTACAGCAGTCTTAACAATACCTACTATATAGTTATGAACATTATTGAAACACTCATCATTGAATTTAGGGGTTTCTTTATTATCATCTAGCAATCCCTCTTCCAAATGGTTTATAACTGACATTGGCATTTTTTCATAAATGTCATATTTCTTTAAAACTTCTATAGCATCATTAAAAGTAGTAGTGTCTGGTACAGAAGGTCCAGATGCGATAGAGCCTAATTTATCTCCTACAACATCCGAAATAATTATAGAAATTAATGTTGCTCTACTTGCATTATATAATTTTTTAGCAAGATTACCCCCTTTAAAATCCGATAGATGCTTTCGAATAATATTAATTTCATGTATAGAAGCACCAGAAGCCAAAAGTAGAGCATTAACCACTTGCAAATCTTCTATACTTATCCCTCTTTTCGGTAAAGGTAATAATGCTGATCCTCCCCCAGATATTAAACAAAAAATCAAATCATTATTTTGTGATTTCTCTATTATTCGCATCATCTGTTTTGTGCCATTAACTCCATTTGCATCTGGAATGGGATGTGAAGCAAAATTAATTTTGATCCTACTTCCTTCCATCAATCCACCTTTCACTGAACCTTTAGGTACATTTATAATTCCCTTATAATCTACATTTTTTAACTTAGATAATATGCTTTCGAATGAGAATGCCATTTCAGCAGTTGCTTTACCCCCTCCAATGATATAGATCTTATTATACTCATTAAGGTCATATTGATCATTCTGAATAATTAAAATATTATTTTGGACTTTAATCGATTTTTCAATTAAATTCTTAGGCTTAACTGCGCTAATTGCCTTTTGAAGCGCTTTTATTGTAATTTTTCTAAAATATAATTGGTCTTCGTTCAAATCTTTTATAAAGAGTCCAGTAGTATTTTTAATATACAAAAAAGGCACACCAGCTTTTTAATAAGTCAAGATTAATCGTCATTAATAATAATAATAATAAATATGGAAAAAGATTTTATTATTTTATCTGTTTTAATTGCTAATATCTAATAGTCTTTCTCGATTATGCTTATTTAATTTATAACTTTATGTGATTAAATTTATTACTAATTGAATTATTTACATTTTTAACACGAAATTATATTTATTTCAATTAATTAAAGGTTTAATAGAAAAAATGTCTGATCTTCTTTATGATTTAGCTATTATTGGGGCGGGACCAGGAGGATATCATGCAGCAATAAGAGCTGCTCAGTATGGTGCAAAAGTTGCTTTAATTGAGAAAGCTAAATTAGGAGGGACTTGTTTAAATCGCGGTTGTATACCTACTAAAGCTTTATATGCATCTGTACATTCAATTGAAAGATTGAAAGATTTTGAAGAATTAGGAATAGAAATCAAGGATTATAGTCTTAATTTTAAAAAAGCGGTAGAAAGGAAAAATCGAGTTGTTGAAGAATTAGTTGGGGGTATAGAATCATTAGAAAAGGCGTGGAAAAATGATCTTTATTATGGACATGGTAAAATAATTGGAGGAGATATTCATTCTGGATATGATATTTTGATCCAAGGAATAGAAAAAAAAACGATTAAAGCAAAGAGGGTAATACTAGCTACGGGGTCTTCTCCTGCTTTAATACCTTCCTTTAACATTGACCACGAAAAGATATTAACAAGTGATGATATCTTAGACCCTAACTTTACAACAGTGCCAGAAAAACTATTAATTATCGGAGCAGGAGTAATTGGGTGTGAGTTTGCTAATATATTTGCATCCTTTGGTAGTAAGGTTACCATGTTAGAATACCTTGCTTCTCCTATTGCCACCGAAGAACCGATGATTGTAAAAGAATTACTTAAAAAATTCAATGAATTAAATATTGTAGTTAAGACTTCTCAAAATGTTTTATCTGTAGAAAATACAGGTTCAAGTGTAAAGGTAATAACTTGTTCTGCCTCAGTTCCGAGAGATCAAATTGAAGATGCAGAAAAGTTTACTTTCGAAGCAGATTTATGCTTAGTTTCAATTGGTAGAATGAAAGAATCAAAGGATTTGGGATTGGAAGATTTAGGGATTGAAACAGACAGAGGAGCAATAAAATGTAATGTAAACACTTTAGAAACATCTGTTAAAGGAATCTATGCGATTGGAGATGTTACTGGAGGTTTGATGCTGGCTCATATTGCATATCACGAGGCAGATGTGGCTGTTGCTAATGCATTAGCGAGTATTGGAAGTTTCCCTGTTAAGGAAACTAAAACAGATTATAATGTTGTGCCTGCTACTATTTTTACTTCACCCAATATTGGGTCAGTTGGAATAAGAAGGAAAGCAGCAAAAGATCGTGGGATTGATGTATTGATGGGGCAATTTCCATATAAATCCTTAGGAAAGGCAAAATGTATGGGAGAAGAGAGAGGTTTTCTAGTGACAATTGCAGAAAAAGAAACATTAAAAATTATAGGAGCATCTTGTATAGGTATTGAAGCTTCTGAATTAATTGCAGAACTCGCACTCGCCATAAAACATGGTTTAACGGTCCGTGATATTGCTGAAACAATCCATAGCCATCCTACTATCTCCGAGATGGTGCTTGAAGGAAGTGAAGCCGTGATTGGAAAAGCTATTCATAAAAAGGGAAGACCTATTCATGAATAAATAACTTTTTAATTTGAATTTTCTTTAATCTTAGAGTTTTATTGAAAAAAGAAGATGTTAGTAATTCAGTTTTAATTTTGTTCGATACACTGTTAATAAATTCTTGTTTTTAAATATCTTATTTTACTAAGTATGTGTTTTTCATAAATCATGATTTTTACAATTCCTATTGATCAATAATAAGTTAAAATAGTATGCTTCGTCAAGTATATGTGCTTAAAGGTAATGATATAATTTATAAAAGGAATTATGGAAATGCTCTACGTGATTCTGAAATTGAGGATCTAAGTTTTAAAATTCTAACAGAAGCAAAGAAAAGTCTTGGTAGAACATCAGGGCATTTTGATTATATTAAATACAGAATAGCGTATAATTTTGACATTGAAAACAATTTAATTTTTCTCTTTGTCACAGATTTGATGGATGATTTTTATCGATTAATCAAAATGCAGTTAGATAATTTTAAAGATCAGTTCTTAAATCGTATTGGGGATGAGTTAAAGGTAAAAGAATTGAGTAAGATCAACTTTACTGGAATTAACGTGATGCTTGATGAAATGCATAAGAATTTAAAACCTAAAATTGCGGTTGTAGGATTTGCTGGAGTTGGTAAAACTACTATAAAAAAATTAATAAAAATGGATGAAATTCCTCTTCAACATGTTCCTACTATTACTGGTGAAATAGCTACAATAAAAATTGGGAACCTTTTTTTTCGGTTATTTGATTTCGCTGGCCAAGAACAATTTAAATTTCTTTGGGGGGGATTTATCAAAGAGAGCGATGCTGTGCTTGTAGTTACAGATTCCATAATAAAAAATGTAGAAAAGAGTAAATTTTTTGTTCAATTAATAAGTGAAGAAGTTCCTCATGCTCGAGCTGCCTGTATTGCTAATAAACAAGATTTGAGGAATGTAATGAGCCCAGAAGAAATAGAAACTTTAATCGGTTTAAAAACTTACCCAATGGTGGCAAATCATAAAGATAATCGGGATAGAAAGATACGAATAATCGCAGATGTATTAGATATGAGTATAGAACATTCTCCACTACTAAAAGAATTGTTTGAAAATACAGATTTGGCATCTGATACATTATTTATGTTAGATGATATAGCTATAGTTGATGAAAAATTGACAATGACAGAAAATAAGGTTTCTTTACCCACTGATCAGATTGAAAATAATACAAATATTAGTGATACAAGAGATAAGATAGACCAGATTATTTCAAAAAGTATTGAAATAAAACCCATTATGTTTAAAAGCGATAAGCCAAAAGATGACAGTATCAAAGTTCCGATTAAAAATGCCTTAATTACTTCTGATTTATTTGAGGAATTTGTAAATAAAAACTCATTTACATTAAATGAAAAGCTGAGTATTTTATTTACTGTAATCAATTGTGCTTTTCTTACAAAAACCAAACCTGAACAATTTCCTAAATTCGGAAGTTTTTTGAGAAATTTTAAAATGGATGTTTTTAATTCTAAACAAATCAAAACAATTCGCAAGTATTACTCAAAAATCATAAAACAAGCAAAAACTTAATAAAAGAAAATTATCGATTTATATATTTTACTTTAAAAGAGTCTACTTTTCCATCTTTGATTGTAATCACCCTATAAGCTCCAGCCGTTTCCAAATTTTTATATCCGCCTAAACCTAAAGCAGGAGTTTGTACAATAAAAGGCCCATGCTTTTCGATGCTCTCAGCATCAGTGTAGAGTTCAGAATAAATATCGTAGTAAACTGCGGCAGGATTTTCAATTTTTTTCAAGCTGAAAGGAGGTGAATCGTATACTTTAGTTTTTGTCTCTGGATCCTCTAATCTAAACTCTCTTAGTGTATGTGTGTGTCCGGAAAATGTAAGAGTACAATAATCTTTACAGAATTTAACAAGTTTTTCCCAATTTGATGAAACTGTTCCATATTTTACATTAAAGATTTTATCTAATCTCGCAGCAGAGTTTGGTTGTCCTAATTTTTTCAAAATAGATTCTTTGAAGTCCTCCATCTTTTCTTTGACAAATCTTCCACCTTTCTTTTCAAAAAGTTTAATAGTTAATTTTTTTTCTCCAGTATTTATTGGAGGACCGTGTAAAAATAGAAATACATTTGACTTATCTTGTACTTTATGGTTTATGAGGTTTTCTAAATATTTTATCTGTTTGCCAACAAGACCAGTTACCGAAGGATGACCAGTAATTAAATCCCTAATATTTTTGAAAGAATCGGAACCAGTATTTAGAAAAATAAAATTATTATTTCCTAGGGATAAAAAAAAATTAAAGGAAGGATTTATTTCAGATAAATATCCTTTTAACGCCATTGTAGATTTAACTAATGCTGATATTGGAGAAGCAGAAAAAAGTTGATTTAATGCAATAGCTTCTGCTGCGTTTAATCCTATTTTTTTATACATTTCAGCCCATGTTAGATCATAATGATATGGCCGATAATCATGATTTCCAACTGTTGTAAAAATAGGACATAATAATTCTTCTCCTCTAATTACACCTTTATAATGTTTTTGATTTTTGGAGTTAAGTAATATATCTTTAAATATTTTCCAATTACTCTCTTCATACTTAAATTCATTTAATTTACGGACCTTTTTTGTTAATTGGCTTAGAACTGTATAATCAACGAGATCTCCTGTGAGGACAATAAAATCAATCTCATTTCTAAATACTTTTCTATTGATTATTTTAATAAATTTTCTGAATTGATTATTTGGATTTATTAAGCGTTTTCTTAAGGGAGTTTTTATTTCTGATAAAACTTTTTCTCGCTTATCTTTTTTCTTGAGCTTTAATTTTTTAGCAACCGTATCAAAAAAATCATCCACACTTCTTATGACGGAAGATTCAGTCCATTTTTTAACGATACTATAAATTCTATCATTTCTTTCTGCTAAATGTAAATCTGTGGCATGAACAAACATAAAACTTTTCCATTCTTTTTTAGAAATAACAATTGAATGATAATTTATTCTATCTTTTGAGAAGATTAAATCAAACATAACAAAAGTTCGGTCTTTTAGGAAATTCTTTACCTCTTTGCTGATTGTGAATCTAACAGACACCCTATAAAATTTAGTAAGATTTCCAAAAATACTATATTTTAACAAATAATCCTGTGGACTTAACCCTTCTAAATAAGAAATATTAGAAATAGGAATTGTGGGGGCTTCTTTAATATCAATAGCTGAAAGTGAAAGGGAATCTACTCTATATGGATGAGCTCTTAGTTTCTTTAACTTATAATCAATGTCATCTATCTTAAAATCATAAAATTTCTCATCTTTTTTCGTTTCTTTCTCAATAATTCTTTGTTTTCTTTTTTTAATTTTTTTTTTCCGCCTTCTTGCCCAAAAGCCTTCAGTTTCATCTTCTTTAAATATTTTCTTTTTTAACTCAAAAATTTCTCTAAATTTCCACATGTAATCTAATACAGGAACAAGTTTTATTTTCCCCTTTATGTCTTTACTAAATTCCTTAGGATCCATTATATTACTAATAAAAAGAATCTCGGTTTGAAATTCCTTCTTTTTCAGTTTGCGATCTATATTTAAAAATATAGGACGCCCTAAATTAGGGTTAACTATGACTGATTGATTTGATTTTTTACCATTTTCAGGATTCAATTCTTCGGAACTCTTTCTTATTATTTTTCTTTTTCTGAGTAAAAATTAGTTGATGTACCTATAAATAACTAAATATTGAATCTTTAAAAGTATATTTCTCTGAGATTATTTATTAAGTTAGATTAACATAGAACAATTATTATCCAAGATTTGATCATATCGTATGTGATTATGAAAAGTCATTCTAGTGAAAAAGATTGCTATAATATACTAAACGCTTTAGATAATTCCAGAAAGCTATAAACTAAGAATCAGATTTATCCTTCCCTATTCCGGATTTGCAAGATTAATAAATATAATATTATCACCACGAATAACAATGTCTCCAAGCACTTCATGTTCCTCCCTAATGTTACCTTCCTCGTCTTGGTACTCAAATATTTGTTGGGCGTCTTCTATATAGAGATTTAAATGTTCATCGAAAGATTTCAGTAAAGCACGAAAGAGACGATTTCTCTTTACTTTTATGAGAATTACTTTATTTATTGAATCTTTTAAATAATCAATAGGTCTATTTGATGATCTTCGTTCCATCTTTGAAAAACTCAAAAAAACAATTATTTATAAAAAAAACTTTTATAATCTTAATTATAACCTTATTAATTAAAACCTTTTGTTTATTATTATAGGTGTATACATAAAAACTCATAGCTAAAGCAATGATAAAATTATCTAAAGATGAAGATGGAGAACAAAAAGCAGTAAAGTGTTGTGTAATGAACTGTCAAGCAGAAATACCTATTGAAAAAGCAATTAAAATAGGTAATAAGTATTTTTGCGGTATATGTGGAGTGGCATATTATCGAAGCAATCTCAACTTATGATTTCAAAAAGAATTTACGTACACATTCATTTATCATTTTACCATAATATAAATTTATATGGACATCGGAAAATGAAATAGTGTAAGGCCCGTGGCCTAGTCTGGATAGGGCGGCAGCCTCCTAAGCTGAAGATCGGGGGTTCAATTCCCCCCGGGCCTGTTTTTCGTTTTTTCTTAATGCTAATATCTTCATTCATCAAAATTCGGTTCGATAGGGTCTTATGTACATATCGAACTCACCTTCTAAATAGAAAATGTATAAATAAATATCAATCACAAACATATAATGCTAAAATAATTTGAGGTGAAAAATTTGCCAAAAAGAATATTAAGAGTAAATATGACTAATCTAGAGGCTAAATTTGAAGACTTACCGGGAGATTATGCTGCTTTAGGTGGTCGTGGTATGACTTCAACTATTGTTTCAATAGAAGTACCTCCAACTTGTCATCCATTAGGAATCCATAATAAGCTTGTATTTGCTCCAGGGATTGTAACGGGTACTAAAGCCCCCACATCTGGTCGTCTTTCTGTGGGTGGTAAATCACCGCTAACAGGAGGAATTAAAGAGGCTAATGTTGGAACTAATTTTGCTCAAATGCTCGGAAGGATGCGTATCGGAGCAATGATAATTGAAGGAAAGCATGAAGGAGATGATTATTTCCTTTTAAAAGTTACTAATGATGGAGCTGAATTCATAGATGCTAATAAATGGGTAGGGAAAGGTCTATATGATACCTATAAAGCACTTTTCAAAGAATTTGGGGATAAAGTTGGTATTTGCGGAGTTGGGATCGCAGCAGAACTACTTGGAGCAATGTCAGGAGTCTGTTTCAATGATCCTGAGGGATTACCAAGTAGATATGCTGGAAGAGGTGGTCTTGGCGCTGTAATGGCATCCAAAGGGTTAAAATTTATAATAGTTGATGAAACTGACGCCCCTGGAGTTGAAATTGCTAATCAAGATGTTTTTAATGGAGGAATTAAGAAATTAAGAGAAGCACTTACAGCTCACGATGTTACAAAACCACAAGGAGGGCTTAATTCTTTTGGTACAGCGGTTCTAGTCAATATTATAAATGAAGCACAGGGATTACCCCAAAGGAATTTTTCTAGAGGTCAAGATGATCGATGTGAAAAAATATCTGGTGAGGTTAAAGCTGAAGAAATCAAGAAAAGAGGTGGAGTTCGTCCTCATTTCTGCAGTCCAGGTTGTATAATACAATGTTCTGAAGTATGGACTAAACCTGGTGGAAAGGATCCTGTTGGAGTTTTAGAGTATGAATCTGTATGGGCATTAGGTGCAAATTGTGAGATTTATAACTTAGATGATATTGGTGAATTAAATCGGGCATGTAATGATTTAGGTTGTGATACTATTGAAGCAGGTAATACCCTTGCCGTATCAATGGAAGGGGGTTTAGCCAAGTTTGGAGATGGTAAAGGTGCGTTAAAACTTATGAATGAGATTTATAAAAAGACCCCAACAGGAAGAATGTTAGCTCAAGGAACCGAAATTACTGGTAAGGTTTTAGGTGTGACTAGAATTCCAACTGTAAAAGGACAAGCATTACCTGCATATGACCCTCGTGCCATTAAAGGTATTGGAGTAACCTATGCAACCACACCAATGGGAGCAGACCATACAGCCGGGTACGCTATTGCTCCAGAAATTATGGGTGTAGGAGGTAAAGTAGATCCAAGAGATCCTAAAAAAGCAGAGGTTTCACGTAATTTACAATTAGCCACAGCTGCTCTCGATGCTACAGGTTATTGTTTATTTGTTGCTTTTGCAATTTTAGATATACCAGAAGGATTAGAAGGTATTGTCGAATCTTTAAACGGTGTATTAGGGGCAAACTTGACTGTTGATGATGTCGCTGTAATTGGAAAACAAATTATTGATATAGAATTGGATTTCAATAAAAGAGCTGGATTTACGGCTATTGACGATAGACTTCCTGAGTTCTTTATGGAAGAGAAACTTCCCCCTTCTGATGAAGTCTTCGATGTAACTGATGATGAGTTAGATAGCGTGTTTTAAAAGATTAGTTTGTTGAAAAATGCCAATTCGAGTAAAAATATTCGGAGATTTAAGGAAAAAGGCACAACCCGATATTACAGGAAGTCTACCATTAAAACTTAGCATTAACGATGATAGTGTATTAAGAGTTTCTGATATTTTAAAGAAATATAACATTGAAGAAAATGAGGTTATCCATATTTTTGTGAATGGGAGATATTCAGGGTTTACAAAAAAGGTAAAAAGTGGAGATATTGTAGCTATTTTCCCAAGAAATATGGCTGTTCTATATAAATGGTATTTCAATAGAGAAGAAGATGAGTAATAATAAAATCAATGTTACAGTTAAATTTTTTGCGATGTTAAGAGAGTATGGTCCAACAAAGGAAGCTATAAGTGTTCCTGAGACTAGTACTATTAAGCTATTATTTAAGAGATATCAGATTCCTAAGGAAGCATGGAGAACAATAATCATTGTCAATGGAAGACCACATAAAGACCTTGAAACTGTTCTTAATGATGGAGATATTGTATCAATTTTTCCACCAATAGGAGGGGGATAAACCCTCTAAACCTAAATTTCTTTTTTTTCTTTCCTTGTTTTATGAAAAATAAGTTTTAAGCAGTTATATTCTTTTTTTTTAATTTTTTTTTAGTTATTAAGCAGATTCTAAGTCTAATTAATTAAATAAAAACTCATATGCAATCTAATTTTTAATATTGTACGTGTTATAATAACGAAAAATTAGGATCATTTTATAGATTATTAAATGAAACCTAAAATAAAGATTGTGATACTACTTATTAAAAACAATATAATGATCAAAAAAAATGAAGTGACTAGTTTATTATGACTTCAATTAAAAAGAAGCTTAAAGAATCTGAAGAAAAATTTAGAACCATCTTTGAAGCGATTCCAGATTTATATTTTCTGGTGTCTGGTGACGCAACAATTCTAGATTATAGAGGGAAAGAACAAGAATTATATCTTCAACCTGAAGAATTTATGGGGAAAAAAGTAGTAGAACTTCTACCACCTAATCTCGGTAAAAATATTGTAGAATTAATTAAAAAAACATTAAGAACACAGCAACCCCATAGTTTTGAATATGAATTAGAAATGAAAGATAAAAAACATTTCTATGAATCAAGATATTTTTATATGTCTAAGGATAAAGTTTCTATTTTTATACGAGATATTACAGAACGAAAAAATATAGAGAAACAAATTTCTGATTTAGCAAAGTTTCCATCAGAAAACCCAAATCCTGTACTAAGGGTGAATAAAGAAAAGATAATTTATATTAATAAAGCAGGTCGAGATTTGTTCGATTTAACTGAAGGTAGTAAAATTCCAAAATCATTGGAAGAAATTATAGTTCAAGCATTTGATGAAAATACGACGAAAATTTTGGAAGTTGAGTTTGGTGATAAAAATTATTTATTTAACATCACACCAATACTACAAGAAGGTTATGTTAATATATATGGAGGAGATATTACAGAAAGAAAGAAGTCAGAGATTGCTCTTAATTTAGAAAAAAAATTTGCTGATGATATACTTAATTCTTCAACGGATACTGTTTTCGTTTTTAATCCTGAGAGTGGCAGAGCAGTTAGATGGAACAACGTATTTAAACAAGTTAGTGGTTATAGCGATGAAGAAATTGCTTCAATGAAAGCTCCCGATTCATATTATAATGAGGAGGATTTAAAGCGTGCTTCAGAAGCAACTAAGAAAGTGTTAAAAGAAGGAACATTTAAAGTTGAAATGCCACTAATAACTAAAGATGGACGAAGTATCCCATATGAGTATGAGGGAACAACACTTAAGAGTTCTTTTGGAGATATACTTATTGTTTCTGTAGGGAGAGATATTTCTGAAAGGAAGATTACAGAGCAAAAAATTAAAGGATCAGAAAAGAAATTTCGGGATCTTTATGAAGAAGCTCCCATTGCCTATTTCTCAATAGGAACAGATGAATCAATTTTAAGGAGTAATAAAGCAGCAGAAAGACTTCTAGGTTATGAGAAAGATGAGTTTCTGAAAATGAAAGTCTTTGATTTATATCCTGATACAGATTATGGATTAACTTTAGCTAAAAAAGTATTTGGGAAATTTATAGTTGGGGAATCCGTAAAAGATGTAGAACTTCAAATGGTAAATAAGGAAGGAAATCCTATTTGGGTAAGTATATCAGTTAAACCATTATTTGATTCAAAGGGAAATGTTATTGAATCACGTTCTATGGTATTAGATATAAATGACAGAAAAATTGCTCAAGAGGAAGTTAAAAATTCTTATAAAAAATTAGAGGAATTAGAATATATAATAAATAATAGCCCCGGTGTTGTTTTTCTTTGGAAGAATTCAGAAGGATGGCCTGTTGAATTCGTTTCTGAAAATGTAGACCAATTGGGTTACACTCCAGAGGATTTTTATTCTGGAAATATGGTCTATGAAGACATTATTCATCCTGATGATTTACAAAGAGTTACTGAAGAAATAAACATTTATAGTAATGAAGATATTAATAATTTCGTCCAAGAATATAGGATCATAACAAAATCTGGAGAAATTAGATGGCTTGATGATAGATCTTGGATTCGAAGGGATTCAAACGGAAATATAACACATTTTCAAGGAATTGTATTGGATATTACTGATCGTAAAATTACCGAAGAAGCTTTAAAACATTCAGAAAAAAAGTATAAAGAAGCATATGATAGAGGTAATTTCTACAAAGACCTATTTGCTCATGATATGAATAACATACTACAAGTAATAAATTCTTCAGCAGAGCTTATAGCATACCAACTAGGTGAATCTGAAAAATCTAAAGAAATAGAGAGTATTTCTGATATAATAAAAAAACAGGTAAGTCGAGGTTCAAAATTAATTTCTAATGTTCGTACACTTTCTGAACTTGAAGAAAAAGAAATTATAACTCGTAAGGTTGAGATTGGCAGTTTTTTAAGAAATTCGATAACTTTTGTTGAAAAAGCATATGAAGAGAGAAATGTAAACATATCAGTTTCTTCGATTGATGGAAATTATTTTACTTATGCTAATGAGCTACTCCAAGATGTTTTTGAAAATGTGTTAATTAATGCTATAAAATACAATGAAAATTCAAATATAGAAATCTCAATAAGAATTTCAAAGCAAAAAATAGATGAAAAAAACTATTTTAAAATTGAATTTATTGATAATGGCATAGGTGTCGCTGAACACAGAAAAGAAGTTATTTTTAAGAGCGGAAATAGGGAACTTAAAGGTTCTAAGGGAATGGGATTAGGGCTTTCATTAGTCAATAAAATCCTCCAAATCTTCAATAGCAAAATCTGGGTAGAGGATAAAGTAAAAGGAGATTATACTAAAGGAAGTAATTTCATTATAATATTACCGGAAGTAAAATAATTTATTTATTCTCTTCCATCCAATCTTTCTTCAATAGAGCAAATTTATGAGCATCTACATATTCTCCATCAACGTATACTTCTTCTTTCAATACAGCTTCTTTTTTAAATCCTATTTTTTCAGCTGCTCGAAGTGAGCGTTTATTTGGAGTAAAGACACCAGCATATATTTTATGAAGATTTAATTCTGTAAATCCATATTTAATCAATAATTTTGATGCCTCAACTATTATTTCTCTGCCCCAATATTCCTTCTCCCCGATTGACCCAAAAACATTTGCATTGCGGTTTAACCAATTTATATGATTAAACCCAACACTTCCAATTGGACGTTTATCTTTTTTATGATAAATTGTAAACACAACAAAATCCTTCAAACTATCATCGGAAGAAGGTTCAAACCATTTCTTGATTTCCTCGATTGTAAGGGGCCATGCATTTCGAGAATATTGACGTACTTCTGGATCATTCATCCATCGGCCTATAAGATTAGCCCATTTAGAGTTTGTAGCAACTAAATCAATGATTTCTCCCTCTATAAAAGGAAAAACACCATCATTTTCTCCTTCAGTCAATTTTAATCAACCAGAATATATTTTTAAATTCAAACAATCAGTTTAATTGTTTAATTGAAAGATAAGATTAAAGTTTTTCTCTTCAAATTTAACCTGATTATAAGATATTATTATAAAAATTAGCGGTTTTTCTTAAACCAATCTATAGCAAAATCAACAATTTCTCGTTGTGAGATTAATCGAACTTCTGCTATGCCAATTTTACCTGATGTATAGTTGATTTCTGATTCAAAATTTATTCCAAGCTGTTCGAAATCATCACTATTATGGTCTAGATCTTCATATTCTACCCATTGTCTTTTCTTATTTATCATCATCGCAGATCCATTCTTAATATGTTTTTTACCAGAGAAATCACTTCGATATTCTGCCAGATGCAAGGACGTATTGTTATAATGATTAACACCTACCAATAAGATTTTTCCATCCAAATCATAAATCCGGGCGAGAGGAGAATGTTCACCTAAGCCTGACGTTAATTTATGATCTTTTATTATAAATTTCGCAAATTTGCCCCAAGCAGCAAAAGATAAAGAAGGATGATTACTACGCATAACATTAGGCCATTTTCTAAAACTTTCTATGATCATTCCCATTTCGCGTGTAGGTGTTATTTCTGGTTGATAAGCAGGCATTTCATCTTTAATGATGTTCCACCATCTTTCAGGTACTGGTGGGTTTTCCCATTCAGTTGGATCTGTGTTATCAGAAGAAAAAGTTGGCATTATTAATGTGCCATTTGAAGTAAGGGTTTCCATTAAAGCCTGTATTACAGAAACAGGACCGCCAACTGTCCAACCTATTTCACCTAAAGAACTATGCATTATAATTACTGATCCCGCAGTAATACCAAGTGTTTTAAAATCACGTTTTAATGTAGTTATAGTGTTAGGAGACTGTGTATCTTTAACAACCTCTCCTTCAGATTTCTTTGCTTTCATAAAACAAAATAAATTTTAGGAAATTATAAAATTTTTGAATAGAGTTTAAGCAAGAAAAATCCAGTTAAAGTAGGAGTATAGAAAAAAATAAAAAAAAGATTTAAAATTCGAAATTAATTAGTCTTAAAATTTTTTATAATATTGTCATTGCCAAGTCCATATCCCCAAGGGTCAGTATAAAGTTTTAAATCGAGATGTTTTAAAAATTCTTCCGACCCGCATGGCGCGTCATCTCAAGAGCTTTATTGGTCATGCCTCTAGCTAATTTTTCTAAATAATCAATTAAGGCATCAACTGCATCTCGAGCAACCATTTCAGCACCATTATCCTTCATCAACTTTCGAACTGGACTCCAAGCAAAAACTTTCTTTGCCATTTTTTATTCCTCCACAAATTAATTTTAAAATTTATAATAGGTATTTTATTTTAACAAAAAACTTCTTTAAGTTATAATACTTATTTCAAATATATAAGGATTACGGTAGATTTTCGATAATATATGTTTCGGTTAATAATTTCATCCGATCGACAAAATTGCGATGTCTTGGAAGAAGGCTCATAGATATACTTCTGAGCCCTTAGATCCAAGATTTTTTTTTATTATTGAAAATGAGGTCGTTATAAGAAAATGTATTTTAATTTTTAACCAATCCTATGAAAAAAAGAAGAAAGAACAATTTTATTTTAAATATCTACGCATTATAAAAAGATCTTCAAGCTCCTTGTGGATTATGAATCCTTCAGATTTATATAGTGAAATAGGACCACGATAACTATGTGCATCTGATAATTCTCCAATCCTTGGATATGATTCAATGATATCATATTTTTTATCTTTATAATGTGAAATTGCGTATCTTAATAGTTTTCTAGCAATACCCTGCCTTCTATTTGTATGAGCAATTAAATAACATACAATTCCAGCTATTTTTTTTTCTTGGGAATCGGGGGAATTGTCTTCATAAAACGTTTTCGCAAACTTTTCTCTTGAATTAATATTACACCATCCAACAGGTTTGTCATCTGAATAAGCTAAAAAACCATGCATTTCTTCTGAGCGAATCAAATCGGTTGATGCTTTTCTGTTTTCTTCTTTAGTTTGTTTTTCCCATTCCTTAATATTTCCAGCAAAGTGATAAAAGCGGCAATAACATCCCGACCAATCAGGATTGTCTGCAAAACCAATTTCCTCAAAAAAGTATAGCCAATCGTCAAGTATATCTGATGATAAAGGTTTTATAGTAATTTCCATACAGAGATCATCTCAATATTTCTATATTTTCTTATGTTAAAAAAAATAAATTAAGTTAATTGAAAAGGATAAATAAATTCCAATAGGAATTCTAAGATAAGAAATTTTGGTTAATTTTATAAACGAATTAACAATTATAAATTAACCCCCTTTTTTGTTTTCTTACATTATAATCCCCCGTTCTAGTAGGTCGGCGCATTCTATGAGTTTTAGATTGTTCATTAAAAAATTTCCCCTCACTTGTCGAGT
>JAUVXW010000021.1 GCA_030603385.1 Promethearchaeota archaeon | reverse complement strand
CCAGTCATAAGGTATACAGCAGGAGTTGTCCAAGGGTCAATATTTACCTGGATCTCTTTAGGTTCTGTGTTCTTGATAATATCTTCCATCCAATGTACTTTATAATCTTCAGTTTCATCAGGTATGTTATCTTTTGCGCTTGGAATTCCTAATCCTTCAATAGTCTCTTGATCTGCAGTTAAAAAATCCACAAAATTTGTAGGGATTACATGTTTTACACTTGTTTGAGGTAGTATATCTTTAGGACCTGCGATATAGAGCATATCCATCATAACAAAAACCTTTGCATCAGTCATTTTTAAAGAATGTAATAGTTCCATTGATTTATAAGTCATATTAATTCCCTGTGCTATCGCACCAATATACTGGCACCCCATATAAGCAACGACAAAATTGATGGAATTGGGTACATCAATCGCAACGACGTCTCCTTGTTTTATTCCCAAGTTATCGGAAAGAAAAGTTCCAAACCTTTTAGCATATTCAAAAAGAGTTTTCAGTTTCACTCGTTCCATATATGACCCATAGACAAACACACAGATATCATTATCCCACGTTCCATAGAATTCAGCTGCATGGAGATAACCCTCCCACATTGGAGTGATTTTAACACCATCAACATCTTTTAATTGCTTTGGAACACCCTCTGGCCAATAGCCTTCTGTAAACCATACTTTATTCTCGTCAACTATAAAATCATCTAAGCTTGTCATTTTTTTCACTTCTTAAACGAATGCTTTTTCGATATTATTATTTTTAGATAAATTTGTTATTAGTATATAATGATTGATTTACTATAATATAATAATTTAACTTGATTTGCTATTAGTTCGTGTCAATGTAATTTACATTTTTGAAGAAAAAAAGGTATCAAATTGAGTAATTGTGTGAGATTAATAAAAAGTCTGAAAAAATATACTTTTTTTAGAATTGATTATTAATAAAGATGTATAGCTATATTCAATTTAACATTTAGATAAAAATTTAAATTATATTATGGGGTTTAAAGAAAAGCTAAAGGAACATTTAAAAGATAAATTATCTGAAGAAGAACTTTCTGTACTTCCACGTGGATTTCAAACTTTAGGAAAAATCATAATTTTAAAGCTTAATCCAAAATTAAATGAGAAAAAAAAGGAAATTGGAGGAGCTTGCTTAGAATTATTCCCAAAAATTAAATCAATTTATCTAAATAGAGGTCGAATAGTAGGATCTTTTAGAGAACCAGAAAAAATTGAATTGATCGTTGGAGAAAATAACCCCATAGTCAAACATAAAGAACATGATGTAATTTATCGATTTGATATTACAAAAATTATGTTTAGTAAGGGAAATCTCAATGAAAGGAAATATCTCGCAACATTAGTTAAAAGTGGAGAAGTTATTGTCGATATGTTTGCCGGAATAGGATATTTTTCACTACCTATAGCAAAACATTCTAATGTAGAAAGAATATATAGTATTGAGCTGAATCCTGAATCATATAAATATTTAGAGGAAAATATAAAACTAAATCATCTAGAACAAAAAGTTGTGCCAATTAAAGGGGATTGTAAGGTTGAAGTTGTAAAGTTTAGTGAATCTGGAATCAGAGCTGACAGAATAATCATGGGTGTATTTCCTGCACCTAAGGATTATATAGAAGAAGCTTTATCTTTAGTAAAAGATAAAGGAACGATGTTTCATTACGAAGGGGTAGTAGAGAAAAATAATTTTACTGCTCTATTTGAAGAATTTAAAGAAATTGCACTTAATAAAGGATACAACTGTGAATTAAATTCACATAGATTTGTCAAAAGCTACGGTCCATATTTATATCATACTGTTTTAGATATATTTGTACTAAAAAATTAGATAATTTTATTTATGGAATCGGAGAAATATATCTTATAAGGGATAAAAAAAGAGATTTTTTCTTTTTATAAAATTCAATATTCAAGGAAATGAAAAACTTTGACAGGAGAAGTAATAATTGGTCTTGATTATAGCCATGGTAATATTTTAACACTAGAAGCCTCTAGTTTTACTGAATTTACACAATTTTTATTTACTTCTGGTTATAAAATTGGCAAAATTGAATCTGGATTTAATTCTATTACTGAATTAAGAAAATATAGAACCATTATAATTTCAACACCAAAAAATACAAACTTAAAGACTAATGAAATCGAAAATCTTAAAAAATATGTAAAAGGTGGAGGAAGTCTTTTAATAACCAGCTCTAGTGGTGGAGATTATGGAAATAATACAAATTTGAATGAATTAACACGAAATTTTGGGTTTGAGTTTGCACCAGATGAGGTTAATGATTCAGTGAATTATATAACCCTTCAAAAAAGACCACTCATATCAAATTTTAAACCTCATGTAATAACAGAACAGATAAAAAAAATCGTCTTTTCAAGTTCATGTTCTACCCAGATTTTAGATTTTCTTGAAGATGAGAAAAATATAAAAGTTGATGGTATAGTAATCTCTGGATTAAATTGTTGGCATCGGATTTATAATGGAGAAGATTGGATTGAGGAAGATAGTCCTAAAATTCCATTATTAGTAGCGGCTGAATATTATGCTGGAAAAGTTGTTGGATTTGGCAATTTAAGTATCTTTTCTTCTCTTGCAAGAGAATACGGTTTTAATGCCTTCGATAATGATATATTGATTGCGAATATTATAAGTTGGTTAACGGGAGCTATAGAATCTGAGGGAAAACCTGTAACAATTGAATTGAATTTGGATTTATTCTATTGGGCAGAAAATATAGTTAAAAAAGAGAAATGGGAAGGTATTTCAGATCTTATCAATGTTAGTTTAAAATATTTTAAAGATAATTATCAGGAAATCATAGAGGAAATAAAGAAAATAAGAAGCGAGAAATTAGAAAAAAGAAAAGCATATGAAAAAGCAAAAAAAGAAGTTGAAGAAGAATTAACTGAAGAAAAAATTCTTGAAAAGGTTCCTGTAATAGAAAGGAAAAAAGAAGATCTTGAAGAAATTATGACAGCTTTAGAAGAAGTTACAGGAGAACATTATGAGATTTCAATAGATTTAGAGGAGGAGGAAGTATTAACAGATACACCAGGTTTAGTGAGTTACACAAATGAAGAAATAGTAGAATTTGAGAAAGGATTTCCTAAAAAGGCAATATGGCATGGCAAAGCTACCATAGCATTTAAAGAATGGTTAGATAAGAAATATGAAAAGTAAATTGATGTATTCTTATTTATTGAAAAAATAGAAATTGAATCTAATATTCTAAAATCTAGTGATTGTATTTTTTTAAATTATGAATAGATTCATATTTGTGCTAGGATCTAACTGGCAATTATCTATAGCAGAACTCGATAACTATCTTAAATATTCTCAAAATAAGGGCAAAATTATCGATTATTCAGCTAATATCGCTATAGTTGAATTTGAAGAATTACATAAAGAGAACTATTATGTCAATAAATTAATGGAAATACAATTTACCTTAGGTGGTTGTCAGAAAATTGCTAAAATATTTGATTTTATTGATATTCAGACTATTCAGGATGCTTTTCCTTTAAAAATAGAAAAATATCAATATGTAGTAAGAACTCGAAAAAAGATTTTAAATATCATTGATAAAATTCTTGTAGGGAAAAATCTGATATTTCCGAAGGCGTATGAAAGTATGTTTTATGCTATATCGATTTACCCTAATCTTTATGATGAAGAATACTATCCTGAAGTTTTAGTGAAACATTTTTTACCTTTTCTTAATAAAGAATTGATGGTATGCTTAAAGGAAAAAGGAGCGGTGAAAGCTCTTTATTATAAGTATCCTGAAAAGAATATAAAATCAGGTAATTTAAATCCAATATTTCCCCATATTGTAATTAAATACGACTTACTTACTGAAAACCGGGCAGAAATTATTTTTGGATTTACAGAAGAGGGGGTTTATATCGCTAGGACATTTACTGTTGATGATCCTAATTTTAAGAAAAAAATTGATGAGGAACGTCCATTTAAAGAATTTAAAAGTAGTATTTCGCCGAAATTAACCTTAATGATGTTGAATTTCTTAAACTTATTCGAAAACAGAGAAAATATGAAAATCCTCGATCCTTTTGTGGGAAATGGAACAATTCTATTATTAGCGTTATTACAGGATTTTCAAATATATGGTTCAGATATAGATGGAATAAAAGTAAAAAATACGATTCGAAATTTAAATTGGCTATTAGAAGTATTAGAAGAAGAAATTCCCTTCTTTATCAATAATAGGATATTAAAGGTTGATGTGAAAAAATTATCAAGTCATTTTGAGCAGATGGATGGAATTTGTACTGAACCGGAATTAGGACCTTTTTATAAAGAAAAGCCTTATTATATTCAAGCTAAAGAATTATTTGACACAAAATTAGAACCTTTATATAATGATTTTTTTGGAGAAGCATATAAAATATTAAAGGATAAAGGCAGAATTTGTTTTATTTCTCCAATCATCAATACAATTGATGGAAATGATGTTCAATTAAATATTGAGAAAATTGCTGAAGAAAATAGGTTTAAATTAATTCCCATAACTAACCCAAATAGATTCTTTAGTAAAATGAATCCAAAACTTCAATTTCGCGAGAAATCATATAAGACTCTAATTGATGCCAAGAAAGGTCAAATAATAAAGAGGAAAATTTACATTTTTGAGAAAAATGAGGATAAATGAATTATAAAGAGATTTTAGATAAAATTGAAAATGCTTTGGAAGGAGAAGCACATTTAGATGAATTGGCTAAGGGAAAACAAGATCCATTTAAAATTCTAATCTCTACTATCTTGTCAGCTAGAACAAGAGACTCCAATACTAGACTTGCAACTGAAAGATTGTTTGCCAAATATTCTACTCCAAAATTAATAGCTGAAGCAGATATAGAAGTGCTTGAAGACCTTGTTAGAGTATCTGGATTTTATAAAGTAAAAGCTGCTCGTATAAAAGAAGTTTCGAGAATGGTACTTGAAGAATTTAATGGTGAAGTTCCCGATGATTTTGAAGATTTAATTAATTTACCTGGAGTAGGTGCCAAAACCGCGAATTGTGTATTAGTTTATGCATTCAAAATTCCAACAATACCAGTGGATACTCACGTACATCGCATTCCGAACAGATTGGGCTGGATTAATACAACTCGCCCTAGCCAAACAGAAGAAGAACTTAAAAGAATAATACCTAAAGGTGAATGGCTTCGTCTTAATAGATTATTTGTAAGATTTGGGCAGCAAATTTGTCTACCGAATCATCCTAAATGTAATATTTGTCCAATATCTATAAATTGCTCAAAAGATTTTTCAATGGAGAATGCTCGAAAAAAGAAGAAGAAAAAATAGACACATCAAAATTGATGGTAAAATTTTATGAAAAAGAGATATGATGCTTATTGCGGTTTATATAATAATAAAATACCCTAAAATATTTAAAAAAATCAAACTAAGAGTGATTTTAGCATCCTTTAGATTTTAAACATCCAAAAGAATCATAATTATAAAACTCTATTAAGATAAAATCGAACTAAACAGTTAAAAATTATTATAAAAAAATATAATAATTTGTTTTTATATTATTCTTTTAACATCATAAGTTGATTAAATTGGACAAAGACGAATCATTCAAAATTTCACTAAAGCACAAGAAAAAACGTTTGTTAGATACCTTAGTTGTAAACCAAATCTTAAAAGACAAGCGGTTGATTAAAGCATTTATGGATATCCCATTAGAAAAATTTATCCCTGGCAAGTTCAAGAAAATAGTTAAGCTTTACGAGGATGTACCTAATCTTTTTTATTATGATGAACAAAATCCGAGAAGTTATCGGACAATTTCTGCACCTCATATGATTACAATAATGCTTCAGGGATTAGCATTAGATACTAATGATGATTTATTAATTCTTGGAGCTAAATCAGGCTATATAGCTGCCTTGGCACATAAATTGGCGCCAAAAGGAGAAATTGTAATACTCGAAGCTAATTCAGAAATTGCTAAAATTACATCTGAAAATCTTAAGAAATTAAATTTAGATAATAAAATCACCATTAACATAAAAAACCCTCTAAATGGTATGCCAGAACTAAGTCCTTGGCAAAAAATCTTAGTAACTGGTGCTATTGAACAAACTAAAATTTACCCTCTATTAAAGCAACTTGATAGAGAAGGAGGAGTATTGTTTGCGCCCATAGGACAAGAGTTTATTCAGACATATACTCAAGTTTTAAGACAAAATGATGAATTTTTTGGTAAACAACAACTTCAAGTTAAATTTTCACCTTTAATTACTCAGATAGAAATAGATGAGCTAGAATTAATAACAGATTTGGATGCGTTTGAAGCTTCAGATAAAGAAAGGGCTAAATTTAAAACTAAACATGATGACGGAATCTTGACTCCATTAAACAAAAAAATAGAAATTAAATATACTACAAGCATTCTTGATAAAATTACTCCCGAACCAATTGTCAAAACTAAACCAATTGTCAAAACTAAACCAATTGGTGTGAAAGAACGTGAAAATGTATTATCTTATTTGGAAGACATTGTAAATAATGTCCTGAATTTAAAAAAAGAAGGAAACATCGATAAATGTTTTAACATTGTTGATAGAATCGAGAACACATTTGAAAAGCTCAAAAGGTATAAAAGAGATTTCGAAATTAAAATAAAAAGAATGCAACAAATTCTTAATCAGATAAGATCTTACAATATTATTAGAAAAGAATTAGAAAACCAAAATTTAACTGATGCTACTGTGATTGAACAGAAGATTAAGTTATTAAATAATCAAATCGAAGAAATAAATATTTTATTAAGCATTTTAACAAAAGAAATGAAAAGAATTGAATCTATTTATTAAGTATTAGTAGATTTTAACTAATATTTAAAAATCCTACATATACTATTATAACTGCGATAACTATTAACAAAAAATTCAATGGTGTTGGAATAATACGATATGGAGTCCTATCCTTAAACTTTTCATATTTATCGCCATATTTTGGAATAAGGATTAATTTCTCTTCAATTGAAGCATGGGACTCTAAAATTATATAAATTATAGGACATAGAATCAATGAAATAAGTGAATCTGATATCAATGCAGCTCCAAGATAAATAATTACCCATCCTGAATAGACTGGATGTCTAATAATTCTAAAAATATCGGAAGTAATCAATTCAGAACTTTCTTTGTCCATAGGTTTGACCTTATATACTTTTCTTGCTTTTTTGGCAAAACTTATACCAATAATGATGAAAACTATACCTAGCAATGCAAATAAATTCCAATAATCATCGAAATAGCTCGAATTTTCAGGAAAATAAGCTCTTAAAAAGCTTGAATTAATTATAGGTATCGTTATAAGTGTAAATGTCCATATTATAGGAAATATCTTATAAAAAAATCTGACTAATTTGTTATTTTTATCCTTTTCTTTTAGAAATATTTTCCAGTATATGAATAGATTTAATAAAAAAATAAATACTAAAACAATCGTTATTAAAAGTATCATTTTATCAACCTTTTCTTAACTAATAGTATTGTTTGAAATATGTTTTTTGAAATAGGATATGTTAAAATCTAGTTTTTAATTTAACTTAAATTTTAGTTATTAGACTGGAAAATTTATCAAGAGAAGAACTTTTTTTATATTCTTATTGATTAATATTTTCAGTTTTAAATCTTACATATTGTTATTGACCTTAAATGACTTTGAATGGATTTTAATGACTACCATAAAAAAATTGGAAAAAAATAGAAATAAATTTAATAAAAAAAATCATACATATTTGCTTTTAAAATCATTTAACTTATCCATAACTTCGTCTCTCAATGAACCAACGATTATTTTATCACCAAGAGCTTTCATATCTTTAGCATATGCTAATATTTGATGAAGTATAGGCCCTGGAGGTAATGCATCTCTTTTCCCTTCTAAAATATCACCGAGTTTTTCTCCGGTAATTGCTTGATCTACCTGCTTAGAAAGATCAATAAAGATATCATGGATCATGCTTAGTTGTGAATGTGCTACATGCGCTTCTGGTGTTTCTGTGCCTGTTGGGGGTGCTCCTGAAGAATTCGATGATTCTCCTCCGCCCCGACCTAAAACGATAATAACAGGTTCAGATCGAGGATAATCTCCTGAGCCAGAGCAAATGTAGTTAATGCTTACGGATGACCCACCTTTTATCTCAGTAACCTTTACATGCAATTCGGATAGATCTCCTACTTGCACCACTTCATGAGTTGCATCAGCTGGAGGTGTAAATTCAGTTAGGCTAAAACCGGTTGGAATAATTTCTTTTACTAGCACATTTTCTAATTCTACTTCTCCTTTATTCTGTACTCTTACTCCAATGCTAAATTCTCCTTCAGTAAGTCCTGGTTTAATACTTTTAAGAGTTTTCAATTTACGTTTTACGTACCTTACTTTTAATTCTGGTTCTTCATCTGGTCTTCTAATAAATGATTTACCTTCTAGGGGACTATTAATCTCTATTTTCACCGGAGTCATGTATTTTGTTTCAGTAGGTGGACGAGGATTTCTTGCTAAAAGAGGATATGAAATTACCATCTTTTTTCCTGCAAGAAATTCATTTGTAAGGTTAAATAACTCAACATAAATTTGGTGTTTTTTAGAGAAATCTTGATCACTCGGATCCATTAATATCTTTTTGACAAATTCTTCCCTTGAACTTATATCTATATCTCCTAAAGTAATTTTTATATCTTTAACTAAAGGAGGAATAAAATCAGTAGGAATCTCATCTGATAAGAAAAACTTTTCGATTATTGAAGAACCCTCATTTACGATTGTATTGACAATTGACATATCAGTATTAGCATAGGCATCAACTTCTGGTGGATTTATCGCTTTATCAATAGTTGCGCTTAACACATCATAAATTGTTGATTCTTTTATAATTTCACCAACAACTCTAGGAATTACCACAAACAATGGTGTAAATCCTATTTCTGAGCTTAATTCAGGTACATCCTTAGCCTCAACTTGAAAATCAAAATCCCATGATTCATCAGGATTTAAGACTTTGTCAGGCGTCTGCGAAACAACCATCTCACTACCAGTGGCAATTTTTTGAGTTACCTTTGTATCTTCCAGTTTTACTTGGAATTCAGATTCATTAATAAATTCAACATTGCAATCCCATACGCCCGGTTGAGTGCCTTCATCTCTATCAATTCCACTCATTGAATCTGTTAATCCTCTAACTTCGGGATTCATCATAGTTAGTTTATAATTATTAATTAGATAGTTCACGTTTAAAACACCGAGTTCTTGGGCAGCTAATTCCTTAATATTTACGGTAAAGAAAATTTCAAGCTCAGCATTAGCTTGAGCATCTAAAGATGATAGCTCCCAAGCGAGAATTCTTTTCCCCTCTTCATCTTTTAAACTAGCATCACCATGACTAGGATTCCTCATTTCAATTTCCTGAATAAAGTCAGGCATGTCCCTTTTAACTTTTATTTCTAAGATAGGTAAGTTTAAAGGATTTGTGAGTACGAGTTTTAGACTACATTTGTTATCTGTTTTGTAAAGAAATGCATTATTTACTTTAGCAGAATCGGATTTATCTGTATCAAAGATTTCCTCAACCTTTAAAGAAGAGCCTTTGAGTTCTTTTATTTCATATTCTTTACTAAAATCTTGTGCAGGATTTAACGTTCCTAGTGTAAGTTCTTTCGATTCCAATGAAGTGTTTACATTTTCTTTAACATTACACAATAAATTCCATAATCTACTTCTTTGTGTTGGATTTTTCACAACAAGTGTTCCTTTGCCGGATATTTCTTTAAGATTTTGCGAACCATCGAGAACTATGTGTTCCTCATCGGTAATATCTATAACTATAAGGTTTTCTGACATTCTATATTCTTCTCGTATTTGTATTATTTAGAAAAAATTTTGCATACAAAATTTTTAACAATAAAAAAATAAATTATAGATTTTTATATCTTTTCTTAAGGAAAGATAAAATAATTTTTAAATGACAATCTTTATGATTAAAAATAATAATTAAATTAATAAAAAATACTGTGGTTGACGACAAATTTTGGGAAGTTGTTAAAAAGTTTAACTTTTTAATGAGATCAGCAATAGAAGGTCCAAATTGCGTATCTGTGTGCAATGGTGATTGTTGTTCAATTAAGATTGATGTCCCTAAAATATTAGCTGAAGAGTATATTAAACGAGGTTATGCTATCAAAAATGATTTTGTTAGAAGTGATGTTTTTAGTTTTAAGTTAAGGTTTGATAATGAGAAAAGAAAATGTTTTTTATATGATAAGAAAATAAATGGATGTCTTGTCCATAGTTCAGGAATCAAACCTCCACAGTGTTGGATTTACCCTACAAATTTTTCTAATCCGGAAAATAAGGAAATAAGTTGTAAAAAAGCAAATGGATGGAAAATTATCGATACTGAAAAAGCCAAAGAAGCAGAACGTCTCTTAAAATATTATGTCTTTCTTTGCCAACTTGAAGCTAAAAGTGAAATAAGAAGCATTATGAAACGTGTTATTAAAAGTCTATCAAATGGTAGCCTAAAATCTCTGTTGAAAAATACACCCCCGAGTCAGATTTCTGGTTTTAAAGATAGTTGGGATTGTTTTACAATCTTACCATCAGAGGGAATCTCTTTGCAGTTAAAAAAGTTTTGTCAAAGATATAATAAAGCATGTGAAACCGTTACGCAAAATTTCATGGAATGTAAGTCAATTTGTGATAAAGTCTCTAATGCCATCATTGATTTTTTACAACAAAACTTGTATAATTATGTAAACAAAATGGGTGCAGATATAGAAGGGGAATATTTATTTAATGAATTAAATTTTGACGATATATTTTCTGCATAATACTTGTTTTTAAGTAATTTTATTGAAATAATATTTACATACTATAATCAGATTTTGTATAGTGAGTATAGATGGCATATTCAGAAAAAAGCTTAAATGATTTAGCCAAGAATGTTTTTTCAGACAAATATGAATTTGTTAATGGTCCAATACAAGTTAAAGGTAAATCTGGAAAACTTTGGACCTTTGATGCTGTTGTAAAAAGCAAACTGAACAGTTTTGGAGTATTTATTAGAGATTGGAAGAGAGAGATTTCAATTACACAGCTTCGGCAATTACATAAAGCTTGTATTGATACTAACATCCAAGGTGGTATTATGGTATGCAATATTATAACAGATTTTTCTAGGGATTACAGCACTCAATTTGGACTCCAACTGCTTTCTAGGGGGCATTTAATTTCGACCTTAAGAAGAAGGCAATTTCAAAACAATTTTTAAAAATATTTCTAACAGTTCTTAAGTTAACATATCATAACCTAAGAATTCGTTTAATTCAACAACTAATTTCATCAAATTTGACTTAATTTTACATTCCTTAAGTGAATAAAAAGAAAGGATTTAATCTTGATTCCTAAAGACTTATTGGGATTTTATGGTTGATTATAATTAAAATGTTAAAAATTTATAAATCACCAATCAAAAATATTATAATAAAGCATAAGAAATTCAAACGTAAGAATATTGATATTTATTTATAAATTCAATGAAGAATTAGGAGAATTTGAAGGAATAGAAATAAAAGAGAATGTCCCTTTGTTTGAATTATTGGATTCTGACAAAATTCTACTTCTTGTTGATGTTCATAGTGAAAAGGTATGGGTATGGCAGGGAAAGAATACTTCTACAAGAATGAAATTTATTTCTGCTCAAGAAGCACCAAAAATTCGAGATAAGCATGATATAGCATTTACACTCAGTTCAGTTGATGAGGGTGATGAGACTGCCGCCTTTAAAATACTGGTTGGCCTTATCTAAGTTTCTATCATTATTTGTATTATTATTTTATAAAATAGTGGATTTTCTGAAGTTTTTTTAATATATTAGCATAGAAAATTCTCCAATTTCAATGGAAAAATTTGTAGGGAGATTTAATATAAAACCCTTATTATATGAACCATTATATAAATTCACTGAGATTGAAATTAAATATGGCAAAAAATTTGAATTCAAAAAAAGATCCTGTTGAAGAGGAGTTTGTATTCGAGTTCTACGATGAGGATTATGCTGATTCCTTGGAAATAGAGAAACCAGAAGTTATAGAAGAATACAATGATATAAATTTTGAGGAGGATTTAAACGATGAACAACTTGAAATCATCAATAACATTAAAGGGCCAATGCTTGTAATTGCTGGTGCGGGAAGTGGTAAAACAAGAACAATAACTTATTCAGTTGCCAAATTATTATTATCAGGAGTAAGACCAAGCGAAATAATGCTTGTAACATTTACTAATAAAGCAGCCAATGAAATGATTGAACGCGTAGAAACTCTTTTAGGTAAGCGACCGAAAGGGATCTGGGGTGGAACATTTCATTCAATTGCAAATCGTTTTATACGAATGTATGCAAAAACGCTGGGTTTGAAACCAAATTATACAATAATGGATGAAACCGATGCAAGAGCATTAATGAAACTTTCCATTGAGAAAGCTAATGTAAAAGAAATAGAAGAACGTTTTCCTAATTCTAGAATGGCAAAGGCTGTTTTGTCTTTTTCTATTAATTGTAATAAATCAATTCAAGATGTAATCCTTTGGAAATATTCTCAATTCGATAGTGAAGATGTCATTAGAAAATTAGAAGAAGTCTTTAAAATCTATAGGAATAAAAAAGCTCAGGATAATCTGATTGATTTCGATGATCTCTTAATATATTGGAATCAATTATTAGATGAGAGATCTGTTGCTCAGCTAATTGCGAGGAAGATTAAATATGTGCTTGTTGATGAATATCAAGATACAAATTATATCCAAGATGAAATTATATATAAAATAGTAAAACAAAACCCAGATCATAATGTAATAGCAGTTGGAGATGATGCTCAAAGTATATATGCTTTTCGCGGAGCTAATTTCCAAAATATTTTGAATTTTGAAAAAAAATACCAGGAATGTAAGAGCTATACTATAACCTATAATTATAGAAGTGTTCCACAGATTTTAGCTTTAGCAAATAACTCCATTCAACACAATGTAAAGCAGTTTAAAAAATCTATGAGAACAACTCGTCCTGAAGGAATACTTCCGTTTCAAGTTAACTTGGGAGATGATAAAGAACAAGCATACTTTATTGCAAATCAGATATTAAAATTACGCTCAGATGGGTATGATTTAAAGGATATGGCGATTCTTGTCCGTGCTGGTTTCCACTCATTAAGAATTGAACTTGAACTGAGAGCTAAAAATATTCCATATGAGGTGCGAGCAGGAGTAGCGTTTTTCGAAAAAGCTCATATTAAAGATATGATCGCACATTTACGAATAATTGAAAATCCATATGATGAAATTTCATGGTCTCGTATTTTTTCTATCATTCAAGGAATAGGAACCTCATCAGGAATAAAAATTTTTGAACAAATTTCCAAGGTTGAAAATCCAATAGAACTATTAATTAATAAAATGTTCTATACTGAAAAATTAAAAGGATCTAGAATATCTAAGGAAGGAATAAAAAATACTATATCCCACGTAAAGAAGTTGGTGGGATTTACTCCAGAAGACACACCTTCCGATACAATTAAAGAATTAATGTTAATATTAGAGGATCATGTTAAATCAAAATATGATAATTGGCAAGATCGAATAGACGATTTAAATCAATTAAGCATATATGCAAACAATTTTTCAACTATTCGCAAACTTTTAGAAAATCTGAGTTTGAACTTATCCAATTTAGAATCTAAAACAGTTTTAGCTGGAAGCACAATGGAAGAAGAAAAACCTTTGATTTTATCTACTATTCACCGAGCAAAGGGTCTTGAATGGAGAGTAGTATTCATTCCAATGTTATGTGAAGATTCTTTTCCTTCTTCTAGAGTAAAGGGAGATCCTGAAGGTATCGAGGAAGAGCGTCGCGTGTTCTATGTAGCTGTAACGAGAACTAAAGATCAACTCTATTTGATATCTCCCTCTTTAGTTCAAGGATCTAGAGGATATCAAACTATGCGACTTTCCCCTTTTATTTCAGAATTGAATCCTAAAGGTTATCAAAAATCTTCCGTCCAAATCAGATCAAAAAAGGATCAAACTAAAAAGGTGTCTGATAAACAACAAAAATCTCTTTTTCAAACAGCAGATGAATTATTGAAAAAAGGTAAATCACGAAAATAAAACAATTGAAATAAAGACTAAGTCCTTTAAATCAAATCTAAAATTACTATTTCATTTAAAATTAATGCTTTTAATCTTTTTATTACTTCAATAGCAGACTGTTAAAGTATAAATAAGAAATTTAAAATTATTTAAAAGAAGATAAATAAATTTCTATTTTGAGATTAATATATTATTTTATTTACCACCAGTTATTATAGCTTAATATTATAAATTCGGAATAATGAGTGAATAGATTTGGATATAGCTATCATAGATTTAGAGACTACAGGCTTGGATCCTATATATGACTTAATCGTGGAAATTGGAATTGTTGAATTGAATTTATTAACAGGAAAAACAAGAGTTCTATTTGACTCTGTTGTAAAGGAACCTTTGTTTGGAGAAGAATATAGAAACTCTTGGATTTTTGAAAATTCAGATCTTACATTTGAAGTCGTACAAAATGCTCCTTTATTTGACGATATAATGACGGATGTACAAGATATTTTAACTAAATATAACATAACAGCTTTTAACAAGTCATTTGATTTAGGGTTTTTAAAAGCTCGAGGAATAACCGTGCCTAATGAACTTCCATGTATCATGTTAACTGCTACAAATATTCTCAAAATACCATTTCCAAGAAGTACCAAAGAATTTAAATGGCCAAATTGCCAAGAAGCTTGGAACTATTTCTTTCCGAATTCCTATTATATTGAGCAACATCGTGCTCTGGATGATGCGCACCATGAAGCAATGATTTTTTTTGAAATCTATAGACGTGGTCTTCTCCCTGCGTTTAAAGAAATATATTGAATAATTTGATTTAATGAATTATAAGCCACATTTTTCTCTTATCTCATTTTCTGTAAAGATATGATCACATGATCTACAAAGATATTTTCTTTCTGAATTAATTTTTATTACATCACCACAATAAGGGCACTGAATATAAATTTTAAAATATTTAAAATTTAGATCTAAAGATTTATTCCTTTTCTTACTTTCATTTTTTTTATTTGATTCTATACTCATTTTTTCTCATATCAATTTTTTAATTATTACAGAATCTTATTTCTCTTTATATTTAAAAGAAAAAGTAATTAGAGGATAAGGAGTTATTTTTTGACGAGAAAAATTCTTATGAATATTATATACTTTCTTTTGTAACTCTGGTTATGTGGTTTTCCTTTTTAAAGTTAAATATATCAGTTACAAAAGAATCAAGATTCCTTTCATGAGATATTATTATCATTTGAGATGTATTTAATTTCTCAAAAATTGGTTGCATTCTATTAATTTGTTGCTGACTGAATCCATCTGTTGGCTCGTCTAAGATCAACAGATCCTTTGTTTTAACTTCTTGATATCGCTCATTAATAATTTTATTTAAAGCTAATCTGTAAGCTAAGGAAAGTGCGCTTTTTTCTCCTCCAGATAAATCCTTAAAGGGGGATACATAACCGTTAACATATACAATTGGTTGAAAGTCGTCAGTTCTTATCTCAACTTCTATATTTTCATCTTCTACTAATTCATGAAACCATTCTTTAAAATAAGAATTAAAATGATGAGCACTTGAAGAGAGAATCTTTTTTTCAATATCTCTGATTAATATAGGAAATTGCTCACCAACCCAATTTTTTAATTGAGAGTAGTACGTTAAATTATCTTGTAGTGAATTTTTTAACTGGATATTAGAATTTAGTTCCACTAGTTCTTTCTGTAGATATTCAAGACTCTTTTTTTGAGCGCTAAGTTCATTTCCAGATGATTCTTTACTGGAATTCAGTTTGTTTAGTGATTTTTTTTCAGCATTTAGTTTAACTTCTATTTCTTCTCCAAAATTCTTAAATTTAAGCAAGTTAGTAATTTTGTATTCTGATAATATCGCCATTATCTCTTCTTGATTACGATTTATCTTCTCAAACAATTCTTTTATTAGAGTGTTTAAGTCTGCTTCTCTCTTCCTCTTTTCTGAGATTAGACTGCTTAATGAATCCCTTTTATTTTTAACTTTTTGAAATTCGCGTATAATTTTAAGTAATTTTTTTTGTTCATTATTTTTTTGAGTTAAATCATCAATTTCATTTGAAAAACTTCCTACTTTTAAAGTCGTGTCTTGAAATTCTTTTTCAAATCTGTCTTTCTCATGAATTGCTTGTCCACATAAAGAACACTTGCCTTCCTTTAATAACTTATCAACATCTGCTAAAATTTTTTTTACGACGGCTATTTCTTTTTCTTTTTGCGATTTTAATTTTTGTATTTTTTCCAATTGATTTTCTAATTGATCTTCGCTGAGTTCTGTCTTAACTTTAATTTCTTTTAAATTTTTTAGTTCTTCTTCTTTTCCAGCGATTTCTTTTTGAATTTTATTCAGTGATGATTTATTTTTACGTTGTTTAGCTTTGTATTCATTGATATTAGATTCTTTATTTTCAATTTGCACTATTTTCTTAGAATAAATATCTAAATCTTTTTGGATTTCTTCAATAATTTTTTCTTGAGAACTTATTTTATTCTCTTTCTTTTTAATTTCGGTTCCAATATTATTGATTTGCTGTTTTGTTTCTTCTATTACTTTTTCCTTTTGAAGTATATCTTCTTCAGGTTCACCAATTTGCTCAATTTTAATCTTATATTCTCTTAATTTATCATTTAAGTAATCTTTAATAATTTCTATATTCCTTAGGGTAATCTCATATTTTTCAATACCAAAGACTTCTTTTAATATCTCAAAACGAACATCTGGATCTGCTTGAATGATTTCTTTTATCTGTTCTTGAGGTGTATATACAGTATATCTGAATAATGGTATTTTTGTCGCCTTTTCATAACGAGATACCGAATATGAAAGTAAAGATAATATTTTCCTTCGCATATCTGTAGGAGCATAAGTTGTTCTTGTTCCATTATCATGGTCGGTAAATACACATTCTTTTTGAGAAACTCTTCCTTTTCTATCTTTTGATAAACTCCGTTTAATTGAATACTTCTTACCATCAATAGAAAATGTTAAATTTACTGAAGCTGTGTTTCTCCCTCTCCTTAAGAGAGAATCACCACTTAAATCCCCATGAACCAATGTCCCAAATAATGCAAATTCTATGGATTTTAAAACTGATGACTTTCCACTTCCTACATCTCCAAAAAATAGCATTGTAGATGAAGGAAATTCAATATCTTGTTTTCTAATACTTCGAATATTTGTTATTTCAATTGACTCTAATATCATTGTTTATGCTCCTTAGTTTTCTGGATTTCAAATATACTTAGAAATGTTTGTTTTAGAGACTCATTATAACTCATTACTTTTGTACCAATTTGTCTTTCTGTTCCAAGCGTGCTTAAGAGCTGATATATTTTTTTTTCTATCTTAATATTTGGAAAGTCTTTTATTTTAACTTTATTCGCATGTTCTTTTATTAAAGTTGCTTCAATTTCTTCATTAGTTTTCCCTGCAGAAACACTTATCGCTTGGTATTCTACTGTTGTAAGAGCATTTTTATTAATTAAAACTTCATAAGCACCTTTATCTTTAAAATTTTGAATGATTTCGTTAGATTTTATATCATATGTCTTACCCGAAGATAATGGTCCAAATAATCTGATAGTTACGATTTTATCTTGACAATTTCTATTAGATAATTCATCTTTCAGTTTACTTAGAACTGCAGACACTGATTTATTGGTACAATCCAGAGATATATTTTCTATATCGATTACTTTGATTGGGTTGAATTTAACTTTTAGATCTAGTTTTTCACCTTTAATTTCACCCGATACGAAACAGAAACCACCATGCTTAATTCTTTCAAGCTCTCTAAAATCTGTAGGGAAAACACAACCAGGATAAATAATGTTATTTTTCTCACTGATTTGTAGAGAAATTCCTCCCTCCTTCAATTTATCTGGAAGTGTTTTATGGAGATGACCTCCAGCGTAATAGTCAAAATTTTGAGGTAATAAAGATTTCGGAGCAGATTCCATATCTTTAAATTCTTTAGGTTTCAATTCATTTAGCATTGTATGCAGAATAAAAATTTTCGGACCTTTTTCAGCTTCAAGAGATTCTCTATCTAAATTATGATAATCTTCTATTTCAAGACTACGTTTCCTAGCTCTTAAACCTGTTAATTTAATTTTTGTTTTGTCATCTTGAAAAAATTTTAACCTTAACTTATCTTCTTCCGTTGGATCTCTTTTCGACACATCAATAAACAATCCTGCTGTAATAAGAGGTCGAATCATCGATTTATTTGAAGGAGAAAAGTCATGAGAACCTTGAATTCCATACACAGGAATTTCATTATCTTTCAGCTTCTTTAACTCTTTTGTTGCTAAATCAATCACTTCAACCTTTGGATTGCTAACATCATATAAATCACCACCGATAATCACAAAATCTACGCCTTCTTCAATGATAGTAGTCACAGTTTTTTCAAATGCTTTATAGCCTAACTCATTTAATCGTTCATTTCGCCAAGCACCTAAGTGAACATCGGAGATATGAGCAAATTTAACATTCATTTTATTTCTATCTTATTAATGTTTAAATTAAAGTCCTGGGTATGATTTCTTAATTTTATTATCAGATTTAGCCTCAACTATTTTACCACTTAGTAAATCTTCAAACAAGGGTATCTTAATTGGTACTGCGAATTTAGTAAAATTTGACGTAACAATAGCTTCACCAATATCTAAACTTGCAATTGTTTGACTATCATCCGATAGATCTTGAGCAGAACTTTCTATTAAAGTTCTTCTTTCCGGACCCATTTCATTTCCGAGAATTATTTTAGTATTCATATTTGCTAAGATTTCTCTATCGATTAAACTTGGTAGCTGGGTAATTCCAATTAATCCAATATTAAACTTTCTACCTTCTCTTGCAATTTTACCGAAAACGTTATCTCTCGTTTCTAATACTTTTTTCCCTATTACTCTAGGTGCTTCTTCTAATATAATAGTTATAACGGGTTTATCTTCCAATTCATCTTTGAATTTAAATCTTTTATACTCATTAAATAAGTTCTCTACAATAATAGTTGCTATAAATATCTCTCGAGCCCCTTCGAATAAAGAGGTATCAACAATTACGGTTTTACCTTCAATTAAAGAGTTCACTATATTACTGATAGTTGATTCATATCCACTTAAAGTATAAATACCCCTTTCTACAATGTTATTATCTTCATCAAATCCAAGATTTAATAAAATTGATAATCTTCTTCTAAGAACATCCAAAGTACCCTGTGCTAGGCCTCCAGGTCTTCCATAGATACCAGTATCATCACTAAAAATTGCTTGAATCCACGTCTCCCTATGTAATCGATAAAAACCAATTAAAGCCTCTATTTGAGGTTGAGTAAAATTAAGACTCCCCATTGCATGTATTGGTTCTATTAATTTCACATTGAACTTCAAATCTAGATGCCCAGGAATTGATCTTATCGTATAAAAATCGACATACTTTGAACTTTCAGGATGATCTTTTAATCCCTTCTGACTTCCAGTTCCATAATATTCATTATGAGGGTCAAATACTAATTTACCGCAATTTTCATTTTCCATTAAGTTAAAAAGAATCGTTTTAACTAAATTCGATTTACCTCTACCCGTAGTTGCGGGAATTAGAATATGGTGCCTTAAAACTTTTGTTGCTTCAAGTTTCACCTCCGTATTTAGAACTTTAGAACCAGAGCGGATTTTTCCAAAATTTAATGGATTCTCGATTTTTTCTTCCTTAAAAAATTCCAAATGACCATCATCAATGTCAAAAGTATCTGAGAAGAAGCTAGGCAGTCGCTTCGGCAATAATAATTTATTTTCCTTAACAAATACTAATGGTCTTGCTAGAGCTAAAACATAATTTCTTAATTCTGGCTCATATACTTTCAAATCAGACCTATCTCTCTCTAGTCCATAACCCGCCATTAATTCAAGAACATTATCCGGAATTTGACTACCATAAAATAGATCCTTGATTTGATAAATGCTATACTCTTTTCTATTCTTACCAGCAATAAAAAGCTGCCCTAACTCAAATTCTTGATCTGATTTCTGTCTTAATATTAATTTAACTAAAGAGGTACCACGAACAAAACTTCCTATTTTTTTTCCTAAATCCACCATTTTTTACACTATTACTATTATATTATCTTCTTATTATATTTAATAAATCATGCGCATTTACCGATCGAAGACGTGGTAAGATAAATTCATTATAATCTTCTTGATTAAATTCTGCAATTAGTTGAATTTTTTGGGGTTCCAATTCTTTAAAACTAACAGCAGCAAGCTGGTCTGCCTTGATGAGGCCATACGGGTAGCCTGGATAAGAGAGATCATTAGAATTATTTGCTAGATTAGAGATAATCATTTCACGCTGATCTTCAGACATTTTTTTCGCTTGATCCAATAAAATATCAAATCGAAACGAATAATATGAATTTTTATGTAATTTTACAAAATACAAATCAGCTTGTTCTTGAGCTTTTGTGATTCTATATACAGGATGGTAATACCACGCACTATCTGGAAATTTTTTGTTACCCATATAATGAACTAATGAATTTAATGAATTTCCAGTTTGAGTGATTAATCGACAAGTCTTTGAAAGCCCTGTAACTATTACTCCCTTTTTTCTTGCTGTTTTGTATAAACTTTCAGCGATTTCATTCTCCCCAGTATAGCCAGATTGAAGTGAACCATCTCTCACAAAAATACTTCCCTCATCTAGTTCGTTTGAAATAAATTTATTTGCATATGTCCATTCAGCGAACCTCATAGCAATACCCCCAAAAACATCGATATTTGGTAAACGGAATCTTCCTTCTCTTATGGAAGGATCGTTTATAGAAAATTTCAGTTCATGTTTAGGCAGATATTCTGAGAATTCAGGTTCTCTTGGAAAAAAGTGTGTAATATAAGCTAATGTGTTATCATCAAGAACATCCAGGACGGTTGCACTATAAAACTCTATTTTCACAGGAGTTTTGATAGGTTTAGTCCATCTATTTGATGTGAATAATACTCCTGCTACACGATTCAAGCTTATATTAAAGTCTGCGCTTCTTAGAATAGGACCATTTCCACCATCTACAAATCCAATATTCTTAACATTTATGTCGTTACATTTTAGAATTTCGAATATTTTATCTTCTTGAATCTCAAATGTTTCCTCTTCTGGGTCAGAAGAATATGGTTCATCTTCTTTAGAATATTCCAATTTACGACTTTCTATAAATTCCACGCATTCTTTCAATGGATTTTTTCTTTTTTCAGCATACATGATTGTAAATTCGATGCTAGTTCTTCATTATATATCTTTTTTGTTAATAAATCATTTAGACTCAATAGATTTAACAGTTTTTAGGCAAATATTTAATTTTTTATTAATAGCTTATTGAATTCTTCCTATTTAAATAAAAAATTCAGAATTGAATAGAGAAAAAGAGATTTGAGTGTATTATCTAAGGAGATAAATATAATAATAAATAAAGTAAGAACTAAAATAGTAGGAATAGAAAAATAAAAAAAAAGTGATTGAAAAGAAAGATTATAAATCTCTTGCTTTTACAGTCTTTCGGTTATTTCCTTTTGCTCGCGCAATAGCTTTATCAAGTATGCTCATGATGATGCCATTTAAAGTTTCTCCATCAAGGACTCCGCTGCTTGTATTGCATTCATGCGCTTTAATATATTCTCGTATCTTGGACTTAACATATAACGGTTCAACAACCTTTTTTGCCAACTTACTCATCCTCTTTTTTTACTAATTTTTTAAGATTTTATTAAAATACGGTTTAAAATTGAATTAAATTATTTATTTGTTAAGTATTATTTTTTCAACTGTATTATTAAATCTTTGTAATTTTAGGACAATATTTTGAAATTCCTTTTTTTCTACTGAATTTGTGGGAAAATTTATAAGTGGAATTTTAACTCTCAAAAACTAATTAGACTGAAATTTGCAGTCTTTTTGTTATACACTATTTTCAGTGCCTCTAGCTCTATTAGAAAACAAATAAATTTCATGATTTTAAACTATTAGGCTATACATTCACAAATTAAACCTTTTGATTATCGAAGAGTAGGAATATTATAAAAAAAAAGATAAAGGTTGTTATTATTTTTTCGCAATACCGAACAATTAAGTTCTTTGCTTAATTCGATTACTTATTTTGGTGGTGATAATGTAATTTCAATGCTTGAGACGTTGTTACTTTGTCCGTGTGCGAAATTAAAGGGATTTTCCGATAATTTTTTCGCCCTCAAGCTGCTCAGTGCTAAGTTGGATATCCTTATACTCAGTACCCTTTAAGAATCTATTTCTTAAAATTTCACACACATCAACAGCATGAGAAATAGCTCTACCTCGGGCTTTGACAGTACATTCTACACCTTTGTTAAGGATCATCATAGTGGCCATCACATAATTCATAGTTGGACGGCGACCGACAAATACAGCGTTTTCGTCTTTTGACATTTTTATTTCCTCTTTTGTTTTTAATTTTTTATTGTATATCTATATTTAATATAGCTTTTTTGCGTTTCCGTATTACGTATTAAAGTTTTCTCGTAATTTTAATTTTAAATTACGGTAATAATATTTTCTTGAAATTTTAGAAATATTTTAAACTTTATTGTCTGATTTATATAGAATTTGGATAAATTGTAGCAATTACTCATTCTGAATACTATTGATTTTATCCAAAAAAAAATTTAAATCTCATTATCAGATTAATGGCAAATGTAAGAAAAAGGAAAAAAAGAAAATTTAATCTGAAGATTTATAAACCTGTCAATCTTACGCCAAGATAGAATACAAACCAAGATAGAAATAATACAATTATTGCAATTAAGCCCCATGTTTCAAATTGAGTGAAATCTCCGATAATTAACTCTATATGGATTATTATAAAATCTGGTGCCATAAATACTAGGTCAATTACGATAAATAGCCCAAATGCCATCAAGAGGAAGGATATAAAAACTGTGAATTTAGTTGGTGGTGTCCATCCCATTTAATAATCAACTCTTTTATTAATTTGCTTTGTTCTAATAATTTTATATAGAAGTGTTAGTATAATATTATTTTACTCAATATATTATAAATCTAATCTATTTAGTTATCTTTAGTGAAATCAATGTCAATTTCTCTTTTAATATTAGCTTCGTCATAAATTTTCTTTTCACTATTTTTTTCTTCCTCATCATCTTCCTTTTTAGCTATGTCCCAAACTAAACTAATTACAAGTAATACTGAGACAATTACAAGGAGAGGAATTAATAATCCTGAATCTGTTAATACGATTTTTACCCAACCTATATAAGGGATCTTTCCTACGACTACCCCCAAAATCCTTGTTTCTGGAACCCAAGCAGCATCTTCACTAGGGTTCGCATCTCCTTTTGTTAAGAATAACCATTCATTATCATACATCTTATCGATAACTCGATGAACAATCGGATCACTAGGGGCATTAACCCATAATCCACGTGCATTAAAAACAATAATATCCCCTTCTTTTCCTTCGATTGTACCATTTTTTATATTATCAGCATCTTTCCCTCTTAAAAATAACAAATCTCCTCTATGTAGGTTAGGTTCCATAGAACCTGAAACAACGACAACCATTGGTGTTTTTGTATTTAATGCGATTTGCATTATAAAATAAACTATAAAAGCTCCAGAAAAAGCAACACCAAGTAAAATTATTGTTACAACAATCTTTCTTTTTGATGAAGTTTCCTTTTCATGTTTGACTGGTGCTTTAATATTTTTTCTTTTCATAGTTATAATTTTATCGTCTTAAGGACTATGTAATTAAAATCCAAATTAAAATTTTCTATAATCAATGAATCTGTCGACAAATCCCATTAAAAAAATGTAATAGTTTAAGACTTTGCTCTCTTGCCCTTCTTTTAAAGTAGGGAATATTTTTTGTTTTATAATAATTTAAGTAAAATTTTGCATTAATATTTTAAACAATAGATTCTTGATTTTAATCATTCATTATCACTTACTATAAAACTATTATAGGGTTAAGATTTTTTAAATGTTTGAGAAAACTCAATCATTTGATATGAATGGCCAGAATTATGAGAGTATTCGACAAAAGGTAGAGCATATTTTACAAAAAGATTTAATGTATTCAACTGATACAAAAAGGTTAGGGAAGACATTACTCCGTATAAGTTACTTCAATGAAGATATAGATAAAGAAGAGCAAAAAGATAATAGGATAACTATATTACAAGAACCGGAAAGAAGAGTCTATATTCAGATAATGGGACGGTTAAGAGATGATCAAATTAGGCAAATGTGGACAAAATTAGAAAATGATTTAAATTTATCTAAACAAATAAAACAGAAAAAAGTAACACTACCAAGTAAACAAGAAATCATACAAGAGATTATTGAATTAATAAAGTTAAAGGGTTATACTATCGATTATAATGATGCTCAAGATTTTCTCGAAAATTTTGAGGAGAAATATGCTAGATTACCTAAAAATGAGGAGATAAGTTCAATAGTTAAGGGGTATGTAATAATGATTAATGAAGATTATCTCTTAGAAAAAACCGAAGCATCAATTCAAAGTGAGCCTTTATCAGAAAGTATAGAATCAATATTAGAAGGAAATCTTGATGAAATACAAGAAAGTTATAATAATAATATGGTAGTACTTGAGAATCCCATTGGACGTAGGAAATGTCCTAGCTGTGGAAATGAGGGATTAATTCATGAAGTAGATGATAAAAACATTATTTTAATGGATTATCCACGAATATACGGCAAGAAGAATTGCTGTCCAAAATGTGGAAAAGAATGGCGGAAGTAAAAAATCTTAACCAATGCTTTTAGAGTGTATTTAAATAAAGTCTTAAATACTTTATTATTCAATGTGATCATATAATTATTTTAAAATTTATAATTTAAAATACGAAGTGATAAAAATGGAAGATTATGCTATTATTTGTAATCCGCTTGCTGGAAAGCAACAAAAAGGTAAAAGACCTATTGAATTTGCAAGTGAATATCTAGATAATTTTAACGTATCTTATAAATTATTTAATACAGAATATGCAGGACATGCTATAGAATTAGCCACTCAATTGGCAAAAGATGGATATCGTGTTATTGGAGCAGGAGGCGATGGAACATGTAATGAAGTTTTTCATGGTGCCATTAGCTCTAATACGGGAGTATTATGTGGTTTTATTCCTATGGGTTCTGGGAATGATGTACCAGCAGTAATTGGAATTATACCAGATATTAAAAGAGCATGTAAAATAATTGCTGAGGGTTATACTGGTAAATGTGACGTTGGTTTAGCGCTCAAAGACGATGGAATTAAGCGATATTTTCTTGGTGTGGGAAGTCAAGGGTTTGATGCTGAGGTTGCAAGAAGAGCAAATGAAAATAAAGAAAAAAATTATAATGCTATGGTCATTAAAGCACTGTTTGCATGGAAAAGTAAAGAAGTCAAAGTTATAATGGATAATGAAACATATGAAGGATATGCGAATCTAGTTGCAGTAGGCAATGGAGGCTCTTATGGTGCTGGAATGTATATTTGTCAAAAAGCTAAAGTTGATGATGGTTTGTTTGATATCAGTATAGCAGATATTAAAAAACTCAAATTACTATTTCAATTTAAAAGAATGTACAGTGGCTCTTTATCACCCCATCCTAATATTTTTGAATATCAGAGCAAGAAAGTTCGAATTGAAATGTTAAACCCAGAAGACGAATCTTACTTATGTCAAGTGGACGGTGAAATGTTAGGGGATTTACCTGTTACTTATGAAACTTTAAAAGATGGATATGAATTTATTCGACCTCAAAGAAATGAAGTAGCAGAAGCATTTAAAGAGAAATATGGGCATTATTTCTGGGAATGTGATCATTAATCGATAAAATATCTTCTTTAAAATTATATGTCTGGATGGAATGATATTTTTACAAAGAGAGGAAAGATATTTCTGGAACCTCATTCAGATATGGAAAGACTAGCAAAACTATTTAAGAAAAACAACGTTCAGACAATTTTAGATCTTGGATGTGGAACTGGTCGCCATCTCATATTTTTTGCCAAGAAAAATTTCGATATTTATGGGCTTGATGGATCTCCCAGAGGTATTGAAATAGCAGAAGAATGGTTATCTGAAGATGGAATAAGAGTAGAAACTGAATGTTGTAGAATCGAACATAGTTTCCCTTATGGGGATAATTTTTTTGATGCCATCATTTCCATTAACGTTATTCATCATAATTTAATGGAAGATATTTTAAAAACTGTTAGATAAATTGAAAGAGTATTAAGAAAAGGAGGTTATATTTTTATCACCTTCCCTTATTTAAAAAAGAATTCTCGAAATGACAATTGGGATTTAAAGAAGGTTGAAGAAGGCACCTATATTCCACAAAAAGGTAATGAAAAAGGAGTTTTGCACCATTTTTTTTCGCTGGAGGAGATTCAAGAATTATTTAAATCTTTTTACTTATTAGAGAATTATATAGATAGTACTAATCATAGAGCCATTTTAGGGGTAAGAAAATAAAAATAGTGCAAAAATGTGCAATTACAAATACAACTGAATGTTTAAATTCTAACTTATCCATAATAATATTAATCCAATTTTTTTAGAGATTCAACTTTTTAATATGAAAAATAAATGTCCAAAATGTGGAACAAAAAGATCTCATGGCTATGACCTCTGTTTTACATGTGGTTATAAATTTTTTAGTGAATCTAGACAAATTCCTACTATCTCAGATAAAAAAGTAGAAAAATCATTTACAACTTGCCCTCACTGTAGGCAGAAATTACCTTTAGGAGCAAAATTTTGTGTTACTTGTGGTCAAAAAATTGAAGTACTAAAACCAATTCCATCAATTTCAGAAAAAAAAGTAAAAAAATCATTTACAACTTGTCCTCACTGTAGACAGAAATTACATTTAAGAGCAAAATTTTGCTTTAACTGTGGTCAAAAAGTTGAAGTCCTAAAACCAATTCCACCAATTTCAGATATAGAAGAAGAGACGCCTAAAATAACCCTTGCTGAAGAAATACAACCAATTCCGCCAGTTTATGTTAAAAAAGAAGAAAAACGTAAAAAAGAACCTCGTGTCTGTAAATTCTGTGGAATGAGGTTACCTAAAAATAAAGCTTTTTGTCTACAATGCGGAATGATAATAAAAATTAAGTAGAATTATATAAAATTTCAATCTTGTTTTTCTGACTCAACCATATTCCTAGAAGGAATAGATTTAATATAATTTATCATTAATATCGTAATTGCCATAATGGCTATGGTAATTAAAAGAATCATAATTATTTCTATATTAAGTATATCTATATCTTTATTCCAAGGATAATTCCCGTCATATATATAACCAGATGAGTTTAAATAATTATTATAAATAAATTGTTCTACAGTTCTACCAGTTATTTCTAAGCTATTATTTGAAATATAAGTTATATTATCTTGAGTAGTGTGATGGTATGGCCAATTTGGATTATCCCAAAAATTTATGATTAGATCTGCGGAGGGTATTCCAATATTAACAAATGCTCTATGATCATCTATTATCTGCTTCCTTTCAGGATTAGATGGGAATTGACTAGAATACCCCAATGCTCTACCTACTGCAAATAATTCATCTAACAATGAGGAAGTAGAATATTGTTCATTGATAAATCGTAAATTGATCCCTCCTACCATATCTAACAGAACCATGCAATCAAAATGTTCTGTTCCCGAATCATAAAAACTATTGATGTCAGTGACGAATCTTTGAGACCCTTCACACCAATTCCATCCATCCATTCCATAACCACCACTATCTGCTCCTTGATCTTCAGCATCGAAAAACAAAAACCATACTTGGCAAGATAGGCTTTCTCTATTTTGATATAAGATTTTGGCTAATTCAATTAAAACAGCAGATCCACTGGCACCATCATTCGCCCCTGGCACGGGATCAGTTCTATTTAATAGATTAGGATCTTTTGTTGCCTTTGCACGCGAATCATAATGTGCCCCTAAAATGACAATATTACTATAATTTTGGTTTAATTTAAATAGAACATTCTGACATTCAGTTAAATGAGTTGTAAAATTATGTAAAAAGTAAGGAAAGTTGCTATCTACTTCTTTAAATTTAGAAATGAAGTAGTTGGTACAATTAATTCTCCCTTCTGTTCCAGGAATTCGAAAACCAATATCCAGTTGATCTTGAACATATTTATAAGCATTATCACCATTAAATTTTAATTCTACATCAACATTTTGAATCTCTAAATTATTGGTTGCAAAGTAAGGGAGATAGTAAGAAAGGAAACCTAAGAAAATAAAAATTAGTGGTATAATAAGTTTAAATTTTTCCCTAATAGTAATTCACCAAAATGTAAGGAACTTTAGAATATCTGCATTTTTCATAAGTCTTAATATTATTATAAAATTTTATTTATAATTAAATAGGATGCTTAATATGAGTAAAGAAAGATCAGAATTGGATTTATCGAAATTACCTTTTATGGATATTAACCTCGATCTTGAAAGTAGAGTAGAAGATTTGCTAGAACGATTGACATTACAAGAAAAGTTTATGATAAGCTCTGGGAAGCAGTGGTGGTATACAAAACCGATAAAAAGATTAGGAATTCGATCGTTTGCAATGCACGATGGACCTCATGGTGTTCGAGTTGATAATGAAGGAAAGATTAGAAGTACTTATTTTCCTTCAGCTATATGTAGAACTGCCACATGGAATCTAGATTTATCTGGAAAATTCGGAGTTGCAATAGCACAAGAGATACGTGATGTTGGGGCACATATGCTACTTGCTCCAGGAATTAACATTCATAGAACCCCGATGTGTGGTCGCACCTTTGAATATCAAACAGAGGATCCATACTTAAATAAAAAATCAGCGATTGCTGTCGTAAAGGGAGTTCAAAGTCAGAGAGTTGCTGCTTGTATAAAACATTTCATATGTAATAATCAAGAAACAAACCGGTTTACAGTAAGTTCAGAAGTTAGTGAAAGAGCTTTACAGGAGATATACTATCCAGCCTTCAAGGCAGCAGTACAAGAAGCTGATGCTTGGTCTGTAATGAGTTGTTATAATAAGCTTAACGGAATTTATGGTGCAGAAAATAAACACCTTCTAAAAGAAGTGTTGATGGATGAATGGGGATTTAGGGGTTTTGTAGTTACCGACTGGGCAGCCACAAGGTGGGGTACTACCACGGAAAGTTGCATAAATGCAGGACTAACACTTGAAATGCCAACAGCCATTAAATATAATACTAATAAGATGTCGCAAGCTTATAAGGAAGGAAAATTTACGCTAGAAATATTTAATGAAAATGTAAAACGATTGCTGAGAGTGATGTTTCTTGTAGGGCTTTTCGATGATGAGAACACGTTACCAAAAGGTAGTCGTAACACCCCTGAACACCAAGCCTTAGCTCGTGAAATCGCTGAAGAGGGAATAGTACTTTTAAAAAATACAGGAGATCTTCTTCCACTAGATCTAGAAAAAGTGAAAAAGATCGCTGTCATAGGGCCTACCGCAAATAAAAGAACTTATTTAGGAGGGGGAAGTTCCTCGAATTTTCCCCCATATGAGGTTAAACCAATAGAAGGGATAAAAGAAAAGTGTAAAAAACAAGTGGAGATAATTACCAATCCCTCAGAAGCAGATGTAACCCTATTATTTGTAGGTTTAAGACATAAAGAGGGGGGGGATGCTGAGCAATGGGATAAAGATTTATTTAGTCTACCATTGAGTCAAATTGATCTTATAAACAAAACTATTAAAGAAAATCCAAATACAATAGTAATTCTCATTAGTGGCAGTCCAGTATCTATGGTTGAATGGATCGATAAGGTTCCAACTGTGGTGCAGGCGTGGTATGGCGGAATGGAAGCGGGAAATGCAATTGCTGCCATAATTTTTGGGGATGTAAATCCTTCAGGTAAACTTCCTATTACATTTCCTAAAAAACTTTCAGATTCACCTGCACATGCTTCGGAGCGCACTTACCCAGGTAGTGAGAAGGTTTTTTATGAGGAGGGCATCTTTGTAGGATATCGTCATTTTGAAACACAGAATATTGAACCACTTTTCCCATTTGGTCATGGTTTATCTTACACCAAATTCACATATGAAAACCTTGAAATAGGTAAGGATAAAGTGTCGGGTGATGAGGTTCTTAATATAACACTAGATATCACGAATTCAGGTGAACGTTTTGGAGCGGAAGTTGTTCAATTATATAGCCAAGATGTTGAGTGTAGTGTAGAAAGACCGCTCAAAGAACTTAAAGGATTTGAAAAGGTTAAATTAGAACCGAATGAGAAGAAAACGATTAAGTTTGAATTGCGGAAAGAAGATCTCTCCTTTTTTGATGAAAAAGATAATTGCTGGAAAGCTGAGAAGGGGATTTTCAACATCCTCATTGGAAGATCATCAAGAGACATTAGGATAGAAGGAGAGATTGAATATTTAGGTTAGGTAATAATTTAAAATGATTGTAAAAGAAGATTTAGAAGAAGCAAAGGAGAGAATGAAAGCTTGGTGGGATCATGAAACTACTGATAGACCTACAATTGCATATAACATACCAGAAAGTCCGAGCTCTGCAAGGGCACTTATAGCATCAGGTGCGTTAAATTATGATTTAGGTAAAAATTGGGATGGGATTAAGCCAATTTTGGACACCCTCGAAAACAATAGTGATGGTTTAGTTTGGGGCGGTGAATGTATTCCTAGGTATTTTCCTAACTATGGCCCTGGGGCGATGGCAACAGTATTAGGTGCAGCTCCTGAATATAAATCAGGTACTATATGGTTTCACAGAAGAACCGAGGTGAAAGATATTGTTCCTCTTCTTGAAAATGCTAAATTAAACAATGATAATGAGTGGTATGTTAGATTAAAGCGTACGACAGAAATTGCTGCTAAGCGAGGCGCAGAAAATAATTATTGTGTTGCTATGACTGATTTAGGAGGGATCCTTGACATATTAGTATCATTTCTAGGACCTCAAGAGATTATCATTCAAATGAGAAGGAATCCAGATCTAATAGATACGTGTAGAGCCATTATTATGGAAAAATATCTGAGACTTTACGATGAACTACAAAATATTATTAATAAACATGTGGATGGCTGCGATACATGGTTAAATCTTTGGTGTCCTAAGCGGTATTATACCATGCAAAGTGATTTTTGTGTTATGCTTAATCAGAAATATTTTGAAAGATTTGTGTTACCAGACCTTAAACAACAAGCAGAGCATATGGATTATTCATTTTACCATTTAGATGGTCCTGAACAAATTAGATTTCTTGACGATATTTTAAAAGTAGTTGATGGGATTCAGTGGGTGCCAGGAGCAAAACCTGGAATGCCACAAGATGGCGCTGATGAGTGGATGCCGCTTTATAAGAAGATCCAAAAAGCTGGAAAAAACATTCATATGACAATTTTAGATTATCCAATGGTTCCAAAGGTATATAATCAATTAGATCCCAGAGGATTATTTGTCTACGCTGTGTTCATTACAAAAAGTTTAGCGGAGTGTTATTTACCTAAATTTGTGGGAGGAGATGGTGGAGAACTTGTCAATAACATCTCAAATTGGGCAAAAAATAATAAAATAGAAAAGATAACTAGAGCAATGGTAAGAGAATATACAACCAAAAATAATATTGAAATTAGTAAGTCTCTTGAAAGTCAAATAGTTAGGGACCTAAAAAAAAGTAGAGAGACTTTAACTTATATTCGTGGATTTAAGAAATAGTTAATCGATATTAGTTTATATCATATTAAAAATATCAATAAAAGGATATAGTAACCTCTAAAATTATAAATTTTTTAAATAAAAGGCTCTTCTTTTATTTCAATAGAATTCTAAATGATTCTCATAATTAGATATTTTGGGAATTTAGGAATCTTAAAAAAAAGCATAAAAAGGTGTAATAGAATAGTGGATCGTTTAAAGGAAAAAATTGCTGTAGTAGTTGGAGCAGGACAACAACCAGGAGACAATATAGGAAATGGAAGAGCAATATCAATCCTCTTTGCCCGTGAGGGTGCAAAAGTAATGTTGGTTGATAAGAATCTTGATTCTGCTTTAGAAACAAAATCTATGATCGAAAAAGAGGGAAGAGAATCTTTTGTATTTGAAGCAGATATTATTAGGGAAGATGATTGTCGTGGGATAGCCGATAAATGTGTGGAGATTTACGGACGAATTGATATTCTTGTCAATAATGTTGGAATCGGTGAGGAAGATAAAAGTTTAGTTAGACTTAGTGAAGAGATATGGGATAAAATTTTTGATGTAAACCTTAAAGGAATGTTTTTCACATGTAAATATGTGTTACCAGTGATGGAGAAACAGGAAAATGGTTCAATAATAAACATTTCTTCTGCTGCTGCTGTTAGTGCTGTAAGATATGTAGCTTATAAAATATCAAAATCAGGGGTAAATTCTTTAACTCACCAAATCGCCATGAAGTATGCCAAGAAAGGCATCCGTGCCAATGCGATTATGCCTGGATTAATGAACACCCCTATGGCTATCGAAGGAATCGCGAGAAATACTGGAAGGAGCAAAGAAGATATAATTAAGTCAAGGAATAAGATGGTCCCATTAAAAGGGGGAATGGGGGATGCTTGGGATACTGCTTATGCGGCACTTTTCTTGGCATCAGATGAGGCAAAATTTATTACTTCAGTTATACTCCCTGTGGATGGAGGCCAAATTTCAAAAATAGGATGAAAAATTTAAAAATTATTTAAAATTCATTACCATAAGGTCATTGACTCGGTGAATAATTGTCTGAGATCTTCGGCACTAGCGGGACGAGGAGATAGCTTGGTTACACGGTGCTGTGGCAAAGTTCCTTGAACTAGGTCTTCGATATCACTCGGCCCATAACCAACAGCGCTCAGACCATTAGGCATCCCCGTAGCTTTCATAAGTTTAATAATTTCAGTGGCAATAATTTCTCCCGCTTTGTTTTTATCTGCCTTAGATATATCAACACCCATTAATTGTGCTGCGTTTAAATGTAGTTCTGGATTTGTTTTTGCGGTGAACCGAAACACGGCAGGAGAGGCAAGTACCACAGACATGCCATGTGGAATGATTGGGTGTTCCGATTTAAATCCTTCAGGAAGGTATTCCTTCACCATCCCTGAAACGGGATAGGACATACCGTGAGCTAAATGAACCCCTGCGTTCCCAAAACCGATACCCGCAAATGTAGACGCAAGAATCATCTCTGATCGAGCTTTATCATCGGACGGATCTTGAACCACACGTACAATATTTTTTGAAACCATTTCAATTGCTTTAGACGCCCAAAGGTGGCTAATTGGGTTAGCACCCTGGTAAGCTGGGCGTAATTCAAGGCTTTCAGGAGCAGGGCGTTTGTTGTATGGAAGAGCTGTAATTGATTCCAATGCATGACAAAGAACATCAAAACCACAAGCGGCAGTGGCGATCTTCGGTACAGTCCGAGTATTATTAGGATCTATGATTCCCATGATTGGTCGTATCGCACGATGAGCAATACCAGTTTTCGCACGCATTGCTTCTAAATCAAAAATTGCGACTCCTGTTGTTTCACTTCCAGTCCCTGCAGTTGTTGGGATCGCAATCATCGGTTTCAAAAGTCCTGGTACAGGATATGCTTTACCAATTGGCTTGTTGACATAATCCAATAAATCTGCAGGATATGTTGAATACAAATTTGCCACCTTAGCAGTATCCATACTTGATCCACCCCCAACACCAATAAATCCGTCGAACTGACCCTCAATAGCAAATTTAATCACATCTTTGAAGGAATCATCGGTGGGTTCAACCCGTACTTTATCAAACAAGACTGTTTCTATATTTTCTTCTTGTAAGGCTTGAAGGGTAACGATCACGGGTTCACTATTAGATAGGTTAGGATCTGTAACTACTAAAACCCGTTTTGCACCAAGTTTTTTCATATCATATCCCACCTCCCTTGTCGCCCCAGGACCATATTTGATACTGGAGGTATCCATTGTGAAAATTGTTTCAAATGACATAATTTTTAACTCTCAATTCTTTTTTGATTTAATCAATTCTATTAATTTTTAATTTTTAATAATATAAAATTGTTTTATTAATTTAGTCCCACTCGATCTTCGTGCTGCCATGAAATCTTTCAATTACTACACGTTCTTGAGTAAAAAACTTTAAAGCTTCATAACCTTGAGCTCGAAGGGTGCCAAAAAATGAATTTTTTGCTCCCGCAAATGGAAACCAAGCAAGAGGAGCTACTACACCAATATTTATACCAAGTTGTATATTATAAATACCATCACGAAAAAATCGTGCCTCTTCTCCACTTTCTGTATAAATTGTAACAGCATTGCCCTTCGGATTTTGATTTATTATTTTTATTGCTTCTTCTAAATTGTTTACATGATCAATACATGCAACTGGTCCAAAAACTTCTTCATCATATATTGTCATACCGGGTTTAGCTTTTTCAAAGTAACAGGGACCTAAGAAATATCCCTTTTCATATCCTGGCATTTTTAATCCTCGACCGTCTAAGATTAATTCAGCACCCTCATCAATCCCGTTTTGTATTTGTTCATGAAGTTTGTTAAGTGCTTTTTTCGAGACTACAGGTCCCATGAAAGTTTCTTTATCCATGCCATAACCAATCTTTAGTTCCTTTGTTGCTTTAAGAAGTTGCTCTTTAAAATTCTCGTAGAACGATTTCTTTCCTACAGTCATAATCACTGCTCCGGATAAACATCGTTGCCCAGAGTTGCCAAAAACCGAATTCATTATATTAGGCATGATTTTTTCAACATTAGCTTTTTCTGTAACAACTAAGAAGTTGTTGGCACCTCCATGGCACTGAGCTCGTTTATAGAAACTACTTGCTTTTTTATAAATAGCTTGAGCTACAGGAGTTGACCCCACACTCGACACACCAACAACATCAGGATGTTCAATTAGTTGATTAGCAATTTCTACATCGCCATGGATAAAATTGATGACTCCAGGCGGAAAACCAGCCTCATCAATGTATTTAAAGATATTTTGAAACGCTAATGGGGTTTGTTCATTTGATTTTATGATGTAAGGGTTTCCCGCAGCAACCGCAAATGGCCAAAACCAGAATGGGATCATAGCTGGAAAATTAAATGGGGGAATCATAATGAAAACACCTAAAGGTTCAAGAATAGAATATTCATCAATTCCAGTAGCAATGTTGTGCATGTACTGGCCTTTTTGATATTCAGGCATAGTAAATGAGGCTTCAATCATTTGGTAAGCTCGAATAACTTCTCCTACTGCCGCTTTCCATTCTTTACCATGATTTATCACGACAGATTCTGCGATTTCATCAATATTTTCTTTAATTAGGTTTAATAACCGGAAAAGAGGTTGAATCCTCTGAATTCCAGGTACTTTTCTCCATTCTGAAAAAGCATCTTTAGCTGCTTTGACGACTAAATCCACTTCTTCTTTTGTTGACATCGGGATTTTACCAAGTGGTTCATCTAAAGCAGGATTCATGAATTCGATGAATCTACTGCTTTTTGAATCTACAAATTTTCCATTAATATAATTTTTTAAGATTTTCATATCTTTATCAAGATTTTCTGAATTAGATATTTCTAATTTATGTTTCAATATTAATTTATATAAAATTTATATAGTAATAGTATTTGAAATAAAAAAAATAATTAATAAGTTTAAACATGCTCAAAGCCCAAATCTAATATGCAATAACTAATTAAAAAACCAATAATTATAAAAAATAAGGTTAACAAGATATGAAAAAGATGAAAAAATTATGCCTTTTATTCCTTGGATTGCTACTTTTTCTTCCTTTCGTTAAAGTCTCTCCAGCTCAAGGGTCTTATGTTGGAATACAAGACGGTAATGAATATTTATGGAGACTCGGTTTACATAGCGTAAATTGGGAAGGGTACTTTATGGATAATTTGGAAGAAACTTTAGGTGATCTCTGGCCATTAGGAGATTTACACATGCTCAATGTTTACCTTGACTGGTTCATCTGGCAGCATGATCCACCCCAATCTCATTGGCCTTTTAGTATCACAGCTATAAGTTCTGAAGAAACTGGAACATTACTATCTCCATTTGATAATACAATAATCACCTCAACGCCTGTTAATGCAACAGCGGGATGGGAAATACCTTGGTTTAAGCAGTATCATTCATATTATAACGGAACTTGGTATATAGTGAATGATACATCAAGTTTCTTACGACAAACATTTAATTTAACTCTTTCATTTAGTCCATATGGTATTATGGGCGTTCCTTTTGCACCTAAAACTATTAATTGGACATCTTTTATAACAGAGTTTCTTGGAGTAATGAATTCTCGAGGAGGGTTTTATAATAACATTTCTGCTACAGCAAAATCTAATGGATATTCATTAAATGTGCCAGCCCGAGGATTTGAAAACAATAGTGTAGCTATTGACATACAGGTTAAATATAATTCTAATGGTGTTCTTACATATTATGAATTTAAATATGGAGGAAAACTGTTTGTTAATTATTGGTTATATGTACCAGATCTCATAGAAGAGGGTGATATGCTGACAATTATTTTTGGTGGTGGCTTACTTGTCGGTATCGCCTTATTTGTTTTAATTATGAAAAGGATTATGAAAAACAACTAAAAACATCAGAATCCAAATTTTAATTCAGTTATCAAGAGCTCAAGAAAGGAAAGAAACAGAGAATAATTAGGAAGAAGTCAAGAAATTAGATATTTTTAATTTATGTTTCAATATTAATTTATATAAAATTTATATTGTAAATAAATTTGAAAAATTGATCAATTTTTTTTCAGTTTTCTTTACTGATGTGTGATGTGTCAAAAAAACTATAAAATGGTGTATTAAATGAATGAAAATCTTGTTCCTAAGGATCTACGCAAGGAATATACAAATAAGGAGATTCTCTCCATTGAACAAAAGTATATGATACCCGCAGTTACTCATTATTATCAAGATCCAATCCTTATTGTGGAAGGTGAAGGAGCATTAGTAAAAGATAATTCAGGAAAACAGTATATTGATCTGTTTTCCGGTATCTGCACAAAGATTACAGGACATCACCATCCAAAGTTTGTTGCAACACTTAAATGGCAGATAGACCAGCTCGTATATACCAGTACACTGTATTCATCAATTCCTTATGCGGTGCTTTCACAAAAGTTAGCTCAGATTGCCCCTTCTGGTTTAACACAGACATTCATTGTAAATAGTGGTTCCGAAGCCAATGAATCGGCACTGTTTATGGCACGAAAATGTAAGAAAAATCCTTATATTGTGGCATGTACTCATGCTTATCATGGACGTACTCAATTAACTCGAGAGATCTCTAGCGTAGGTTGGCGTACCGTGCCTGAGTCTCATCCCCCAGGTGTCCGATTTACTCCATATGGGTACTGTTACCGATGTCTTTTTGGGAAGATATACCCTGATTGTGATATTGAATGTGCTCGTTATCTCCGTGAAATAATCCGTACTCAAACTAATAACGCTATTGCTGCTTTTATTGTTGAACCGATCCAAGGAGTTGGAGGTATAATTCAACCTCCTCCAGAATTTTTTCAGATTGCCTATGAAATTGTGAAAGAGTATGATGGACTTTTCATTGCTGATGAAGTCCAAACTGGATTTGGACGTACTGGTGATCATTGGTGGGGTATTCAGAATGCAGAAGTAAATCCCGATATTATTACCATTGCTAAAGGCTTTGGGAGCGGTATCCCTATTGCAGGGATTCTAACACGTCCTGAATATGCAGCAGAATATACTACAACAGATTCTTTCACTACTTTTGGAGGGAATCCCTTGTCGTGTGCAGCAGCGGTTGCTGTTATTGAAATAATCCAGGAAGAACAGTATCTCAAAAAAGCCATTCAACTCGGTGAGAATTTTAAGCGACAGCTCCAGATACTGAAAGCGGATCACAAGATAGTTGGCGATGTGCGCGGACAAGGAATGATGTTAGGGATAGAACTCGTCTGTGATCAAGGTTCAAAGGAGCCTGCCACTCAAGAAATGCTAAAGGTAATGGAGATATGTCGTCAAAAAGGACTCCTTATAGGTAAAGGCGGCATTGATGGTAATGTTATAAGGATACAACCCCCTCTTGAATTAACTCATGAACAAGTTGAAAAATCATGTCAAATTCTTGATATTGCTTTTACTGAAGTTGAACATGCAATGCATAAGGGAATATAAAATACCAGGACTAAACTACAGCTATTAGTAATTTTTAAAAAAAAAATAATAAATAAGTTTAGACAGGCTCAAAGCCCAAATCTACTCTTGTTTCTCCTCTAATTTCAGTTTCAATAAATGTTGCTTTAACTTGCATTCCTATATTGATGGTATCAGGTTTACTTTCATCAACACCAATTAATTGGCCACTGATCATCGGTCCCTCATCTAATTTTATAACTGAAAAGCAATATGGTTTATTTCTACCGTAACCCTTTTCAACAAAGAAAGGGGTCCCTACGGTAATACTCGTGAATGCTGCAATTTTTCCTTTTCCTGACATTTCAACCCATTCCATATTTACACTGTTACATTTAGTACATAGTTTTCTAACAGGTACATAGGAAGCACCACAATCTTTACACTTTGAACCCATTAGTTTCTTCTCAGATAAATAATCTATATAACTTTTAATAGTAAATTCTCTTTCACTCTCTGACATTTATTTTCACCTTTATTTTTCAAAAATAGTTACAACACATGTTGCTCCTGAACCACCTAAATTATGAGCCAACATACGTTCCACATCAAACTTCACTTGGCGATTTCTCTCAGCAATACCTCTCATTTGTTTAAAGACTTCTACGCAAAATGCTGCACCAGTAGCACCTACAGGATGACCTTTACTCTTTAATCCTCCACTTGTATTAATTGGTAATGAACCATCTCGCTTTGTTTCTCCATTTTTAATTGCTTCAACAGCCTTACCCTTTTCATAAAAACCTAAATCTTCCAAAGCGACTACTTCTGCAATAGTGAAACAGTCGTGAACTTCTGCTACTTGAATATCTTTAGGTTTAAATCCCGACATTTCATAAGCTTGTCGTGCTGCCTCTTTTGATGCAATAAAACTAGTTAAGTCTTCTCGATCATGCAAAGCTAATGCTGCACTCCCTTGACCAGTACCAGCAATCCAAATTGGAGTATCAGTATAATTTTTAACGACATCTTCAGCAGCTAAAAATACACAAGCTGCTCCGTCGGTTATCAGACTGCAATCGAACAAACGTAGGGGAGAAGCGATCATTGGATTTGAACTACTTTTAAGATAATCAAACTCATCTTTCCAATCTGGAACTTCTCCTCCGGATTTTTCTATCTTGGCGATTTTACTTGCCATAAAGTCAGAAATTGACCTTTGCATATGAGCATAAGGATTCTCTTTTCCATTTTCATGGTTTTTTATCGCAACTCTCATCAAATCTTCTACAGTAGTACCATACTTATTAAAATGTGCCGATGCTAAAGTCGCATATAGTCCTGGGAACGTCGCACCAGCGGGATATTCAAATAGACTGTCTGATGCTGTTGCTAATACATCAGTAACTCCTGTTGTAGGTAGTTCTGTCATGCATTCAACTCCAGATACAGCAATAACATCATGTACTCCTGAGGCTATGGCTAAGATTGCTTGACGTAAGGCAATTCCACTACTGGCGCAAGCACCCTCAAAACGACCTGCTGGTTTTGGGGTTAAGCCTACTAAATTTGCCATTTGTGGTCCCAAATGTCCTTGATGATTAAATAGATCTGAAGAATAATTTCCTACATAACACGCGTCAACATCTTTTGGCTCAATTCCATTATCAACTCTGCCTACTGCGTCTAGCCATGCATCAACCCATAAATCAGGGATTCTTTTATGTGGAAAGTGAGCGCCAAACGTACTCATTCCGGCTCCTATCATTGCTACTTTTCTAGCTAATTTACCCATTATTTCACCAATTTTTTTTTCTTTAATTTTAATATTTTTAAATTCAAAGAATTTAATTATCGCAAAATTAAATTTGTTATTATTTTATAAAAATTGACTTACTTAATCATGGAAATATTTGAATAAATACCAGATCTCAAAGAAAATTCCGAAAAACGAGATAATCAGAGGTGCAACATAATGTACATTTACGACTAAAAATCCACCAATATATCCAGTAGGAATGAAGCCTATTCCCCTTATCATTCCAACTATTCCATAGGATTCCGCTTTTCTGGTTTCATCTAAATCGGTTAAAGCCATCTGTTCAGAGGGGATAAATGTACATACACTCATAGCAAATGGAATGTGACTAATAATTAAAGCAGGAAGTAAGAAAGCTGTGAAACCACCTGCCCAAACAAAATATGCTAAAATGTTAATCGCGAAAAATGATAAGCCAAAATATTGACTAAAAATGAGGGATTTCTTTTTTCCTATTTTATCTGCTAAATGACCTCCAGGAATTTGAAAAAGCATATTAGAAGTACTAAAGACTATAGTTATCAAAGCAAGTTCTTCACGAGTAATAAAATAAAAATCTTTTAATCCCCCACTATAGATTGAAAGACCAATATTATAGATAAACAAGTCTAAGGTCAAAAATATCAATAAAGCTTTACTTTTAGGATTTTTCATTATTTTTTTCCATACACTAAGTTCTGTATCAATAGATTTGAGAGAAATAGATCTTGGATTTTTATCAAACCGAAATTTCTCAGATATAAAAACTAAATTAATGGTACCCTCGCCAATTATAATCCCTAGGAATATCAAAAAGAAAACGCGTGAATCAAAAGCACCCCCAAGTAGAACAAAAGTAGATCCAAATATAGTTCCACCAAAAAAAGAAAATAATATTAATCCATACATCAAACCTTTTGATTTGTTACTATTTTCGGATATGAAAATCAAACTACTAAGATTATTGATTACTACACCGAGAAAATATAATACAATTCCTAAAATTAGGAAAATTATAGCAGTAGAACTCGAGAAAATGAGAGATATTAATCCTAAAAAATAAAATGGGATGCTACTTAACATCATCTTCTTCCTTCCGAATCTATCTGATAATCTCCCAATTAAGGGCATTGGGAGGAATTGTACAATCCCACCAATAGTAACCAAAATCCCCATGATAAGCACAGAGCCTGTTAGGTCTAAAATAAAAGGTTGGTATACTACATTGAACATACCCGCGCCCATTCCATGAAGTAAATTGATAAAGAACAAAACCCATAAGTTCTTACGTTTTATTTTGTCAATTTCCGCTGAGTTTAGGTATTTATTCATAGTCTAAGATTCTTCTATTAAATTTTATTAACTTTGTTTAAACTACACAATCATAATTTGCTTGTTAATGAGAAACGGTTCAAATCATATGAGTTTTTTGATAACTAGTTTCTCTTCCATATTTTTGTCAATCTTATGATGTTTAATCTTGAAAATATTTTATTAAGAGCCAAATCTCAAAGATGATCCCTATTATAGTGAAAATAAAAGGGGCAATATAATGCACGCTCTGTATTAAGAATCCTGCAATTATGGCTGTAGGCATTACATTAATTCCTCTAATAAGTGAAACTATCCCAAAGGATTCTGCTTTTCTGGTTTCGTCTAAATTTGTTAAAGTTATAGCTTCTGAGGGGATAAATGTAGTAGCTACCACAACATTAATAATTTCTCCTATAATTAATAAATGAAGTAATGAACTTTTAAAGCCACTTGACCATAGAAAAAAAGTCATAACAATTAAGGAAAAAAATGATAAACCAAATGATTCACAGATTATTAAGGTTTTTTTTTTCCGATTTTATCAGTGAGATGGGAGAAAAGTTCAAAAATGCCATCCACCTAATAGTGTTCATATTGTAGAGGATATTTTAAATAAATTCAAAAGTGGGGAAAGGAATACTGCTGAGTTTTGGATACAATTAGGGGAAAAAACTATTCATATTCGTTATTTTGCGGTAAGAGACGATGAAGGTAAGTATATTGGGACATTGGAAGTGTCGCAGGATATTACAAATATAAAAAAAATTGAAGGAGAACATCGTTTAGTTCAATGGTCTTAATATTCTTTTTAAATAAAGACACTTTGTATACTTACTAGACAAATCTTTTTTATTTTAAAAGTTAAAATTTTTATCCACATTTTCATTAATTTATTTTATGTCAGATTTAGAACCTGTTAAATATGAGGATTATGAAGTAGGACAATCTGCCTCATTTACTAAAAAAATAACCGAAGAAGATGTTATGAAATTTGCCGAAGTAACTGGAGATTACAACCCTATCCATGTTAATCCTGACTTTGCAAAGACTCAGATGTTTGGAAAACAAGTCGCACACGGAGCTTTGAGTTCTGGTCTAATATCAGCAGTTTTAGGCACTAAGCTATTTGGACCAGGTATATTATACGGAGGTCAAACGGTTAAATTTGTTAAACCAGTGTTTTTTGGTGATACGTGCACCGCAGTTGCCACGGTAAAAGAAATGTTTACGAAAAAGGAAGGCAAGTTGAAATTCATCATTTGTGATACTATTGTAAAAAACCAAAATGATGAGGTAGTAACTACTGGAGAAGGTACAATAGTTTTTATGTAACTCTCTTATTATTTTTTTTATATTATTTTTAGAATATTAGTATTCAATCCCATATCGAGCGGTTAACCCTTGTGAGGAATAATAATGTTTTATCATTTTCATTTCAGTTACTAAATCAGCAACTTCCTTAATTTTAGGATGCATTTTTGGCCCGCCGGTAAGGATTAACTCAACCTTATCAGGCTTATTTTTTATCAATTCTAATACAGGCTCAACAGTTATTACATTCATAGAGATGGCAACACCAACTTCATCAAGAATAACAATATCATAATCATCGCTCATGATAATTTCCTTAGCAAAATCGAGTGCTTTTTTTCCTTCATCTTTATCAAATTCCCTCGGTTCAGATATAAGTTCTGGGCTTCCAAATTGTTTTAGATCAAAGTTAGAAATACCTTTAATAGCTTCGATTTCTCCGTATTTGTAATTACCTTTCATAAATTGAATCATATAGACTTTAAAACCATGTCCCGTTGCGCGCACACCTTGACCTATTGCAGCAGTAGTTTTTCCTTTACCTCGTCCAAAATAAACTTGTACAAGACCAACTTTTAATCTTTTTCTACTTGAGCTCATAATTTTTTTCCTATTAATTTATTATATTTTGAAATACTCTATTATTTAATTATTTTTTAATACCTTAAGGTTGAGTTTTATGGGTAATTATGAAGGATTAGATAATCAACTTAATAAATATCTTAGATTAGCTACATTTCCTATAGGTATGAAATTACTTGAAAATTCTGAAGATTTGAATGCAATAAAATATTTAAAAAAACCAGAACATAAGATTGCGTTATGCCAGATATTCAGTTATGCTAGATATTATGGATGGACTATGGGATGTACAAAAGAAGATAATTTGTGTCCTTTAGCAGAAATATCTATAGGTTTTGAAAAGTCAAACAAACTTTTCGAAGAAGGTGCTTTTTTTATTGGAAGATATAACGAAACCAAAGAGGCAGCTAAAAAAACAAGCTCAACAATGCCTCAACTTAAATATGGACAATATTCTGCCATAGTATCAGGAGCTTTAAGTAGAATTGATTTCAAACCAGATTTAATATTAATATGGGGGAATTCCTCTCAAATTATGAGACTAATTCAGGGTTATTTATGGAAAAGAGGAGGAAGAATTTCAATGTCAACATTTTGTGATGGTGTATGTGCTGATACAATTTCAAACGCAATGTTAACTGGAGAACTCCAAGTTGCTTTCCCTTGTCTTGGAGATCGTCGTTTTGGTTTAGCAATGGATTCTGATTTAATAGCATCCATACCATTTGGAATTGTGGAAGAAATAATAGAAGGAATGGAAAAAACCCATAAAGCAGGCACTAGATATCCAATACCTTACCAGATTTCTACCCCTGAATTCTTTTTAAAACTGAAAAAACAAATGGGTAGGATCAAGAAGAATTAACCTACTTTTTAGTTGGGGTTTGTCGTTTTTCATTTTTAATTTCTTTTTCAATTTGCTTGCTCAAATTCCCAACTCTCATATTCTTTAATTTTTCTTCATCTAGGTGATTAAGTAGCCTACTTAATTGTTTATTCAATAATTCTTTACTTATAGATTCATAGGAGGGATCTCTTATTAGATTTTTTAACTCATTAGGATCTTCTTTAAGATCGTAAAATTCAACAGGTTTTCGAGTCATTGGATTGACAACCATTTTATATCTTCCATTAAAAACCATGCTAAATCCGTAAACCTCACTGAAGATTACTTCCTTTCCTTTTTGAGCTTCAACACCTGTAGGTCCATCCACGATTTGAGGAATAAGTGATCGACCATCACATCCAGTTAACGGTTCAGCCTGTGCAATATCAATGAGAGATGTGGCTACATCAAGATGATCAGTTAATCCTTTACATTGCCAACCCTTAACTCCACCAGGAGGTCTAATGATTAAAGGAACACGTAGAGCTCCGTCGTAAAATACAATCTTGTGACTCATCATATGATCTCCAAGCATTTCACCGTGATCAGAATTATAAAATAACCATGTATTGTCTAATGAGCCTTTTTCTTCTAAAACACGCATAATCCTCCCAATGTAATCATCAATCAAAGTAATCTTGGCATAATAATAAGTTCGCAAAGTTTGCTTCTGTGCAGGAGTCATACCCTTAAGCCCACTCCAACGTAATACCATCCTAACATATCTAGCTACAGGATTTTGAGGCCATTCCATAATTCCTATAGGCATTTCTTCAGGTTTGTACATGTCTCTATATTCTTGAGGTGAGTCAAAAGGATCATGGGGACCAGGAAATAGTATTTGCAAATAAAATGGTTTATCAGTATTATAATTTTGCAACCACTCCATAGCAGTACGTCCTGTATAACTGTCCAGATGATCTTCGGCAGGAAGTGGGCATGGGGGTACCGTCCAAGGTTTGGCAGTTCCTCGAGCCCAATTCCATGCATATTCGGCAATGTATTCTCTATGTTTCTTTAACAATCCCTTTTCTTTAAGATAATCTGTATAAGGTGAATCGTGTCTTCCAGTAGCTAGCGGTCCTGTTAACTCATGAGTGTCAATAAAACCCCAATCTTTCAATACATCAATTTTTTCTCTTGTATCTTTCCAAGAACCAACTCCGTGTCTATAAAGATGTGTTTTACCGATAACAGCTGTGTGATATCCCGCATCACGGATATTTCTCACATGGCTTGGACTCATCGGATCAAGCTCATTATTATTTGTCCAGATCCCATGCTCACAAACATACTGACCAGTCATCATAGAAGCCCTTGCGGGCATACAAAGCGGAGAATTTGTAAAACAGTTAATGAAATTAACTCCTTCAGAAGCTAGTTTATCCAAATTTGGTGTAAGAATTGCTGGATGACCTACTGAACCTAACGTGTCACCGCGATGTTGATCTGAAAAAATGTAAATTATATTAGGTTTTTTTGACATGAATACTACCACTATTTCTTTTAACCTTCAATGGTTTTTGAAATTTATTTTTACTAATGTTTATATATTATAATACTATATTTAGTATAGTATTGATAAGATACTATGCCATATACAAAACGATCAAGCTAAATAAATTAGAGAAATTAGGATTATTATTCAAATAAAAGTTTAATTTTATTAAAATGATTGGTGTTATATCTTGGTTGATTTAGATAATATCAAAAACATAGCAGTTATAGGAGGTGGTATCATGGGTTCTGGTATCGCTCAGGTTGCTCTTCTCTCGGGTTATGAGAAAGTTACGGTTATCGATTTAGATACGGAGATACTTCATAAATCTAAGGAACTCATCCAAGAACGAATAAAAGCTCTTGAAACTGAAGAAAATTACCTAAAATTCCTAAACGCAAATAATATGGAAGATCCAGTATTGAAGAACTTAGATATTAAACGGAAATTAGATAAATCCGAATCTGTAGGCATACTTGCAGAAAATGTTGATACTAAAACAATAATGAGTCGATTGAAACTAGAAACTGATATTTCAGAAGGAGTAAAGGATGCTCATTTTGTAATAGAAGCAGTTACAGAAAAATTAGAGCTTAAGCAAAAGATATTCAAATATTTAGGAGAATATTCACCACCCAACACAATTTTGGCATCAAATACTTCTGCCATGAGCATCACAAAGATAGGTCAACATTCTGGTCGACCTGAAAAAGTAATAGGGATGCATTTTCATACATTTTTTCCGATATTGGGGATGTTAATTGAAATTACACCTGGAGAAAAATCATCCGATGAGTCACTTAAAGTAAGTCAAACTATTGCACAAAAGTTCCCCTGCTTAATTGGCAAGAGATTTACTGTTCAACTTGAAAAAGAAACAGCTGGATTAATAGCGAATAGGATTTCTCTTCCGTCGGGGATATACTTTGAATGGCTTATAGATTATACATTGGATAGTGGATTTTCTTTTGAACAGCTGGGTGCTCTAAATTTTGTGTTTGGATTAACAGATTCTATTGGTTTAGATACAAGTTATAATATTCTAAAATATTTTGAAGAACATGTCTCACCTGATTTTGCCCCCGGAAAATTACTCACAAAACTGATAAATGCGGGAAGGGTTGGTAAAAAAGTTGGGAAAGGTTACTTGGATTGGAATGAAAATGGATCAATTGAAAATCCTCCTTTAATAGATGAGAAAGCAACTGAATTTTTAATGCCTCATCTTGATGCAGAAGTATTTTCAGCACTTAGCTTAAATGAAGCTTGCAGGTTATTAGAGGAGGGAGTTGTAACAAGTTATAGATTAATTGATAAAATTATTTTTAAGGGAATTTCTATGCCTGGACCATTCAGAGAAGGAAAGGGAAAATACAAGGAATTTAGTAAAAAACTCTATGATCTAGCTGAAAAAACAGGGAAATCCTATTTTAAGCCGTGCAAAATGATGGAATCTGGAAAATTTCTCTCTTATAGATAATTCTTTTCAAATAAAAAGAGAATACTAAAAAATAAGGTTAATTGAAAGAAATTAATTGGTTTTTATATCTTTAGCCTTAGATAGGAACTCGTCTAGATTCTTTCTAATTTCTATTTTATTAAATTTTCCAACACTAGTTCTAGGTATCTCATTGACAATTACTACGAGTTTAGGAAGCATCCAATTAGTTATCTTTCCTTTATCTACTCCTTCGGTTTTGAGAAACTCAATCAGATCCTCTTCCTTCTTATTAGAATTAGGAACAAGTTTCATTATGGCCATTGTTTTTTCCCCCCATACTTCATCTGGAACTCCTACAACAGTAGCTTCGAGTACAAAATCAGCCATGGCAATCAAGTTTTCTAGTAAGACAGTAGGAACCATCTCTGCTCCGCTTCTGATGATATCCGACATCCTATCAGCGATAACTAAGAAATCTTCTTCATCAATTTTAGCCATATCTCCAGTATGGAACCATCCATCATACCATACAGCAGCAGTTTTTTCAGGATTTTTATAATATTTTTCCATTACCCAAGGACCACGAATAACTATCTGCCCAAGAGCATTATTATCATGAGGGATTGGTTTTCCATTTTCATCGACAACATCTACCTCAAGACCGGGATAAGGTAATCCTGTTTTTACTCTTACCTCATCTAATTTCTCTTTTGACCAGCCTTTCATATATTTTTTCACGAATGCTGCAACAGTAGTAGGGGCAGTCTCAGTCATTCCATATCCGGAGGAAGCCGTAAATCCGGGAATCTTTTTCTCAATCTTAGTTTTTAATCCTAATGGTAGAGCTCCACCACCTACAGCAACCGATACAAGACTGCTTAAATCGTATTTATCCAGATCTTTATACTCAAGAAGTAATGCAAGAATGGTTGGAACTACTGCTACAGATGTAACTTTCTCAGTTTGAACAAGCTCACAGAAGCCCTCAACTGTGAATGTTCCTGGTAGCACAATCCTTAATGCCATGAAAACATGGTAGAAAGGAGCTCCCCAGGCATGGATATGAAACAGAGGTGTGATAATCATAGGAATTGCATTCTCTCCTAGATAAACACGTGAGGGATCATTGCTGAAAACACCATAGGCTAGACCGTGTATAATTAACAAGTAAATAGCTCTGTGAGTAAACATAGACCCTTTTGGAAGACCGGTGGTACCTGTTGTATAACATAGTGTTGCATAATTATCCTCACTTAAATGCGGCCATTCAAATACATCAGATTCCTCCTTAAGTAACTCTTCATACTCATATAAGTTCTGTATCTTTGTATCAGGGAGTCCTGACTTATCTGACATATAAACGAATTTCTTTATGGTATCTTTTATTTTGTCGTAAATTCCCTCAACTAAGGGGAGAAGTGAATCATCAAAAAATAGTATTTTATCTTCCGCATGTTTTATTGTAAAAATGATATGATCTTGTGAAAGTCTTACATTAATTGGATGTAGCATAGCCCCGCTGCATGGAGCAGCATAATAAATCTCCAAATGTCTATGTGTATTAAGTGCCATGGTGGCAATCCTGTCTCCAGGTTTAAAAGGACCCCCAGGTTTTATTTTCAGCGTTTTTAAAGCATTTGCTAGGCGACATGTACGTTTATACCATTCAAGCCAAGTAAACCTATAATATTTACCTGTGATATGGTTTCTGTAAACCACACCTATCTCGTTTGGATAAACTTTCACTGGTCTTTTCATAAAAGTTGTTAGAAGTAGCGGATAATGTGAACTAAATTCGGGATATGTTCTGTTAACCATATTTTATCTCCAAATTATTGATTCATGTTGGTATTTTATTTAATTTTTTTATCTAGGATGTGATTCATAAAATAAATAATATTATTATTTCAGTAGCAAATTATATAAATTTTTAAAATAAGTTGTTCTACTCATTTAAAATTGGATTTTAATGTAAAAAAAAATGTTATATAACTTCATATTTGAAATTTAAATATTGATTAGGAGATTATTGTTTAGACATCTCAGCACGAAATTGAGTTTTAGCATCCTCACGTATTTGCGATGGTTTTTTATAGCGAGGTAACTTAATGTTTATCTTTTTTATTGTCCCTGTAAAATCAAACGGTGCTTTATAGTCATCTGTGATGGGTGATAAACTATTTCTCCCAATATCTAATCCTGTAGATGATATCATTCGCATTATATAGGGAACTTGAATAGAACCGCATTCCTTTTCGTCTATTGTAAGAATGATTGTACCTTTCCTTCCTTTTCGTACAAAATTGACCCCAAGTGAGCATTCACCGGAGGGAACAGTAGTATTTGAACGCACTATGTGGTGTTCTGTGAAGATGTTATAGTCAAATACAGAGTGATTGTCTTTAATATACCAACAGTATCCGCAATTTTGAGTTCCCATCGCAACCAGTGCACCTTCATCTCTTTCATTAGATCGCTCGATGTCTGCTGTCATTAACCAGGTTCGATTTCCAACGGCAGGAGAAACTTCAGCAGGTAAATGAGCAATTGGAGGAAAATATGTATATTCTCGGCGTGCATGAGGGGATCCAGGTTCAAATCGAACCCCAAATAGCTCAGCTCTCCTATCATCTAATGGTAGCACATCATACTTACCAGCTTCAACCCACCATAGGTCGATTAACTTCCGAAGCTTATCAGGATACTTCTCAGCTAAGTTATTGCATTCTGAAAAGTCTTCTTTTAAGTTATATAGCTCCCACTCTTCATCATCATATGGTTGTCCTTGTCTGTGAGTGGTTACTGCTTTCCAACCATCAACCCAGATACCACGGTTGCCGAACATTTCAAAATGTTGGACTTTCTTATGAGATTTCTCACTTGGTGCATTAAAAGTGTAGGTCATCGATGTACCTGATATTGGTATCTGATTATTTCCCCTATATATCAAAGGGGGCTCAATTTTGAGGATATCAAGGATTGTTGGTGCAATATCTGTGATATAATGGAATTGATTGCGTATACCACCCTGATCTTTAATTCGTTTTGGCCAATGGATAATTAGTGGATCACGAACACCACCCCCAAAAATATGTGATTTATACCACTTAAGAGGTGTATTGCCCACTTGAGCCCATCCCCAAGGAATGTTAGTGTGACTATGTGGTCCACCAATATCATCTAATCTATTCTGTATAGCATCTACGTCCTCTGATATCGCATTAAAATATTTGAACTCGTCCATTACACCCGTATGTCCCCCTTCCATGCTTGCTCCATTGTCAGCTAATAATATAATAAGAGTATTCTCCAATTCACCCAACTCTTCAAGAAAAGAGATTAACCGTCCAATATGATGATCAGTGTGATCAAGAAAGGCTGCGAAAGCTTCCTGAAGCCGCAGAGCAAATTTTTTCATATTCTCTGACAATTCATCCCAAGGTTGTACTCCAGGATTACGAGGGGCAAGTTTGGTGTCAGGAGGGATAATACCCATCTGGAGTTGCCTTTTGTACCATTCTTCTCGAAGAACATCCCAACCAGCATCAAATCGACCACGATATTTTTCAATAAACTCTCTTGGTGATTGATGCGGAGCATGTGTCGCACCAGTTGCAAGATATAGAAAAAATGGCTGATCAGGTCTTATTGATTTATGATCACGTATGAATTGAATAGATTTGTCAATGAAATCCTCAGTAACGTGATATCCTTCTTCAGGACGATAAGGAGGATCAATAGGATGATTATCATAGGTTAACTCAGGATAAAATTGATCAGTTTCACCTTGCATAAATCCGTAGAATCGATTAAACCCACGTTGGAGAGGCCAATGGTCAAATGGACCTGCGACTGATGCATGTTCCATAGGAGCTAGATGCCATTTACCAACAGCCATGGTAGCATAACCATCGTCACGTAGGATTTCTGCCAGAGTTGCTGCATGTGGAGTGATATATCCTCGCATATTAGGAAATCCAGGATTAAAATTAGAGATAGCTCGCATACCTACAGTATGATGATTCCGTCCGGTTAATAAACAAGCACGGGTAGGAGAACACAAAGCTGTAGTGTGAAAATTAGTGTATCGAAGACCACCTTCAGCTAGACGATCAAAATTGGGAGTTTCGATACTTGAGCCATAACAACCAAAATGGGCAAAACCAGTGTCATCAAGCAGGACTATAATCACATTTGGGCTACCGTCTCCTACCCGTTTTGGAGCAGGCCACCAAGGAGTTGATTCATTATGAGTGCGACCAATCACGCCCTCAAATTTTTCATATTTATTCAAATTAATTTACCTTTTTTATTGATTTCAATATACTCAAAACATATGAAATTTTATAAAACTATTACTATTTTTAATTGAATCATTATTGCTTAGAAACTTTAAAATATGTGTATTCATCCTAAATTCTTTAATTTTTCATCAATTGGGATTTTTAATAATAAATATTTACAATGATTGAATTCTTTACCGTCTACATAAATGACAGTATTGTTTCCTTCCAATTTTAAGGTAATAAAGTCATTGACTTTAAACTCTTGTAAAGATTTTTGGGACTTTTCATTAGACAAGTTCATTTTATTGAGATTTCTCCTTTTTAACAATTTTTTTTATAATTTCATTTAACACTTTACTAGCGTTCTCATTGAATCTTAAATCTGCTAATCGATCTAAAGCGGTTTCCCCTCGATTAACGAAAATTAGCTTAGCTTTGTTCCTTTTAGCAATTCTTGGTAAACTTCCAGCAGGTTGTGTTATTAGAGATGAGCCAACCATTAGAAAGACATCAGCTAGTTTTGAGTGATTTAATGACTTGTCTAACTCCTCTTTGGGAAGGTCATCACCAAATTTAATGATAAAAGATGTAATATGGCCTCCACAATAGCACATATTGGGGCGATCCCATGTTTTAGCATGTTTCTTTCCACACTGCTGGCATCTGGCCAATGTCAGATTCCCATGGAGTTCTGCTATTAGTTCATCGCGAATTCCAGATGCTAAGTGGAGATTATCGATATTTTGAGAGATAAGAAATTTCAAAATGTTTAGTTCTTGTAGCTTAACCAATGCAACATGAGCATCGTTGGGTTTTACTTTTTTCCAATCAACTGATAATGCATTATAGAGAGCGTCTTTATTTATTTCTGAACTCCATATTCCTCTGTAATCAGGAAGCCCGGATTCAGTGCTAATTCCCGCTCCCGTAAAAACAACAAGATATTTAGATTTTTTAATCCACTCTGCAGCAAGAGTTATTCTTTCTTGAAATGAATTTATGCAATCAGTGTTTTTGGATACCATCGTTAATCTTTAAATATAATAGAAATGGCTTTAGAACAATAAAAACATCGGTTGTAAAAGTAGTAAGGTAGATTTACATTTAAACTAAATCACTTATGAGTAATCATATTATAATTGAAAATAAATTTTATTTGTTCAATTTATCAGAAAATGTTCTTGTATGAATAAAGGAATTTTACCTCTGAAATAACTTATTACTTTTAATTTGAAAAACAATTATTATTCCTAAATGAAACTCAAAAAGATCCTAAAGTAGCTTAAAAATTGGAGAGTCTTAATGGTTGAGAGTAAATTAATGACCTTAGAAGAAGCAGTTTCAACTTATGTAAATGATGGAGATATTGTTGGGATTGGAGGACTTTCGTTTTGGAGAAAGGCAATCAGCGCATGTCGGGAGATAATTCGGCAAAATAAAAAAGATTTAACAGTATGTACATTCGTCGGAGGAATTGATGTTGATATGCTTATCGCTGGTAGATGCATATCAGAAGTAAAGAGTTGTTTCGTGGGTATGGAGATTTTTGGCATGGCACCACACTATAGAAAAGCAGTAGAGTCGGGTTCAATAAAGATTTCTGAGGAAAGTGAAGCAACTATTGGTTTAGGATTAAGAGCTTCTTACTTGAAAGTTCCATTCATGCCTTTAAAAGGAATCATTGGAACCGATATGCCAAAAGTAAGGAAGGATATAAAGCAAATTGAAGATCCTCTTGGCTCGGGAACTCAGATTATGGCTGTTCCGAAGATTGATCTAGATGTGGCAATTTTACATGTACCATATGCTGATGAATTCGGAAACGGAAATATCCCAGGTGCTGTGTGGATGGATGCGGATATGGCAAAGACCGCAAAAAAAACAATTATTATCTGTGAAAAATTAGTGGAAACTGAAGACATTCGCTATTTACCAGGGAAAGCGCAATTACCTATGCAAACTACCAATGCTGTTGTGAAAAAACCTTTTGGAGCACATCCAACCTCATGCTACCCTTTTTACACATTTGATCCGCTTCATATTCAATGCTATTTAAAAACAAATTTTGAAGAATATAAAAAGAAATTCATAACAAATAAAACTGCTGCTCAATATTTGGAAGAAGCAGGTGGAGTACAAACTATTTATAATATTCTATTGTAGGAGGGAAAGATAATGAGTGAATTTTCGAAAGACTATACTATAGATGAATTGATGACTGTCTTAATGGCAAGGGAAGTTAGAAATGATGATGTGATGATCGTAGGAGTTGCAACTCCCATGGTATGGGCTGCTTTCACTTTAGCAAAAGTAACCCATGCACCTGATGCAATTTACCATTACATTATGGGAAATACATTTGTTATGGAACCTCGGCAGGTTAGTTTACTATATCTTGAAATGAACACAGCGAGAGCTTATAGATTTCAAGACAGTGTAGAATGTACATTGGAATCACTTCCTTCTGATAAGTTAACGACAATCGAATTCTTTAGGCCAGCTCAGATAGATCAATATGGAAATACAAATAATATATGTATTGGAGATTGGGATAAACCAAAAATAAGGCTTCCAGGGGCTGCGGGTATACTTGATTTTAGCATGTTTTATGCTCGTGGGTCTTTCCTCTATACACCCCGACATGACACACGAACCTTTGTTGAAAAACTTGATTTTATCTCTGGCGTAGGATTTCCTAAAGGGAAACCTTCTATATGTGGGGGATCAGGACCTCAGTGCGTTATTACTAATCTTGCTTATTTAGATTTTGATGATGATACTAAAAGCATGAGATTAGGATCACTTCATCCTGGTGTTAACCTTGAAACTCTTAAAGATTCAACTGGATTTGAATTAATCATCCCAGATAAGTTGAAGGAAACAAGGCCACCCACGGATTCTGAAATCTCTCTTTTGAGAGAAAAGGTGGATCCATTAAATATTAGAAAATTAGAGGTATTATCTGGTAAAGAACGTGAAGAACTATTGAACAAGGTTATTGAAATTGAACTTAGAAGGGAAAATAAATACCCCAAATTATTAGTTTAAAGGAGTTAAACCTTTTCTATTATGATTAAAATAACGCTGTAGTTCCGTGCTTCCGAGCCTCTTTAACAAGTTTTAGAAATCGATCTGGTGGGATGTTTGGCAATAGATCAAACCCGTTCACTCCAGATAATGCAAGTTCTGCCCCTAGAGTTTCCACAAGGTTATTGCAATCTCCAGATAAATATACATTCCTCTTACCAAACTCCTTCATGAGTTTTTCGTCCACCTCATCGATTGCGCAATACCCAACCACGAGTCCTTTCTTATATCCTTCTTCTTTTAACTGCTCTACGAGATTATCATCATGACCCTTACCCATGATTATGAACCAACCGCCCTTGAATTTTTCTGGAACATCATAAGCACATAGTTGCAAGCAATTTAACGTATTATTTTGACAACCTTCTATACACAACAAATCTTTACCCTTTACAATTTTGACGTCCTCTGGAAATTGTTGTATTAAATCCCATTCATATTTCTCCTTATAATCATCTAAATTCTTTCCAATCACGTTGATGTTACTCAAAATCCCTTCACCGAGTCCTCTTTCATTAGCTATTTTAAGATGTGGAACTTCATCTAGTGTCATTCCAAATATTCTTGCTCCTACAACATCAACGGCTAGTGTATCTCTCCCTCCTATAAGAATATCGAACCTAATGATTTGTCTATCATTAAAAGCTATAGGAGGATAATGTCCGTGAATAGTACCAGTTATACCATCAATAATTGTTACATCGGGACGAATATACTCAAATACATCCACCAGTTTAGAATGCAAATTGAAATTGTGATCCTTGCCACGATCCTCGTGTTGTGGATAGCCCCATTGATTTTTAATACCAAGGGTTACTCTTGTCATACAATGAGTTTTAAGTTTTGGTAAATTTATATAGGTGTACTTATCTCTATTTTCTATTATCTTAACTATTGTTTCCGGCAATCTAAATGTCTTTAAATTATATCCCTTAGGATCATCTTTCACTGAAGCCTTCCCCTTGAACTCAAATGTTTTTGTATCTTCTTCGTCTAGATATATTATATTTGCTCTTAATTTTTCGCAAATTTCCTTATACCCCGTCACTGCAAAGACAACTCTGGTAACAGCACATTGGGATGCATTTTCCATTACGTGAATTTTTCCCCCTTTATTTTTAAGATATTCTATCACAGCTTCTAAAACTTCAGGTGATGTGTGAACATGTGGATAAATGTTTATCCCATTAACTTTAATATAAATATCTTTTGAACTTTTTATTTCGAGTCCATCTTTTTCGAGATTAGAAAAAATCTCCTCAACAGCCTTTTTTACCCCTCTTTTCGTATCAGAAATAAAAACCTTAGTCATTATCTTTCCATCTCAAACTTAAGATTTAATTGAATAATATTAAAGTACTTTAATCTTAAAAGAATAAAAAACATTTCTCGAAAATTGTATAAAAAAAAAGTTGAAAATGTTATGGATCTAAATTAACTCAAGCTCATGTATGAGGAAAACAGAGTTGTCTTCATCATTCATTAGCTCCCTACAGTGAGTCAATTATAAGCTCGGCAATATCCTTCAATTCAAGCCCTTTTTCTCCTGCATCCTTGGAGAAGGATTCTTTACATAGGGGGCAAGCAGAAACAAGGATATCAGCTTTCACGAAGGCGGCTTCATCAGTAATCCTGCTCCCCATTTTATTAGCCTGTTCTGGATTGGTGAGTTTGTATCCTCCTCCAGACCCACAGCAGAGAGCTTTCTCACGTGTAGCGAACATCTCAAGAATATCAGATTCAGAAACCTGCTTGAGAACCTCTCGAGGAGCATCATAAATTTTCATGTCTCGACCCAAGTGACAAGGATCGTGATAGGTCAGTTTTTTCGTGATAGGCTTCTTTAGCTTTAATCTCCCCTCATCAAGCAATTTCTTGATGAATACTGTGTGATGCAAGACTTCCACATCGAGTTTTGTCCCCCACTTTGGATATTCAAGATCTAAGGCTCTTGCACATCCAGGACAGGAAGCAATTACAGTCTTGACGCCAGTTGCTGTTATAAACTTCGCATTATGCTCGGACATCTCCCTGGCTCTATCCCTGAGACCTAGTTGATATGCAGGAAGACCACAACACCATTCTTCTCCTTTTAGAACAGTATAATTCACTCCCGCAGCTTCAAGGATTTTGATCATAGCTTTTGGAATCTCTTGTCTATCATAACCGCTGAGACACCCTATGAAATAGATAACCTCTGCATCATTGACACTGCTACCAGCTAGGGGAATGCCATTGAAGCGTTCACCCAATGGTTTTCCATAAGCATTTTTGAGATTGTTCAGACTCTCATCGACTCTTACAACACTATCAGGTGCTAATCCTTGATTCACAACATCTGCTCTTGCTGTGGTCATGATTGTAGAGATGTCTTGTTTAGATGCGCACCATTCTCTACAAAGTCCGCAAAGGCTACAATGATATATTGTTTCAGCAGAAGATTCATCCCAATCCAAAAATCCTCTACGCACTAATTCAACAAGATGGACTCTGGGCTCAGGAGCATCCTCCTCTCGTCGTGTATAATGATGTGTTGTACATGTTGCTTTGCACATCATGCACTGTAGGCAATACCAAATCTCATCTTGAATGTTATTAGTAAGATAGTCTTTCTCAGTCATTTATTTCACCTCAAAACCTAGATTACCAGGATTCATTATATTATTAGGATCAAGAGCATTCTTGATGGCACGAATAGCCTCGAATCCCCCTTTGCCCCATTGTCTTGGCATCTGCATAGCATAAATCCTACCTACTCCATGATGGTGCTGAAAAGCTCCACCATATTTGTAAACAGGCTCTAAGCAAATGGCTTGAGCCTTAAAGTATGCCTTTGCTAACTCCGCGGGATCATCTGGCAAATCCCAGATGTATACCATTGGATACATCATCGTCGCAGTTTTATACCAATGCGAGAAGTGTCCATAAAGGATTGACTTAGGATAGGCTTTCTTGAGTGCTTCACTGGTTTCTTTCCAAATTTGACTGATGTATTTCATAGGTACTATATAATCAAAAACTCCTCCTGTATAGGGAGTATCATCGGGGAAGAACTCTGATTGTCTTGTTGGTCTACCAAATCCCTTATAGTAATCATCGAGACTATGATCCCACCAAAATTGTCCCTCAGCAAATCCAAGATCTGTAGCTCCATGTTGCTGAAGGATTTTCAATGCCCATTGATTCAAAAGATCTACGAGCTCTTCTTTTCCATCGAATCCTAAGATTAGCTAACAGCAACCTGGCATGCTCTCCAGTTTTTCTCTAGAGGGTGGTGTCACAAGATGATACTTGAATAACTGACTGTTAGTTTCGATAGGATCATACAATCGAGCCATACATGGATTAAGATCCTCCTGCATAATCTTTCTCATTGCTTCGAACCCACTATCGAGGTCCGGTAAAAGAAAAGATTTGAATGTCCGCTTCTCAGGTTTCGGGTATATTTTGAGAGTGACTTCTGTGGTAACTCCAAGTGTGCCCCCCATCCCAATGAAAAGGTTATTCAGGTCAGGACCAACAGCGTGAGCAGGGACTTTCGGTGTATCAATCAACTTACCATTTGGCAGTACAACCTTCATGCCAAGAACCATTTTCTCTATCTTTCCATATTTCGTCGACAATCGACCTGCCGAACGATCTCCAATAAAACCACCAATACATGAACAAAAATAGGAGGCGGGGTAGTGTTCAAGTTCAAAGCCTCTTTTATTCAACTCATTTTCTAAGTCGAACACATAGATCCCTGCTTCAACTGTCACTGTATGAGATATCTCGTCAATGTCAATAATTCGGTCTAATTTTTTCAAATCTAGAATGATACCACCAGAAGGCGCTGTGATTCCGAGGCCACTTCCCCCAGCGAAGGGTACTATGGGGATGATGTATTGATTTGCTAGCTTGACTATCTCCTGTACTTCCTCTGTTGTTTCAGGATAGACGGCAAAGTCAGCCATTACAATTACGTACATACCCTTTGCTACTGTGGTACGTCTTAGAGGAATTCCTCCAGGCAGTTGTGAGTAGTGGTAGGAGAGTAATTGTGATTCTTCAGTGACAACATCCTCTTTACCAACTATCTTCGATAGCGCCGTATGAATTTCTAAACGCTTCTCTTCAAGCTCAGGTCTCCTCCTCATATATGATGTGAATGAAAGCTTGAGCTTGTCTTTCTCAATTGTCTTGTAAAACATCAATTGTCTCTTTCTTTTTGATTTTATTCGAATTTAAATTCAAGTATAAAAGGTAATAATCCTTCTTAAAAAAAAATAGACTTTTTGATTCTTCTATTCCAATCCTAACTCTACAATCAATTCTTTTGTAGAATAAATCTTTATTTCAAATTGTTCTTTAAAATGTTTATCGTCAGTCCATATTCCATTATTCTTGAAGGATAAGGCGACTGCTATGAATGGAATATCTTTCTTATCAATATTACCAATAATTTCTTTGGCTTTAATTAATTTGTCCGAGTACTCATTAATAGGAACAAGATAAATATTCTCAAGAATATCTTTTAATAATTGTTTGAATTTAAGTTTTTCAAGTCCAGTTTTATTTATAAGATACTCTTCGTATTTCTTTAGTTCAATTAGGAAGAAGTCGGGGATGTAAAATTCATAATCTGGATACAATAAAATTTTTCTAGTTATTGAATCTTTTATTATTCCAGAAAAAAAGACATTAGTATCTAAAATTAACTTCATTCTTCGATATTCTCTAAGTAAAGTTTATGTCTTTCCCACATTTTTTGTTTAATATCATCCCCCATCTTTTCAGCGTCTTCTAATGTTACTGTGCTGTTTGATAATAATTTATCTGTAACCTCAAGCTTCTGTAAATATTTTTTTACAGCGCTTTTTGCCACTCTTTCCCAATCAATTTCAGGATATTTCTTCATTCTTTCTATTAGATGTTCTGAAATGGAAAATTTAATATCTGTCATATTTATTCTATAAATTTAATAGATAATCAACTTTAAATTTTTTTGCTTGATTTTTATTATTTTTCAGTAATTATATCTTTAATATAATTCTAAAGAATTCATTTTTAGATCTTTTTTTTCAGCTACCAATAAATGGGGTAATGTTAGCTTCATGGATCCCGTTGCTGATATATATATTCTAATATCCTTTAAAATTGCAGTAACACATTATAGAAAATTTCATTAAATAAAATCTTGAATTGAACGTCTAACTCAGTTTAAAAATAAAATTAATGGTAAAAAAAGCCCTTCATTCTTCTACAGTCCGTGTTCCGTTCGAGCGATGATACTGTCTTGAACCAGTTTGTGCAGATCCACAAACCGGGCATTGTATCCTTAGTACTCAGAGTATCTAATTCCTTTTCCAACTCAAACGCTTATCATTGCCCCGAAAATGCAATTTCTCTTATTGAAGGGCAAAGAATGGTAAGAATGCTCCCTCCACGTGAAAATTAGATATTTAAACCAATTTTTTATTCATTTTTATTCTGTTTCAAATTTATCTGTATTTTAAAAATACTTTGATATAGTATAAATAACAGAAAGATGATTTTATATATAGGCGTAAAAGTATTTTTATAGTGATTTCGAATGGATGAACTGAGAATTAAACGTTATCGCGACAAAATCAACCACGTTGTGGATTATATAAAGGACTTACCATTTGAACCAAAAAATGAACTTGAAAAACGTGGAATATTCTATTCATTACAAACTTCTATCGAAGCAATTGTAGATTTAATTGCAATGCTTACAAAAGATCTAGGGATTCAAGTCAAAGATGATAATACAAATATTTCTGAAATTGTTAAAAAACGAAAACTAAAATCTGAATTAGGAGTGAAATTGAAAAAAGCTAATGGTATGCGAAATATCATAGTCCATCGTTACAACGATTTTGAAGAACAGATCATCTTAAATTCAGTTGAAGAAATTAAAGATCTATTATCAAAGTGGATAAAAGTGGTGGAGGAGATTTTAAATGAAATCTCTTGAGATTGAGGAATTACGGGAGAACCTGAGACCATTAAAGGAAAAATATGATGTTATTCTGTATGGATCTCACGTAGAAGGAGGTGCTCGCCCCAATTCAGATATTGATATAGCAGTGATTTCCCTTGAAAAAAATGTAGAAAAGAATATAGAATTACAAGAGAAACTATTAGGTAAATTTCCTTTAACATTTGATGTTAGGGTATTTGAACTATTTCCGATATATATTCAAATCTCTATTATTGACAATTATAAGGTTGTTTTTGGAGATATCTTGGAAATTTCTGAATATTTTTATTCTGTTCGTAAAAAATGGGACGATTGTAAACATCGGATCCTATCTAACCAATTCTCAAGCCATCGTGAAAGGCTTGCTTTAATTAAATAAATCTTAATCAAGATTGATTAATAATTACGTGTTTAAAATTATGCCGACTCACGAGCCATACAAATAAAATCTTTCTCAGAGACTTCTTCCATATTCATAATATCGATAATAACGATATTAGGAATTGCATGTGGTAACCTCCATAGCATTTCGGCTAAAAATTTAAAGTAAAATCTATGAAAAATAACTAAAGAGACGAAAAATTTACCCAATAAATTCAAGAGTTTTCCTATTATATTCAAGGTAAGTTTTGATTTCTCGATTCTTTTTATCTTCATCCCATCGGTATTCGTCTGCCATAATATCTGCAACTTTTTTAGCGGCATCTGATTGTTTTCGATGATCTATAAACAAACTCATTTCTGTCCTTCTGCAAAAGACATCTATTAAATGGGTTGTTAATTCATGATGTAATATATAAATTACCTCTGCTTTAATGAAATCATTTTCATCTATTATTCTTTCACCTAAACTAGGTTTTTCTGCGATAAGTTTCATTATTTCAAAAGCACCACGGCCATATTGTTGATATAGATGATGAGTAATCTTATCATCTAATCCAAGATCATTTTGTTTGAGAAATTCTTGCCATTCTTCATGGTCTAGTCCAATAAGAAATTTTTGTTTTGAAAATCCTTTATCTTTAGTAATATCTAAAAAAATTTGCTCTTTTGCGACAATTTCGAGCAAATCTTCAGCCATCCTTCTCATAGTTGTTAATTTTCCTCCTGCTATTGAAAGTAACCCATGTTTATTGAAGAAAATTAGATGTTTTCGAGAAACATCTCTCTCTGACTTCCCAATCTCTTTAACTAAAGGTCTGACCCCAGCATAAGTTGCTATAAGATTGTTATATCCTATATCAGCATTAGGGAAATAATATTTCACAGAATTAATTAGATCATCTGCATCCTCTTTACTGCAAAAGGGATTAGCAATATCTCCTTTAAAATCTGTGTCTGTGGTACCAATTATGGTAAAATCACCTCGAGGTAAGACAAAAAACCCACGTTCCTGTGATATGGAACGTATTATTACGCCATTTTCGTTTCGTATATGTTTTCTTTTAAATATTAGGTGGACGCCTTTAGTCGGTCTGATTAAAGGTTTGGGTACAAATTCAGGATAATTATTAATTAGATTATCACTCCAAATTCCTGTAGCATTCACAATTAGACTTGCTTTAATTTTAAAATCTTTATTATTCTCCAGATCTTGGCATTTAATCCCAGTGATCTTATCTTCTTCCATAATGTAATCTATTACTTTGCAATAGCTAATAACATCAGCCCCCCTGATCACAGCTTCCTTTAAGGTTTCAATCGTTAATCGAGCATCATCCACGTTGGTGTCATAATATATTGCGCCCCCTTGACTCATTTTATTTTTAATTTCGGGTTCTAACTTTTGCAGCTCTTCTGCTGAGAACCATTGATATTTTTTGAAGTTTTTAAATTCTTGTGAATCATCACTTAAGGAATCATAAAGGTTTAAAGCTGATTTTATTGACTGTATCTCTAGAGTATCTCCTTTCCAATTAACCCATAAAAATGGTACTGGTCTAATTAAATGAGGAATATGAGCTCTCATCCAGTTTCTTTCAGTTGTTGCCTCTTTAACTAAATCTAATTCTCCATAAGCGAGATATCTTAGCCCCCCATGGGCTAATTTTGAGCTTCTAGAGGAAGTACCTGATGCAAAATCTTGCATCTCAACTAAACCCACTTTTAATCCTCTCATCGCAGCTTCTCGTGCAATCCCTGCTCCTGTAATACCTCCACCAATGATTAAAATATCATAATCCGTTTCCTGCAATTTATGGATAATAGTGTCTCTATTTTTGAAATTCCAAGTTTTTTCAAATAATTTTTTCACTAGATCTTTCATGATTACCATCCTTCTAAAAGCTCTTTTTTAAATTCTTTTGATAATTATATTATTAAATTATTTAGTGTGATTAAAAATCTTTATTGATTTAGTGTTTCTAAAGGTAAAAAGCTAAAAATTTGGATAATTGAGCTGTATATGAGTGAATTAGCATGTGTTTTTGACGTTGGAACAACAGGAGCTAGAACCTTTATATTTGATGTTAATGGGAAGCTAATAGCAAAATCCTATGAAGAATATACTATTCCTAAGCAACCTAAGGGAATATCAGAACAAGATCCTTTGATATGGTGGAATGCAATAAGAAAAACATGCAATGATGTGGTAAAAAAAATTAACATCAATGACATAATAGGAATTGGAGCTGCATTTCAAAGACAGACTGTTACTTTTTTAGATAATAAAGGAATTGTATTACATCCTGCTTTAACCTGGATGGATGGGAGAGAAGAGACTAGCGCGAAGGATTGGTTTAAGGAAGAGGGAACAAGGAGGACAATTCCAAAAACTCTCTGGATTAAAAAAAATAAACCAGAGGTATTCAAAAAGATATCGAAAATTTCATTTGTAGATACATATGTTTATAATAGATTATGCAACGTAATTGCGACTGATCCTACCAATGGAGTAATGGGAATCTTAAATTATAATACTTTAAAATGGGATGAGAATTTAGCGGAACATTATGAAATCCCCATTGACTTATGGCCTGATGTTTATTTCCCTGGAGAAGTTATAGGAGAATTATCTAATGTAGCTGCAAAAGAATTAGGATTAAAAAAAAATCTTCCAATTTTTATGGGAGGAGGGGATCAACAATGTGCTGCTTTAGGATTAGGGGTTATAGAAACATATCAAACAAAAATTACCATTGGAACTGGAACCTTTGTTGATTACGTTGTTGATAATCCTGTAAAACCGTCTGAAGATGCTCCAATTTTTTCATATCCCTCCGTTATTAAAAAAAAGTGGCATATTGAAGGTGCTATGTTTGGAGCAGGTTCTATGCTGAAATGGTTTAAAGATAATTTTTCTCAATTACAAGTTAACCAAAGTTCTGAAGAAAAAAAAAATGTTTATGATATGTTAGCAAATGAAGCATCAACTATCCCACCTGGTAGTGAAGGTTTACTTTTCATACCTTTATACATGTTTAGAAAAGGTACTATTCACGGATTAGGATGGAATCATACAAGAGCTCACTTTATACGTGCCATCATGGAATCTGCTTGTTTAGGCGCTCAAATGTGTCTTGAAATGCTAGAGGCTATAGGAGGAAGAAAAGTATCCGAAGTAAGAGCTGATGGGGGCGCAATGAACAGCCCACTATGGGCACAAATTCTTGCAGATGTTACCTCAAAAAAGATTTTAATCCCAGAAGTAAAAGATGCTGCTGCTTTAGGTGCTGCAATATTGGTCTTTTACAATTCCAAGAGATATGAAAGCTTAGGTAATGCAATAACTAATATGATAAGATTCACTGATGTAAAAGAGCCAATCAAGCAGAATGTAAGGGTATATAAAAAATTATACAGAGCCTATGCGCAAGAACTCATCGATATTGATGAGAAAAAAAGAGTTACAGGAAATTTATAACTGTAAGAAATCACTAAATGAAATTATCAAAAAAGAATTATCTATGAAAAAAAGGTTTCCACCATTAATTAATTAATATTTTATATTAAAATAGAAATATCTCATAGATTTTGAGCGAAATTAATATATGAATGTAGTTAATAAACTTCAATTACTTTATATTCCCGCAACGTATTGGAATGATCCATCAAGTAATTTTGAAGTAATTTCTATAGGAGAACAGCCTCCTGCAAAGAGTAGCTTTTTTATTTTGTGGATTCCTTCGAATCAATCAGATAAAAAGCTCAATGAGCATATCAAACTTACATTTCCAAGTATACCACTAAAAAAACTTCTAACATGCAAAATTAACCTTGCGATTCCTTCTTACAAATCAAAAGCAGAAAAAAATGAAATCTATTCAGAGAAACATTTTGAAGTTATATCACATATAGGAAAAATCATGCCAATTTTACCTGCTACAAAATTACTTTACCAATTGGAAATAATTGAAAATTTGGATCGAAGTAGAATACATTATAGTAATTCCATTAAAACATGGGCTCTTCTAACAAAATTAGTATTTGAACTATTAAATAAAGGTCAATTTGTCCCTGTAATAGAGCCGACTATGGAGAAGCTGTATAATAGCCAATGGCGGTTAATTTTAAAATCTCAATATGATAATGATCGTTTTAAATCTATTTTGAATCATAGTTCTTGGTCAGCTTTTTGTCTTCCTATAAATAATTTTCATGAAAATGGGGTGATTAAAACGAATGGTCTTTGGCACCCTTCTTACCTTTTTTCAGTATTTTTGGATAGTGTTGGGGATTATTTGATACGTTCTACCTTAAAAAAAAGTAAATTTCAAACTTTTGATGAATTTTATAGCACTGAAATAAAAAAAGAAGTAGATCCAGATTTTAGATTAAATTGGGATTATAAATTTCTTAAAACACTTATTAAAAAGGATAATGTCTTTAGAGTTGATGAATTTTATGAATCTATTTTACCGGCATTAATTCAGAATTGGACTCAATCTGCATTAGGATTTCAATTAAGGTATGATTTTGCGTTAAGTTTTGAATTAAAATATCCAAAAAAGGTAGAAGATGGTTGGCTATTAAAAATTTTCCTCTCATCTCATGATGAAACTAAATCTATACCTTTAAATGAGCTCTGGGAAGGACATGAACTAAAAAAGGAGATTTATTCAAAAATCTTTGAAGGTGATGAGCAATATTTGGAAATAATTTTAAGAGCTCTAGGAGCAGCGTCAAAGATATTTCCACCAATTAAAAAAGCCTTTTTAGAAAACATTCAAAATGAGATTAAACTTACTTCGAGCGAGGTAATGGAATTTTTAAAATACCCAAAAGATTTGCTAATTCAAAGTGGATTTAACATTATTCTACCTGAAGTGTTTACATTAGGTGGAAAGCAACGTTTAACCACCCGCTTAATTATTCGTTCAAAAGAGGATGCGAAGAAAAAAAGAGGATTAACTAGTGTTTTACCATCTATATTTGATATCGATTCAATGTTAGATACTAAATGGGAAGCTAGAATTGAAGGAAAGAAAATTACAGAAGAAGAATTTAATAATTTAATTGATTCTAACGAACCATTAGTCAATTTAAATGGAAAATGGATATTAATTGACCAAAACGATGTCGAAGATTTAAGGAATATTAAGAAATTCCAAGTGAAAAATTATTTAGATGTCTTAAAATTAGGATTAATTGGGAAGGTCCAACTACAAGAAAACGGTACTAAGTATGATGTAATTGTTGAAGGAACCTTACACGAAATAATTACACGTATACAATCTATAGATTCTTTTGAAGAAATCCCTTGTCCTTCAACTTTTAATGGAAAACTGCGTAAATATCAGGAAGCAGGCCTTAAATGGATGGTAAATATGACAAAACTCAACTTTGGATTGTGTTTAGCTGATGACATGGGTCTTGGGAAAACTATTCAAGTAATTGCGTTTTTGCTTCATATAAAAGAAAAATATCCGAATAATAAGGGTAGTGTTTTAGTTGTCTGTCCTACTTCAGTACTGTTTAATTGGCATCGTGAATTTAAGAAATTTGCACCCAATTTAGAAGTTATACTTCATCATGGTCCTAATCGATATAAAAACGCCTCAGAGATTCCAGAATTTTTAAAAGCACATCGAATATTTCTAACATCTTATGGAACTATTAGAAATGATATTGATTTCCTCGAAACAATTCAGTTTAGTGGCATTATTATAGATGAGAGTCAAAATATGAAGAATTATATTTCAAAACAGACCCTAGCAATATACAAACTGAAAAGTCAATATCGAATTTGTTTAAGCGGAACTCCAATAGAAAATCGTTTACTTGAACTTTGGTCACTTTTTAATTTTTTAAATCCTGGTCTTTTAGGAAATAGAGAGGAATTTCAAGATAGGTTTATCTTACCTATTGAACGATTTCAAAATCAAGAAGCAATTAATGATTTAAAGATAATCATCGCTCCCTTTATTTTACGCCGTGTTAAATCCGATAGATCAATAATAAAAGACTTGCCTGAAAAAAATGAAATGAAATTAACAATAGAATTGACTAAGGAGCAAGTGATATTGTATAAAGATCTTACCAAAGAGACATTAATAACGATTAATGACAGCACAATCGATAATAGAAAGAAAAGGGGATTAATCTTAGCCTTATTAGTTAAATTAAAGCAAATTTGTAACCATCCCTATCAATATCTCAAAAAAGATATCACATCAATTGGAACTGATAAAGAAATAAAAAAAATTATTTCCCAATCAAATAAGTTGGAAAGATTATTAGAAATTACTGATGAAGTTATTTCCAATGGGGAGAAAGTTTTGATTTTTACCCAATTTACACAGATGGGATCAATAATAAAAAAAATACTTGAATGGAAGTATAAATTTAAAATTCTTTACTTTCATGGTAGTGTACCTGAGAAAAAAAGAAGTGAAATAATAGACGAATTTCAATCAGAAAATATTGAAAGTCCTCCAATATTAATTTTATCTCTAAAAGCAGGGGGAACTGGGTTAAATTTAACCCAAGGAACGACGGTTATTCATTTTGACAGGTGGTGGAATCCAGCAGTTGAAGACCAAGCTACAGACAGAGCTTATCGAATTGGTCAAAAATCTATGGTGAATGTATATAAATTCATTACACATAGATCGATTGAAGAAAAAATCGACTCATTATTAGAGGAAAAACGAGATTTATCAGAAAAAATCGTAACCTCCACCGGAGAATCTTGGATTTCTAATTTGAATACTGAAAAACTAAAAGAATTATTAGTATTAAGTGATTAAAAATTAGAGGTGATAAAAATAGATAACCGAAAAAAAGAATTCATGAATAATAGAAGGATCAAACGAAAAAAACAGGAAATATCTCAAAAAAAGACTGAATTTGAAAGACAACGTACTCATGAAGAAGTAGAACAAATTAAAATAGATCTTATAAACTTTGCTCAAACATCATGGGGAAAACAATGGATTCAATCAAATTTAAAAATTGGACGTCCCTTTAGAATGCAAAGAGGAATTGAATATGTAAGAGATAAAAGGCGATTAGATAATTTTTCCATTATCCCAGGTCAGATTTTTGCAACAGTGCAAGGTACTGCTCCAACACCATATCGAGTAAAAATAAGATTTGAAACCATCCTAGAAGAAGAATGGAAAATTATACTAAAAAAACTTACAAATAAAACCATCAATATTATAGAATTATTAGAAGGATCATTACCAGAAGAAATAATTACTATTTTTAATAAGAGTAAATGCTCATTATTTCCAGATGCATCAAAAGGTTTAAATGCCACTTGTTCTTGTCCTGATAAGGCAATCCCGTGTAAACACATTGCAGCTGTAATTTTATATCTCGCACGAGTTATAGATTTTAATCCATTTTTATTATTAGAATTACGAGGAAAGCCTAAGAGTGAAATATTTACTGATTTAAGTCTAGCTCAGCCATCAAAAAGTAGGAAGAATATAGAAAAAACCTTATTAAATAATAAAATTGAATTTAAGTTTAATATACCAAAAATCTCTATTCAAGAATTATCCAAAATGCAAAAAAAATTAGGAGAAGATGATTTTAATATTGATTTTAAGTTAAAAAAACCAGGAAAAATCATAGAGACTTTAGAGAATCTAGGAGTACCTCAAAATATTGAAAATAAGGCTTTTGAAATTGTCTTACGAGCGATTTATCAAAAAATTACATCTGAGATATATTTGATGTCTTCAGAATTAACCAAATAAGAAGTATAAAAAAGAATGAGATTAGCATCTATTCATTCAGGAGTAGATATTGAAACAGTTAAAGACTCAACTGGGTTTGATTTAATTATTCCAAAAGATGTTAAGGAAACCAAACGTCCTACCGTAAAAGAAATTACACTTTTAGGAGAAAAAGTAGATCCGTTAGGAATAAGGAAACTCGAGATTCTTGCGGGTAAAGAACGTGAAGAATTATTAAGTAAAGTTATTGAAAAAGAATTATCAATGGAAAATAGATTTCCAAAGCTATTAACAAACTGATTGTACATTTTATAAAAAAAATTGAAAAAATATTGTAAGGCAACATTTTTAAGGTGAAATTAAGCTAACTATATAATTTAATCGTAGATAAGTAGGACCTAATTTAATTAAAAGCTTTTTATAAATACATTTTTATGAAATACCTTTTGCTAAAAGAACTACAAGGAAAGGGAAGAAACATTGGTAAAGAACAAAGAGATTACCATATCCAATTTTTCCAATGATTTATGTCTTAGAGATCAATACAGGAAACTTATAACTTTTAGAAATTAATAAATAGAACGTATTTCTTTTAATTTTCAGAAGTTCTTTCTTAAATATTTAGAAAAAAATTCTTCTAGTAATGGTCTCTTCTAAGCAGTACCTATATCTTATTTAATTGTTTATTGGATGGCACGAGCGTTTAATATAATTTGATTTTCTCATTTTTGAATTTCTTCTTGATTTTTTAACATCTCATCAATTAATTGCTTCCTTTCTTGAGGTTCAAGGTTTATGATTTCTTTTATAAACTTTTTTTTTTCTTGCGGTGATAATTCAATCAAATCAAGCTTTTGCAATTCCCCAGAGGTGAGCCTGGAAAATATGTAATCCTTAATTTTTGGAACCTCTTCATATTGATAATATGTATCTATATAATTTTTAATGAAGGGAGTATCTTCTTTGATTTCTTCTATTAGTTCTTGAGACGTTTTATATCCTGGTTCTTTCGAAATTTCAAATAATGATTTTTTTTGTTTATATCTTCTTACAGCATAATAAGCTCCCACAGAAGAACTAATGGATACCATTCCAACTATTATTGGAATTATTACTAATAAGAAAATTTGGTTAAATAAATTAAGTGGAATTGATCCTATTTTTATAAAAATACAATTAGAACTAAAGTTTCCTGTTTTAAGATACGCCACTATTTTAAAATAATATTCACCTGCCCTAAACTCTTCTACCGAATAAGAATTAGTAGTGATATTACTTTTAAGTAATGATACACTTTCATTTACTTCATGTATATACCTAGTAGAATAATAAATCGAATAGTTATCAGCGTTCTTAAAGTGGGTCCATATTAAATCAAAATCGCCATCAATATCTGCCCTCCCTGCGATATTAATTAATGTAATATGATCAAGGGGATAATTAAAAAAAAATATAATATTCCAATCTAAATTTCCTAATACTGTGTATGCTCCATCTGAGGATATTCCAACTGAACTTATATCTCCTTCTGTTAAATAATCCCATAGTGGGGTTGAGCTTGATTTATTAAATAAATATACACGGTTGTCATCGCTTCCTCCTACAATATAGTTCCCATCTGAGGATATTGCAACCGATCTTACATTTCCTCCTGTTAAATAATCCCATAGTGGAGTGGAGCTTGATTTATTAAATAAATATACACGGTTGCCATAGCCTCCTCCTACAATATAATTCCCATCTGAGGATATTGCAACCGATCTTACAATTCCTCCTGTTGAATAATCCCATAGTGGAGTGGGGCTCGATTTATTAAATAAATATACACGGTCGTCATAGCTTCCTCCTACAACATAATTCCCATCCGAGGATATTGCAACCGATCTTACAATTCCTCCTGTTGAATAATCCCATAATGGAGTAGGATCAAATTTTTCAAATAAATATATTTTTTTATCTGTACTACCTGCTACAATCCAATTTCCATCTGAGGATATTGCAACCGATCCTACATTTCCTCCTGTTGAATAATCCCATAGTGGAGTGGAGCTTGATTTATTAAATAAATATATTTTATTATCTGTACTACCTGCTACAATATAATTCCCATCTGAGGATATCGCAACCGATCTTACATTTCCTCCTGTTGAATAATCCCATAATGGAGTAGGATCAAATTTTTCAAATAAATATATTTTTTTATCTGTACTACCTGCTACAATCCAATTTCCATC
>JAUVXW010000001.1 GCA_030603385.1 Promethearchaeota archaeon | reverse complement strand
AGCTGCAGAAAAATTTGCAATTGCAGCATCCGTTTTTAGAGGTGTGTGTACACGATATAAATTAGAAAGAGAAAGAAAGGAGCTCGAAGCAATATATTATCTTTGTCGAGCTTGGGAAAATATGGAGCTTGCAGAAAAATTTGAAGAACCAGAAAGGTTTGGTTATGCTGGAAATCTATTCACAAAAGCTAGTAACCTCTTTGTTGATACAAAATTAAAGTTATTAGCTTCGGGTAATTCAGCATTTTGCCAAGCCCTTGAATTGAGTTGTAAATTTGATGAATCTATGAATATTAATATGAAAATGGATTTATATCCTAAAGTAAAGTTGATGTTAAGTAAAGCAGCTTCCTCTTATGGAAAAAGTGGTTTTGAAAATGTAGCAAATTGGGCTTTAGCTTCTTCGATTTATTTTGATGCTGCTTGGCACTTAATCCAAGCTGATAAAGAACCGGATATCAGTGAAAAAGGAAGGTTATTAGGTATTGGATCAAATTATTTAAAGTCATCTTTAGAACTATTTAGCAAAGCGGGCTATAAGAATAAAGTTGTTGAGGTTCAAGACAGATTAAACCGAGTAGAGAAGGAAGAATCAATTCTATTTTCCGCTTTAAGTACTATAAAGGAACCATCAATTTCCCGCAGTACTATGGGTATAATTGCTCCTTCTTGTCCTATTGAAAGCAGTCAATCTCCTAGATTAAGTGAAGCCCGCCAGTTCACTGAAGAAGAAAGACGAGTAGTAATAGAGAGAATGGAAAGACAGAAATATAAGCTTATATATAAAGACTTGTTTGTAGAGTATCCTAAAGTTCAAAAAAGAGAGTGTAGGGTCGCTATTACTCAAATAGGTGTATCCAAGACTGGTAAAATATTAGATGAGTTCTACGAGATGAAAGCTTCAGGACTTTTAAGCCTGCGAGAGGATAAAGTTGAAGAGGTAAGAACTAAAGTCAAAACTATGATTGAAAGAGCTCATAATGAGGGAGTTGATATCTTACTCTTCCCTGAAATGACAATTGATCTAAATTATGGTGAATTTTTGGAAGATATAGCAGATCCAACTAAATTATATAAGATGTATATAGTTCCAGGTTCTTTTCACGACCAAGAAACAAAACGAAATATTAGTATGGTATTTGGACCAGAAGGAATTCTTTGGGAGCAAGAAAAGCATATCCCCGCAATTTTTAGTACTGGAGAAGGAAATCGTTTTAAAGAAGGAATAGAAGTTAGCAGTTTACCTCGGAGAACAATCATATGCAATACAGAATATGGTAGAATCGTAATCGTTATTTGTCGGGATTTCCTTGACATGGATCTCAGAGTAGAAATGAAAAATTTTGAGCCTCCGATTGATATAATTCTGAATCCCGCTTTCACGCCTGTTACAGCAGATTTTAAAGCAGCCCACTTTGATGCCCGTAGATCCATCTATGCTTATTCATTTTTCGCTAATATTGGGGAATTTGGAGAGTCTCTTATTTATACTCCGGAAAAGGACCGGACTGAGCGAATTATACCAGCAAAAGAAGAAGGTTTGATTTTCAAAGATATAGATTTATTCAAGCTCCGTTCTGAACGTAAAAAATGGGAAAAAAAGCAGAACAAAGAACGATTATTTATTCAGAGTACTAGATAATGCTTACTTATCAGTTTAATATTTTATTAGCTGATGATGGCAAGGAAGATATTAAAAGTAATAAATTTCTTTTTAATCTGAATGCTCTTGAAGATATTTTCAAATTAGATTCTAAAGTTATAAAAAATAAATACTATAAATTTCTGAGTTCGTTAACAAAGATATAGACAAAATAAAAAAAAATTATATAGATTTAACCTATTTCAATATCCATTTTCTTACGTTCAGCAAGTAGATCATCCACGACTGATGGATCTGCTAATGTTGTAACATTTCCAATTTCTGTTCCCGCAGCAATAGCTTTTAAGATTCTTCGCATTATCTTACCACTTCTCGTCTTTGGTAAAGCATCGGCAAATTGTATGACATCTGGTTGAAATACTGGACCAATTTCTTGTCTAACATGCATTCTAATTTCTTTGGATAACTTCGCTGATTTCTCAACTCCTTGCATTAATGTTACATATGCATAAATTGCTTGTCCTTTAATTTTATGTGGAAAAGGAGCAACAGCAGCTTCCGCAACACTTGGATGGGATACAAGAGCAGATTCTACTTCCATCGTTCCTATACGGTGTCCTGACACTTTGATAACATCATCTAATCGTCCAAGAATCCAATAATATCCATCCTCATCTCGCCGTGCGCCATCATCTGTGTAATAATAACCAGGGTATTTTTCGAGATAAGTAGATTTAAATCGCTCTGTATTTCTCCATACATCCCTTAACATACCTGGCCAAGGTTGAGCCATTGCAAAATATCCCCCTTCATCTGGTTCGGTGACTTCCTCTCCTTCAAGGTCAAAAATTATTGGCTTTACACCCAAGAAAGGCATACAGCAAGAACCTGGTTTGGTTGGTGTTGCGGTTGCTATAGGTGTCATGATGATTCCCCCAGTTTCAGTTTGCCAGTATGTGTCAACAATAGGGCATCTGTTTTGTCCAACAACTCTATGATACCACGTCCATGCTTCGGGATTTATAGGTTCTCCAACAGTTCCTAAGACCTTTAATGAACTAATATCGTGTTTCTTTACTGGTTCTTCTCCATATCTCATTAACGCTCTAATTGCCGTAGGAGCTGTATAAAAATGAGTAACTTTATGGTGTTCTACTATCTCCCAAAAGCGATCAACATCAGGGTAAGTTGGAACCCCCTCGAACATTAGGCTTGTAGCACCATTTGCGAGAGGCCCATAAACTATATAGGAATGCCCAGTAATCCATCCAATATCCGCAGTACAATACCATATATCGCCTTTATGGTAATTAAAAACTGTTCTGTGAGTAAATGAGGTGTATAAAATATATCCTGCAGTAGTGTGTTTTACTCCTTTTGGTTTCCCCGTTGTTCCGCTTGTGTATAAAAGGAATAACGTATCTTCAGAGTCCATTTCTTCAGGTTCGCTTTCTTCACTCATACCTTCAATAAAGTCATGATACCAGATATCTTTATTTGTATGAGTGACTTCTCTTCCAGATCGCTTAACTACAATAACATGTTCTATAGTTGGAACATTATCTATAATTTTAACTACATCAGCTAATTTAGGATAAAACTTTCCAGCTCTTACTGTTTCGTCGCTTGTAAATAAAAGGCGAGAATCTGAATCTTTAATTCTATCTTTTACAGCTTCTTTTGAAAAACCTCCAAACACAATTGAATGTATAACACCTATTCTAGCGCAGGCTAACATGACTATTGCGAGCTCAGGGATCATGGGTAACCAAATAGTAACTCTGTCTCCTTTTTGTAACCCGAGCTTTTTCATTCCATTTGCAACTTTAGAAACTTCCTTTAGCAATTCATCATATGTGTATTTTCTATCTTGCCCAGGTTCATCCGCCTCCCAAATAAGAGCAATTTGATTGCCCTTCCCGGCTTTCACATGTCTATCTAGGCAGTTATAGGCAACATTAAGTTTTCCACCTACAAACCATTTGCCAGGAAATAAATCAGTTTTTTCCCAAACTTTATCATATGGTTTGAACCAATCTAAAGATTTTGCCTGTTCATCCCAGAAACCTTCCATATCTTCTATTGATTGTTTGTATAGTTTTTGATATTCTTCCATTGACATTCCAGTTTTTGCATAATCGGGATTAAGATCGATAGGATTAAATATACGATTTTCAGTGAGAATACTTTCCATTCTTTCTTCTTTAGACATTATATTTTACACTTTTGAATTTCAAGTTTTAATTTTTTATATATTTTATATTAAATTAGGATAGTTCTAATTCAAAAAAGAATTGAATGGAATTTAAACATTTTATCTATAAATCATATAAATTAATTTTCTTTGGAAACAATTTAATAATTTTAATGGTTAAAACTCATATTAAAAATAAATTTAAACAGACTATTAATTAGATTAAATTACCTAAGTCTTGTAGTATAAACAATAATAAATTAAGAAAAATCCAATTCAATCGAAAAAAAAATTTAAGTAATTAAATAATATTATAAATTAATCCCATTTTTGTTATATCCATTATATTGAGTAAAAAAAATGCCTAAATGCAAATTTTGTGGTCAAGAAGTTGCTAAAAAGGATTTCGAGGATGATTTTGAAATCTGTATTGATTGTATTATGACGGATAGCATGAGTTATGGAGTGAAACACACTTTTTTCATGTGCTTATTCGTTTTAGGAGGGAGCATTTTTATTGTATCGTTATTTTCCGTGATGGCTAACATCCCTTTATTATTTTCAGATTTTGAGCATAATTTTGTCTATATCATACCTCCTTTAATAGTGAGTATCATTAGTGGTAGTTTTGTTATATTGTCATTTATTTTTTCAAAATTCAAATTTACCAAAGAGAGACAAACGCCTGAATACACTTTAACATCATATGATGAATCTATATAAAGGTTAAAATAGTAAAAAATTAAGAATTAAAGCCATTATCGAAATCAATATCAAATTTTAATTTTAAAAAATTGGTTAATAAGTTATAATAGAAGGAATTAGTATGTTAGATGCAGAATGGCGAGAAAAGTGGAAAGATAAAGAAATCACAGCTAAAGACGCTATTAAAAAAATTATACCAGGCAATAGAGTTTTTATAGACTCTGGGTGTTCAGAGCCACAATTATTAACATCTGAATTAATTAAGAACTCAGAAACATTAATAGATACCGAAATTCTCCATTTTTTAACCATTGGACCTGAGAAATATTTTAAGGATAAAGCTGAAGATCTTTTTCGACATAATGCATTTTTCATTGGAAAAACTCTTCGGGAGGAAATTAATAAAGGTCAAGCAGATTATACTCCAATTTATGCTAGTGAGATTGCTTCTTTATTTATCACAGGTCGAAAACACATTGATGTCGCACTCATACAAGTTTCACCTCCTGATCCTTTTGGTTTTTGTTCGTTAGGGATAAATGTAGATATCGCAAAGCCAATAGCTCAATCATCATTCATTACTATTGTTGAAATTAATCCCCAAATGCCTCGAACTTTAGGGAACAGTTTTATTCATATGAAAGAAATCGATTTTTTTGTTTATAATAATTCGCCTTTGTTAGAATTTCATTTTGATGAACCAGATGATATTGCTGAAAGGATAGGACAAAATTTGGCAAATTTAGTAGAAAATAAATCTACAATTCACATAGGATTTGGAGATTTGCCAAATGCTACTCTAAAATATTTAATGGATAAAAAAGACTTAGGAATGCATTCTCACTATATAACAGAAAATATAATTCCACTTATTGAAGATGGCATTCTTACTTGTAGAAAAAAGAATTTTCATCCTGAAAAAATTATTACTAGTTTTGCTTTAGGAACCAAAAAGCTATATAAATTTGTCCATAATAATCCTTTTATCGAATTCTATCCTTCGGATTATGTATGTAACCCAAGATATATTGGAATGAACAAAAAAATGATTTCAATTAATTCTGCTCGACAAATTGATCTTACTGGGCAAGTAAATGCAGCAACAGAAGGCTATAAATTTTATTCAGGATTGGGAGAAACTATAGATTTTATGAGGGGTGCAGCGTTTTCAAAAGGAGGGAAACCAATTATAATTATCCCCTCAACATCTCGAGATGGTAAAAGATCTAGAATAGTCCCTCATTTAGATGAGGGTGCTGGAATAATGTTGTCTCGCGGAGATGTACATTATGTTGTAACTGAATGGGGTGTGGCATATCTTCATGGTAAAACGATTCGAGAAAGGGTGATTGAATTGATTTGTGTTGCTCATCCAGATTTTCGAGAAGAATTATTAGAGCATGCTAAAAAATGGAACTATATTTATTCAGATCAATTACTTTCATGTGATGAACATGGGCGTATATGTTTATACCCTTCTGAATATGAAACGATTTATATAGCTTTTAATAATGAAAAGATTAGAATAAGACCAGTTAAAACTACAGATGAATCATTACTTAAAGATTTATACTATTCATTAAATGAGAGAGATAGATATCTGAGATTTTTTGGAATGAGAAAAGAATTTACACATTCTAAAACTCAGGGTGAAGTAAATATCGATTACGATAAAATTTTTTCAATAGGGGCTTTTGTGGGTGAAATAGGAAAAGAAGAAATGGTTGGAAATGCAACTTATTATTTGAATCCTAAATTTAATACAGCGGAATATAGCTTTTTAGTAAGAGAAGACTATCGAGGGAAAGGAGTAGGGACATTTCTTTACCAACATCTAATTATTATAGCAAAGGAAAGAGGGATAAAAGGATTCTATGGGACAATTCATATTCAGAATAAAAGCACTGTTCGTATTATACAACAGGGAGGGCATACTAAAATAACCCCTCCGGAACAAGGAGAAAAGGAACTTTTTTATGAAGTATTTTTTGACAAAGGAGATTCAATTGAATAGTTAATCAGTATTTTTATTATTCTTCCTTAATTATACACCTTGTAAAATTATGAAGTTTAAATTTACAGATTATCATGTTCATACTGCTAAATGGAGTGCTGATATTGAAGATAACGGGCCTAACTTCGAGGATTATATAAAAATAGCGGAAAAAAATGAAATAAATGTTTGTTTTCTTGAGCATTATGAGCTATATTCTATTGAAAAAGATAAAACAAATCCTTTCTATAATGGGAATATTGATAATTACTTAGAGGAACTTGACGAAATAAAGGAAACATACGATTTCATATATTGTGGACTTGAGGTTGAATATTATAAAGATAGAGAAATAGAACTTTTAGAATTTATGGATGATTATGAAAAAGAATTAGATTTCATCGGAGGGACTATCCATGAATGGATTTCTGGATACCCTATAACATCAAAAAAAAAACTAATCAAATTTTTAGAGAAGAAAAGAATGAAAGAGATTATTGATGAATATTTTGAAACTTCTGAAATGATGATAAATTCCCAAATTTTCAAGAATATTTGTCACATTGATACTATATTCCGATATATAAATGAAAATGATATAAAACCTGAGGAAGATTGTGATATCTCGGAAGAAAGAGTGTTAGAATTAGGGCGCCTATGTATAAAAAATAATTTGTGTATTGAATACAATTTATCTGGAAAAAGATTTCCAATTGGACGACCTTTTCCATCAAAAACGATAATATATCAATTATTGAAGGAAGGAGGAAAATTTTTTGTTGGTTCTGATTCACATTCATTAGATTATTTTGAAAGTCAGATTACTAATGTAAAAGAAGCATATAAATATTTAAATTCAATTTAAATTTATTTTTTGTATAAGCCATTATGGAGTTAAAAGAATTTTCTAACAGGATCGATGAATGGGACCAAAAGATAATTGTAAAATATAATGGTATTGGTGGGAAGCCAGTCACTTATATTCTGAAGTTTTTATCTTTCTTTGGAAGAGAAACAATATGGATTTTTTTAATTGCTTTTTATTTATTTATTTGGTATGATCCTTTTTTGCTAGCTAACTTAGCTGCTATTTTTTTAACAGGGTTATTATTAATATTAGCAATTAAACAAACGGTTAATAGATCAAGACCTTTTGATAAGTTAGAAAAAGATAAACTCAAAGTTCTCCAAATAAAACCGAGATCAAAAAGCTTTCCTTCATGGCACTCATATAATATTGTCGCATATGGTTTATTGATAGGGCTCTTCTTTTTAAAATCACCCATTATGATAATTATAATGCAAGTACTAGCAATAATAATATCATTTTCAAGGATTCAATTGGGTGTCCATTATCCTTCGGATGTAATATTCGGGTATTTTATCGGTATAATTGGGTTCTTGCTTTCAGTTTTTATTGTTGCTCCTATATTTCAAATAATTTTTGAATATTTTGAACAATTTGCTCTGCATACCATAGAATATCGACAATTTAATTCAATGATATTTGAAAATGTTTGGTATCTTGTTTTATGGATCATAATTTGTATAGCAATTTTTTTATCTGCTACCTATAAATATATTAAAAATAATTTTACAAAAAAAGAAATGAGAATTTAAAGATCTAAGCTCTTTCTTTTACTAAATAAATCTTTTAACTCATTAAGAACTGTCAATCTTGAGTTCTCTCCAGCTCTACGGGAACTTAAAGAGGTATTCGCTATTTCAAGTGGTTGTCCACCTTGTGCTGCTTGAAATGCACCCGATTCTATCGCACGGAGACGAATATCGAGATCATTAAGTTGTGTAGAGATGCTCTCAGATAGACGAATAACCGCATTAAGAGTCTCTTCCAATGTTTTTCCAAGTCCCTCTACCTTCTTTACTGTTGGATCTGTAAGAGAATAAGTTGAGCTCATTAAATTTTTTATATATTTCGCAAATTGTGGTTCGCGAGAAATTAAAGAATAAATAGAAGTTAAATATGTTTCAACTTCAAAATCATAATTCTTACTTTTAAGAAGCTCACGTATATCGTTTTTCAAGAGTTCAATATTAAGGAGTATTTTAGGGTCTCTTTTTAAATCAGGATCATATTTATGAATGAATAATAGCACATAAGGGGCTTCTTCTAACATCACCAGTGAGTCAAGTATTTTATCAAGATAATCTAAAGTTTCCTCAAATCTCTCTGGATCTTGTACGTCTATGACGTATATTAGTAGATCTAATTGAATAAAGTATTGCTCGGGATTGTTTAAATACCTCTCACGATATTCTTCTTGACCGCCTAAGTCCCAAATGAAGAGATTCAAATTAGAAGTACCAAATTTCATCCTAACTACACCCTTTGTTGGATGAGTAGCAATCATATCACTTATCCCTAAGCGCCCTCCAAATTTCGATAATAAGGACGTTTTACCTGCAGCATCTAGACCAGCAACTAAAACTTTTTGAGTTTCGGTTTTAATAGCTTCTGTTTCCTCAGAAAGGCTATTTATGAGTGTACTAATCGTAACTGCTTTTCTTAATTTATTTTCTAAGGTGGGATATTTATTTTTTAGCGCCCCAATTTTTTCCTTTAAACTTTCTGTTAATTCGAGAGATTCTTCAGATTCTTCTAATATGGATAAACTTTCAAATGGATCGTCTTTGTTTAGTTCTAGTATTTCTTTAATTTTAGAAATTTCAAATAGATTTTTTATAATAGTTGATTCTTCTTTATCTATAAATTTGTAGGATTGAATTGGTAATTTTAAAATGTCATCGATCTTTTCTAATTTCTCAATTTTTACAGATTTGGGGTCTAAAAATTTGGAAATGACTTTTATTATATCTGAACTTTCAGAGGACATAGAAAACATTGATTCTTTTAATATTAATAGGTTAATTTCGTTTTTATTATTATTTATTAAACTTTTATGATACTAATTAAAAAGACTTAGATTTAAATTTTCACAACTTAGTTTTAAATAGATTAAACTTAAATATTTTATAGAGTATGTATTTTATACTTAAAATGAATAATTCCAAATTCATTTTTTACTATTATAAGTGATTATGCCGTCTCATTTTAAAGATAATGAGTTCTTTGAAGATAGTGGGGAGGAAGGTCCATCCTGTTGTGATAGTCCTAAAATAAGTGAAGAAGATGGATTTTATGTCTGTTTAAACTGTGGTTTTGTATATTCTAGAATTCTTGACGATAGTCCTCGTAGAGCTTTTACTCAAGAAGAAATTCAGAAGAGGAAAAGTAGTGAAAGAGTTTATAGCCCAATAGGGCCCAGAACAATTATCAGAGGATCGAGAGACGCTAGAGGCACTTTACTAAGCCCAAAATACAAATCTAAATTTAACAGATTGGCTAAAATTCATAGGTCTTTAACAACTAGTTATGAGAGAAACTTATGGATTGCTTTACCTAATTTACAGCGTTTACAAAAAAGATTAGGAATTCCAGATGCCGTAGCTGAGGATGCGCTTAGAATATATACTCAAACAGTAAAAAAGAAATTAACTATGGGAAGAAGTATAGATACGTTATTGTCAGCATCTATTTTTGCTGCTTTAAGAGTTCATGGAATACCCAGAACTGCTGAAGAAATAACGAAAATTGCACAAATTCCTAAAAAGAAAGTAATTAAAAGTTATCGATTAATTCTCATGGAAGTTCTACCAAAACTCGGAATGAAAGTACAACATTTTTCAGCTGATAGATATGTTGATAAATTTAATGAAGAACTAAAGCTTTCAATGCAGTGTAGAAATATAGCTGTAAAATTAATTGAAAAGGCAAGAGATAGTGGATTCAATTCAGCAGGTAAAGACCCGAAAGGAATTGCTGCTGCTTCTATCTATATAGCATCAAAAATATGTAGTGAAAATAGAACACAGAAAGAAATTAGTCAACTGGCGAAAGTTACAGAAGTTACACTTCGTATGAGAGTAAAGGATTTACAAAAATATGCAAATATAGTTGACTGATCAATTTTTAAACTCTATTAGATGGGTTTCTTCTTCAAATAGAGGTAAGATTTCTAACATTCCTTTAATTTTTGGTAAATAATTTTCCAAGTTATAACCTTTAGCATCAATTATAAAAAGGATTAACATAATATCATATGTATCTTCCACCAATCTTCTATTGACACCCCGTCTATTTAGAAACTGGTTAATACTTTCTTTGATGAGAGAATAAGGTTCTTTGATTTTTAATAAGCATAATCCGTGTAGAAGGATAAGGAGTGAACTAGTTCTAAAATCTTTTCTTCTAGAAACCATGGTTTCAGCTAATTCATAATATTTAGTTGCTGCTTCTTTGAAATTCTGTGCTTCCAATAATGTAAAAATTGGTTTATAAAAAATTCTTTTTGTAGCTATTCGTTTATTAAGAAAATTTTTTTTCTCCCGTCGAGTGTCTCCTATTTTTGACTCTATTTTTCCATATCTTTGATCTATTTCTATTGCTTGCTGTCTTGTTAATACTTCATTAGTTTCTGCTACTGGTTCAATTATTCCTTCTTCTATATAATCTTCACCAAATTGGTCATGTAGAAGTCTTAATTCTTCATCAAATAATGGAAGATATTTTAAAAAAGATAATGCTTCATTAAATTTAGGCTCATCTTGAAACTTGTTCGCTTGAAACATGTATTCAACTAATGTGACTGGAAAAGTTTCAATACCCAACCCTGACAAACTCCGTTTTGTCTCCTCTAATAATTCTCTCACATCCTTTACTCTATTTTCTTTAAATAATAATAAACTAACTATTGCTAATGAAACACCAGCCAAATTGTACTTTTTAATTCTGTTTAATTCAATTATGGTATCCTTGTACAAGTCAATGGCTTTATCGAACTCTTTTTTCGTTAAATGGTTTAAAGCTCCTTTAAAAAGTCTTGTTTTTCTGGCAGTTCTTTCCCTAAGTTCCTTTTCTTGATCTAAACGACGATACTCTCTAGCCTTATTTTCAATAATAGAACGCATCTCTTCTAAAACTGCTCCATCTCGGGTTTCTTTTGCTTTTATAGAACGAATTGCACTTCTTTCTGCTTCAAGTTTATCAATTATTTTATGAATCTCTTTTTTATATGCTTTATTCTCAATTCTGTCATTATATGCGTGAGCATTGGCTAAATCATCTAAATCAATATATACTTCAGCAATTTTCTTGAAGATTTTATCATAGTTTATATTTAGGATTTCTTCTTTTTCTAAATAGGCGTCTGAGACACTAATTGCTTTTTTTACTAACTCATTTGCTTTTCTAATTCCTGAAAGATCCTCTTCAACTCTAAGTAGATTCAACGCCTCATGTTTAATGATTTTAATATAAACTAAACTAATCTGTTTGGATTTGTCATAAAACAAGTGATTACGATATATTCTGTTAGAATCTTCCAAAATTCTTGCGATTCTTTCAAAATTCTCCAATTTTTCAATTTCTTTCAATCTGTCAAGGAAAACTGGAAATACTCTAATTAAGTACTTCTTTTTCATTTCTATTGATAATTCACTAAAGGTGATGAAAAATTCTTCAAAAATATCACCTTCTAAGAGAATATCTAAAGATTTTGTAAGAATTTGATCCCTTATGCCTTCCATTCCTATCTTTTTTAGATAATCCGCCTGATCTATTAAATACTTTGCTCCTTTAAGATATTTGCCTTGTTTAATGAACTCATTGGCAGCCTCAATTTTCTTTTTATTCATATCAGCAATAATATCCAACTCAGCTTCAACAAATTCAGTCAAAAAATCTACTCCTTTTTTAATAGTTTCCTCCAGTTCCTTTTTCAATGAGGTTTTATATATATCCTCAATTTCACCACTTAATTTGGTCAATTCTTGTTTTATCATCAAAGAGTCTAGCTTATTAATAAGTATGGTTGTTATTCCAAAGTTATTTTTTTCTAAAAAAAGGTTAATTAAGATTTTTAAAGTTGCATCTAAATTGGTTTTTTTTACATTATACGATTCCCACATATTTTCAATTTCATCATAAGTATATCTTGCAGCGTGAATTTCTTTAACATTAACTTGATGTTTGAAGATATAAATTAAAATTTTCGTTAATTTGATGGTTAATTCTTCTAATTCATCTGAAAGTGCTTCTCTTTGATATTTATATATCGCATTATATAGTTGTTCCCTTGCTAATTCAAATCTATTAGTTTCTACTAAGAATTCTGCAGCATTACCAATTTTGCCTGTAACTTCCTTTAATATTGTCTGAGCTTCTGGATGCGATAAGCTTTCAAGAATTCTAAATGCATTCTCAACCTTACAAGCCGATATCCAAGAAGTTATTGCTAATCTAAAGGCTTCATCAATTATTTTTTTATCTAACAACTCAATACTAGACCATTGTCCTGCTCTTTCGTATTGTTTTGCAGCAGTTTCGTATTCATGTTTATTAAAATAGAAAGTACCTTCTCTTATCATTGCATCAGCATACAGCCTCTTAAAATTAACAGCCTTTATTGGGTCTATATTTTCTATTATTTGACTTGCTTCCAAATATAGATTAATTTTTGAATATAGATATGCCGCTTGATCAGTTATAATAAAGTACTCCTCTTTATTGTAAATTTCTGCAATCAAAGCTGCTTTTCTTACTGCTTGAGCGGCATAATAATAATTTTTATCCTTAAAATAAACATTAGCCATTTGAATGAATATTGGAAATCTCATCCAAGCGTTCTCAATATTTAACGGAGTCTCCCCATTAATCATCGCTAAACAGAGCGATTGAAGTACTTGATGAAAATCTTTAGGATTTAGATTAGCAAAGGCTTCGAGACTAGGATAATTAACCCATACATTTGTTAAGAGCTCATTCACAGATATTGGGAGAATACCATTTTGATCATAAAAAATGACTATTGTAGGAATATCGCGTTTAACTGAAAAAATATCTGGTAAGACCATTTCAAGTAGTTCATATTCTTCTTTAATTAGAGGATTTAAAAAGTAAATAATCCCATCCACAATCGGAATTATGTCATCTAAATCTGCTGATATGCTTGTAATCGCATCAATTTCTAAATCGCAGGTGTCTTCTAAGATTTTCACTTCTTTATACCATTCAAAATATGTTTCTTTATCTTCTCCGGGTTCACCAAACGCTCTTGAAGCGTAAAAATGAATTGTTTCTGGATCTCCTAGAATTAATACCTTAAAGAAAAACATTAAGTTGTATTCCTCCGCCTTCTTAAATCTCGGTCAATTTACAGAGACTTTTTTAATTCTCTAAATTTGTTTTCAATAATTAATATAACTAAATATTCAAATATTTTTTTATCAATTTCTATTTTTTTATTAATTTTTTCTCTTTTTTATTTTATGATTTATCCCAAAATCCATTAAGAGTTAATCATATAAAATTAATAGTATAAAACTTATGAAATTATTTTAAAAGAATAGAATTCTTTAAATAATAATTAACTGAGTTTGAGAATTTATATTTTTGTTTTGAACTAAGTGGAGATTAAACATTGAATTACTTCGAAAGAAATTATGATATTGTTAAACAACGAATGATTCAGCAGATGGAAAATTCAATTGTTTTAGGAAGAAATCTTATTGATACTGAATTGGATACAGGAATTTTGAACTTTATAATTAAGCCCATTATTAAAACCTTCTATGATTATTGGTCAAAGAAGGATGTAAAAGAAGGGACGCTAAAACAAATTCAAGTTAGTTTAGAATCCGGCAAAGAATTATTAATGAATGGTAATGATGATCATAATTTTAACAGGATTGTTGAGGAAAATTTTCCAAAGTATCTTGATGCCGATCAAGCATCACGCAACTGTTCACACTCGCATAAGAATTATGAAAGGTTAATACAGGTAGCGAGAGAAACGTTTATAAATTATCTGAAAGAAGTAGTGAAATTTTTAGACGTAAAGGAGGATGTAGAAGATTACGGTGATTTATGTCGTATTGCATTTAGCACAAAAGAGATCGCTGAACAAAATTTAATGAAACAATTGGAATTTACAGAAAGAGGTATAACAATAATAGAGGAGGACCCCTCCATCCTTAAAATACCTGTAGGACGAAAGATAATTGTGAAAACATTAAGGAGAGGCTTTGAGCGTACCAAAGTAGAGTTTATAAAATCGTTAAATGAAACATATAATCAAAAATAATTTAACCGATAAAAGACTCTAAAATTTATTCGTACATATATTATTGGAGATAATAACATGGATGTTATCGAGAGAAACTATAGAATCTTAGAAAAAAGAATGATTGAACAAATGGATATTTCTCTTAATTTTGGGAAGGGCTTAATTGATTCAGAGTTGGATACAGGGGTCTTGAATGTTTTGGTGAAGCCTATCGTTAAATCTTTTTACAAATATTGGAGCGATAAAGATGCTAAAGTAGGAACATTAGAACAAATAAGAGTTACACTTGGTAGTGCTAAAGATTTAATTACAAATGGAGATGGCTCAAAAGAACATTTTGATAGGATTATTAATAGAAAATTTCCAATATATTTAGAGAATGATCAAACAGATAGACAATGTAAGAAGGATCACCGTAACTATAAAAAATTAAAAGAAGTAACAAAAAATTGCTTTATAACTCAGGTTGAAGAGAGTGTTTTATTTTTGAAGGTTGATGAGAATATTAAAGATTATAGTGAATTATCAAGAGCAACTTTTAAAACAAAAGAAAGAGCGTATCAAGCTCTAATACGTCAATTGGATTATAATGAACAAGGAATATCAATTGTGGAGAGTGATTCATCTATATTGAAAGTGCCGGTAGGGAAGGAAATCATTTTAACTGTCCTCAGAAAGGGTTTTGAGTTAACCAAAACACAACTAATTGAAGAACTTGATGAGATTTTTAATTAAAACTATATTAAGTTAATGGTTTAAAATAAAAAGAGAGTTATTAATTATATTGAATGAAATTCCTCAAGAAGAAGAGGGAAAGAACTATTTCCGTTTAATTTTTTTAAACTTATTAATCAGTACATTTATTATCATTTCATATATCTATATAGCAGAAGCATTTGAATCAATATCAACTAATTTTGTAGAAAATCAAGAATTTACTATACGATTTGGTATTACATTATTAATATTTACTTTTCTTTCTGTTTTGGCAGGATCTATACACGGTCTAGTAGATGGATTCATAGCTGAACTACTTTATCAGATTACGTATTATCATGAGATTTATTTTGAGTGGTGCCTGATTGTAGCTATTTTAGGATTCTTGGTTGGGCTCTATAAATATAAACCATTGAAATATCATGAGGGAATAAAAGTTTATAATACATTTCTAGTTTTAGTAATAAATTCTTTTATCATAACAGGAATCATAATTATATTTCAGATATTTTTTTATCCGGGTCAATTTACCACTGAGACTGTAATACTCAATTATGGTTTTAAATTCTTTTTCCAAGCACTAATGTCAATAGTCTTCGTAGTTCCAATATTATTAGTTTTATATGATAAAATTTTTGCTACTGATGAAAAGCATTTGTATTACATGTTTTTGACGCATCATCCAATTTCCGCGTCCGACCATACGTTTTACCTAAAGTTTGGGAGGACAAAAGTATATTTTTGTTCGAGATGTTCAGGAGTGATTCTAGGAGGATTATCCTCATTATTTCTAACTTACTTACTAGAAAGGATTTTCCAAGTAGAGTTTAGCGGTGAGATTGCCTTAATTTTGATAATAATTTTACCGATCCCGTGTATTGTTGATTGGGGCACTCAAAGACTATTGTTAAGGAAGAGTAGTACTGAATCAAGGTTATTTACAGGATTCATTTTAGGGAGTGCTCTTCATTTTATGTCTTTTACATATAATTACTATTTCTTTACAGTGTTGATTCTCATTATATATTTTAGTGTGTTTGGTATCTTGATTTATTATGGACATAAGAAAGAAATGAAACTGTTAAGAGAGGAAGATTATAGTTATCTTTCGAAGGATGAAGTAGAATAATTGAAAATTAAATCATAAAAGATTCCTTAAAAGTCATATTTCATGCAAAATATTATTTTTGTACACGGTCTTGAAAGTTCAGGCCAAGGATTTAAAGGGAGATTCCTAAAAAGCGTGTTTCCCGATATTCTCACGCCTGATTTTAAGAAATCCGATGAAAACATTCCAATGTATGAATTGTTAGAATATAGAATGGCTGAATTGAACGCTATTCTTAATTCAAAAAAATTCTGGATCATCATAGGCTCCAGTTTTGGAGGATTGATGGCAAGCCTAATCGCTCTAAGTAAGCCATATAAAGTTAGTAAATTAATTTTGTTAGCCCCTTTTTTGGTCTCACGTAAGCTAAAACCTTCTTTTTATAAAGCTGTGGATGTCCCTGTAATAGTTTATCATGGAAAAAATGATACTACTGTTCCCTATAAACCAGCACGAGAAAGAGCACGATATTTTTTTACTAATTTAGAATATAATATTGTAGATGATGATCATATGCTTCATCAAACGGTTAAAGCAATAAATTGGCATAATCTGATTTTGAATTCTTAGAATTTAAGAAAACTTCGACGATTAAATTCAGAAAAAAGTTTTTTTTAAACATTGGACTCCTATTTTTTTAAAATCAATGATAAATGTCTAAAATTTAAGAGTAAAATAAAATTTAAAGTGTATAAAAAAATGGATATAATGAATTTATTGAATGGTATTTATAATGAATTTATTGAATGGTATTTAGTTCAACCGATTTATGGGCAGATATTAGCAATTATAGGGATTATCGCACTGTTGGCTTTAGCAGTCACACTTATATATTATGTTATAAAAGGAATTGCATACTTAATATTCTACACCCTTAAGGGGATTTATTATCTCCTTAAGGGTATCGGTCTGGGGGTATTTAAATTATGTGAAGGTTTTTATTATTTAGTTTCAGGAGAACCCAAACCTAAGAAACAAACAGAAAATAACAATGTTCATATTGGTATTCAATTCAACGGAATTAATACTAATATACTATTCTGTAATGAATGTGGAAAAAGATTTTCAGAAAAAATGATGGAGAAAATACTTTCAAATGGAAGTGTTTTTTGTGTTAAATGTGGAAAAGAATTTAATCTAAGTGAATTTCAAAAACTTTCAACTCTAACTCATTAATATTTTAACATTTTCCTATTCAAAAAAAATTAAAGTAATTAAACAAAAACATAATTATTAAGGTGTAGTTAAAAAGTATGTCAAAAAAGATTTTCATTTGCCGAGAGTGTGGTTATGCATTTCCAATTGAACTTTCTAATTTAATTAACCAATATATTCAAGTTTATTGCGAAAAGTGTGGTTCTCCTTTTGTCTTGGAAGGTGTAAAATTTAAATCGGCTCAAACACCGGTTACTAGAAAATTTACTCCTTCCGTTGTTTTATCTGAGAAAGAATCTTCGAATTTGGACAAATTTATTCAATTTTTAAACAAAATATCATTCCTTCCAATATTTATTTTCACATTTATCTCTTTTGGCATGATTGCCGAAATTGCAGTTAATTGGGATAATTGGAGTTCTATTCTTTTTAATAATTTATCTCTAGGACTTATTGGTTTATTTCTATTATTATATGATCGATTATATATTGCACCAAAAGTAAAGGAAAAAAAATATAATGAGATTTTTCTTGATTCCTTTTGTTGGGGAATTTTAGGTTGCATTCTATTTGGAACAGGAGTAATTATCCTCATTAGAGGTGTTTTTATCTTTATTTATGTTGTCACTGATCGACAGAATAAAGATCTTAATGCTTATGATTATGGTTTATTTGCTAAAAATTCGCTTAATCATCTTTCTACCAAAGCAGGGTTTTTTATCGTCCTTTTGGGAATTTACAGAGCATATTCAGATAAGATTTATCTTCCAACAAATGATTCTGAAATGATTACATTTCCTTATTCCATTGAAATACCCATAATCATGGTAGTCTATTTTGGTTTACTACTCCTCGCATTTGGGGCGTTAATCCTAGATAGAAGCTTAAAATCAGATATTAAAGTAAAGGAAAAGTTCGAACTAGGAGATTCAATTAAATTAATTATAATAGGAGTAATGGGGACTGTTTTTTTTGCTTCAGGAATTTTTATTCTGTTAAAAGGAGTTCTGATATTTTTCCTTTTTGTTGGTACCCCTTTAGATAAACTTCAAATTCCCCCCACAGAAGCAAAACCTGTTTACACTCCTGGAGCTTATAGGATGACTAAGCCCCAAATAAAACCAGATATTGGAGTTAGAAAAGAAGAACAAAAAGAACCTATCATTAAACCAACTCCATTAACAACCATGGCAAAAGAAAAAGACATAATAACTGACCGAAGAGTAAAAATTGAAGAAGAGTTAGGTAAAGTTGGAGAATTAGAAGATATACTAATTAAGGCGGAAAAGGAAAGAAAAGAAGAGGAAATTGAATTAAGACTTCATGAATCTCTTCTGCCTGTAAAAAATAAAAAGGATAAAAAACTAGTGAAAGAATATTTTTCAAAAATATTTGCTGTGTTATCTAAAGATTTAAGACAACAGATTTCTAATTTAAAAATCTCCAAAAAAGAAAAGAGGGAGTTATTGGAGGAGCTTGCATTCTTAACTAAAGAAGAACAAGTTAAATATATCGAAGCTTTAGTTGATTTATATAAAGAGATTCCTAAAAAATTAATTGAAAGAATTCGAAAACTCCCCAATGTCAAACCACAGTATATTAATAACCTTATTGATCAATTAAAATACATGGATGCTCAAGAACAAATTAAATTTGTCCAATTCTTAGAGGAAAACGGCTAAAAATGTCACTGGAAAGAAGAAGAGAAATTAAAAAACCAAAGGAAAAAGAATTCTTAGAGGATAGTTCATTTAGGCGTTTAGATTTTAAACCTTTACAGGAAGGAGAGGACAAAGAAAAAGAAAAACTCAAGGAAGACGCTATAATTGATGAATTAACAGAAATAGAAAAAGATGTTTTAGATATAGCAAAAAATATCCTAAAATTAAAGCGGTATGATGCTGAATTTGAGATTGAATCTGAGAGTCAGATACAAAAATATCCGATTATAGAAAAACTATATGCAAAATGTATAGCAAAATTATCTTATAGAAAAGGTTATAGTAAGGAGGAAATTTTTCTTACTATAAGGACCTTAGAAGAAAAGACTTGGATTGTAACTAACGAGAGACGTACAAAACTAGAGATACTTACTAATGAAAAACTCGAAAAAATATTAAACTTCATTAAAATTAATCCGGGAATCCACGCTAGAGATGATAAAATTGAAAAAGAATTAAACATCACCAGAACCCCTTTTCTTAAACACGTAATGACTCTTGAAAGATTCAACCTTATAAGGTCTAAGAAAATTGGAAAATCTCTTCATTACTTTTTATCTGATGTACCAGAAGATTACGACAAGTTTAAAATAATCTTTTTAAATCCCTTGAACCCTAAAATATTAGAAGAAATCTTCAAGGATGAATCAGTAAAAGTTTCAAAAATAGGAGAAAATCTAGATATCTATTCAGGAACCATATTATACCATATAAACAAATTAAAAGATCTAAATCTAGTAAAATCTACTAAAAGTCAATCTGGTAAAAAGATTTTTCTCGTAAATATAGAATTATTAAAGAAATATAATGAATTTTTTAAAGAACCAGATTTTAGTAGACTTCTACGAGGACTTTAGTCATTGATGTATGATATGCATACTTACTTTTTTGTAAATAAATTTATTCTAATAAAAATTAAAGAAAGAATTAAGATAATACATTCATAGAGTCATTTTATCTCAGTTTTGTTCCGCAATAAGTACAAAATCCTCCAGATACTTCTTTACCACATTTAGGACAGTGTTCCACTTTCGGAACCGCACTTTCTGGGAGCTTGTATTCTTGAACTTTTCTCATTTCAGTTCCACAATAGGCACAAAATTCTCCAGATCCTTCTTTACCACATTTAGGACAATAACTCACCTTTTGAACTGTTCTTACTGGAGTTATACGTCTAGAAACTTTAGATTCTTGAATACTTCCCTGTTTCGTAATCGAAAAGGCCACACCAAATAAGATCATAGTAAGTAAACTCCCTATAATCGCTCCATAAAAACCTGCATCGGGATTCCAGGAAGTATATACATCTAAATCGCCAGCAGCAATTATAATACCCATTAATGACATGAGAAATACAATAATAGAAAAAAGGTCGGCAAGGAGAAGAGTTGCTTTTTTAACGAATAGGGGATTGTAAATTCCAACAATACTAATGAACGTACAAATAAGTAAAAAGAGTGCGGCCATAGTTATTATTGGACCATAAACGTCTGAATCAATATTTATCCAACCATAAACACCAGGGTAATTATACCATTCTAGAAAATCAGTCGTAAATAAAAGTATCGCCCCTGTCAAGCTAAAAATAAAAGCTAAAAGATGAATGACCCTAAGTCGGTTTTCTTTTAATTTATCTCTTATATCCTCCATACTTGTCTCGCCAAAATTGTATAATACTATTGTTATATATGATTATAATATAATTACAAGAATGAATATAAAGTTTAACTTTAGACAACAGAATTTTTTATTAATTTAACATCTGGTTTTTAACAATGAAATAATAATCTTTACAGCTTCTAAATCTAATTTAACTGAATACAAATTATTAATAAAAACTATTGTTAAAATTCATAAGTGTCTAAAATCGATTAATTTTATAATATATCCGATTTGATTTTTGGTAGTGAATTGAAAAGAAGTTTAAGTGAGTTATTAATTCCATTTTCCATATCTGGATGGATTTCTTTGGAATGAAGTAAATCATATTTTAAATGTCCAGGTAGATCTGTTACAGAAAGGATAGAAGCGGTTTTCAAATTATATAGTTTACCTAATAAGAATAAAATTGAAGATTCCATATCAATACCTTGAATGTTGATTGATTGCAATGCCCTAACAAAATCCAAGCTTTCACAGAAAAGGGCATCAGTAGTCCATAAATACCCTGATATTGTTTTATTTGTGAAAAGAGCATTTCCTGAATTTAATAATACCTCATTTAAATTTATATTTGGACGTGAAATAAATATTGTTTGATTCCCAGTTAGTAGATTTTGAAATTTCGTAAATGGATTCGATATAGCATCTAAATCATTTGCTAATGACGGATTTTCTCTTATGTATTGGGGGCTTGTACCCTCATCGCAAAATGCCAACTTTGGTATTATGATATTACCAATATCAACTTTCATATTGGACGTTTCAATTCCTCCACATGTATCTACCCTTATTATTAGTTTTGTCTTACATCTCCTCAAACATTCAACTGTTATCGCACAGTTAGGAGCCCCCATTAAAGAGCGAATAACACTAACTCTAACATTATTTATTTCTCCGTTATAAACTCTTCCATGGTTTCGCTTATTTTGTAATTTTTGTAAGATTTTTTTCATCACAATTTTGATAGCAGGGAGAATTACAATCTCATTTACATTTGAAGGACTAGTCTCAAGTAACATACGTACGATTTTCTCGTCCACGCTTATAAATTTTAATCCTAAATTTAGTACCTCGCTTTTTATTCTATTTAACATTAAAGCCCACTTTTTCATTTATTCTAATTAGTCAAAACCATAGTTTTAATTATATTCAAAAAGTTTAGTACTAATTATTAATTTACTTATAAATTTTAAGAATATAATTTAATATCTTAATAAAATACATTTATTTATATAAACTATTGAGAATTTGACGTTTAAAGTGGCTCTTTAATGAAAAACCGGTTCATCGTCGATAACAGAATTACTAATGAATTTGTCGAGAACTATACAAAAACAACTTATAGAATCATTGGAAAGAATAAACATACCGCCATTAAACCTTGTCATTGGTTAGAACAGAGATTAATGACTGGAAGAGATAACCGAAATTGCTATAAAGATGTTTTTGGAATAAAAAGCCACAGATGTTTACAAAATACTCCTTCTTTACCATTTTGTAATCACCAATGTGTATTTTGTTGGCGGGATATAGAAACTGGATCTCTGGGAAGTGAGTTTAATGTTGAACCCGATGATCCTAAGGATATAGTTGGTGAAATGTTTCGCCATCATCAAGATATTATACAAAATCATTTACCTCTAAGGCGATATCTCGATAATTATGAAATAATGATTGATATTCTGTATTATATGTTATTGAATGGTGAAGGGTCACATAATTTAGATTCTCTAATGAATAAAATTCATGTTTCAAAAACCAAAATTGTACGAGCAATTAATCTTCTAAAAAATCAAAATTTCGTTAAACCAAGAAATCAAGGACTCACAGGATTTGAACTGGATGATGATATTCAATGCTGTATTGATTCCAGAGAAGAAATAGAAGTCTTAATTAACCGAGCATTAACGACACCGGATGAGATTATGCAAGCTCATAGTGAGGCAATGATACCAAATCACGCTGCTATATCTCTTGATGGAGAACCATTGTTGTATCCAAAAATGTCTGAACTTGTGCAAGAATTTAAAAATCGTAATATGACAACATTTATAGTCACAAATGGAACCCTACCAGACAAAATTAAGGATTTGAATCCTTTACCGAGTCAACTATATATTACCCTACCTGCACCAAATGAACAAATATATAAACAAGTTTGTCGACCAATGATTAAAAATGGCTGGAAAAAATTAAATGAAAGCTTAGAGCTATTGAATTCATTATCCTGCAGATCATTAATTCGGTTAACGGCTATTAAAAATCTAAATATTGATGAAACATACATTGAAAATTATACAAATATAATCAAGAAAGCAAATCCGAATTTTTTTGAGATAAAAGGTTTTACATTACAAGCTAAAGCTTTATCAATAAAAGATCGTTTAAAAAGTGATAAAGAACCGCACTATTATTTTCCTGATTACGAATTTTTAGAAGATTTTGCAGTTAAATTTGAAGAAATCAGTGGATTCCCTATAATTTATAAAAATCAGGTAAGTAGAGACTTTCTTTTTGCTGTGAATTGGGATAAAGATAAGGATCCAAAAATTACAAAATTATAGATTATATTTAAAGGAAAAATCACTCTTTTACGTATAATTAACTCTCATATAATCAAAAAATTCATATTGATCCCCTCCATATTCCTAATGGAATGTATCTTATTTGTTTAGATCTAGAAGGTGTACTTACTCCTGAGATATGGGAGGCTGTTGCTATTGCTTTTGGAATTGATAAACTCAAACTAACTACTAGAGATATTCCAGATTATGATGTACTTATGAAGCAAAGGTTGAAAATCCTTAGAAATAATAATATCACTTTGAAAGATATTCAAGAAATAATTGCAGATATTGATCTTTTACCAGGAGCATTAGACTTTTTAGAATGGCTTAGATCAAATACCCAAGTAATAATTGCAACTGGTAGTTTTATAGAGTTCATTCAACCTTTAGCAAAAAAACTTAATTATCCCTTGATTTTTTGCCATAATCTTGAAATAGACAAAACAGGTATGATAATTAATTATTCTTTAAGACTTAAAGATATGAAAAAGAAAACTGTAAGAGCACTCAAAAAATTGAAATACAATGTAATTGCAGTTGGTGATTCTTATAATGACATTAGAATGTTAAAAGAAGCCGATTTTGGAATCTTATTTAGACCCCCTGCAAATGTACAGAAAGAATTTCCACAATTTCCAGTTGTTACAGAATATTCTGAACTGAAAAATCATATCTCTAATCACATAAAACTAAAAAGTTTATAATTTTTACTTTAAAAAATTTTGAATTGCTAGTTTTAATTCTTTTAAATTAATTTTTTTTAATGCTGAAAATTCTAAATAAGGGATTTCAGAGCTATTTTTATAATCATAATTATTTAAGTGGACTAAATTAAGGTTATATCCTTTAGCAGCCCTTAGAAGTAAGTTAATAATCTTATTTTTATCAAAATTAGAGACCTTATCAATCTTATTTAAAATGATCAAGATTGGGATTTTAAACTCATTTAAAAATTGGATAAGTTCAAAACTTAATGGAATTGTTCTCTTGTTCTTAATGAAATACTTATTTATTTCATCTTCGATCCTTAAAATATTGAGTACAACTAAACCAAAAAAATAGTCTTCATAATGCTTTTCGATGTGGATAACAATCTGTTTCTTTATATGTTCTTCTCGTCTGTGGCTTGAATGTTTTGAGTACCCAAAACCAGGAAGGTCGATTATTTTATAAGGTGAATTGGGCTGAGTTATTGGTTTTATCAATAAAGTACTACCGGGAGATTTCCCAATTTTACCTTTAAACGCCCTAGGGTTCGGTAGAATTAATTTTGTAATAGAACTTTTACCAACATTTGAATTCCCTATAATTAATAAAGAAGGTTTTTCGCTCATTTTTTTTTAATTAATAAGAATCATAAAAATTTATATATCAAAAAAATCTTCCTTTAGAAAATCTTTAAACATCTTTTTCTTCTCTTCTTCTTTTATAACAGGACGAGTACTTATTGGTTCTCCCGCTATTTCTAACATTTCTTTTAAATTGTTAACATTGACATTGATCTTAAACTTCCCATCCTTCAAAAATCTGACAACTTGTTTATTATTAAAATTCAACCGTAAGATGTACCCTAATCCAAAATAAAATTGGTGTTCTGGGATTGGATCGATTGGTGATTTACTCGTCACTTCTTTTAAAACATCGTATAATAACATTTTTGAAGCAATATGATCCTCAACATTAAAAACAATATAGTAAAGGGCATGGTACCAGATTTTATCACGCTTGTTTTTAATATAATCTAAAAATTTCTCTGGAGTTATGATTTCTTCTTCAATTTCCTTTCGTTTTAAGAGCTCTTGCTTAATTCTCTCCTCTAATTCTCTAGAAACTCCTTGAGTCGGTTGGATTTCAGTCTCTCCCTCAGCTATTCCCTGTATTTCATCTTGTTTAACAGATTGGATTGCATCCTGCATATCTTTTAATTCCTCAAAATCGATTTCATCTATATCTGAAAAGTCAGTAACCATTGCCTCCTTAAGCTCTTTTTCTTCCTTTAGCTCAATCTCAATTTCTTCTTCAGTTAATTCTTCACTTATTACTTCAATTTTAGGTGCTTCTTCGCTTTCTTTAACTTTAGCAATAGCATCTTGGATTTCTTGAAGTTCCTCCATGTCTAGATCCTCTAAATCAGAAAAATCAGTCTCCAAAGCTTTCATTTCTTCTAAATAGACTTTTAAGTCGTCGTCGTCTACTTCAACCTCTTCGTTTTCAAGCTCTTCGTTTTCTTCTTCTTTTTTTTCGTTCATTTTAAACTGAGAAGTTAATAAATATAATAGTTGATACTTGTTTATTTAAAATATTGCCATTCGTATAATTAAAATTGTTCTAAATATTTATTCACTTTAGTATGGAAAAAATTAACTTAGAAAAATATAAAGGAATCATTTTTGATATGGATGGTGTGATTTTTAATATTTCTGAAGCAATTGAAAAAGCAGTCGACGATTCAGTAGAGAAATATGAAATGAATGTAAATACAGACGAAATTATGGAAGAACTCGCTCATCTAATTGAAGAGATCCAAAATTACCCCATCCCTAAAATTCTTCTTAATTCATATGATTTGTTACAAGTACGGTTTTTAGAAGGATTAAGTTATTTTAAAAAACTACGTATTGCTATATTTTTATTTAATCAATTCAATAAGTATAAAGATGCTGAATCTTCAATATATACGGGAATAGATGAGTTAATTAGCAAAATTTATGATAAAAAACTGAAGTTAGCAATTTTAACGAATAACAAAAGCCAATATGCCGAAGAAGTTTTAGAAAAGTTTAATTTAAATAAATTTTTCAGCACTATTATAGGGTTTAATGAGGTTTCAGAAGTGAAACCAAGTCCAGAAGGAATTATAAAAATCCTTGATAAATGGAATATAAAACCCTCAGAAGCTATCTTTATAGGAGATATGACAACAGATATAGAAGCGGGAAAATCTGCGAATGTAAAAATGATATGTGTAGCTTCTGGTCTGGCTAAAAAGGAGACTTTGCAAGAACATAATCCAGATATATTAGTTGACAACACAGAGGAATTGATTAATCTTTTTGGTTTTCAATAATCTAAAACTTAGGTTAATACATAAGAATATTTAATTCTACTCTACTTGTGAAGCGAGATAGAATTAAATAATTTATCTAACTAGTTTTAATTGAAATAATGGAAGGAATAAACTCGTCGTCAGAACAACAAACTGCTTCAATGGAAGAAATTTCTGCGACTGCTCATAAACTAGGAAGTTTGGCTGAGAAATTAAAAAATAATCTTAAAGAAAATTTACAATAAAGAGAGATTTTAACGCCAATAGAAATTATTTTTAATATTTAAATGGGAAATTTTTTTAATTCTTTATTATTCTGGATATCTTAATTGCTTATCAAAAGAACTCTCTGATTAATGATATCATAAAAAGAAAAAATTAAATTTATTTAAGATTTTTATCATTTTTTTATTGTGCAATTAAGGGTTGGAAGGGTTTTCCACAACCTGGACAAAAATCTCCAGGTACTTCTGTGCCGCAGTGAGGACAAAACCTTGCTTCTGAAGTTGGTTCAGCTTGAGGTTGAGCTGTAACTTGAGGTTGCTTGGGTGTTTCTGGAACTATTCGTTCCGTTGTTGGGATTCTGTCCATAAAAAATGAACCGATACAAAGCACTCCACCAATAATGGGGCCAATTATTCCAAAACCCACGTTATACTTATAAGTATAAACATCCCCAGGGACAACTACAGAGTCACCAGAAAAGAGGCTCATATCAACTTCTAGCCATATTATAAAGATAAGACTAAATAGAACCATTAAACCCCCACCAGCCAGGGCAATTTCTTTTCTAAAATTTCCACGAAATCCAAGTACTCCTGATGCTACAGCTAAAATTGCGCCTATTAATACACCAGCAAAGCAAATAATGAAAGCAACCATGGGTACTGAAAATATACCCCCAAAAACATCAGAGAGTTCATCTACTCCTCCGTCAAGAGTCCCAAACTTGAAACGTCCAATCAACCAGAAATCCATGTCCCATGGTGCTGGTCCCATCATTTCACTTCTTAACGTCGATGTGGTAATCGCAGGAATTGCCATTGATATAAATGTGATGATAGCACCAACAATAGGTACTGCCCATATAAACTTTTTCCAATCAGCCATTGGATATCAACTTCTTTTTAAATTATATTTTTCAATAAATCAATAACTAATTTCGATCTCATAATATTTAAATCTTTACATTTTAGACCATTTTAGAATCTTCTTTAAAGCATTTTTTATCATTTTTATAAAAAAAGAAGTATAAGTGATAGACTTATTAAATAAACTCTTCCATATGCAATCGAAATTTTATATTCTTCTTTGGGAGAATTAAGTTGTTCCAAAAGGGGAATCGAATTAACTAGATTTTTAGAATATAGCGATATCATATGCTTTTTTATTCTAAATATTCGAAATCATTCTATAAAATTATTCGTAATTATTATATTGTAAAAATTTAAAATAGCTCATTTTTACTATTTAGGAAACATATAATGAAATAAAAGGTTGAATCATTTGAGTGATGCTTTCAAATTTAAGATTGTGATAGTAGGGGATAGTGCTGTCGGGAAAACTTCACTAATTAAAAGATATACAACAAACTCATTTGAAAAAGATTATATTTCAACTTTAGGTATGCAGTTTTCGAAATATGAAGCGAATGTTGCAGGGGACAAGGTAGAATTATTTCTGTGGGATTTAGCGGGCCAAGAAACGTTTAGCACTCTACGTGGCAGGTTTTATACAGGAAGCAGTGGTGCTATTGTTGTTTTTTCTCTTTCTCCTGAAGAAATTGAAACTTACGGTCATGTTACTAAATGGCTCTCGGATGTAAAAGAAGCATGTGGGAATATTCCTACTATATTATTTGGAAATAAAGCTGATTTAGTTGACCAAAATGCATTAGCTACAAGCCCAAATTATGCAACTTCAGATGTTCATGTAAATAAATTTGCCCAAGATAATAAAATTATTAAATATTATAAAACAAGTGCGCTAACAGGTCAAGATGTAAAAGAGGCATTTCAAGCACTAATATTCAAATTATATCAACGAGCTGCAATATGAATTTCTTTCTATATTCAGCTTTAGCAGTTTTTCTAACATATATTGATAATATAATCTTTTAATATTGGTTATTCGATTTATTATATCAAATTTTAATAGGATATTCTTTTGTAAAAATTTAAAACATCTTACTTTTACTAATTAAGAAAGAGAAACTACAAAATGGTGATTGAAAAAACTGAATGCTGAAAAAGGGTATGGGTTTAAAATAACTGTAATCGGAGATGGTGCTGTTGGTAAAACTTCATTAATTAAAAAATATACGCAAGGCTCTTTTCAGAAAGAATATATTTCAACCTTGGGAACCCAGTTTTCTAAATATGAAGAAGTTATTGATGGAGATAAAGTTGAATTGTATCTATGGGACATTGCTGGCCAAGATAGTTTTCAAGCACTCCGTCAAAGGTTTTACACTGGTAGTAGTGGAGCAATCATTGTATTTTCTCATGCTTCTGAACAAACGGAAAGTTATAATCATGTCAGTAAATGGCTTGATGATTTTAAGAAACACTGTGGAAACATACCAATCGTTTTGTTTGGAAATAAAGTTGATTTAATCGATAATGGTGAACTAGCTTCAAATCCAAATATTCCAGCATCAGATAGTAATGTAGAGCAATTTGCTAAAGATAATAGATTTATTGGTTATTATAAAACAAGTGCTCTAACAGGTCAGGGTGTAACTGACGCTTTTAAGGCTCTTGTCAGAAAATTATATATGATTGCCAAAATCTCGAGTTTTTCATAAATTTAATATATTTTGTTTTGAACATTTGGAGATATTGAATCTATCCAATTAAATCTAAATTAAAGCCTAAAATATTAATTTTAAAAAAAAAAATATAAAATACTAGGTACGTTTGTAAATAAAGCGTTCCCAGCTTCTTCGACTTGGCATTTCCAATGGCATGCCTTTGCGTTTTCTGATTTCCATAATGAGGTCTTCTTCTAAAGAAGCAGGAACCTTTTCGAAACCCTTGAATTCATAACCGAAAAATGCTCTTCCCTGGGTTGAGCCTCTAATATCATCAGCAATTCCAATTGTCTCGGCTGCGGGTATCTGACCTTGAATTCTCACGTATTCACCCTCAGGAATGACGTTTGTTATTCGACCACGACGCTTGTTTATGATCGAGGTGACGCTTCCCTCAGTTCCTTGTGGTGTTTTTATATCTATTTTCTGAACTGGTTCATATAGATGAGGGTCTGCATCTAACATAGCCAAAGATAGAGCAGAAAATTCCATTCCAGCAATCTGGCCATACTGCGTATGCCGAGGATCCTCATGGATAGTCATATCTGTAAAAACTACTTTCATGCCAGCAGCAGGCTCTTTTGCTATAATACAATTACCAAGCCAATCTCTAAAGGCAGCACTCAAATAAGATTTGACACGATCAAATCTTTGTAATCCAGAAGTACCGTTAACAAGAAGGCTTCCATGATAAACATCAACTATACGTCTTGCTTCCTTTGCATCCCATCCCGCATCTTCTCTGAGAATCTGAGCTCTATCCTTATCATTTTGTAAATCATTAACTTTCCCAGTTTCGATTAATCTTTCTGTAGTCTCGTCCAATGGTTCTATGTGCAGTAAAATACGATTATGAGTATTTGCGGATTTTGTATAATAGTCAGGACTCTTTTTTGTAATTTTTTCTCTATAAATGATAATTGGTTCTCCAATGTAAATTGGTACTTGCTTATTAATCCTTTTAGTTAAGATTTCGATTTGGAGAGGATCAATACCACTTAGTATAAATTCACCAGATTCATCGTCTCTTCGATATTCTGCTTCTGGATTCGCTTTAAGCCATTTTCCTACTACTTCATCTAATTTATCGATTTCGTGTGGATCCTTTGGTTTGAGACTTCTTGACACAACAGCCTCACATGCATAATGAATTTTTTCGAAGGGGTGCAACTTTTTCCTTTCTTCTTTATCTTTGGGAACTTCGCTTGTGAGCATAAATGTTTCCCCAGCAGGGCATACAAAACCAAATAATGCAAATAGGTTTCCAGCAGGGATTCTAGGAATATCCAGAAGATCAGTTATCTCCATAACGCCGAGTCTTTTCACTCGATTGCTTGAATCACTGTTGAGCAAATAGATTGAATCAGATTGGTCAAATGTTCCTGAAAAAACACGGCCAATAAGTGTTGCTTGATAATTCCTCTTAGGGTCCAAAAAGATTTTTGTAATCATCCCGTAAAGGGGTCCATTTGGGTCACTCTTCACAAGAGATTGTCCAATTTCAGAATTTAAGTCACCTCCCCATATATGGGGTATTCTGTATTTAGCAGCACTAACAGGATCAGGTAGATGATCAACAATCATCCTCAACATAGGCTCGTCTAATGGTAAATTATCTCTTAACCATTCTATATCTCCTTCGTTATATTTAGCGAAAACATCTTGAGGTTTCATACCTTTTTCAATTAAAATTTCATAAGTAAAACCCCAGCCATGTTTTGCTGAACCTACAGCAACGGAATTTTTAGCAAAATCAATTGTCCAACCCGAACCTTCAGGTCGCACTTTTTTTATAAGCTCATTAACTTCGCGTGTAATTTTATCTATTTTAGCAAAAGTATCTTGAGGACTTAATTTAAGTTCACTAATGAGTCTGTCAACCTTGTTAATAAATAAAACAGGTTTACAAAATTCCTCACCTACAGATAAGCGAATATTGGTTTCTGTCTGAGTCATTACACCCTCAAGAGCATCGACTAAAATTATAGCACCATCGCTACCTCTGAGAGCCCGTGACACCTCCCCGGTAAAACTAATATGACCAGGAGTATCATTTAACTGGATGATATAGGGTTCAGGGTCATCTGGCTTCCTAGTGTCATTAAATGCAAGGAGAACTACACTTGTAAATATCGTTATTCCTCTCTCTTGCTCTTCTTCATCTGAGTCTGTCATTTGAAGTTGACCAGCATCTTCAGGGCGCATAAGTCCTGCACGCCTTAACAGGTAATCTGTAGCGGTTGTCTTTCCGTGATCTATGTGTGCCGTAATCGAGAATATACGTTTCTTCTCATATGAGCCAGAAGTCACCAGTTGAGCGATCTCCTCTGGATTTTTAACTTTAACCATGATTAATTCACTTTGTTCAAATTTTGTTGTTATAATTGAAGTATAGAATACGTGAAATCATAAAAATTTTATGAATTTAAGCTATAAACTGTTAATCTTTAAGGATTTCTCACGATTTTAACATAAGGGTAGATTTAAAATAGTCAACTCTATTAATATTTTAATCATTAAATTTGAAAAGGGTTAAGGTTTTAGAGTTGAAAGAATATTTTGTAATGAATTTATCGACAACTGTTGTCATATTCGTAGCTACATTAATTTTTGCATGGGTATGTCTTAAAAGGAGGGATTTATTTTCATGGCTTTTCGCATATATTTCAGCAACATTATCTGAAGGTTTTAGATTATTTTCTCAAGAACAATATGATACTTTTGAAGTAATGCGTATTAGTTTTGCAGCTTTAAGTGTCATACTATTTATTATTGCCGTGTCTCATGAATATTATAGAACCTTTTCAAAAACCGCTCAGAAAGCAGTAGCTCCAATGATTTTATTATTTTTTCAGCAACAAATGACTCTACTAGGATTACAAATAACAATTGCATTTTTATTACTTATTGCGATATTCTTGAGTATTAGAATATATTTAAAAAAGAAAACGCCAACTCATGCATTTATGTGTTTCATTTTGAGTACTGGATTATTACAAGTAATCGCAAGCATACTTAGAGATCAAGGGTATCCCGGAGCAGATGAATTATTAGAATTCTCTAGAGTAGTTATGGCTACTGTGATGCTTATTACTGGTGTTGTTGCTGTTATTGAGGACAGAATAGTAAGATCTGAAAGTAAATATAGGTTAGCATACAATAGAGCAGAATTCTATAAAGATCTCTTTGTGCATGATATTAATAACATACTTCAAAATTTAGAATTCTCTTTAGAAATTCTTTCTCAGGAATGTGTTAAGCATAATATTGAAGAGAGTATTAAAGAATTGTTAAGCCTTGCAAAAACTCAAGTAAACAGGGGCGCAGAACTGGGAGTTAATGTAAGAAAACTCTCAGATCTAGAAATAGGGAAAATTAAAAACACCCCCATACACTTGAATGAAGTCTTAGGAAATGCTATAGAATATGTGAAAACCAGATTTCCCGATAGGAAAATTAATATTACTTTCGATTCCAAGGAAGAAACATATATAGTAAAGGCGAGTGAAATTTTATCTGATGTTTTCCGAATAGTTTTAAATAATTCAGTTCGCTATAACGATAATCATGAAGTAGAGGTTATCGTAAAAATTAATCTGGAACAGAAAGAAGGAATTAATTATGTAAGAATGGATTTAATGGATAACGGCATTGGAATGCCAGATAAAATGAAAGAAAATATTTTTTATAACATTTATGAGAAACCCAGAAGTTTTAAGAGAATTGGGTTGGGATTATTACTTGTAAGAGAAGTAGTTCAAAGTTTCAATGGCAAAGTATGGGCTGAAGATAGAGTTAAAGGAGATTATAAGAAAGGAACTAATATTATTATATTAATCCCTGAAACTCATTAAACTTTAAATATAAAATGGTAAAACCATTTCGGTAAGAATGGTTATTGTTTTTTTTCCTGAGGATGTTTTTGTATTGAAGGATTTAGAAATATTAAGTACTTCAAAGTTATCTGTGATTTTACTTTTAATGAAATATTTTAGGAATTTAAGGAAATTATTAAATCCTCTACGAGTTTCTACCCATAAATATCCATTTCTTTCAAAATGCTTTGGATTTTTTTTTTTGAAATTGTCTGCATGAAAGGATTCTTTAATTGGAGGACCTTTACGAATATAAGTTTGGGAAATGTCTGGATTTTCGCAATAAATTGCTATGTTGTATTCATCAATTTCATCTTCAAAATATAGTTCAAAAATAATATTACCAAATCTCTCTGCATGAGTGAACTCTTTTTCTCCATTAACCACAATGCTTTCCCCTAATGAATATAATTTATCTCTATTTATTGTATAATGTATTTCCTTTTCGCAATTTTTTAACTCTACGATATATGTATTTGAGAGAATGGGATCGTTTAAATCTTGTAAATCTGCTTCTGCAATGGGATTTATCTTAAAAAAATCTTTATTCGGTTTTTTTAAAAATTCACTGATTCTATAATTACAATATTTATATGCTTTTTCTGATATAGCTGATCCGACATTTCTGTTTTTATCAATAGGATCTACGATAATTAAATAATCATTTTGAAAGTGTAAAATTTTTTGTATATCTTTCACACTTCTCTTATAATAATCTAATGGATTCGAAGGTAAATTATCAAAATTTTTAAAAAGATTAGTTATATTGCCAAAATAATAAATAAGTAGTTCTGAGCTATACCCTATAAAACCCACCTTACCTACAGAGCTTTTATCCCCATAGCTATGATTTGATTTAAAAAATTGTTTTAAAAGGCGAACATCATTTTTTTGATCTTTAGATAGATTCTCTCTTACAAAACGCCCATGCCAAGGAGAACGATCAACGGCAGTTATAGGACCTTCCTGTTTAATTCTTTCTTCATCTAAATCAAAATAAAGGACTATATCAATCTTTATTTCTACACCATTTAAATAAAAATCAACTGTTACATAAGGGTGTTCTGCATACAATAACCGAGGATTGTGAAATTCTTTCAAAGTTAAACTTGGGATTATCCAATTATTACATAAGCCTAAAAAATCTTTTTTTGACTCTTTTTTTAATTTATTCTTGCTTAATCCCCTATATTTTGGTTCAAAATCTTTATAATCTAATCCGATAAAGAGATCAATATCAAAATCATCTTTTAATTGTGTCTGTTTGATTCCTGTTGAGCCTTGAGGTTCAATCTTTGTATAATTAATATCTAATTCTTTTACTTTTTCATTCAATAATAATTTTAATTTCTCAGTAATAGTTTTAATTAAAGCAATTTCTTTTTGAGTTGGAGTAATTTCCTTTAATATTTCTGCAAAAAGTTCATCATTTAATGTCATTAAGTGGATTACATCCCCCACCAAGGATTAATTGTTTTACGCATTAAAGAGATGAATTCTCTTAGAACTTGTTTTTGATCTGTAGTTAATTCATCTAGAAATTTTCCCATTAATTGTCTTACGTGGGACTCAGGGACATTCACAAATAAGGTTTCATCTTTTCCAATTTCTCTTCCTATTTCAATACCCCGAATTGAAATTGCGACCTCGGTATCTTTTTCTGCCTTTTCTAATGTTTCTCCTTTATCTTGTATTTGATGAATTCTCCTTACTTTCTTACCCTCATCAGTTATTAAAGGGACTTTAGGATATAAGGTACCTGCTTCAACTTTAACACCAAATACTGCGGGATCTGAATTCCTAAATATATAATCAGGAAACATTTTTAATTTAGCAGGTAAGATTAATTCACTTAACCCTTTAGCAGTATCTTCGGCTTTTCGTATTTCAGCATATTCTATATAATCCTCTAATAATCGATATATTACATTATTAGTAAAAATCCGGATGTTATCAATAAATGCTTGCTCTTTTGCTTCAGGAAGTATTGGGACATTAAATCCAAGCACGGCCGCAGAGTAAGGGTCAAATTCCTTTACAATATTAGCATTCATTATATCCTCTTTTTTTATTGGTCCTACATCAGCAATGCTGATTTTCACACCATTCTTAGTAAAATGATTTTCTAAAGCTTCAAGAGATCCTAAAGTATCTGCTTTTAAGACAACACCAGCTTTGTCAGTTTTAATACGAATGCTCTCTACTTCAGATTCAACTTCTTTGTATATATTAGATTCTTCAGAAGGATCTCCGATTCCCCTAAAAGGGGATCCAGCTACAACATCATCTATATTTGGTGAAAGTATTTTAATACCTGCCGCTGCTGCTACTAACTCAACTGAATCAAATTTTTGTCTAGGATCTCTTATCTCATCTAATGGCTTTGGAATTAATAACGCTCTTACTTTTGATTTAATTGGTTTTTCTAAACCCCCAACGATAAATTCATCTCCCTTATTAATAACACCATCATAGATTAAGACGTCCATGGTTTTACCCTGTCCTTTCTCCTTTTTAACTTCCAAAACCACACCTTTAGCAGGTCCTTCTGAAAATTTCAAATTTTTCGTTAGATATTGTTGAACCAATCCCATTAATACCAACAATAAGGTGGATATTCCCTCACCAGTTTTACCACTTGTAGGCACAATAGCCACCTGCTTGGTAAAATCCTTAATTTTGTCGTACCTCTCTATTCCCTTAAATCCCTCTTCCAAAAAATTTCCCATAATTTGCAGAATTTTCTCATCTAAGAAATCTTTTACATGAGGTTTTTGACTGTTGTATGAATCTAAAAAATCCGCATCTTTTTGAGACTTCCAACCAGAGATTCTATCAATTTTATTTGCTGCTATCACAAAAGGTGTTTTTCTATCTCTTAAAATTCTCACAGATTCCCAGGTTATTGGCATAGTACCAGCAGTCACATCAATTACTAAGATAGCTATGTCTGCTACCGCACCACCGCGACGTCGTAAATTTAAAAAGGCTGCGTGACCTGGGGTATCGATTACTAATATACCTGGAAGTTTAAATTCTTTTTCTGCGAATTCTTGTTTAGATTTCTTTAAAAATTCTTTAATATCTTCTATGGGAAAATAAGAAGCACCTATATGTTGAGTAATTCCTGCGGCTTCTCTTTGTTGAACTATTGTTCCTCTAATATAATCAAGAATAGTTGTTTTACCATGATCTATATGACCCAAAATGCATACAATTGGTGCCCTAATTATCTTGCTCTCAACTTCTGCCATGCAATACCACGAATCTCAATAAATTATTAAAAATTATTTAATGAATACTTACATGAATATTGAATTATGTTTAAGTTTAGTTTTAAAAGTTATTTGTTATTTAGATATTTATTTAAAAACTGAGCAGTAAAAGAATGATTTATTTTAATAATCTCTTCGGGAGTGCCTGTTACAACAATATCTCCACCCTTTTCTCCACCCTCAGGTCCAAGATCTATAATATAATCAACAGATTTTATTATATCCATGTTATGTTCAATAATAACTACTGTGTTACCTTTATCAACCAATTTTTGAAGTACATCTAATAAGAATTTAATATCATACATGTGTAATCCAGTTGTAGGTTCATCTAAGATATAAAGAGTATTTCCTGTACTAGTTTTTCTTAATTCCCTTGCGATTTTTAATCTTTGGGATTCTCCACCACTCAGAGTAGTTGATGATTGACCTAATTCTAAATAACCTAAACCTACATCTACTACTGTTTGTAAAGTTCTCTTTAACTTCGGAAAGCTGTCAAAAAATTCTAAAGCTTGATTGAATGTCATTTCTAAAACATTTGAAATCGTTTTCTCTCTGTATTTAATTTCTAATGTTTCTGCATTATATCTTTTTCCGTTACATAAATCACATTTAATATAAACATCAGGTAAGAAGTACATTTCTTTTAGGATATATCCAGTACCCTTACACTTTTTACAATGACCTGCTTTAGTGTTGAAACTAAATCTACCTTTTTTATATCCTCTTTCTTTTGATTCAGGTAATTGGGCAAAAATATCTCTAATGTAATCTAAAGCTTTTGTATATGTTGAGGGAACTGATCTTGGAGTTCTTCCTATAGGAGATTGGTCAATATTAATCATTTTATCTATTTTTTCATAACCTTCTATAGTATCAAAATCCCCTTCCCTGATTTTTGAACTACGTGTATTTATAAGATTGTGTAATCCTTTATAGAGACAATCGATAATCAAACTAGTCTTACCAGCACCTGAAACGCCTGTTACACATGTAAATAGCCCTAAGGGTATTTTCACATTAATATTCTTCAGATTATTTTCTCTTGCTCCTATAACTTGAAGAAATTCATTATTCGATTTACGTCGATTCTGAGGTATTTCAATTTTTTCCTTTCCTGACAGATATCTTCCAGTTAAAGTATTAGCTTTAATTATTTTTTCCATTGGCCCCTCTGCTACAATTTCACCCCCTTTTTCACCAGCTAAGGGCCCTAAGTCGATAATATGATCTGCATTTTGCATTATTGCCTCATCATGTTCAACTACAATAACAGTATTACCTAAATCCCTTAACTTTTTCAACATATTTATTAAACGACCTATATCTCGTTGATGTAAACCAACGCTTGGTTCATCTAATACATATAATACACCTACTAAACTAGAACCTAATTGAGTTGCTAATCTTATTCTTTCTGCTTCTCCAACAGATAAAGTGTCTGAGCGACGGCTTAATGAAATGTAATCTAAACCTACATTTTCTAAAAAAGACAATCTATCCATAATTTCTTTTAATATTTCTTTTGCTATGGTTTTATCAGTTTCACTTAACTGTAATGATTTGAAAAATTTAGTTGATTTCTTTACGGGTAAATCTGATAATTGTGCTATGTTCAGATCATTAATAGTTACTGCTAAGCTCTCTGGTTTTAATTTTTTTCCCTTACATTGAGGACACGCTATCCGGTTCATAAAATTTTCATAGACCTCCCGAGCCCATTCCGATCGAGTCTCCATATATCTTCTATGCAATATTGGAATTATACCCTCAAAAGGTCTGACAACATCCCATGAGGATTTAAATTCACCATTTTGGTTCCTATAATCATTTCCATTACTTTCAAAATGAAGTTTTATTGATTCATTTTCAGAACCAAACAATAGTTTGTGTAACATCTCCGGCTCAATTTCCTGCAATGGAGTCTTATTAGCATTAAATCCATAATGGCTCGCTACCTGCATTATAGTTTGCCAAGAGTATCCAGTTAAAGAACCAAATCCTGGAATGTCTCTGATTGGAGTGTCGTTAAGTGGTACAGTTAAATCGTTTCCTAATACTAATCCATAATCGAATTCCATAACTGTACCTAAACCACTGCAATATCTGCAACTTCCATGGGGGATATTAAATGAAAACATTTTATGGTCTAATTGAGGAAAAGAGATTCCACAATCAATACATGCAAGATGTTCTGAATATGTCTGTTCTCCTTCGTCAATAACCTCAATAATAACTAATCCTTCTGCTAGATCTAAGGCGTTTTCAATCGAATCAGCTAATCTTGTCTTTATATCTTTTCTCATCACTAGCCTGTCAAGGACTACATTGATATTATGCTTCACATTCTTATTCATCACTATCTCTTCATCTAAAGTGTATTGAATCCCATCTACTTCTACTCTTACATATCCCTGCTTTCTTAAATCTTGTAGAAGATCTTTATATTCCCCCTTTCGATCCCTTATAACTGGGGCTTTAATTATAAATTTCTGATTTTCTTTAATAGAACTTAGAAGTATTTGAATAATTTGTTGTGGTGTCTGAGGTCTTATTTCTTTTCCACAATTGGGGCAATGTGGGACACCAACGTTAGCAAATAATAGCCTATAATAATCGTGGATTTCTGTGACAGTTCCTACCGTACTCCTTGGATTTTTAGAAAGAGGCTTTTGTTCTATTGCAATTGCAGGCGACAATCCTTCAATTGAATCTACATCTGGCTTATCCATTTCACCCAAGAATTGTCTCGCATAACTTGATAATGATTCCAGAAATCTGCGCTGTCCCTCCGCGTACAGGGTATTAAGAACTAAGGAACTTTTTCCGCTCCCACTAATGCCAGTTACAACTACAAGCTTATTGCGTGGAATTTTTACATCAATATTCTTTAAGTTATTCTGTCTAGCGCCCTTAATGACGATATAATCAGGCATATTTAAATATTTTCTTTTTAAATATCTTAATTCTGGGGATCAAAAAAGTTTTTCTAAGATGTTTTAAAACCTTACACTTGTATTAACTATTAAAAAATAATATATAGAAACTCGGTATATATTTTTTAAATTATTATCATCGAAATCAATGTCTAGTATTCTTTTTTAGGGACCGATTTAAGATAATACGAAGTTCATTATTAGGGAGTTTTATTAATATTTGCTCTCCCATTATTAATCCTATCTTGTTTTTATTTAAGGAAATTATACTGATAAGAAGATTTTTAGGTATAGTAATAATACTTAGGCTCTTATTTATATTCAGTTTCATCTATTACTAAATTGGGATCAATTAATCCTTTTTGGATTTTCCTTAACGTATATTTCCGAAATTCCTTACTTGTGAAACTCTGAGTTCCAAATTGTATGTGTTCCTCTACTTCCTTTCCTATTTTATCATTAGTCTTTTCAATATCCCGCATGGCGTATTCTATCATAGCTGATCCTAATAATAGACTAAATAAAAAGAAAGAGAGTAAAGCAGCATTTTTTTCTTTGATCTCTCCTTCATCAATTGCTTTTTGAATTACGCGAGTAGTTCCGTCTAGAAAGCTAAATTGTTTATATTCTTTTTCAAATGGCCCCACTTTTTCTGATGGAGGAGAACGGATAATGTGCATCATTCGAAAAGCAGCATAATCTTTTCCGGCAAATTCAAAAAAGTGTTCAAAAATTTTTAATAATAAATCAATGGTTGAACCACTAAAATTCTTAATGATATCCCGATTTTCATCCCTATATTTCTCATAAAACTTCTTCCTTATTGCAATCCATAGTTCTCGTTTGCTTTCTACATAATTATAGAGATTTTGTTGGCTCATATTTAATTTTTTTCCTAGTATGCGTAGTGTAAAGCCATCTCGTCCTTGTTCTTGAAATAATTGCTTTCCTACTTCTAATATTTTATCAAATTGTTGTGCTTTCTTCTCAGGTGATCTACTTCTCGTTTTTTTTTTCCCATGAGTAATGCTTTTATCATCAATCATTGATTTCACAGAACATAAAAATGATTTTAAATTTACACAATAAGTTATAAAATATTTTGATCTTCAATTACTTTTTGGATTTTTTTGTTAAATGAATTTTAGAAGTTAATATGGTGGTGTATTGTAGAGCCAAAATCAAAAGGTTTAATCTTCAAAATTGAGAGAGTGGCTACTGACGATGGTCCTGGTGTCCGTACAACAATTTTTTTTAATTATTGTGCTTTAAATTGCGTTTGGTGTCACAATCCAGAATCAATTCCAAAAAAACCTCAACTTCAATGGATAGATCGTAAATGCATTGGTTGCAATAGTTGTATAGATGCTTGCCAAGAGGATGCTTTATTTTTTGAAGAAGATGGTTTACATATTAACAGAGAGAAATGTAATAGTTGTGGAGATTGTGTAGAAGCCTGTCCCAGTACGGCATTAACTATGTTCGGGAAGTGGTGGGATTTGGAGGTTCTTTTTCACGAAATAGAGAAAGAAAAAATATTTTTTAATAAAACAAAAGGAGGTATAACCGTTTCTGGTGGGGAACCTACATTACAACCAAATTTTCTCTTACAATTTTTAAAATTATGTAAGGAAAATGACATTTCTACTGCTTTAGATACATGTGGGTATTCAAGTAAAAAGATTTATCAAGATTTATTACCCTACCTTGATATAGTCCTTTTAGATATAAAGGTTATTGATCCTAAAAAACATGAAGAATATACAGGTGTTTCAAATAAAACAATTTTAGAAAATGCTAAATGGATTTCACGATATATCAAAGAAAATGGGAAAATAATGTGGATAAGGACACCAATAATACCTAACCATACTGCCACAAAGGAGAATGTTAAAGGAATTGGAGAATTTATTGTAAATGAATTAAATAATATTCCTGATCAATGGGATCTATTAAGTTTTAATAAACTTTGCGAAATTAAATATTCAAGATTAGGTATGTCATGGCCTTTAAAAGATGAACCATTAATGACAAAAGAGGAGATGGAAAATTTTTTTAAAATTGCTAAAAGTACTGGAGTTAAAAACGTTAAGTGGTCGGGTTTAACTCGTTAGGTGCAAAAAACAATTTCTGTACATTAACCTAAATAACAAAATACTCTTTTTCTTAATTTTTATACAAAAATATCAATTTCATATCATATTGTAAACAAGGATATAATTGTGAGTTTTTAAAGATTTTAGTTAAGAAGGGAAAATAAAATTCAAAAAATAAAAAGAAAGATATGTTAATATTTAAAGTTTAAATAAAGTTTATAATTCATTGAACAGTAACCACAACCCTCACACGACCGATGTTCTGGATTCTTGCATAGCGAGTTTTAGGATCGCTCTGTCTATGCGAGGTTACACGAATTGTCGGGAAGTAAGTGCCAGGTTCGGAGAAAGTATAAGTGGTTTTCACCTCTACATGAGTGCTTTTGGTGTCTTTAAGTTTCTCGGTTATTGGATAGTCACCAACGCCCTCAAAATCCCATTCCGCACCAACTACCGAACCGACATCCGGTGGTGTATCGATAACCGCGGTAAACTTAACTTTCTTCCCGACATTGACATCTACACGCTCACCTCCATTTACTGTAAGAGTGACCACTGGTTGAATTCCCTTACGCTCCTTAGCGGTCGGTGGCACTTCCACTTGGCCATCCCCCACTTCATATGTAGTACTTGCTGGGGGTGCAATGCCTTTTTCAGCCCATGCACTCACATCCCGTAGTGCCTGCTGCAAAATACCACCATAGTTGATAATTCGGGTGGTTATTGCTGGACGGGATTCAAACGGTGTGATCACAGGTGGCGTATGCATTGCTTGGTCAATATACCAGAGCCGGTAGTTGTCGTCGAATTTGTCTCCCAATGCCTCTTTTACCTTCGAGCGATACCAATCAGCCTGCCAAGGATAGGCAACTTCGTCCATCAACGTATTTACCACAATCATCTTACCCTTAAATTTACCAGTCTGGACCGAACCTGCGCCATGATAGGCATGACGCGGACCTAATATCTCGGGTCGTTGGGGATACAACGGTTTACCATCGGCGTCTCGGAACTGATCCCAAACCTTATATTCAGGTGATGGTACCTGATGGCGATGATAGGTTTGAGCAGCGAGATAGTTAGAATTGTCAATCAGCACTTTGTCACCCACCTTGATACCTGCTAGATATGGATAGTTTTCCTCACCATAGGCAAGCATTACCGTATTACCGAAGGCTGCAATAGCATAAGCAACTCGACCCTCTGCTTCACCACTTTTTAAAAACAATGATGCTCCCTGTATTTCACCCTCAGGCACGCTTTCGAATACTAATCCTGCTGGGACTGTTATGTTACCCGCTTGCCCGGCAGATATTGACAGTGATTGACCCATTTTCCTGATATCTTCGGGCATTATAAGTTTGTTAATTGTTGTTTCATGTTGGATCCGGGCGCGCAGGAGTGACTCGGGTGGGTCCGCACCAAGGTAGCCCGGAACCTTCCAAAAATCTTCAAAATATGTTGGATCCCATTTAATCACTATGTCAAGGAGGGTGGTTAAGACTCCGGTGTAGCCGAACGCTATCCTCCTGTAATTGAACCAAGCTCTTGGTGGAAATCCCATCTTAGTCACTTCGGTAAGTGCTTCTCGTTCCTCTTCATTTAAATCAGCGTACATGTCTCCGCTACCACCAGGCTCTACCGCATCGACGATGGAGGGTATTTTATCTTTCAATATGCGCATCGCATGGGCCTGCACAGAGAATACATTGATCATGGCCATTGGTGTTGCGTGAATAAATGGCACCACACCGTCCCAAACACCCTCTGTGTTTTCAATACAGCTAATGGTCTTATATCCTCCCCCACTACCGCCCCATGCATAACCATAGGGGCGATGGGGACCATACATTTCAGAGGCCAAAACGCGCGAGTACTTCGCTACTGCCGCACTTGTTCGATACCCAGCGATGGTAGGATCATCGCCAGGAAACATGTCCTTTCTCCCCAGGTTTGATTCCAGAAAATAAGCACCACTCTCGAAGACAAAACCTAACGCATAGCTGGGATCAGGATATTCTGGCGATTGTGCAGCCTTCTCGTTACCTGATATCGCCATGATATACTGGAAGAATCTACCTTCGTATTGTTCCTTCGGAGGGAAATAGAAAGAAAATCTGGCATCGGTGCCTTTAAAACCGCCATGGACGTATCGATGGCGTACGGGCTCGTCCCACCACTCATCAATATCTATATATGGCTCGTTGAAAAGAGGATCACTTGATTCAGTTGACTCATTTGCTTTTATAATAATACACTTTTTTTTTTCATTTAGTTATAATTTTTTATTTTAATAATTTTTAGCTATACAATATCTACCATGCAAATATTCATCAAGTTCCAAAATTCCAGTAAAAAATTGAAAGATAAATACATAGAGTTCATAAAAATTGATATTAATATTTAAATGTTCAACGATCATTAAATGTCTTATAGCAGTCTAAAGTTTTATAGTATTTCCTCTGCAGACAACATCTCATCTCTAATATTGAAAATTATCTGAATTCAAAAAATAAAAAGAAAATTTTAAGTATTAAATTTAAAGTACAGTTTATAATTCACTGAAAACGGTTCTATCGATAATATCATCTTGTAACTCTTTAGAGATATCTATGAATCGAGCGGAGTAGCCTGTGACCTTAACTGATAAGTCAGGATATTTTTCTGGATGAGCTTGTGCGTCTCTTAATGTCCCTGAACTTATTGGATTTATCTGAAGCTCTCGTCCTCCTAACTCTAAATAAGCCTCTACTATAGAAGCTAATTGATCGACTCCCTCGTCTTTCTGTATTAAGCTGGGATTGATTCTTATATTCATTGATGCTCCATTAGTTAGATGAGGTTCACCCGTTGCATATGCTACTGATCGTAGTGCCATAGTAAGACCATTCTTTTCTGTACCATTTGCAGGAGAAATACCGTTCGCCACAGGTTCACCAATTAATCTTCCATCTGCAGTTGCCCCTAACCCTTTGCCTTCCCTAATCTGAGTTCCAGCAGATACAAGGCAATTATGATATATACCGTCACCACCCCTCGCTTTATATTTTCTTGTAAGATCACATAGGGTAGTTGCAACCCATTGTGCAAGTTCGTCTGTCCTTTCATCACCATTACCATATTTGGGGGCCTTATTTCGTAATTTTTCTCGAAGTTCTTCTGCCCCCTTGAAATTATTACTCATATGGTTAACCAATTCTTCCATTGTCAATAATTTTTCTTCAAAGACTGCCCAGCGAATTGCTGCTAAGGAATTAGTAACGGTTGCTAACCCTTGTGAACCCATAGGATTATTATTGTAGCGTGCTCCATTTCGAGTTGCATCCATTCCACTCTCTAGACATCCTTCTATTGTAGATGAAAGCAACGGGGAAGGTAAATAATCAGCAAATGCTTTATCCTTTAGCTCCGCCTTTTTCACAGTAAGATCTATTGCAAAAGAAAGTTGGTCTACATAAGCCTTCTTCACATCTTCAAAAGTTTTAAAAGAACTGGGAGGGGGTGTCTTTGCTCCAACAGTTCGATTTCCTGAAAAAATTGTACGTCCCTCATTTAATGCCATGTTAAGAAGGATTGAAATCTGAATGGCATTACCTGCTGTATAAGAGAAATCATTCCCTGTGCCCGTTGGTTCTACACACCCTACGAGTGAATAGTCTCGGGCATCTACTAATGAATATCCAGTATTATGAAGCTGTGGTACTAAAACTTCATCATTATGAATTCCCATTCCAGCGGTATATTTAAAAGCTTCAATAGTTCTTTTCACAAAATCATGGGGTGTCTTGGATGAAATTCGTATCGATAACGTGTTTAATAGACTTTTTACATTTGCAATAGCTTCAAGAAACATATAAGACACATCATTAGTGGCATCATTTCCATCCTTATCTAATCCCCCAATAGTCACATTGTTCTGTCCTGCGATAACAACAGAAGCAAGTTTAACTAAATATTCCTCAATTGCTTCCAAGGCTTCTTCATAAGTAATACGTCCTTCGGCTAAATCAGCGGCATAATATGGGTAAAGATATTGGTCTACTCGTCCTTGAGAAAATATGTTTCCTTCACCATAGCTCATTTCCATAACGACATTAGTCATCCATATTGATTGAAGTGCTTCCATAAATGTTCTTGGTGGGAGGGCTGGTACTCGTCTTACACGTTCAGCAATTTCTAAAAGTTCAGCCTTTCCTGTTTCTGGTGCCTTTTCCGCCATTTCCATTGCGAGATCAGCATAGCGATTGGAATAATCACAAACCGCTCTTGCTGCCAACACAACTGATTCATAGAAATCCTTGCGATGGTCATAATTTTCATCTGTCTCCTTGAGTTTCGCAAGTCCTTCTTCGGCCATCTTTTCGATTCCTCTAAATCCCATTTTAAGAACTCGTCTATATCCCGGAACGACATGTCCTTGACCCACAGCAGATCCAAATAAATCAGTACCACCTCTAGAAACCCCAAAAGCACTTGCAATATCCATAGAACCCTTTGATTCCTCAGTTAAACCTGCTTTTTTCCAATATTCTATTTTACGGGCCATTACTGTTCTTTCTTTCCAGAAGGGGACAATTTCATTTTTCAACTCATCAAGTTCTTGCTCTGTTAAGGGAACATATCGATTAATAAAAGTAAAATTCTTGCTGAACATATCTCTTATTTTTTTATCTATAGAATCATTAAGGATAAACCCAAAAATATTGGCACGCATTCCACGTTCTATTTCGATAGGATCAGCTCGTATTTTACTAGATTTTACTCCTACAAGAAACTCATCTTCATCAATCCTAATAGGAAGACAATGTAAGAATTCTTCTAATGCTTTAACATTCTTCATACACGGAGGAGAGTCTTCCATTTGTTTATATATTCTTGTGTAACATCGTGCGCGTTCAATATCAAGTTCTCTAGGGCAAGATAGCATTCTATCTCTAATTTTTCGAACCCTCTCTGAAGGAATTCCTTGAAGAGGTGACATTTTTAAATTTTGAACTACCATAATTTGAATATTGTTTTTGTTACTAATTAAATTTACTTTGTAAATTTATTTATGATAATAAAATATTTAAAAGTTTTTGAAACATTCTTATTGGCTATTCTTCTTTATAATGCCATAAATAATTCTCTGAGTTTTATAATTCATTGAATACCGTTCGGGCGATGATGTCATTCTGGAGACTTCTTCCCACTTCTATGAAACGAGCAGAATAACCTGTGACCTTAACCGACAAGTCAGGATATTTTTCTGGATGAACTTGCGCGTCCCTCAATGTTTCTGAACTTATTGGATTAATCTGAAGCTCTCTTCCTCCTAATTCTAAATAAGCTTCAACAATAGAAGTTAATTTATCTACACCCTCATCTGTTTCTATTAAACTGGGATTGATTCTTATGTTCATTGTTGCACCATCGGTTAGAAGAGCGTTTTTTGTTGCGAAAGCTACTGATCGAAGTGTCATGGTAAGACCATTTTTCTCTGTGCCGTTTGCGGGAGATATACCATTAGATACAGCTTCACCAGATAATCTTCCATCGGGAGTTGCCCCTAACATTCTACCTTCAAGAATATTAAGTCCAGAAGATACAAGGCATGGGCGATATATACCGGCACCATCTCTAGCAGGATGTTTTCTCACAATATCACATAAAGTATTCGCCACCCATTTTGCTAGTTCGTCTACCCTTTCATCACCATTACCATATTTGGGAGCCTTGTTTCTTAATAGTTCCTTAAGTTTATCTGCTCCCTTGAAATTATTACGGAGATGCGTAGCTAATTCTCCCATTGTCAATAATTTTTCTTCGAATACTGCCCAGCGAATTGCTGCTAGTGAATTAGTTACAGTTGCTAATGCTTGGCAACCTATCGGATTATTATTATAGCGCGCTCCATTTCGAGTTACATCTTTTCCACTCTCTAGACATCCCTCTATTGTAGATGAAAGTAATGGGGAAGGAAAACCTTCTGCAAAGGCTCGATCTTTTAATTCTGCCTTTTTCACAACTAAGTCTACTCCAAATGAAAACTGATCTACAAAAGCCTGCTTCACATCTTCAAAAGTTTTAAAAGTACTTGGATCAGGAGTTTTTGCACCAAATTGACGATTTCCTGCCACGAGAATCCGTCCTTCATTTAGAGCCAAATGTAAAACAATTGATAACCGAACACCATTGCCTGCTGTATAGGAAAAATCATTACCAGTACCATGGGGTTCCACACACCCCACAAGTGAATAGTCACGGGCATCTTCTAATGAATACCCATCTTTTTGAAGTTGTGGTACTAATATTTCATCATTATGAATCCCCATTCCTGCTGTAAATCGATACGTTTCAATTACTCTTTTTAAAAAATCTCGGGGCGTTTTGGAAGAGATTCGTATCGATAATGTATTCAACAGACTTTTTACATTTGCAATAGCCTCGAGAAACATGTATGACACATCGTTCGTAGCATCATTTCCATCTTTATCTAATCCCCCAATAGTTATATTATTTTGTCCTGCGATAACAACAGAAGCAAGTTTAACTAAATATTCCTCAATTGCTTCTAGAGCTTCCTCATAAGTAATATGTCCTTCGGCTAAATCAGCGACATAATATGGGTAAAGATATTGGTCTACGCGTCCTTGAGAAAAAATATTGCCCTCACCATAGCTCATTTCCATAACGACATTGGTCATCCATACCGATTGAAGTGCTTCCATGAAGGTTCTTGGTGGGAGGGCTGGTACTCGCCTTGCTCGTTCAGCAATATCTAAAAGTTCTGCTTTTCTATGTTCTGATGCGTTTTCTGCCATTTTAATCGCTAGATCTGCGTAACGATTAGAATAATCACAAACAGCTCTTGCACACACCTGAACTGCTTCATAAAAGATTCTGCGATTTTCGTAATCTTCATCAGTATCTTTAAGTTTCTCAAGTTCTTCTGTCGCTCTCTTTTCTATTCCCTTAAATCCTATTTTAAGAACTCGTCTATAACCTGGAATGGTATGGCCTTGCATTTCCGCATAAAATGGATTGATCCAACTCATAGCTCTTTCTATAGATCCCTTTTTCTCCTTAAGTAAGCCTGCTTCCCTCCAGAGCTCTCTCTTTCGGTCAGCTAATGTTTTTCCTTTCCAAACGGGGATAATATCATTTTTCAGCTCGTTAAGCTCTTGTTCTGAAAAAGGGACATAACGCCTAAGGATAGGATTATGTCTACGGAAATACTCTTTAGCTTTTTCGTCTATTGAATCATTTAAGAGAAAATCATAGGTCCGAACATGCCTTCCAAGTTCTATTTCGAAAGGATCAGCTCTTATTTTACTAGATTTTACTCCTACAAGAAGCTCATCGTCATCAATCCTTATAGGAAGACAACGTAAGAATTCTTCTAATGCTTTGGCTTTTTTTATATATGGATGAGAATTTTCCATTTGTTTCCAAATTCTTGTATAGCATCGTGCTCGTTTAAGATCATATTCGAAGGGTTGTGACAACATTTTGTCCTTAATTTTTCGAACCCTCTCTGTAGGAATCCCTTGAAGAGGTGTCATTTTTACATTTTGAACTACCATATTAACATAAATATTGATTTTATACTATTTAAAATTACTTTGTATATTTATTTAAGGAATAAGTTAATAATGTATAAAATTTAATTCATTGTACTTTTCTTCCTTGTCTTAATTTGTAATAAAGTTATTCCTTAAGTTCGAAAATTCTTTTATTCTATAATTTAAGATATAATAAATGAAAAAAACCTAGAGGGAATAAAAAGCTAATTTATTCAAGAGATAAACTCTCTTTAGATTCTTGAAGTTCTGATTGCATTGATGTAGGAGGATTTACACACCAGATGGAATGACCTTCCTCGATTGTTATTTTATGAGGTAAATCAATTTCACATTCTTTTGTACGCGCATCTGAAGAGCAACGTGGGTTAAACGCACATCCTGGTGGAGGTGCTATAGGGCTTGGTACTTCACCTTCGATAACAAAACTGATTTCTTGATTGTAAGGATCAATGTCAGAATGTGAAGCAAGAAGTGCTTGAGTATAAGGATGAGTTGGTCTTGAAAAAACTTGTTCTTTACTTCCAACTTCTACAATTTTGCCAAGATACATTACGGCTACGCGATCAGCAATATAGTTTACAACGGCTAAATTGTGAGTAATAAACAGATATCCATACCCATATGCTGCTTGTAATTCTCTAAGAAGATTAAGGATTTGTGCTTGAACTGATACATCAAGAGCAGAAGTAGGTTCATCTAAAATTATCAACTCGGGATTGCAAGCTAATGCTCTTGCTATAACGATTCTTTGCTTTTGACCACCAGAAAATTCATGAGGATAGCGATCCATATGCTCTCGTTTTAAGGAAACTTCATCCAACAATTTTAAAATGCGTTTTCTGATTTCTAGTTTATTAGTAATACCAAGTAAATTCTTAAGAGGTTCTGAAATGATGTCAACTACTTTTAAACGTGGATTCAAGGATGCATCTGGATCTTGGAAAACCATTTGTATTTTATGTCTTATATAAGATGAATATTCAGGAGGGATTGGCTCCTCAAGATCTTGGAAAAACATTTCTCCTTCCGTTTTTTCTACCAAACCTAAAACTGCTTTTGCTATTGTTGTTTTCCCACATCCACTTTCTCCAACTAAACCGAGTGTTTCACCGGTTTTTATGCTGAAAGAGACCCCATTAACAGCTTTAACAGCTCCAATTTGTCTTTTAAGGGTTCCTTTAAAGAGTGGATAATGAACTTTAAGATCTTTTACCTTTAGTAATGGTTTACCTTTCTCAAGGACAGTTAAAGCTCTGATTTCTTTGAACTGTATTGTTTGGTATGCAATTTTTTTTACTATTAAAATAGAAAGAATTGCAATTGTAAAGCTAATTAAGAGATTATCAACTATATTATCATAAAAGTTTTCCTGCTGAATAATAAATGTATATATTAAATAATACAATCCGGGTACTATACTGCCAAGAGCAAAAGTTACCCTGAATTTAACTAATTGTATTTTATCTCCCCAATAAGCAAAAAAAATAGATAGCCCAAAAAGAAAGAGAAAAGCAAAAGCAAATGTAAATTTAGAACCATCTAAATCATCATTTCCTTCAATTACCCATATTTTCAAAATTCCTTGAATACTACTTAAAAACAATGATATTATAAGTAAAGCACCTTGGATAAGACCAATGACTTCAAATGACTCGAAAAAATTTTTATTATAAAATCCCCAAAGTATTAATATACCAACTGGTATGAGTATCGCTATTAATAAAATTTTAAATAAAGGGGAATCACCAAAAGAATTTAAAATAATAATAGTCAAAAGTATACTGAAAACTAACCAAATCAAATTTGTTAAGAGTGTAATTCTCACTGAATTCTCCCATCTCTTTCCTTGTGCAACCCGTCTCATTATAAGAAATCCTATTATGAATAGAATAACAGGAATAACGATAATTTCCATTAAATCAACCATGATTATAAATAACCTCCAATTTTTATTTATTCTAATCTCGCTTCTACTTTCTTTATAGAAATTTCTGCCATACTTTTATATTGTGGATCATAAAGATGACATGCTACAAAATATCCAGGTTCAACCTCAATTTGGATTGGAGCTTTTGAATCACAAGGCTCGAAACAGAATTGACATCTAGGATGAAATCTGCATCCTAAAGGGGGATAAATCAAATTTGGTACCATTCCAGGTATAACTTTAAGTTCTTTTTGCCTTTTCCTCATAACTGGGACAGAAGCTATAAGCCCTCTCGTGTATGGATGATAAGGTTTAGTAAATAGTTTTTTTATATTTCCATATTCAACAATAGATCCACAATACATCACAGCAACACGATCACACATTTTAGAGATAATTCCAAGATCGTGAGTAATAAATAATATAGTTGTATTAAATTTCTTACGAAGTTCTTTCATCAGTTTAAGAATTTGGTTCTGTATTGTGACATCTAGCGCAGTAGTAGGTTCGTCAGCAATTAATAATTTAGGTCTACATGCAAGAGCCATAGCAATTTGAACTCTTTGTCGCATTCCTCCGCTCAATTCATGGGGGTATCGATCAATAATTACTTGAGGAAAGGGTATATTTAATTCTCTTAAAAGGTCTATACTCCATTCTCGAGCAATACCAAGTATGGTTTTGTCGGGATATTTGGAAGCTTCAGCAAGCATTTCATTTTCCATATGCAATAAAAATACTTCAGAGATTTGTTTACCTATTCTAAAAACGGGATTAAGAGAATTTAGTGGATCTTGAAAAATCATTGTAATATCTTTGCCACGATATTTTAGCATTTCTGATTCAGGTTTTATTAATAGTTTTTCCCCTCTAAAAATAACATTGCCTTTCTCGATTTTGCCAGGAGGTCGAATTAGTCGAAGAATAGATAAGGCGGTTACAGATTTCCCACAGCCAGTTTCACCCACAAGTCCAAGAACTTCTCCTTTATACATTTTAAAAGAAACACCTTCTACTGCACGAACAATACCCTCTTCTGTATGAAAGTAAGTAGTGAGATCTTTCACTTCAAGAATCGCATGATTCCCATTTGGTGTAAAATCTTTTACAGTTTGCTTTTGAACTATTTCAAGTGCTTTTTGGACTTTTAACTTGCTTTTTTCCTCAGCAGTAGGCATAAATTTCTTTTTCAAAGATAAATAAAATATAGAACTATATATACCACTAACCACACCGAATAATATACGAATGTCTTGTTCAAACAGCATTAATCCAAATAATCTATTCAAATACAATTCAAAGATTATTAGTTGTATTGACCAAATTCCAAACGAGATGAGTCCACCAGAAAACATACAATATTTAAGAATTTCTTTAGGGATACGCTTCTCAATTGAACGAATTCTATTTATTATAATCGTGATGATAATATCAAATGCAACAGCTAAAGCTGCCCATATAAACCCGAGGTTAAAAATGTCAGGATTATTCATATTAATTTGTAGGAGAGGAATTGAGAAGAATATTGCGGCAATTATCCAAATTAATCTGATGAATATTCTAAAAATTCTAAAAAATGGAGTACTTAAAAGATCCTCTCTTATAGGGCCAAATATTTTTTGCTTGAACACTAATTCTATATACAGAAAATAAAAAATTGTTGTCATTAGTGCAAATAATAAAGCATCATTATTGAAAATTAAAAACAAGTAAAAAAAAGTCCCTAGAGTTTCAAAAATAGACCGAATGCCAAATATTATACCAAAAAGTATGATGCTAATTACAGCTGAACTTTTTCTATGGAATTTTTTTGAGATCTGTTGTTCTTCAGGAATTTGGTTATTGATAATATTTAAAATTAGGAATAAAATCAATGTCGCAATAATAGATTCAACAAAAGCCATTCCATAATTTAATCCATACACAGCTTCATATATTGTATCTAAAACCTTTAATCCCTCTTTTTTATATATTTAATCGTGGATCTAATGCATCTCGCAGTCCATCTCCTATGAGCATAAACCCTATAGCTATTATTCCTATAAATAATCCGGGCCAAACAGCTGCATTGAAATTGCTAAATGAAGCTCTTGCCCAATTAATATCGGTTCCCCAGCTAGCAACAGTTGGATCTCCAATTCCTATAAAAGCTAGACCTGCTAGACCTAATACTGCAATTGCTGCACCTCCAAAAAAAGCTATTAATATAGGAGATATTGCATTTGGTACAATATGTGTAAACATCACTTTGAATTTTTGCGCACCACCCGTTTTTGCTGCTTGAACAAATTCCAGTTGCTTTACCTGTAAAACAAGTGATCTCATAAACCTAATATTGTATGGTATAAAAAGAATTCCGTAAATTACAAGACTAGTTAATAATGCTTGTCCCAATATAGGAACAATTATGATGACAAGAATCAAATTCGGAAATGCATACATTAAATCTACAAAACGCATCATAAGATAATCAACAATTCCACCAAAATATGCTGATATCGTTCCTAAGAGAATACCTCCTCCAATAGCGATGGTTACAGGGATTGCTGCCATTACTAGTGTAGTTCTACTTCCCCAAATAAGTCTTGCTAAAATATCATATCCATACTTTGTTGTCCCAAACGGATGTTCTGGTGATGGATCATCAAAAGGATTTCCTCCGGGAGGATAATAAGGTGATATAATTTCACCTAATCTATATTGAGTTAACCAAGGAGCATATACTGCTAATATTAAAATGAATATAATCATTACGAATCCTGTTATTGTTAGAGGTTTAAGAAGGCGTCTAAACATTCTCCTTTTAGATTTTATTTTTTCTGCTTCATATTCTTGAGAAGCAAATTCAGGATCTCGCCAACCAGGAATTAAATAAAATCTTAAAAATCGAATAAATTTCTCTTTCGTTAGTGATTTAGATTGATTATGAGCTATATCCTCTATAAAAGCTTGTTCTGTAATCTTCAACATCCTCTCAATTTTATCTTAATTGTATGTTATTCTAGGATCAATAATAGTATACATTACATCTGCAACTAATGTTCCTGAAATAAGTATGATAGTTGCAAATACTAAGAGTCCGTTAATAACCAGATAATCCCCTGCGAATATAGAATTCACCATATAATATCCAAAACCGTTATAGGCAAAAGTTACTTCAATAAAAAAAGATCCTAACAATGCCGTTGCGGTCCCTCCTATAATAAGATTACTGGTAGGTAATAAAGCGTTGCGAAGGGCATGTTTATTTATAACATCCTTTTCTAAAACACCTTTGGCCCGCGCAGTTCTAATATAATCTTGATCTAAAACGTCTAACATACTTGATCGGGTTTGCCTTGTAATAGAAGCCAATGAAACAAAAGTTAAACAAAGAGCTGGAATAAATAAATGTGCTATTGTATCCCAAAGAAATATTTGATCATTATAGATGAAACTATCAATAATACGAAATCCTGTGCTAAATGCACCATCTGGTACAGGAGCTGATAATCCAGGTTTATTAATGAACATAATGGGTAAATCTAACTTTCCGTATGTAAAAATGTCTAAATAATAACCAAAGAAGAGCTGGAGCAAAGTAGCAATCCAAAACACTGGAAACCCAGCTCCAAAAATTGCAATAGTTCTAATGGAAATATCTCTTGATTTGTCCTTATGGGTTGCGGATGATAATCCAAGCTTAACTGCAATAATAGGACTTATTACGATCGGAATTATCATTAATTCTAATGTTCTTGGAAATACTTCTAAAACAAATGATAATACAGGTTCACCATCTCGAATTACGTAAGAGTTACCCCAATTTCCTGTAAAAAAATTTTTATAATAGGCACCAAGTTGAATATACCAGGGATCATAATAGCCAATTCTCTGTAATTCTGCTTCGATGAATTCAGGTTCGACTAATCCACTTAATTTATTGGTAACTGGGCTTACAGTCATCACATGCGACAAAATCCAGGCAAAAGTTAGAACAAGAAAAAGCATTGGTACCATCATTAATATCCGTCTGAGGATATATTTTATCATATTTGTTTTTTGTCTAGCCGTCTTTTCTCATCTCTATAGAATTAAATTAAAAATTTTTTAATTTTCTTAAAGTTTTCGCTTCGTTATGATTTAATTTTTTATATTTTGTTGGTCATTTTCAGAAATATTTAAATATATTATAATCATAACCTTTAAATAAATTTACTTAGTAAATTTAAAATTTAACAAAAAAATCGAAATATATAAAATAATTATATAAGGCGAATTAATAATATGAGAAAGTATTCAAAAGGATTAATATTAACTCTTTGTCTTACTTCTATGTTACTCCCATTCATACCTAGAACAGTAAACGCTCAGGATGAGATACCTATTTTTGTTGTGGGTGCTTGTGGAGCACGACCCATAGCCAATTGGGACCCAACTTGTTTTGTGACCAGTACTGGTGATTATTATATGTTTAGCGCTATTGAAGCGTTATTTTCACCTCGAGATGGTTGGAATGGTGACTATAGCGAATTTGACCCAGTACTTGCAACAAGCTGGGAATTTGAAGATAGACCAGATGAAATGAATATGGCTGGTTTTATGAGTTATGCGGGAATAAAGTCAATGGAGATAACCCTTCGACCAGATGTTAAATTCCATGACGGCTCAGATTGGAATGCTACAGTATGTAAATGGAATATTGATAGAGTTATGAGAATTACAGGAAATATCAGTGGTATTCTCCCATCGTCTATTCCACAAAGTTTAATTAGTGTGAGAACAACTTGGTGGTTAAAAGTAGATGATTGGGCAGATTATGAAACAGACGGTTGGAATGTTACGCAGTTTTCTGGAGTGCCATCAACTTATGCAGAATTTGGGGCTTCTGGAGATTATGTTAGCCGCTTTCCCCGGATTGCAGGTGTGACAATCACAGATAATATACAATCGGGAGGAAAGGTAAACATTTCTTTTAATGATTGGCGTACTGGCCCAGGTTATCTCAGCGGAGCTGTAGGATTACGGATGATCTCAATGGAGGCGTATAAAGCCAATGAAGATACTATAATGGAGGGATACGAAACTGGACATCTGATAGGTACAGGTCCGTATGAGTTTGTAGGTCATAACCTTGGAAGTGGTATTGGTACAATGACTAGATTTGATGATTGGTGGAACGCTACTGATTCACAAGCTGAGGGTTGGCATATGATTCCATATGTTGCACTAGCTACATTTGCCCACAGCGAAGATGGATATCAAGCAAGAAGTACTGCTATAGTTGCTGGAGAAATTGACTGGGCTTATGACCGTGCATGGGAACCTCTTAATTATGAGGATATGATTACTGCCCCTGATATAAGATATATACCTATGGGTCTTGAAAATTATGGAGAAAACGTCATTTTAAATTGCATCAACGAAACATTTATGAAAACGTATTTTGATGATTTTAACATCCCTATGACTAGCATTTACCCAGGTCTCCAGTGGCCATTCAAGATTTCAGGAATAATGAATCCAGATGGCACGATAAACGCACAGGGAGTGAATCGTGCGTTTAGGAAAGCGATTTCTTATGCATTTGATTATGATACATACGTAACCGTTGCTTTTGATGATCGTGTAGAGCGTGGTGGAGGATTGCTTCCAAAAAACAATGTATATTATAATAGCTCCATACCGCTTGCTTATCATGATCTCGACATAGCACGCCAAGCCCTTCTCGATGATCTATTTTGGGGACCAATATGTGCTGATAGAAACCTAGATCTTTCTAATTCGACACCAGAATGGAATTATATAGCAGATAACAACCCTATTTATAAAATGGATTATAGTTACGATGACGCTCATTTAGAAACTAAAAATTTGATGACAACCAGTCTTAGGGATATTGGATGTGGTATAACGCTTACCAAAAATGATCCTGATACTTATACTTCAATGACCGGTGGTTCTTGGTCATTTCCTTGGTTTACATGTGATGGATTTGCAATAAAATGGTATTATACCCGAGTAAACGTTCTTGCTTACATTCAAGCCTATTATAAAGGTAATAACTTGGCTGACAATCAATTTTTTCCATACACTGGATTTATGAATATGGGCTTTAACTATAATACAACTTGTGATGAATTAATAGCCCAAATGTGGTTTCAAACCAGTACTGCAAGACAGGATTCATATAATAAACTATGTGATTGGGCTCAAAACTATCAATATCCACAGATTTATCTAGCAAATGATCTGATTGGGCATGCCGTCGATAAAAATTGGGATTATAGCTGGTATTGGGGTTTCATGCATTATGAATTGATTAAATACGCACCAAGTGAGCGTGAAAAAGCATTGATCCCAGGTTATTCAGTTAGTATTGTTTTACCTGCTGCATTAATAGCTATTCTCGGAATCGGATACACTATTATAAGAAAAAAGAAACATATGTTGAAGTAAGAATTTATAATAAATTCAAAATTAATTTTTTTTTTTTTTTTTCCTTTATAAACCTATAATCTTAAGTTTCCTGATAAATGGTATTTATTAAGCTTTAATAAACTCTAGGAAGCTTAAAAAGGATAAAAACAATAGAAAGATAAGAAAAATTCGTATGCAAAACTCATGCTTTTTCCTTAAAACAGATTTTGAAATCTTAAAAATTAAGTTTCATGTTAATATGAAAAATTTATAATATATACAAACCTCAATTATTTTATGACTGAAGTTGACTATTATGAAATTGTAAGACAAAAACTACAAATTGGAAGAATAACTGCTCCTAAACACAAAAAAGTATACAAACTAATGAAAATTTTCTGGGACGAAGATGAGATTAAAATTCTGTCTCAATTTAATAATGTTGGTATAAAAATCTCACGAAAAGAATTAGCGGAAAAATCAGGTATTTCAGAAGAAGAAATAGAAGAAATATTAAGAAGATCGGCAAGAAATGGTACTATTTTAAAATCTGGTTCAGATTATAGATTAATACCTCTTGTACCGGGTATATTTGAAATGTATTTCATAAGACGTAAGGATTCCCAAGAAAATCTTCACAAAGTTGCGGAGATTTACCGATACATTTTTAAGAATAGGACACCAGATTTAGAAGAAGTTGATAATATCAGAAGAGGATTCCGTCCTTTGCTTCCATATGACTCTGAGGAGAAGTTAATTAAAGTTAATAAATCTTTAGATGTTCAAACTCAAGTACTTCCTTTTGAGGTAGTTAAAGATATGATCGATAAAAATAAATCTTTTGCTGTCATTCCTTGTCAATGTCGGTTAATTGGTGAATATACGGGTGAGCCCTGTGAACTAGCACCTGCTGAAATGGGTTGTTTTTTAACTGGAGAAGCAGCCGAAAGACAGATCGCTCAAGGGGCAAAAAGATTAACTAAGGAAGAAGCCATTGACTTTATTAGAGATACTGAGAAAGCGGGACTTGTTCATAATACTGTTGCGGATACCAGTAAGGACACCTCAAGGTGGATTTGTAATTGTTGCAGTTGCCATTGTGGAGTACTTTTCCCCGCAAAATTACATCATTATAAGGGTGTAAATCAAACCAATTTTACTCCTGAATTTGATATGGAACTCTGTACAAAATGTGAAACATGTATGAAAAAATGCCCAAATGAAGCAATTTATCATATTTGGCCAAATAAACCGGATTTATCAGACGAAAAAATGAAAGTCAGAGAAGAAGTGTGTATAGGATGTGGAATCTGTGCTGTGAATTGTCCTAATAACGCAATTAAAATGGTCAAAGAAAGAGACGAATACCCTAAAGGAATAAGCATAGATCTTTTTAGTTTAATTTAATTTTTTTTTAAGTTAAATTCTTAGGTTTTTTTAAATTAAAACAAACGCTAAGATATCCAATAAACATTTTTTTTTCTTATAGATACGTTTGTTAATAAGAATAACTATTAGGGTATATACATGTTCATCCAGATTCAAAATGAAAGTAGTTTCAAAAATAAAATAGTAAGAGAACTAATAATAAATCAGTGCCAATTCTTACCGATCTTCTTAATAGTTCTTTTATTTCTTGTCTCGAGAAAAAATACCGATCCAAGTTGTTAGCGTCCTTTAAATATTGGCTTTCTATTTTCTTTAAGCGCTGCGATACCTTCCTGCAGGTCTTCGCTATCTAATTGAGGTTGAATAAACGCATTAAATTCCTCCTGCGCTAAACGCGTCGCTTTTCTTGCTGCAGGCTCCATATTCTTGTAGTGCCCGTATTTAATCGCTTTTAATGTTAATGGCGCATTGTCACGTAGTATTTCAGCCATTTTGGTAGCTTCTTCCATGAGTTCTTGTCTATTTTTTGTTACATGGTTGACTAACCCCACTTCATAAGCCCGTTTACCACTCATTGGTTGCCCTCCCATATAAAATTCCATAGCTATCTTAAAGGGCATGTAAGGTGAATATTCCAAAATTCCACCAACTATTCCGACCCAGGCTTCTCCAAAGATAAACTGTGTATCTTCTGTAGCATAGGTTATATCTGTACCGCGAATTACAATTCCGTATCCACTTCCAGCAACAGTTCCATGGACAGCTCCGATGATGGGTTTCAGGATTTTGGTACCATTCGGGGGAAATGCTTTACGAAGATCTTTTAATAAGCCCTTGTGTCTAAGATCTGCGCCAAAACTAAAGTCCGGACCATTTGCACTGAGAATTGCTACTCTGCTTTCGGGGTCATCCGCAAAATGCTCCCATGCTTCTCCCAAAGCTTTGCATAAAGGAGGGTCTAGTAGATTTCGCTTTGGGTTGTTTAATGTAATGTATGCTATTTGATCTTTAACTTCATAAATTAAAACATCACTTACCATTTTTTTCTCCTTTTTTTAATTTGAATATATTATTCAATAGATATATATAGATTATTTTTATATATAGCTTTTTCAACTATAAAAGACTAAGAGAGTTTAAATGACATTAATATTTTTGAGATTATTTTGTCTAGCTCCTTTGATAATAATCGAATTCTCGCTCATAATGATTCCTAATTTAATCAGTTAATATTAAAAGATAAATTTCATGATGTTTTTTTATAAGCCTTTTTTATCTCCTTAATTTTATCACGCAAATATGCTGCGTCTTCAAATCGAAGTTCCTTAGCAGCCATATACATCTTATTTTCAAGATATTCAATCACAATCTCAATATCCCCTTCCTCTTGTAATCTTTCTATTTTCGCTTTAACGCTTTGCTTTAATCTTTTCACTTCTCTTTCTTTATATTCTTTTTCCTCAGATAAAGATTTTAAAATATTTTTCTTAATTGTTTGGGGTGTAATATTATTTTTCTCATTGTACGCAATCTGTATATTCCTCCTCCTATTGGTCTCGTCTATTGCCGTTTTCATCGCTTCAGACATTCTATCCCCATATAAAATTGCTCTCCCTTCTACGTTTCTAGAAGCTCTTCCAATTGTTTGAATTAAAGACCTTTTATCGCGTAGAAATCCAAGTTTATCAGCATCTAAAATCGCAACTAATTTAACTTCAGGTAGATCTAATCCCTCTCTCAATAGATTTATCCCAACTATGACATCATGAGTTCCATATCTTAATTGCCTTAAAATCTCAAATCTTTCTACAGTATCTACCTCTGAGTGTAAATACTCTATCTTAACCCCCAACTCGGAATAATAATCCGCAATATCTTCAGCCATTCTCTTTGTAAGTGTAGTAACTAAAACTCTACCATTATTGTCTACGACTTTTCTAATTTCTCCTAACAAATCATCAATTTGATTCTTCGCAGGTCTTACCTCAACTTGAGGATCTACGAGACCAGTAGGTCTAATTATTTGTTCTGCTGAAATTTCCCCGCTTTTCTTTAATTCATAATCTCCGGGTGTAGCACTCATGAAGATTGAGTATTTAATTTTATCTTCCCATTCATCAAAAGTAAGGGGCCTATTATCATAGGCACTTGGTAAACGCCAACCATAATCCACAAGATTTTTTTTACGAGATCTATCTCCACCTATTTGCCCGTGAATTTGAGGAATTGAAACATGAGATTCATCAACTACAATAAGAAAATCTTCTGGGAAGTAGTCGATTAATGTCATGGGAGGAGAACCAGGAGCTCTTCTATCTAAATGCCTAGAATAATTTTCTATACCTTTACACCAACCCATTTCTCTTAACATTTCCAGATCAAATTTAATGCGTCTTTCTAATAGCTGTGCCTCGGCATACTTTTTCGCTTTCCTAAATTTATCAAGTTGATCTTTCAATTCAATCTTTATTGATTCAAGAGCTTTAACTTTATTCTCTTCTGGAATTATAAAATGAGTAGCAGGGAAAATTCGGCAATTAGGTAAATCATTTAATACTTCACTTGAAATTGGATGTATCTCTTGAATTGATTCAATCTCATCCCCAAAAAGTGAAATTCGTATAGCATTAATTAAATATGCTGGCCAAATATCTATAATGTCTCCTCTTACCCTTACTATACCTGGTTTAAAATCGATATTATTTCTTTCATAATTAATACTAATAAGTCTTTTCAACATTTCCCCTCGGTTAATAGCTTGCCCTGTTTCTAAACTGAGAGAAACTGCTGTCCAAACCTCCGGGTTCCCAATTCCATAAAGACAAGAAACAGAAGCAACTATTATAACATCTTTTCTTGTTCTGATAGCGTGAGTGGCAGCCAATCGTAATCTTTCTATTTCTTCGTTCACACTGAAGTCTTTTTCTATAAACATCCCTGAAACAGGCATATATGCTTCCAGAGATATTTCTTAATGAAATATTCTTTCTGGCTGATAATAATCATAGTAAGAAACGAAGTAGTGAACGGCATTTTCAGGAAAGAGTTCTTTAAACTCATTATACAATTGAGCACATAATGTTTTATTAGGAGACATTACTAATGTTGGTTTCTGAACTTCTTGTATTATTTGAGCAATTGTAAAAGTTTTTCCTGTCCCAGTGGCACCTAATAAGGTTTGAAACCTTTTACCATTTTTAATATTCTTGGTTAGAGTTTGAATAGCTAAGGGTTGATCACCAGCAGGTTCAAAATCAGTTTGTAATTGAAAGTCCATAATCATATAACTTTTACTTATTATGTTTAATTAATTTTTAATTTATACAAAATATAATATATAAAAGATAAGTCTATAGATATTCTAATGAATAATATCTTTTGATTTTTTCTAAAAAAAAAGCAGTAAAAAAAAAATTGAAGTATATCCGCGGTGTCTCTTATGTAACAATTTCTTCATGAATAATCTCCGCACCTTCTTCTGTTCGTATAGTGATTACTATTTCATCATCAACATTAATCGTTAGTCCTGTTATCAATTCGAGATCATTAACACTGATTGTTAATTCCATTGAATTTCCAGCACCAATTTCAAAAGCCTCTATATTACTACTAGTTAATGGTACCCAAGTATCATTAAAATAAGCATAAAGTTGAGATAATGGTATATAAGTATCATTTACATAAACAGACTCAATTGTAACATTGAACTCTCCAGTGTTAGTAAATAATAAAGTCATGTTAAAAGAACTTTCTATAGAAGTGCCATCATCATCAATTGTTATATCATAATATACGGGATCCACATAAGCATTTAATGTTGTATTAGTATATACTGATGGAATTGCTGTTGTAACATTTACAATCATCTCATTTGATTTATTTATCATCAAGTTCGGAATATCGAATGATATTATTGCACATTCTTGAACATCTAAAGAAGGATTTCCATAGAGATATGTAACATTACTAGTTAAAGAGGAATTTACATATATTTTATCAATTGTTACTGTTTCATCTCCAGTGTTCTTAATTACTAATTTCCCCGTTTCATTTGCATAAATATAGGATGTCATTGTATTATCGATATTTTCAATTATTTGAATATCTGGTTCATCTTTTATTGTATGAATATAGCCTATATCTGAAGTCACTGTTGTCCCGAAGCTTCCAGTGATGCAAACTAAAATCTCATCATTGATTTCAAAATCCCCATAGTCAGTTGCTTCAATAATTATAAAATCCTCATCGTCTTTATCCAAAAGTAGACTTCCACTTTCTGTATAGAAATCAGCAAAATCAACTTCAATCAAAGATTCTGTTAAATAAATTGAATCTATCCCAAATATAATATCTCCAGTATTCTTCACATTAATTTTAAGTATTGTACTTCCATTTTCATAAGTAAAGCCATGAGACAAATTGAAATTAATAGGAATATGTTTTCTATCATTACTATTAATTGCTGCTAAAGCTTCGGGGGAGATTATTCTCTCTTTACTTAAGATAGAGATAGAATAATTTTCCATAGTTGAAGTAAATAACACCTCATCACTTACATTATTAGGACTGGCAACTCCAATCTTATTATAATTCCTAATAGGGTAAAAGTCAGTAAAAACATCATTTATATATACATCTACTTTTTCTCCTGGTTTTAAAATAGATGAACCACTTAGATAATCAATGTTATTAGGATTAATTCTATTTTCTACAGTATCGGTATTGAGATAGAACCTTTCCAAGACTTCAATTGTATCTCCAATGTTTTCTACTTCAAGATATATGTCAGTTGTTGAAGAATCTTTTTGGATTACTTTACTGTTTTCCTTATTAATTCTAATAGCGCCTTGTTCCGGTTCTTTTACAAAGAAATTTTTCGTAACATTCGAAAATTCATATTTTTTTCCTTGTAATGCTACAGATTCTGCAGTTACATTAATATGTACAACATCATCTTCCTGAAAAGTTGTACCCTTCGATTTAATGTCTACCCAAACCATTTCTGAATCACCACTTTCGACTATAGTAGGATCACCACTTTCACGCATTACAAAATCATATTCAATTCCATTTACTTCAACACTTTTTATGGTTAAATCTTTCGTACCAGTATTTTTTAGGTTGAATGTAGCATATCCAGTTTCAAAAAGTTCTGCTTCTTCTATCATAAAACTAGATTCTAAGATTGTATAGTCAATTTTATAAAGTTTAACTAAACCTAAAGCTGAGATATATATTGGATAAAATATGTTAAAATCATATAATCCATTGTTAGGGATATAATCTTTCCATAATTTACCATCATCAGTAGGATTATTTTCATTGTTAATTGTATTAACATAAGTCGCCCTTATGTCTCCTTGCTCTATATCAGCCGGATTAGTTGGGACACCATAAAACATCAACTTAACTAACTGACTATTAAACCACTTAGCACCCATTCTTCCAGTATCAGGATTTTGGTACTCACTTTCGTTAAATACAAAATCTTCACCCCAATTATCTTCCTCCATACCTAACCTTTTATAACTTGCATATCTGTCATTGCAAATTCTTACCATCCAAGGCCACTTTCCTTCATCTCCTCCTAGTCCACTAATCATTAAACCAAAATAAACTAAGACATAATCTGCACCTAAGCTACGAAATGCTTTTGCACTGTAAATTTCATCAGTCTGCATTAAAGCCATACCTGTTAAACCGATTCTAGTTGAATTCATGGTTGCATTATCATTAACTGTAGTGACGTTGCCTATTGGGGTAAGCCAGTAGCCGTAATCCCACCAAGATACAACTACATCAGTCCCTTCTAAGTTAGATCTCATCCACATCAGAGATTCTTCCCAATCATGAATAACACCCGCCGGTGATATTTGACTATAAGAAAATTGGTCAATTGAAATATCTGTTGAATGAACAATTTGAGCGACACCTAAAAACCCAACAACCATAAATATAGCAAGGATTTCAGAATTCCCTATTGTGCTTTTTAATTGTCTTTTACGTTTTCTACTAATGCCCTCTCTCCTTTCTCCTAAAAAACTACCAAAAATTTTTAAAATACTTACTAATCCATATGCCCCCATCAAAGCAACTGCAGGTGAAAACATTAATATAATCCGAATCATACTTCCTGTAAAATAGAACATAAGAATTACAAACGCAATTAGGAAAATTTCTGGAGCATTTAAAATTTTAAAACAGAAATAAACACCTAGAGGTGTTAAAATTAATGGAATTAATGTATTATAATAGAAAACACTCCATGAACTTGGCATCTGTTCTGCAACTGAAGCTATTAGACTTACATCCTCGCGAAATAAAGGGTTAAGGATCGTTTGAAACCGCCCACCAAAACCAAAAGGAAGAATATCAGGAGCAATCCATATAATCATTGCACCAATTACTAATGCGGGTACAAAACCCCACTTTACAAAATTTATAATATTTTTATATAAAGATGGTTGTTCGGCTTTTTTTGTTTGTATTATATGAAATATAATTAAAATTATGGTAAATAGAAAAATGCCACCTATTTCTAAATCTGAGAATAAGGAATCATAACTAAAACCTGTATATAAAGAAAAGATTAACAAACCAGTTCCTTCTACAACAGCATAAGAAATTAGTATATTTTCATTGTATTTTTCAGTAAGGATTAATATAATACAAAGTAATGGGATAATTAAGTAAACAAATTGATAACCACCCCAACTTAGAGACAAATACCCTAAGGAAAGACCAGCAAGAATAGAAAATAGAAATCTTCCAGTTCTTATAGCTTTTAAAAGAAATAAAAATGTCAATAGAGTAGCAAAAACACCAATTGTTTCATTATCAAAGAATCCTGCCATTGTACGCTGCATATAACCGGGATTAAAGGCTAGAAAAAAAGCAGCAATTAGTCCAGTCCCTCGATCAAGAATTTCTTTTCCTAAGAAATAAATGACTAATACCGTTAGACCGCCTATAATTGCAGGGAAAAAATAGCATATATCATACAGTGAGATAGGAATTCCAAAAAAGGTTAATATTTTATATATAATAACAACTGTAAAGGTCAAACCTGGACGTAGAGATCCACGGTTAAATCCAGTTGGATACCAGCTCTTAAAATCACGCCATGAAAAATATTCGTATAAAGTATGTTCCGATAAATATTCTGCGTTATACCATTGTATCCAAGGATCAAACGCTTTAATTAATCGTGGTCCTCTAATAATTGGACTGATCCTTAATAAAATGGCTAAGAATACAACCATAAAAATTGCGAAGAAAAATAAGACATTTTGCGTTTTTATGCTTATTGAGGTTCTGATGCGATCACGGAAATTTCTTAGTGAAGCAATGATCTTGACCATGGCATTTCATTTAAAATTTTAATAAAAATTGTTAATTTATAAACCATAATTAAATTTTGAATATAAAAAATATCCTTCAGATTAAAATGTTTTTCTTTAATCCAACACATTGTAAAAATCAAAATCGTATCAATAAAATAAAAATGTTTTAGATTTTTTACATCTTTGATTGAAGTACTAAATATTGTTGATATAAAAACTATGGAAAAAAGCAAGTACCTTTTTAAAATATATTATATAGGAAAATCGAAATTTTTCGGATCTCAAAGACAATCTAATTTTCTGACTATAGAAGATTGTATTTTAAAAGCATTAATGAAAAAAAAATATATTCACAACATTAAACTTTCAGGATTTGAGGCGGCGAGCAGAACAGATAGACTTGTATCTGCTCGTGGCGCTTATTTTACTTGTATATTGGAAAAAGAACCAGTTTTAATGGAAATTAATTCAGCTTTACCCTATGATATAGGGATCTGGGCATATACAAAAGTGCCTTTAGATTTCTCTTCTCGATATAATGCGATATTACGCCATTATATATATCTCGTGCCAAAACCACTTTCGCATCTTCAGAATATTAGCTCTATAAATATTGAAATCATGCATAAAGCTTGTAGAGCCTTAGAAGGGCGACATGATTTTATTAATTTCTCAAAAAGAAGTAAGAACGAAGTAAATACTAAACGAGATATGGAATCAGTAAAATTATCAATTGAGGGTGATTTTTTAATTTTTCAGTTTAAAAGCAAAGGGTTTTTAAGGCAACAAGTTCGCCGCATGGTTAAGAAAATTTTAGAGTTGGGAATTGGTGAGATTTTATATAACGATTTCATTCAATTACTCGATCCCTTGAAAATCTTTTCTTATCAACCAGCTGATCCAAGGGGATTAATATTATGGGACATTATTTATGAAGAAAAAGTTAAATTAAGTGAGGATCTAAGATCTAAGGGAAGAATGGAAAGTTTCTTTTTAAAAAATAAAGAATCTTTTAATTTTAAGCATCAACTATTCAGCCTCCTGCAACATCACGATTTTAGAGAGTAATGCCTGCAACTGTATTTCTTCCGTTCCACCTTGACTTAGGCGATATTCAAATTCAGCTAAAAGCTTAGTTAGTTCAATTTTCAAATCTTCAGAAATATTTAAGTCATAAATTTCTCTATAAATATTTTTAATAATATTTTGTCCTGAGAGCCCATAATCATTGATTAAATCATTTAATAGTTTAATTGATAATTGTAATTGTCTTTCTAAAGCAGCCTTTAAAATATCTTTTATCTTTCCAGGAGGGACTTCTCCAGCAACTCTAAAAACAATATCATTATCAATTTTTTTAGAGATCGTGCCACATGATTGTAAGTAATTTATAGCCCTTCTACAATCACCTCTAGAAACATCTACTAACGCATTTAGACCTCCGGGAGTTAGGATTATCTTTTCTTGTTTTGCTACATAATTCACCCTGGTTTTGATATCAGTGTTGCTTAAGGATGAAAATCGAAACACAACACACCTTGATTGAATAGGCGGAATAATTTTATTTGAATAGTTACAGATTAAAATCATCCGACAATTTTTTGTATATTTTTCCATTGTTCTCCTTAAAGCTTGTTGAGCAGGAGATGTCATGTTGTCTGCTTCATCTAAGATCAATATTTTATATGGAATGTCTATAGCTGGTAATGCTTTGGCAAAATCCTTGATAAATGTCCTTATGACATCTATACCTCTTGCGTCACTGGCATTTAATTCTAAATATGTCCTATTCCTTGCCATCTTTCGCCCATATAATTCTCGAACCATTGCTAGCGCAGAAGTTGTTTTACCTGTACCAGCTGGACCAGCAAAAATGAGATGAGGCATAGACTTATCTTTAACAAATTGTTTCAAACGTTTAATGATACCTTCTTGATTTACAACCTCACTTAAAAATCTGGGACGATATTTTTCAACGAAAGGTCTATTCTCAAGAGACATATTTTTTAATAGATGAATTTAACTTTTAATAGATTATATTAAGAATTAAATTTCCTTAATTCCTTATTAATATTCATATCTAAAAAAAAAAACTTATAGGATATTTATGACTGAATTCAAAATAACAAATATAAAGTCAAGATGGATTTTAGATTCACGAGGAAATCCCACTGTGGAATCAGAGGTTTATGCAGGAAAAATATATGCAAGAGCAGCAGTTCCTTCTGGGGCATCTACTGGTGTTTTAGAAGCACTTGAACTACGAGACGGTGGCAAAGCTTTTAAAGGTAAACACGTCACAAAAGCAGTATCTAATGTCAATGAGATACTAAGTAAAAAACTGTTAGGTTTTGATGTACGAGAACAGTCAAAAATTGATGAAGAAATGATAATCATTGATGGAACTGAAAATAAGAGTAATTTAGGAGCTAATGCTATATTGTCTGTTTCATTAGCAGTTGCTAAGCTAGCTGCAAATTTATCCGAAATACCATTATTTGCTCATATTCATAAATTAGCATTCAATAAGACAAGACAAGATTATCTCTTACCATTGCCATCTTGTAATATTATCAATGGAGGAAAACATGCGGGAAATAATATATCAATCCAGGAATTTATGGTTCTACCCATAGGCGCTAAATCATTCTCAGAAGCTATACAGAATGTAGCTGAAGTATACCAAACATTAAAAACCTTATTAGCTAAAAAGTATGGCCCCTCCGCGATTAATGTTGGAGATGAAGGAGGTTTCGCCCCGAACTTATCTTTAACATCCGAAGCTGTTGATATTATAATTGAAGCAATCGAAGAAGCAGGATTTTTAATGGGCACTGATTTTGTTTTAGGAATGGATGCGGCAGCGAGTGAATTTTATGAAGATGGCATTTATAACATTGATGGAAAAAAACTAAGTGAAGAAGAGTTATTACAATATTATCTCGATTTAGTTCGGGATTACCCATTTAAATCAATTGAGGATCCATTTGACGAGAAAGATTTTAGAAGTTTTACAAATTTAACTGCTAAAATTGATAAAACAATGCAAGTTGTAGACGATGATTTAACGGTAACTAATATAAAAATCTTAGAAAAAGCTATAAATGAAAAAGCGGGAAATGCTTTATTACTGAAAGTGAATCAAATCGGTTCTCTTACAGAAGCTATAAATGCGTGTAAAATGTCCTTCAATAATGGATTTAATGTTATGGTATCTCACCGTTCTGGAGAAACTGAGGATCCCTTCATTGCAGATTTAGCAGTTGGACTTTGTACAGGGCAGCTTAAAACAGGAGCTACATGTAGATCAGATCGAACATGCAAGTTCAATCAATTGCTAAGAATTGAGGAACTGCTAGAAAGTAAGGCGATTTACCCTAAAAATTTAGACTCATGGAAGAAATTTCAATAAGAATTTAATTATTTAATAAATTTATATTCTATTTTTTAAAAACCTAAATACATTGACATTAATATATTTAGTTTTTTTTGTGTGAAATTGAAAGGTTCTTTTTAGACTCAAATTATAAGGAAAGAAATTATCAATATGCCAATTAAATCTCTCACAAAACTTAGAGATAAATCTAAAAACCTTGTCTCCAGCTAGATGAATAGAATAAACCACATTTGAAAAAGAGAAAGCTTTTTCTAAAAAAATACGATCAGCAGCTCTTTTTTTAACTCCAAAAGGAGGATTCATTATAGTAGTGATTTTTAAATTATTGAAGAAGTGCTTCTTTGAAAATTCAAGATTACCTACATCAGTACATAAAGGAAATATGATATTTTCTAATCTCAGGGCATGTATATTCTTTTTTAAAACATTTAAAGCGTTAAAATCTATATCAACACTTAAAACTGAATTCGCTTTTAAGTAAGCACTTGCTATAGATAATCTTCCTGTTCCTGAGCCAAGATCAACAATAAATTTATTATTAATATCATTATATTCTAAACCGGCGAATAATATAATATCAACAGCACTAATTGCATCAATGCAATATTGTTCCAATTCAATTTTAGGTTTAGTAAATGTTTCAGTGTTTTGGATGATAGAGATTAATTCTTTTTTGTTGATTTTCATCCGTAAAAATATTTACTCTTTTATGACTAATACATTAAATTTATTTATTTTATTTAATAATATTTTCTTAATAAAGAAAGAAATTGGGAAATTAAAAGATTAGTGTTGATACTTTTGGATAAAAAATCTTTAAAAAATGACGATCTGGTTCTCACAGGTCAGTATCTTGGAGTCGTTGAGGAGTTTCTGCCTGATAAGCAATCAACCTTTGTTAAAGATGGACAAATTTATGCGACTAAATCAGGATTTATTGATATTGACAATGAAAAAAGAAAAATTGAAATAAAAACTCATCAAGAAAAAGACCGAAAAACTGTAAAAATTGGAGATATCGTTATTGGTCCTATTTTATTTTTACGGCAGTATTCAGTTGGTACAAATTTTTACACGATAAATCAGAAAATTCATTTTAATTCAAGCTATTTTGGTAACATTCATGTCTCTCAAATCTCAGATAGATTTATTGAAAAAATACAAGATGCATTTCAAATTACTGATATTATAAGAGCTCGTGTAATCAGCTTAAATTATAACGAATTTAATTTAAGTACAAGCAGGAATGATCTTGGTGTAATTTATGCAGATTGTGTTATTTGTGGAACACCTCTGGATAAAATTGGTTATAATAAGTTAAGATGTGAAAGATGTGGGAACACCGAGACGAGAAAAATGGCAAATGACTATAGGAATGTTTCTGAACCTTTAAGATTTTAATTTTTTTTAACTTAACTTAAAATTATTTTATAGCAACCATTATATATATTGTAAAGTGTTTAGATTTGAAAAAAGTAGGTAAAAAAGTCATTCATTTCTATAATAATAGTGGTTCTTTAGACAATGTTATTGAATTCCTTGAAAATGTGCAAAAAAAGATAAATTATCTCAATTTAAATGCGAGAGTTGAGGGAAAAAACATAAAGATTACTTTATTTGGTTCACGAGATCTTCAAAATCTAGCAACTGAAAGATTAAAAAACCTTGCAAATCAATATCTATAAGAATTGACTTTTCTTACAAAACCATAAAAATTTTATTTTATTTTAAATATTTTATATTATAAATTCCTAATTATTTGGTGTTTTTTGTAATGGCTAAGAAAAAAGCAGTTAAATCAGAAGAAGAAGATGAATTAGATGATTTAGAAGATGAGCTAATTGATGATGATATTAGTGAATACCCTAAATTAAGTGAGAAAAAAGAAAAAGAAGTTGTTCCTTCATCAGCAGATGACGCTGATATTGATGAAGAAGAAGAAGAATTTGAAATAGAAGAGGAAGCTAGATTTCCAGATTATAAGCACCTCAAATTAAACTTAACTAAAACAGTTGGTGAGAATGATTACGAATTAATTATTGAAGGCCAATCACATGATTTCTGTAATATTCTCGTGAAACATTTATTAAAAACCGAGGGTGTAAACGCTGCAGCGTACAAAGTAACAGGTATAGTACCAGCCCAAATCTTTATTCGCCTTGATAAGGGTAAAATCAAAGATATCTTGTTTGAAGCAATTGAATCTCTAAGGGAAGAAGTTATCGAGGTCCAAAAACTATTCCAAAAACTTACTTAACTATTTTTATAATCTTTATATGCAAACTTTATAAGAAGCCATAATTCAACTTACCTTAATGGATTATGAGTTTTTAATTAGAGATCTAGACCTGAATAAATCCCAAAAAGCGATAGGGACAGATAAAGGGTTAGCAAAAATAGGAGATGGAATTGTAAATCTCACTTATTCCATGGCAAAATCGATATATTTAACTAAAAACAGCCCAAATAACAAAATTTTAAGAACTGGAGTAAAAGTTAGTAAAAAAATTTTAGCTAACGCGTTGAAAAATGCCAACATGAAGAACTTCGCAAAAACTCGAGCTGATGCACATGATCTTGCTGATACAGCTGAAGCCTTAGTCGCCTATGTCTGGCTCAGCAAAAAAGTTTCTTTATATGAAATAATTAACTATTTATCAGAGAATTTAAGGGGAGATTTAAATATTAGAAATGAAGAGATAAAGAGTGCTATAGAAGCTTTTACTAATCTTTTCAATTATATTAAGGAACTTCTACCTAAGAAATAATGCAATGAAAGATAATCCTATTACTATTGGAATAGATGATTCAACCTTTGATTTAAAATCTGGACTTAAGACAACTCAACTGATTGGAGTTGTATGCCAAGGTACTAGGCTGGTAAATGTAATAAGAACAGAAATTAATATTGATGGAAATAATGCAACTGAAAAAATAATTGAACTTGTACGGCAAAATGAGAAACATATCCAATATGTACTTACTCATACAATAACATTTGGAGGTTTCAATATCATTAGCCTTGAACAAATTTACAATGAATTTAAAAAACCTATAATTGCATTTAATGATCAAAAAGTTAATCTCGATTCTGTTATCAATGCTCTAATTAAAAAATTTCCAGAAGATTATAGAGAAAAAATCCATTACATAATAAGTGCTGGAAATCTATACAAAACTAGAATTCAAACTGCTGGGGGAATCTCAAATCTTTATTTTCATTTAAAAGGTATAGAAATTTCTGAAGTAGAATTATTAATACAAAAGAGTACAATTGATTCTAAATTACCAGAGTGTCTTCGCCTGGCACATTTAATTGGAAAATTGTTCTAATTATTAAATCATTTGTTACTATCAATTTCGTATTCTAAAATACGCTTAATTCTTCCACGTAGATCTACTCTTATCGCAGACATTCCATAAGTGGGGATACCTAATTTTTCTTCAACTTGTTCAGCACTTAAAGCATCAGGAAGATCTTGTTTATTTGCTATCGCAATTATTTTTGAACCTATATAACGTGAAAACTTTCTATAGATTTCTTTTGTCTTTTCGATACTATCTTCAGTAGAGTCGCATACTAGTATTGCTAATCCCGCTCCTTTCAAAAAATCTTGCCACATGAATCTAAAACGTTCTTGACCCCCAAAGTCCCAGACATTAACTTTGCTTCCATTTAAAACAGAATCTTCTATTTCTAATCCCACAGTTGGGTTTGTCTTCTTTGAGATTTTCCTTCCTTGAAGTAATGATAACAATGAAGATTTTCCAACTCCACTTTGCCCTACAAAACATATTTTTGTTTTTGTCGCGTGAACTTCCAATCAACCTTCTCTTATTAGAATCTTCTTACTAAGAAAAGGTGATTAAAGCTTCAAGAATTAAAATAATATTCATATAACATGGGAATATTCCAATATAAAGCTAAGCTGAATCCAAAAATAGCTTAAAAAAAAATTCAGAATTATACAATAAAATTACAAAAACCTATAAATCAAAATAAGTATAAAATAAAAAAGTTCAAAAAAAAAAGATTTCTTTATTCTCCCGTGTCAATATCCTTAACTATTCCAACACATGCTGTTCTTCCCATATCACGTACAGCGAATCGGCCCATTTCAGGAAAGTCGTTATATTTCTCGAGACACATTTTCTTGATTGGAGATAACTCAACGATAGCTGATTCATTTCTTTTAAGAAACTTAGGGGAATCCTCTATTACAGCCCCTGTCTTCTGATCTAGTTTTTTAACTAAACTTACAAACTTTGCGGCAACTTGGGCTGTGTGTGCATGGACGACAGGTGTGTATCCCTGCGCAATGGCTGTTGGGTGCCAAATGACTATTATCTGCCCCGTCCATTTTCCACTTGGGTTAATTACAGTAGGAGGATCACTAGGATGCCCTAAACAATCTCCCCGACCTGCATCTTGCAGGGTAATTCCACGGATGCTTATACCAACATTATCTCCAGGCTCAGCTTGAGAGATTTCCTCATGATGCATTTCAATAGTTCTAATTTCTCCTTCGAAGCCAGTTGGCATGATTACTATTTTATCGCCCTTCTTCAATACACCTGTTTCTACTCGACCCACAGGTACAACACCCGTTCCCTTAATACTATAGGAATCTTGAATCGGAAGTCTTAAAGGTTTACCAGTTGGTTTCTCGGGAAGTGTAAAGTTATCAATTGCATCAATTAAGGTTGGACCATCATACCATGACAATTTATCGCTCTTTTTCGAAAGATTCTCCATTGCCATACCACTTGTAGGCACGAAAGGTACGTCTTTAAGTTTAAAACCAATATTTTTTAGAAGATCACCGACAGATTCTTTAACTTCATTAAACCGATCTTCACTATAATCATAAACATCAGCTTTATTTACCGCAACAACAAGTTGCTTTACACCTAAAGTTTGTGCTAAATATGCATGTTCACGTGTTTGTCCATTTGCTGCAATTCCAACCTCCATTTCACCTTTCTTCCCGGAGACGACAAGTATAGCAGCATCTGCCTGACTGGCGCCAGTTATCATGTTTTTGACGAAATCTGCGTGGCCAGGAGCATCTATTATGGTAAAGTATCGACTTGGGGTTTCAAATTTCCTAAAAGCTAAATCAATTGTGATTCCACGCTGTCGTTCTTCTTTTAGCTTGTCAAAAACAAAAGCGTAAGACCAAGAATCTCTATCGTATTCTTTTGCGAGTTTTTCTAATTCACGAGCCTCTCTATCAGTAACTGCTCCAGTTTCGATAAGAAGCGCCCCCATCATGGTAGATTTGCCATGATCGATATGTCCAATGATCACAAGATTTAAATGCGGTTTATCAACCATTTTAATCAATTTCCTCTATTAATTATGATTTATTTCTTTTAATTTTAAATTTCTAAATTAAAATAATTTTCATTAGATGTTATTTTTTAATGTTGTTGAGTTTATATTTTTTTCTATATTCTACTAAATTTAAGGTCTTTTTCATCTTATAATTTAATTCTTATACAAATACCAAACTCAAATAAGTTTTTTTGATATTATTTCTAATCTCCAAGGGAATAAGATAATAAAAATAAAAAACTATTGATCGTTAAATAACGTAATAATTGAAAAAAAGAAAAAGAATAAACAATATTTATTTAATATTATGGTAAAAAGTAGAGCAAAATTTCCAAAGGATGGGGAGTTTGTCATAGCAAAGGTTACTGAAGTTCAAAAGCAATATGTTTACGTTGATCTGGTTGACTATGAAGGCTTATATTCTGAGGAAACAGCAAGAGGAATGATACATATATCAGAGATAAGCTCTAGGTGGATTAAGAATATAAGAAATTTTGTTCGAATTGGCCAGAGAATAGTATTACGTGTATTACGCGTTGATCCAGAAAAAGGTCACGTCGATATGTCATTAAGAAGAGTAAATTCAGCTCAGAAAGAGATTAGGCTAAAAGAATGGAAATATGCAGTGAAATATGAGAATTTATTGCAATTCCTTACAGAAACTGAAGGAGTTAACATGAATCTCGATGAAGCTTATGAATTAATTGGATTTCCTGTCTTAGATTTTTTTGATACTTATCAGGAGGCTATAGAGAATCTGAAGGAACACGGAGAAGAGATTTTAAGCAATTTAGAAGGAGTTACTGACGAAATTAGAACGGTATTATTAAAAATAGTAGATGAGAATGTAGAAATTTCAACAGTAAGTATATCTGGGAAAGTTAAGCTATCATTTAATTCAGAAAATGGAATAGAGCAAATTAAAGAATCATTAATTGAAGCTTTAAAAGTCATTGACTCAGAGTTAACTCGTAATATTACGATTAATTATTTAGCTGCACCATTTTACCGATTAGAAGTTATAACAAAAGACTATTTAGACGCAGAAAATATATTGTCTGATGCTTTAGATATTATTGAACAAAAAACAGGTCAGTATAATGGTACATTTGAATTCATAAGAGACTAGATCCTAAATTAATATATTTGACTATCCTATGACAAAATATTTACAGAAGTGTAGTAGCTGTAAGAGATACGGTTTAGCAAACCCTAATTCAAAGTGTCGTTACTGTAAGGGTCAGTTGGTAAATCCAAGACCTCCAAAATTTTCTTTAATGGATAAATATGGTAAATATCGATTAATCTATTTTAAAGAAGAATTTGAAAAAAAATTTAACTGATTATTAAGGGATTTCTACTTTTTCTGCAAATTTTTCTAATACAAGGATAATAGCATTTTGAGAGGGAATATAAGCAATATCCTCCTCTTCGAATGGCCCATAATTAATAAGATCAATTCCAACTAATGGTGGTGTTTTCCTTACAAATCTTAATAAAGTAAAATCCACTTGTTCTGTCTTTTGTTCATTGGCTATTTCAGAGATAATAGATTCTTTTTCTTTTAAGGATAATTCTGATTGTCCAATTTCTGGTTCAATTTCAACTTTAGATTCAATAATTTCTTCAGTTTTTAATTCTTCTCCACCTTCAAAAATCGAAATAGCTTTTACTTTTTTATATCCTTTAATTGAACTTACTAAATTTTGGTAAAGTAATTTTTCAGCTTCAATAACATTACCAATATTAATTTCTTTAAGAGCAAGAGCGGTATTGATAATTTTAAGCTCTCTCATCCTTAAAAGATCTTCGTATAAATAGTTAATATTTTTTTTATAAGATTCAAATACTTGGAATTTAATATTATCAGTTCCATTTTCTTGATGATTATCAATAGAATTTAAAAGTTTACTATATTTATCAAAAAGTTTCTGATTTAATTTAGTTAAATCTACTTGTTGGAATTCATTAAGCCAATGCTGATAAAGATTCTCATAATCTTTTTTTAAATCCATTAATATCGAAACTTTTCACTTTAATATACTAAACTAGTGTTCATGTAAATAAATTTTTAACTTATATGGTTTTTACTACTTCTTTGCATAAAAGGAATATAGCAATATGATGAGGGACTTCGATTATTTCACCTTTAGTATAAGGTCCATAAGTTTTCCCTTTGATTTTTGTGGCTGGTACTTGTGCCTCTAATACTTCCAATTTCTGAGTAGTTTGCACCTTGCTTTCAAAAACAATTGGATCTAGTTTTTCATTTACTTCATCTAAGGGATTAAAATCATCAAGCTCATCAGGAAATATTTCTTGGACTTTAAACCCAGTCTTTCCATGTAAAGATCCAGGATACCTGATCAGTCTATGGATATCAATAGTTACAGGAGTATCAATTTCTACTCCAACTTCATGAACTATTCCTGTGAAAAATTTTCTCCAATTAGTCATTCCAAAACCCTCAATTGAGGGTAATATAAAGTATTTATTATTAGCAATCTTATCAATAAAATCTTGCTTAGAATTTAGAAAGCCCTTAATATAATTATCGCTAAAATCGAATTTTTCTTTTTCTGATAACAATTCATGAATTTCTGAATTAGGTTTTTTCAGTATTTCATAAGTTTTTCTAATAATCTTCTTTGGCCACCCATAGGTATCACCTGAAAAACTATAAAAAGTTCCACTCTTCTTCTGTAAGCCTAAAATTTCAAGGGAGATATTTTCTCCTGATACATAATCTGCAATTTCCCTCCTCTCATTACTGGACAGATTTCTAATTTGTTCACTTTCAATTTTCAAGTGATAACCTCGATGCCCTGAAAAAGCTATCCTCATTTGGCTTAAGCTTATCCCAAAATCAGGAATTAAAAAATCATAAATCAATTTAATTATTTCTCCTTTAGCGACATCTAAACATTTATCACAAATCCATGCTAATGTTTTAATTTTTGATTTACCACATTTGGGACACTTATGTACCATTCCCAATCCGCTTTTTCCACATTCCTTACAATACCAGAAATCATGATCTTCCTTACAAGGAGTATAAAAATGATCTACATCAATATCAACAATAAAATCGCAACCCTGATAGCCTTTCCCGTCCATATCTTGGATTTCTGGTTGTTCATAAAGAGCACCACTAAAATAAACATGTCTGGGCCCCTCATTAATTAAATGTTTTGTTATACTATCTTGACTTTTAAAACTCATGTGTCTTTTCATTATTATTTGTTTATCCCATGGAATATAACCGAATTCTCGATTGTCAAATAAACTTACGGTGGGGATTTCTGATCTCTTCTCTTTATAATATGTTCGGAATAGGCGTTTTAGATATGCGATATCACTCATTTTCTTTGGCTAATTCTTTTTTTTTGTAATTCTCATCTCTAGAGGCCCTATATTTCTTTATCCGAGTATAAAATAAGGGATGAGCTATTTTTTTTCTTTCACTAGGTTCAACTGAACCATAACCAGTTAAACATAGCTCATCCTTATATTTTACGGCTAAGCATAAATTTAGAGACTTTAATGTTAAGCATTTATATGGAATATAATTTTTCTTTTTTGCATAATTGACTTGGTAGGTAGTTTTCTCTCTGTTAAAATCAGGTAATGTTGAAAATAAATCCACAACCTTCTCCACGGGATATTCAAGAGCAAGTAAAAACCAAACAATAAAAAGCCTTTCGTTATGAATTAGATTTTGGCCTTCTTGTGTTTTCTTCAGTATTTCATTTACACATGGAGGAAATAATGTTAATAATTCTGTTTCACTTTCAAAATTAATTTTAAATGTGTATTCAAACTCTTCTTTTCGTTCTGTCCACGTATTTAAAACTTTTTCAAGTATCTCTTTGAAATCTTTAATATCTGAAACTTCTTTTAAAAATGCTTTTAATGATTCTTTATCCTCAGCTTCTTTAATAAGAAGTTTATTTCTTACATATTCTTGAATTAGACGAATTAGTCTTTTGTTTTGAATGAATACATAACCCTCTAAAAGAGAATTATGTGCTAATTTTCTGTATTCATCTCTTAAGTTTGATGCAAGACTTAAATAATCAATAAAATGAATTGTGAAATTAGTCTCAAGTTTTTGATGATGATCTTTTACAATATTCACGCCATAATTAATTGGTGGTTCATAATACCTTATTTTTAACCCTAGATCTTGGCATATGTTATAGAGATTAGCATCATTATTTTCTTTGATTAACTCGTTATAGGTTATTTTAGAATAGAGATTGGCTAATCGATTAGTAATCATTTGATTATCTAAAGCATAGAGAAAGATATTTAATAATAAATATACATATACATTTAACCTATCACTTTTGTAATCAGAAATTTCTTCCAAATTATCGAAAGCTGCTTCAAATAAATCTAAAAGTCTTTCTTTTAAATCACTCCCAAAGTCTTTTGAAAATACTTCGGAAATGAACATAGATGGAGATCTTGAAGCAATTTCAGAATAATGTTTTTTTAACGATGGGAGCCATGGATAACGATTTATTAATTCAGTTGGAATGCTCAAAGCTCCTGTTACCTCACTTTTTAAAAAGGAAATAAATTAATCTATTTGAAAATGATTGATATTTTGTTTTAATTATTACGAGTTAATTGGTTTTATAATAATTTTAATAAAAAAGGAGCTGATTAAAATTCGTCCATATCCTCGTTTTCATCAAATTCTTCTTCTTCTACTCTTGGTGCAAGGAAGTAGCTTAGTTTTCCACCTTCAAGAAGATCAAAATTCATTTTCAAGGGATGATCAGTCTTTAAAGATATTTCCAATTTCTCTGTAATTGAAGCAATTTTTAAAATAGCTTTAAGAAATGTTAAGGAATAAGCCCCGCTGCTTGAACCTTGGAGTTCACTCTCGATTAAATCATCTTCATTGAGATCGTATTCCATTTCACCAATTTGCCCTGATGAGCTAAAAATGAGTCCCTGTCCTTCATTGGCGTTTATATTAAGAATTTCGGAATAAATTTCAGCATCCTTTATTGCCTCTACTAAAAAATCTGGGTCTAATACCCAACTCGATGGATATTCTATCTTTAGTAAATTATCCATTGGAATTTCTTCGATATCAATATCTAATAAAGCTAGACTAAATGTTCTTGTTCGTGATACTCCTTCCCTTTGCATTTTTATTTTTATTTTTTGGTCAGTTTCGTTAAAGTCAATCTCAACCGAATCATTAGCAGCACTCCTCTTCAAGATCTTATCCAGATCATCCAAATTTAAACCAACTTTTGATTCTTTACTACATTGATAATCATCAAAATCATCCTTTTTTAACGATAATTTTAATAAACAGATTCTACTAGGATCCATCGCTGAAATTGTAAACTCTTTAGGAGTGACTCGAAACTCAGTTTCATCTATAATACTGGCAAGAGTTTCAACAATCCCTTTCAATATCCGACTATTTTCCAATTTTAACGTAAAGCTCATATTCTTTCAGTACCTTTATTCAATTATAATTAAGATAATAATGTTTTATTAGCATTATTAATAATGTTTAATATTAGTCTTTTAATAAAATCAATTCTATGTATTAAATTAATTATTTATACTTATCCTAAATTTTCAATGTATAGTAGTATTAAATTTTGAGTTTTTTAAAGAAAAAATGTCATCACAATCTGCGAAACAAAGAACGATAAAAGATATCAAAAATAATGATGTTAGAATTCAAGTAACTGGTTATATAAAAGATCTTATTGAAAAAGAACACCTCATTTTAGATGATAAAACCGGACAAATTAATGTTGATATTAAAAATCTTGATTTTAGAAATAAGAAAAATGATTTAATTAATGTCATTGGTGAACTTGTCATTAGTATGGATGGAGGAAAAACAATTGTGGCAGAAATCATCCAAGACATGAATAAATTAAATTTTAAATACTATCTAAAGCTTTATGAATTAAAAAAGGAATATGAATAATAAGAAAAACTATAGGATATAACAAATGGTACAATTCTGTCCAGAGTGTTCAAATCTTTTACGCAAAAAAACGGAAGATGGAAACGGATATCTTGCATGTAAGTGTGGTTATCAAGAAAATCTAGACACTGCAATAGATTTTGAAAGTGTTCAGAAGAAGAAAGAAGCTTTAGAAAAAAATCTGATAATAGTTAACAAAGAAGATAAAATTTCTATTCATCCTATAGTTAAAAAAATTTGCCCCAAATGTCAACATAAGGAGGCTGAAACTTGGCATATACAAATTAGAAGCTCTGATGAGCCAAGTACTCATTTTTTTAGATGTGTAAAGTGTAAACACACGTGGCGTGAAGAGTAATAAAATTTTTTATCTGGAAAACTAAATAATTATATTACTACGATATTGAAGTTTAATCGTGAAAGTTCGGTTTCACGAACTTATTAAATCAAGAAGGAATAGAACGCAAAAATTTGTAATTAAGAAAGAACTTCTAAAATTTTAGTAAGAATTCGAGCTTTACCACCCGTGGATTGGAGTAAAGTTTTTCCACACACTAAACATTCCACATCAGTTGCCGAACATCCAAAAATAATTTGCTGGTTTCCGCAATTTAAACATTTCACACGTAAAAACCTACTTTTTGGTTGCGGTATTAGAATTTTTGATTTTTTATTGTTTGCCATTAATTTTTACCTCCTTATTGGTTATACTTCTTGTAATTCAAGTCTTTTAACACGATAGGATTTGGCGTATTGCTTCTTATTGCACTTAGTACATTCTAAAACAGGAGTGCTTCTTTTATTAGTTTTTGCGTTTTTTTTAAAAATCTCTTTTGGAAAACTTCCATAACCTCTTTTCTTCCTCTCTAATCGACGTCTTCCATGATTAAGAGCACGTTCTTTGCCCTTTTTGTACAATGAAACATTATGTATCTGATGTGAACGACAACTGGGGCAATATTTCCTTGTGGTTTTAGGGTACTTCATATTTAAAATATTAATTTTATCTAATTAACTAATTTAATTATTTATAAATTTTAAATTTTATTAGTTTAGCCTATTTCTTTTGAAAAACCATAGTTTAATAATAAAAAATTTAAATCTTACTTTCATAATGTTAATAAAAACATTATAAATGAGAATTTAAATGCTTCATGAGAAATTTGCCGAAGGAATAATAAGTGCAAAGCAATTTGATAGAGAAGATATTGCGTATTTCTTGAATAAAGGCAAAGAAATGATAAGTGAAAGAAACTCAAATCTTCTGAGGGGTAAAATTCTTGCAACCTTGTTTTTCGAACCTTCTACTCGTACTCGACTTAGTTTTGAATCTGCCATGTATAGATTAGGAGGGAATGTAATTGGGTTTCATTCTGGAGATGTTTCCTCCATTAAAAAAGGCGAGAGTATTGCGGATACAATTAGGACAGTAGAAAATTATTGTGATTGTATTGTGATGAGGCACTCGCTTGAAGGTGCTGCGAGAATGGCTTCAAAATTCGCACAGGTCCCAGTCATTAATGCGGGTTCTGGAAGTGGAGAACATCCCACTCAAGCATTATTAGATCTCTTAACCATAACTGAAGAATTCGGCACATTGAATGGCTTGAATATAGGATTAATGGGAGACCTTAAGTATGGCAGAACAGTCCATTCACTCTCAATTCTTTTATCTAATTTTGATGTTAATATTTATTTCATAAGTCCTGTCGAATTGAAAATGAGAAATCGAGATAAAGATTTCTTACAACAACGACATATGAAATATAAGGAAATAACGGATTACAGAAAGATTTTAAACATATTAGATGTACTTTATATGACCCGAGTTCAGAAAGAAAGGTTTATTGATTTAGAAGAATATGAAAAAGTGAAAGATTTTTACACTTTTAGAGAAAATGATCTTGAAAACACAAAGGATGAATTTCGTTTATTACATCCTTTACCTCGAATAACAGAAATTTCTCCTGGTGTTGATAATTCTGAAAAGGCAATTTATTTTAAACAAGCTTCTTATGGTATTCCGATGAGAAAAGCCCTTTTAGCAGAATTAATGATAGAATAAAGGAACCGAAGATATCACTTCTAATTTTTAATTTCTTACATAATTTTCAAAATTACTTAAAGAAAAAGCATTAATTTTTGAATCAATTAACATTTTTAGATAATTGTTAAGGGAGATATCATTTGCATTAATAGATTGATCAAATATTGACCCCCCATTTAATATATTTTCAAATTTTTTAAATAGGGAAATTTTTTTAACTAAAGATAAAGTAGAGTTCTCTCTAATAATTTTAGATGAATAATAGTAAATGTTGTGTCCACTATGTGAGATTCCATTATTCCAGCAATCTTGTAAATATTTATCATTATGGGGTTGCGTCAAAGTATAGTATTCATTTTCTAATTCATTCTTTTCTTCAATAAGTTTTTTCATAAAAGATAAGATATTTAATGCAAATGAAGTACTAGTTTCCGTTCTATCAAGTTCTATACCACAATGATTTAGAATTGCTTTATTTAATCCAAAAAAACTTATTGACTTTATTGAATCCTTTATTATGCAATCTTCTTTTTCACCAAATACCTGCGGGATTATTTTAATCCAATCATTAACCGTACTTAATTTTTTGTTTACAAGGTTTTTCTTAAAATTGAATAATTTAAAAATCGATTCCATTTTGTCCTGTAACAATTCAATAAATGTGTCATCATTTTGCTTTGCTTCTACTGAAATCATATGCAAATTAATTAAAATCTTATCTAAAATGATTTTGTTTTGTTTTGGATCTAAAATTTTTATTATTGTAGAATTTTGCAAATTTAAAAAACCATTATCTTGGAGAATTACATTATTTTTTAGGGAATGAGAAAAAAGATCATTAAGAATATCCCTTGTTGAATTTTGAGCAACAAAATCTGAGTATCCAAACAACAATAATGGCCCATTGTTCTTTACTGACTTCTCAATAAAAGAATATAAGATTTGTGTTACTGGTTGGTCCGTTAAAATACTAGCATTAGTTGGAGACTGTGTGTTATTAAATCCTAAGGATAAATGTGATTGACCATCATTAAAGCTTTCATTAAAACTGAGCATTTGGGAGGTTAATAAATCGATGATATAAGACTTATTTGCTGGTAAATTTAAATTTGTGAGAAAATGGTTATTAAAATCTCCTAACAATAAATCTTCAGAGTAAAATCGTTTAAATTTATTTAGAAAATCACAGAAACCTAAAATTATTTTTATGGAATCTTCGGTTTTTTCAAAATTATTTGATACATTTGATTTATTCTTTAAAATATACTTAATAACAGAATCAGTGTTTAAATAAATACTTAGAGGCCTTAAACTCCAATAATTTAAATGTAGGAGAGCTATTTCTCCTGTTAAATATAAATCTGCGAGATTTTTGGGAAGGAGATTTAAAAGTAGAAATTGTTCAGAAACATCAGAACCTAGTCTTTTTATAAATTTTTCTGGTGTCATTTCTTTTTCTTTTGAATTGAATAATTTAAATACTTCATAAGGGGGAGTTCCTAATCTAGTAAGCTTATGTCTTACCTCTTCTAAACCATTTTCTAATAAAATAGCGTTTATATACTCTCGCATTAATGGAGCAGTTAAATATTCAATATTTGTTTTAGCTAAACGCTCTTCAACTTCTCGAGCAATTTGTCTAGCTAAAAAAACATCTAATTCACCTTCAACAACAAGATATTCTTCTATTTTGTTTGAATCAAATAATTCTTTAGAATATTTAGATGTCCTAATCATTCTTGTTTTGGATCTATCTGTGAGGATCTGTTCTATTGATAATATATTATTTAAAATTTGTTTCCCTAATTTCGTTATATAATATCCTTCTTCTGATGAATCAATAAGTTCACATTTTTTTAATGCATTTAAATGAAAAGAGAAATTTACAGAAGAAAAATTATGTTCCAGGACTTCTTTTTGGAGTTTCGAAAAGGAAAAATGGTTATGAGCAACTTTTAGTTTTTTCAAAATATCTATTCTTATCTTTTTACCTAATGTCTTTAGTTGCCTCTCTAAAAAATTATTATTTTTGTCGGAATCCACTTTACTTATCGAAACCATACATATTCTTTAAATCTGCTTAACTAAATAATATGATTATCTATTATATAAAAATTTAGGATTTTTTTAATCTTAGAATTAATTTAGGTAATATACAGGTGATATCTTGGTTTATTTTGCGAGAACTAATAAGTAGAGTCACAAGTTTTGTAGAATAGGATCAAAGGTTCCTCATTCCTATTTTATTTACTTCATTCTGACAATAATAATTGGACTCCTTATTTTTTATATTTCTTTCTGAATAAAATATGATTATGATATTCTTATAATTACACAAATTTATTGAGTTATATGACAGATCAAAAACAAATTAGTGAATTAGCATTAATTAAGACAGATAAAGAGATATCTGATGAATCGCGATTCTTTCAAGTGGACGTCTTGAAAGCAGCTATGATTTTTCTAGTAATTTTCGATCATATTGTATCTTGGAGTATAAAAAGCGATATCGGTGTAACCCTATGGGAAAGAATCTCAATTCCTGTATTTTTAGTAATATTGGGATTTAATGCAGGTAAATCATTTCAGAGAAGAGAGACACTGAAACTAAGAGATTTATATTCTTGGAATTATTTTAAAAGCAAAATTTTGCGGTACATTGTCCCATTTCTTATCTTATACGCGGTTTCAACTTTTATAGGTTTATTTATGTATGGTTTTAATATCTCAGCGATGTATCATAGACAATATTATCCAAGTCATGGATTTATAAACTTATTTATAGGTTTTTTACCTTTTTGGGGCCCTGGAAATTGGTTTCTTCCAATACTTTTCCAGTCTATCTTAATCTTACCTTTACTCTATAAAGCATTTACAAAAAAGCCAATTTTATCATTATTTCTTTGTTTTGTTGTTGAGATTGCAATGCAATTAACTGTATTTTTCTTAATTGGAGAAATTACCTCATGGGAAGAAGTACATATTCTAAATATGTTCATGACCTGTACTTTATTTTATCTTTCTGCTATTGGTTTAGGTATGTGGTTCTCATTTGGATATAAACTAGAACATAATAGAAATTTCTTTATGTGGATTATATACCCTATTAGTTTAGCGTTTATTGGTGCACATCAATTTTTTGGCTTTAGGATTATGATTGATGACGTTCCACTTTTAAGAGGAGATTATCATTTCTTAATTATTCCATACTCTGCCTTTCTATTTTTACTTGCAATGAGATTCTTACCCAAAAAATCAGATGGGCGAATTTCGCGAGCAGTTACATTGATTGGGAATTCAACATATCATATTCTACTTACGCAAATTTTAGGGTATGGAATGATTTTTGCTTATGGGGGTACTCATTATGCTATTGAGACCGGTTTTGGGCTTGAAGAAATATTAGAACTAATCACTGTTTGGGTCTTTTTTATTTCATTCGGGATACTTTGGTATAAAATAGATCAAAACAAAGATTTAGTAAGACGTACACTCTTTTACATCAACTTTTTCATAGTTTTTACGTCAATACTTTTGTTTATTTTTTGGGCTCAAGGTTTCTGGATTCCAATACCTCTTATAATCATTCTAAATTACGCCATTATTGCTTTAGGTACTAATTACTTTATTAAAAGACCAATTAAAACAAGAACTTTAGGGATATGGACACTATTTTTACTGCTGAGTTTTGTAATGTTAATTCTTCAAGTAGAGATCTTTGATCGTAACGAGTTTTGGATTCCATTGATTCCCATTGGAGCTTACCTTGCTTTTGCAACTATGGACACTATTATAGATTATTGTTTGTAAAAATAAATTATTCTTAATTTCCTTATTTTTTTATACTAATATATTTTTTAGTCCTATTTTCATTTTCATTAATTTTCTGTATAATTTCTTTAAAAATTTCTTCATAGTATTCTTTTGGGCTCATATCTGCCATTTTTTCATTTATTGTTAACCATTGCCTTTTCTTTAACACCTTAATGTATCATCACCTCTTCATATTAATGATTTAAAATATCCCTTAATAACTATAATTTATTACTAATATAAAAAAGAAATTGGTATATCTTTTAAGTAAAAGAAATTTTAAACCTAATCTAAATAATTTAAATCCTTTTTTAATACTGAAGAATAAGATTAATTATTTATATGAGCTAGAGTATAGTTTGAACCTTAGTATCCTCAGAATCTTCTTAAACTAGTTAATCTGCTGATTTTTTATTATGAGGATCTTTATCTAGCTGAAACTGCGATTCTTTCTATTTCGTCTTTTCGCTTTACAGCCCTAGATTCTTGACTATTATTTGCTGCTAATATCAACTCTTGTGCTAAGTTCTCTTCAAACTGTTTCTCATTAGAATGCGACCTTGCAGCAATAGCTTGAGATAGATACTTTAAAGCCAAGTCAACTCTGCGTTGCGGCGCGATATCTACTGCTGACGCATAACTGATGCCCCCCATCGCGATACGAGTAGTCTCTTCTCTAGGTGTTGTATTCATTATCGCATCTATGAAAACTTGAATCGGGTTTTGCTCTGTAGTTAACTCAATTAAAACAAATGCATTTTTTATACTTGTCAATAATTTTCCTTTCTTGCCAGAATTAAATGAACTTTTACGTCCCCTAATTCTACTTCCAATAAATCCGGGAGAAAGTAATCTATTTACAAATCGTTCAAGTATTGATACTTTGGTAGATTTCCAAAACCTTCTATGTTCATGTCTTCCAGCAGAATGAGGAATTATTATCGGTTTTAAGTTGATATAATTCTCGAGTGTCCGATCTCTGACAGTGACGTTATCAAAAGACCATTTATTAAAAAACTTAATTTCATTTTTCGTTTTGCTCATATTTCCTTATCCCATTATCTCATTAACGTAAAGGTTTTTCTTTCTTTCCAGCTAAAAGAGCTTCTAAACTTACACCATTTACTTTAACTACCCTGTAACGTACTCCAGGAAGATCGCCTATACTTCTTCCTTTGGCTCCACCAATTCCTTCAACTATGACTCGGTCGTGTTCTTCAATGAAATTAAGCGCCCCATCTCCCGGAAGGAAGGCTGTCACACTTTTTCCATTTTTCTTCAGTTGAATCCTCACGCATTTTCTAATAGCTGAATTAGGTTGTTTACTCTCTCGGCCAACTTTTTGAAGTACTATCCCGAGGGCTTGACAACTCCCTTCCAATGGGTCGGATTTCTGTTTTAGCTTAAGTTTTCTCCTTTTATATTTTTTCTTTGACCATCTAAACTTTTTCCTATTCGCTTGAAGCTTTCTCGCAGCATATAGTCCTTTTGGCAATTTCTTCACCAAATCTAAAATATGTATATTGAGAAAAAATATATCCTAGAACTTAAAATTTATGTATATGAATTAATTCCCTGCTAATTTTGATTTTAATTCATCTATAAGAAAAGAAAAATAATTTATTCAATTCTCAGATCAAGGCTTTTTATTGCATTATAACAAATTTCTATGCATCCATTTAGATTTTCAACAGAACATAATTCAGGTATATCCTTTTTAGAATGTATATATTTTGAATCCTTATTTGATAGAAAGCAGGTTACTTGAAAACCTTTCTTCTCTGCTTTTTTTATAGAAGCCTGAAACACTAGATGATCACTTCCAGATCATAATGAGATTTTTGCTTTCTCAGAAGGGATTTCTTGAAGTATAATTTTTAAGCAATAAGAATCAGATATTTTTCGTATTAATAATTACGTTATCAACGTCAAAATACCTTAGAACTAGTTCTTTGATTTTTCTTATCATGGATCCTTCTTTACCAATTGCTTTTCCACGATCTTGAGGTCGTACAGTTATAATAACTGTTTTCTTTAAGTTTCTGCTATCTTTTATTTCAATATTTTGAACCACGATAGAATTTTTGGTAGTTTGTAAAATATTTTGAATAAATTTATTAAGATCTTCTGAAAACGCAATTACATCAATTTTTTTATTAAGTTTTGATTTTAAATCTTTAACATGTTCACCTGCTTTTCCAATAGCCTTTCCTACATCTTCTTCCTTTACAAGAAAGATAATAACTTCAGAATTATTTTCCAGATTTCTAAATACTAGACAATCCTTTATAATTGCTCCTGAGATATTATTAAACAACGAGATAAGTTCCATTGCTTCTCTATCAATCTTAATATTTTTTTTTAGCATAAATAAAATCCATAATTGTAATTATTTTCATATAGTCTTTAAAGTTAAGAGATCTGAATCTCCTTCATGAACAACTCCAATAACAGAGATCATGTAAGGTTTCGCACAAGCTAAACCGAGATCCCAAGAAGATCCTTTATACTTATGAATATATATTTTATCCTTCATAAGGGAAATGTAATAGTTTAATTGACTTTCAAATTCTGCGGGGCAATTATTTGCGATAATTAATAGTTTGAAGAGACTTTCTCTAAGATGTTTTAATACACTATTTCTCCCATAGACAAATTTACCAGTTTTATATGCTACTCTAATATTTGTATCAACATCAAATTCCTTCTTTTTCTTGCGCGATAAATCAACCTTTTCCGTAATGCCTTCAATTTTCTTCTTTGCCATGATATTTTCAAATCGTGTCTATATAATTAGTAATAATAATAATTTAATGTTTAAGTTTTTTTTGGTGTATTTTATTCTTTCAAAAAGAGTTTTATTTTTTCAGCTGTTTTAATATTTCCAGATTAGCATCAAGATCAAACATCACGTTTACACGACCAGTTCCGATTGGGGATATTTGGCCTACAATTACATTCTCGGGAATTCCAAGCAATCGCTCCTCCTCTCCGTAAAGCCCTGCATCAAGTAATTGATTTACGGTGACCTCAAATGCAGCACGAGCAAAAACACTTGATTTTGAGCCAGAAATCCCATGTCTTCCAATTGATTGAATTGAGCCCGAATGACACATCAAATCTGATAGAATAAGGAGATGTCTTAAATCTACGTCTAATCCCTGTTGTTCAAGAACTTTTTGAGATTCTATTATAATCATCTGACGTGCTGCTTCGATCCCATATAATTTTTCTATTTCATGTATATGGTTTGAAACGGATCTAGTATCATCCACCCCCTCGATTTGTATTACACCTTGTAAATTAGTGCCCTCCGTTTTAATTACCCATTCTTCTCCATCATCTGTAGGTGTTAATAATCCTCTTTTTACACCTCTAATACCTTTAACTACTTTTTTAAGTATTTTTTCTCTTAATTTTTGTAGATTTTGAAGATCTTCTATTCCCGGATCTATTATGATAGAATTGCCCTCGCGTTTTATCGTTCCTTTTTTCTTATAACGCTTTAAGATTTCAGGTATTTCATCTATATCAATTCCCTTCTTTTCACAGATATCGGGGATTAAATTTACGACTATCTTCCAATTTACAAAATCTAAGTCTACATCAGAAGTTATCTGTTCTATACGTATCTGTTCTATACGATTGTGAACTTCTATTGCTTTTTCTTCTGTCTCTTTGTATTCATTGGTTAGAAATACTTCCATGGCGGGGGTTGAAGGAAAACGTCGAGCATCAACTATTTCAATTAAACGTGGAAGTCCCTGTGTCACGCTAAACTCTTCAACTCCTGCATAATGAAAGGTTCTCAGCGTCATTTGTGTTCCTGGTTCTCCAATTGATTGTGCAGCTACAGTTCCTACTGGTTCTGATGTTTCTACAAGCGCGTTATGAAAATTTATAAATATCTTGTTTAAAAGATATTCCAATTGCTCTTCTTCTAGATCTTCATTTTTAATTTTTTCTCTAATTTTATCGATTAAATCGCCAGGAATTCCATCCTCTTTTAAAATTTCTAATTGTTCTTCTAAATGTTGTTGAGTTATTTTTCCCATCTTCTATAAACCTTACAAATTTTATTTTACACTACAAAATGTTCTGATTTCTATCTTATCCTAATTTTTCTTGCTTCCAATCTATATAAGCTTTTGTTTCTTTCCCTCTCCAAATAGCCTTCTTTCCAGTTTCGTCTTCAAATTGCTTTATCGATGTATCTTCATCATGAACCTTTTCTTTTTTTTTAGGTTTTATTTCTTTTTTGGGCTTTTCTTTTGGAGGAGCCTTTTCCTTAGGTTTCACATCAATAGCTTTTTTTGCTTTAGAAGTAGCTTTTCGAGAGATAGATTCTTGCTTAATTTCTTCACGAATCTCTCCTACATCAAGAGCTTTTGCTTTTAATAATAACACATCCAAATTTACTGCTGAACCATGATCAGTATGCATTGCATCTATACCATCGTCGCCAAATTTAAACTGAATTATGTTCTTGTCAGAATTTCTAACAGTTCCGTCATTTTCTACAACCATATCTTGTAATGCATTTACTAATCTTCTCTGCATATATCCACTCTGAGATGTTCTTACTGCTGTATCAACGAGTCCTTCTCTCCCACCCATTGCATGAAAGAAGAATTCTACAGGTTTTAACCCATTTCGATAAGATGAAGATACAAAACCTCTAGATTTTGGTGAAAGGTCGTCAACTTTAAAATGAGGTAATGTTCTCCTACTCCCTACATAACCTCTGTTAATTCTTTCACCTCTTATAGCTTGTTGTCCCACAACAGCAGACATCATTCCTAAGTTTAATAAATTTCCTCTTGCTCCAGATTTAGTCATAATAACTGAGTGTGCTTCATCTCCTATGAAATCAGCTGCTGATTCTATTGCTTCTTTTTGGGCCTCTGCCAATGCCCCGCGTATTCTCAATTCCAAAGTTTCTCTCATAGAACGGCCAGGTGCTCTTTTAAGAATAGTAGTATCATTTTCACGAAAGGCTTTTATTAGTTTGTTAGACTCTTCATTTCCGTCCTTTAATATTTTTTCAATTACATCATATGCATGACCATGTACATAAACCTCATCCAATCCCATTGTCATACCATTTTTCCGAATAACGCCCAGCAACAGTTTAGTAGCGCTATCTAAAAACTGTCTACCACGCGCATTTCCATGATCCTTAATAATTCGCGCCAAGATACTATTTGGTTGCATAGCACCGAAGGAATTTTCATCTATTGTTCCAGTTATTAGCCTTCCATTTTTAATTACAACATAAGCATCATAAGCGCAGTTTTCTTCTTCACATACGTCACATTTTTTACAAAATTTTGATTTAACTTTTAAGTTTAAATCATCAGGAAATAAGCTACTGAATATATCTTTACCAGAATATAAAGGTTCTGGATCAGTTGTTATAGGAGTTAATTGTTCTAAACTAAAATCAGGTTTATCTTCAAATATCCCTCCAATATAAAATAAGTTTAATGCCTCTTTTTTATTGTATAGAGAGTTTTTACTCGTAAATTGAAAAACACTTGAAATAAAATCTTGAATTCCTCCTAAAATTGGACCTCCAAAACGGGGTGACAATATGTGGTTTTGTACTTTAAGAAGCAATTCTGCTTCTGTTCGAGCCTCTTCACTTTGAGGTACATGTAAATTCATTTCATCTCCATCGAAATCAGCGTTATAAGGAGGGCATACAGTTAAATTTAATCTAAAAGTTCGCCCTTCCATGATTTTTACTTCATGTGCCATTATCGACATTCTATGGAGCGATGGTTGACGATTAAATAATACTAAGTCTCCATCATCCAAATGACGCTCAACAGTGAATCCTGGTGCTAACATATCTGCAATAATTTTTCTATTTTTAACATAACGTAGGTCAATTCTTCTACGATCACTCCGTATGATGTAATTAGCTCCAGGATGATGAACAGGTCCATTTAGGACCATTTGTTTCATTTCTTCAATATTCCAATCATTAACATTAGTGGGGATAGTTAAAATTTTCGCTATCTCTATAGGTACACCTACTTCATTTATACTTATATATGGATTAGGCGAAATTACACTTCTCGCAGAAAAATCCACTCTTTTGCCACTTAAATTACTTCTAAATCTACCCTCTTTACCTTTTAATCTTTGAGTTAGGGTTCTAAGGGCTCTTCCAGAACGATGTCTTGCAGGTGGTATCCCAGAAACTTGATTATCAAAATATGTGGTAATATGATATTGTAATAATTCCCAAAGATCTTCTACAATTAAATGAGGTGCTCCTGCATCAATATTTTCTCTTAATCTTTGATTAATTCGTATAACATCTACTAATTTATGTGTTAGATCATCTTCAGAACGGATACCACTATCTAAAGTAATTGATGGTCTTGCACATACAGGGGGGATAGGGAGCACGGTAAAAATTACCCACTCAAGTCTAGCATTTTCAGGGGAAATACCTAAGATTCTAAGATCAACATCACTCATCTTCTTAAGACGTTCTAGAATCTCTATAGGTGTTATTCTGCGGGAACCTTTTCCTTCTTCTTCTTCATAAAATGTGGTAGGTTTCTCAATAATAATTTTTTTCTTCTTAGTACCGCAATAAGGACAATTTTTAGCTTTTCTGGCACGTTTAAATACGAGTTTCGAAGCTTCTTCATCCCCCTCGAAAAAAATCTTTCTATGTTTTATTTGCTCTTGTCTGAATTCCTCTTTTTCCTCTTCAGTTAGCATTAAACGAGAGCAATCCGGACAGATACTGCGTAACACTTTTAAAACTTTCTTTGAGTATCCTACATGAATAACGGGACGTGCTAATTCTATATGGCCAAAATGACCCATACAATTTGAAACTAAATTACCACATGTCTGACATCTTTGACCAGGCTCAATCGTTCCGAGCCGTTGGTCCATTAAGCCAGATGGGATGGGAATTACGTCTGAATTCCGAAATAAAATTCAGAGTCCGTCCTCATCATAAGTGTCAGCCGTAATAATTCGGGCAGCAGACATCTTACGAATTTCATCTGGACTAAGCAAACCAAACTTGATTTTTTCTATCATTTTAGTGCGTGAGAACGTATAGCTCATGAACTACATACCTCCATATTTAAAATACCTCTATAAGCGTTATTTTTTTTAAGAACAAAAGGATCCTTCATGGAAGAAAACATCCTCTTATAATTTTAATAAGACAATTTTTAAAGAAAAAAGGTGACAAGCTTTTCACTGTAAGAAAAAAAATACACCAAAAGATAAAAAATTTGTGATTTTCAAATTTATAATTTTAGCTATATTTCACCAATATAACCCACGGTATCAATAAACCACTGAGGGAACTGTTTTTTACTCTTCCCCTCTTTAGTATTCCAATATCCAACAGGAGGAAGAACAATATTCCATTCAACTATCAAATTATATAACGCGTTTCGAGATACACCAATGGTTTTTTGTAATATTAACAAGATTTGAGTGGTTGGAAGCTGGTCCACTAAGCCTTGAAGAAGTTCTCTTTTATTACTGAATAATCTTTTTAATTTTATTGCAGCATCTATTCTTTCATCAAAGTATTTCCTCTTTCTTGGCATACTATCTCTATAATTATCCATAATTTTATTAAATAAACTTGGACCCAAGCGTAAAACATAAAGAGTCTTAGTTAATACAGGGTCACCATGTGAGTCAAGTTTAGGATATCCGTAGACATCTAACTCTATTCTTGGATCTTTAGCTTTATACACTTCATTAGGAACGTTAAAACTAGTTCTGATTTGTTCTAAAAGTTGACGTTTAGTAGAGTAAATTGAAGTCTTTCCTTGTTGACCATCACCGTCATATAATCCAAATAACCAAGCTAATGCATCTGAATCATTTGAAGCGTCCCTAGAAATTTTAATAAACTCTGGAACTTCCTTATAATTTAATTCTAAGAGATTAATAATCATAGGCTTGCAACCAAATGTCACTCTTGATTGTTCGTATATTTTTCCATTGAGTTCCCTCTCAAAATTCTTTACCTTTTGTGAAGGATTTAAACCTATATCCTGACAAAATCTAATTAATTGATCTCGATCTTTACGTGATAAAGTTATACCTAATGAATATCCCTTTTGGGTATAGCCATCTGCACATAAAAACCCAAGCCAATAGTTGGTTTTTTTACTATTGACTCTATCGTTAATATTACTAAAGAACCTAAAGTTGAGATTTGGGTTATAAATATGAAATTGTTGATTAGGAACTTGTTTTAAGTTATTTAAAAGAGAATATAAATCAAAAATTACACAACACTCCTTAATAGATTCTCGCCACTCTCTAGCATAATACTTTAAGCTTTCCATCACAGTATCTAAATCAGATAAAGCGAATTTAAATTCTGGATTATAATTATCATTGTTAGGATTTAAAATCCACTGGCGAACTTTTGATAAATAGCCACCAGGTCTCTTAAATATATTTTTACTGACCCAAGTTAACGAAATCTTACCAGCACTCTTACCACTAATCCTGACTAAGTCTGAAGGAGCAATATTTGTGATTTCCCTAATAAGATTATCAATAAATTGAAGGGTAGAATAATCCGTGCGTTTGTCATTCTGTGTTTCTACAGAAACATTTTTTTCTAAAAACAAAATTGATTCATTTTTCTTTATGTAAGAAGTAAGCATATCTTTTTTAATATATTCATAGAAGTCCCAATCCCATTTTACATAATTTTTTGAGTGTTTTTCAAAATCCTTTCCTAATAACGAAATCAAATCCTCTATTGGAAGTTTTTTTAGAACTGAGACGAATTCTCTCTTGTCTTCTTCATTTAATGTATCTTTTTGGATGATCTTAACAATTTGTGATTTTTGATTCAAACTTAAAGTTGTTATTTTATGTAAATTTTCTTTTAAAATCTCCTTCCAATATTTTTTAACAACTTGCGGGGTCGCTTCATCAATTTTAAGATTCTGTAACTTCTGATTAAGGTGTTTTATGAATTATTCACGCTCTTTTAAAATTCGATTCATGTCCCATATATGATATTGATTATATAATGATCGAAAGGCTCTGAGATTTGTAAACATATTCGCTTGAATTCGACTTACTTGTTCAAGTTTTTTAAACAATTTTTCAATAGCTTCATCTTCTTCTTTAGTTAGATTTCTTTTTTCGAGTAAATTAATCAATTTCAGATATATATTTCTAAACTTTTAATATTTCCTAATAATATCTATAAGCTCTTCATTAACTTCTTTTGAGATTTTAGATCCGTTAGCTTCCCATACCCATTTTTCTAAGAGGATTTGCCACGCTTCCTTTGTTTCCCCGATTTGTTCTTCCTTCTTTTCTTGTTTCATTTTTAGGGCTAATTTCTTTTGTCTTTCTAACCACGAGAGAAAACCTTTAGTCTCCTTTTTATTGTAAATCGGTCTCTTCCCTGTTTTTTGCCTGTATTTTTCTCTTAAATCTAACGTATTCTTTGAAACCGTTTCACTTTCGCTTTTATTATCAGCTTCTTCAGTTGAATGGCTTTGCTTTTGCGATTCTGAACTCACTATTTCTTTTTTGGTTTAAATATAGGATATTTTTTCAAAAATTCATCAGGATTAAATTTTGGATTTTTACATTCGTCAAAAATTTTTTTTAACATCTCCATATCAATTTTCCCTTCATCCCAATCTTTAAAAGCCAAAAGCATAGTTCTAACTGCCTTCGGATCAGGAGTTATTTTTGCTAATTCCTTAAATCGATAACGCAATAGCCATCTTTTAAATTTTTCATCTTTTACTTTTATCATAGGACTCTCTTTCATTAAGTTGTTTTTATCCAACTCTTTTTCTTGAGCTTTCTTATATACTTCTTCAATTGTACGTTGTATTCTTAAAGGATTCCAACTGTGATCTATATTAGGATGTGAATTATATGATATTTTCATTATTTTTTTATATTCTTCCCTAAGTCTCTTTATCTCTTCAGTTCTCCTATCCATTTCTGATTCCCTCATTTTCATTTCAAGTTTTCTCGTATAATTCATTAACTCCTGATCTTTTAATTTCCATTCCCTTTCGAGTTTCAATCTCTCTCTTTTTTTTAAAGATTCATTTCTTAACTTATCTCCAAGTTCTCTCACAGAATTCAATAATTTCTTGATTTTATCATCCAATTTTACTCACTTCCTGCTCTTTTCTTAAAAAGGTTTTATAATTGCATTTTGTCTTAAAACTTTCTCTCTTAATTCACTCATTTATTTATTCAACTCCTTATATTTACCTTCCTTATATTTATCCATTTGGTTCCTTTTTTCTCTATAGTTTCCTTACCATCTCTGTATTTTTTTATATCCCATAATTTGGTTTTATCGTAAAAGTTAATGTATCTTATATATTTTTGAGTTTCTATTCTTATAAAACAAGATTTCCTTGTATTATCCTTGAAACATCCAATATATATCCTCATTTTAATATTGCTAAAGGAATTCTATTATTTCCTTTTTTTCCTTTTTTTCCCATCTAATTTGTTTAGAAGCATTTTTGTAAGTCTCAAAAACATCTCTTCCACATTTTCTCCCGTTTCTAGAGAGATCTCCATCGATTCTGATATTTTGTTATTTACTTTAAATCTTTCAATTTGCTCTTTAGAGACTTCTCTTTTCTGTTCCAAATCAATTTTATTTCCCACTAATAAAATTGGGACATCCTCTTTATAGTTCTTCGCTAGTTGAACCCACTCAGATAATCGCTTTAACGTTTGAGCATTTGTAATATCATACATTAATAAAAAACTAATTTAGATGCAACTCTAACAATCCTAATTAACAGTTTTTTGGAAAAGAAGAACCTTAGGATTGCATCTATGTTAATAGAAAAATTGAATTCAAAATCGTTAAAAAAGGAGTTTATTAAAAGACTGACCAGTTATTGAAATAGAATTTCAAAAAAAGTTAATAATAGGAATATTAATAAATAAAATCATTTGATTAAACTATAATCCAAATAAAATTTAAGACTTAAATCGGTTTAGATTAATGAAAATAAATGCAAAAAGATTCTTAGTTTATTCACTAATAGTGACTTTGTTTATACCTCCTCTCTATTTCAGCATTCCATACATTATACATCATAAATCTGAGGAAATTTCTAGAAAAGATATTCCACAAATTTCTACAATATATGATACTCCAATATGGATAAACGACCTTCCTGGGAGCCTTACAAATTGGAGCTGGGCAAAAGATCAAGGTTATTGTACTGGATCTGGAACATCAAGTAATCCATTTATTATAAAGAATCATATCTTCAATATTCCCAGCATTCCTACCATCCCCTTAATTATTAGCAATTCTATGAAGTATTTTATAATAAAAGATTGCCATTTCATATCATCTGGATATCCAGGAATTGTACTAGGGAATGTTTCTAATGGTAAAATAACGGAGAATAGTATGGCAGTAAATACAGGAGCATTAATATATATGGGAAATTCAAGCTACAATATAATTTCAAATAATAATGCTTCAAACGGATTAGTTTTTGGAATAATATTAGATGCTTCGGGTGGTCACACTCGTAATAATACAATTTCACACAATATTGTGTCAGGTAACCTAGATGTTGGAATATGTTTGCATCCTGGTTGTGAGAATAATGTCATTTCGGAGAATATTATCAAGGATAATGGAAATTATGGGATCGCTTTATATTCTAATACTTCGAATAATCAGGTATACTTAAATTGTCTTAATAATACTTCTAATGCATTAGATGATGGTATTAACAATTATTGGGATAATGGAATTATAGGAAATTATTGGGATGATTATCCTTACAATGATGTGGATGATGATGGTATTGGGGATATTCCCTATAATATTTCTGGCTCTGCAGGAAATCAAGATAATTATCCATTAATAGAATGTCCAGAGCGAAATACGAGTAGCGTAAAGATTCCAGGATATGACATTGGACTCCTAGTTAGTTCATTATTTATTTTAATAATAGGTACTGTGTATAGAACATTAAAAAAGAAAAGAAATAATCACACGTTATAATAGATAAAGAAATCACCTTCAGAGTTTTTTAATAAATATGAGTTGAACCTATTAGAAGAAAATACTAAGTGGTTTTATTTAAAAATAAAAATTTTATCATTTTCAGCGAGAATTTCAATTGAAGTTTAAAAGAGTTTAATTTTTGGTTATAATTTAAATAATTAATAATGAAGATAATCGATTTTTTTCGGAGTAAAATTATTCTCTTTATTATTCAGATTCTTATTCTGAGTTTATTTATATTTTATTTTGGCTATCAGTTTAATATAATTTTTGATATTGATGCTTCAAGTGCTCAGAAAAGGATTACCCAATTCATAGCGAATTATGTTTTATTTAATGATTTATCTGGTTTGTTATTTATGTACTTTATTTGGATCTTGGTGTCAATCATTCCTATTTTCTTATATAATGAATTTAAAAAAGCTTATTCAATGAATATAATGACTTTCTTCTTTCCAAATTTTTTTGTGTATATTTTTCTTTACCGTTATTCAAGAGATTATTTTGATTCCAAATTTTCTTTTCATATTCTACATTCGATCTTACTAATATTATTAATTGTCATAGTTTCCATAGGAATATCTTTGACATTAAAAAAGATTACAAAAGTTAAAATTGAGGAACAAATAGAGGATTTAAACGTTATCATAAGCAATATAAGATCAAAGTGTCCTAATTGTGGAACAGAATTTAATTCAACTCCTATATATTGTTATAATTGTAATACAAAATTAATACTAAAATCTGAGGAAAATGTTGGAGTCAGATGATAATAACCAATCTTTAGAATTGCTGTTTAAACCAAAAAATGTTGTCATATATAGAGTTAGTAGAACTGTCGATTTCTTTGTAAAAGGATTTAGAAGACAGGGATTTAATCTAGAAAATTTATATTTAGTTTCTCCCAAAGAGGAAAGTTTCTTAGGGCTTAAGTGCTATAAATCCATTGATGAAATTCCCGTAGATAAAATTGATCTTTTGATATTATCTATTAGAAGAGACCTTCTTGTTCAAGCTTTACAAGAGGTTCTTTCAAAAAAGAAAGTGAATTTTATTCATATATTTACTGCAGGAACAGGTGAATTTGATAAAACTGGTACTGAAATTGAATACAAAATAAAAGAAATATTAGATGATTACAAAAATACAAGAAGTATCGGTCCAAATTGCATGGGAATTTATAGTCCACAAGGAAAAACAGCTTACTATTCTTCATTTCCAGAAGAACATGGAAATATTGGTCTGATTTTTCAATCGGGAGATTTACATTCAAAAATGATTAAATTTGGATCTAGGAGATATCACCTTCGATTTTCAATTGGAGTAAGTATTGGTAATTGTGTTGATATTCAAATTTCTGAGGTTTTACAATATTTGAATGATGATAAGGATACGGATGTAATTTGCGTATACTTTGAAGGAATTTCCCCAATTCATAAGGATGAAGGAAAAAATTTATTTAAAGTTTTAAAAGGTATGAAAAAACCAGTTTTATTTATGAGAGGAGGAAAAACTGAAAGAGGCCAAACTGCAGTATTATCACATACAGGATCTATGGCAACTAAGAAGAATATATGGAATGCTGTGTTTAAGCAAACGCCTATTATTGAGGCTTCTTCCTCTCTGGATGAATTAATTGATGATACTTATTTATTTTCTTCTTATTTTAAACGATTCAAGAAGCTTGAAAGGGAGATTGAATATCCAAGCAATAAAAGGGTCTTAATTATATTATGGTCTGGTGGGTTTGGAATCTTAGCAACGGATACCTTAATAGAAATGGGGTTTGAAGTCCCTCACTTTAAAGGTGAAACTTTGGAAAAACTCACTAATATCTATCCAATACGAATAGGTAGTTTGTCAAATCCTTTAGATTTACCATTTGTAACATATCAAAAAGAACTTGTAGATGTGACCAAGGCTGCAATTGATGAAAACATAAGTTTGATAATATTAGAAACAGATGCTTGGAAAGATATAGAAGGTAGACGCTTTAAAGGGTATTATAATAACTTATTAGAAATAAGAGATTATGTAGAAAAACAAAATAAAACTATGATGATCATTTTACATCAGTATCCTAGTGAATCTGGCAAAATTTTTGTTGATATGCTTCTTAAGGATAATTTCCTTGTTTATCCCTCTCTTGAAGCAGCGGCTAAATCCTTCTTAAAATTATTTGAATTTGGAAAAAAAATATCACAACTTAGTAAAGAAAATAATTAGTATTTATCCATTTATAATGTCATTTTAATGGAAAACAATTTATGTGTTCTTTAATTTACGTGTACAATGCCAGGAGAAATCATCGCAATTTTAGCTGTGTTAACATTTGTTGCGTCTAATGTTATTTTTCGCAAAACAGAGCATGAAGCTAGCCCAACTTTTATCAATTTTTTTCGAACAGCTGTAGGTACATTAACCTTCATCCTTATAGTTTTCTTTTTAAATCAGTTAAACCTTATTTTTATAATCCCCTTGGAATTATGGGTGTTGTTAATTTTTAGTTTCGTTTTTGGTCAAGTGATAGGGGATACAGCTTATTTTACTGCTCAAAAAAAACTAGGAACAACTATTGCACTTGCTATTTCGATGACTTTTCCACTATTTACATTCATACTATCTCTAATTTTTCTCAATAGACCATTTAAACTTAATTTAATTTTCTCACTCCTCCTAATTGGTGTTGGAATCATTATAATTGGTAAAGCCAAAATAAACTCTGAGAATTCAAACGATAATAAAAACTCTATCGCAAAACAAACAATTAAAATCAGATTTCAAGAAATATTTAGAAAAGATATAGTTAAAGCAATTATTTTTTGTTTTGCTGCATCTCTAGGTTGGGCTATTGGGGCTGTTATGATTGAAGTTGCTATTGTCAGAATAGATAAGATTATCCAAGTAGAAGAACTTAGTTCTATTATAGGAAATGTAATCCGGTTCCCATTTGCTTTATTGATCTTGAGCTCAATGGTGTGGAGGGAGAATTACTTAAATAAAGAAAACAATAATTTCGCTAATAAAAAGAAATCTCTCCGTACATGGGTTTTATTAATAAGTGCTTCAATTATAGGAACTTCACTTGGAGCACATCTATATACTGAATCCGTACATGTAGCAGGAGCTGATGTTGTAGCATTAATCGCAAGTGCAAGCCCTCTATTTTCCCTTCCATTAACTTATTTTGTAAACAAGGAAAAAATTTCTAAATTTGGCTTTATTGGTGTAATTCTGACTATTTTTGGTGTAATTGTAATCCTTATTTAATTATGAATGTTCTACTCATTAATTCAGAAAGTTCCTCTTTAGTTGGTAGTATTTCTTCTTGAAATATATCAACTATTATACGTTCCCTTAGAAAAAGTTCATTTGTGGTTTTAGTAGGAAAAAAGATTACTTTACTTTAACCAATTCGTTCGTAATCTAATTTATTCTTCTCTAAAATCTTAATAACTAGCTCTTTAAAAATTTTCTTAATATTAAAATTTTCCTTCGAAGAGCATTTGTAAAAATCACTTTCAGCGTGCCGTTTCATAAATCTATCTACTACTAATTTATCTACTCGCGTCTTATCGTCAACATTTCCAATAATATCATTTTTGGCGCCAACAAACATTCTTGGAGTTTCCGCATGATTATATTCACCTAATCTTTCATACCACCAATCTAATCTTAGTAAGGTTTGAAGATCCACTAAACTGAATACCATAAATATACCATTGGCACCATTAATGTAATATGGAAATAATTTTTTAAACTGCTCCCGGCCACCAAAATCCCATATGCTAATTCTAACAAAAGTTTCATCTCCGCTTACTGTAATGGGAAGGTCATAGGTATAGAACTCGATTCCCAACGTTTCCTTTGTTTCAACTTCGAAAGTATTAAAACATAAGCGTTTGGCTATACATGTCTTTCCTACACGCTCCTGGCCTAAAATTACGATCTTTAAAATATAGATCGGCTTATTACCATCATTTACCTTAAAGATTGGAGTATCTTGTGTTGTCATTAATAAAATCTAAACTCTAATGAATTAAATATTTTAAGATTAATAATTTAAAATAAAAGTTGAGATTTATAAATTGTGAACATTATTTAAATGTACAACTGATCTCTAAAACTAACAATTGTTGTTAATTTTACATAATCTTTAAAAAAGGTTAAGCTTATAGAGATTTTAAATTGATTTTACCCCGATTAAGAATTTCTACATAGGAAGGATGCATATGTTGCCATGAGCCATCGTTAATAATTTCTATTGAATGGCCATTTACCGTTCCTTTATACATTCCCTTATGGTGCGAATGTCCGTATATTAAATGATTTATTTTTGATAAATCATATTCGTCATCCTCTAAGAACCTTTTTATCTCATCAAAATAGTAATCAGGTTTACTAGCGTGTTCCCATTTTTTCAATACACGCATGTTTGCTTTAATTAGATTAAATTCTAAAATATTTAATCCTGAGAAAAGGGTATGTTGTGATTCTATTGACTCATTTTTCAAGTTAGCCAATTCTTCTTTCATCTTTCTAAATGTAATAGGTTTAATTTTTCTGCCATTTTTAATTACTGCGTTCCAAAAATAATCATAAGTCTCTTTTATTTCAAATTTATTGTTAGAGATTAAAGATTTCCATATCTGTCCTACAAAAAAGCGATATACATCACCATCGAATTGATAACCATGCGTCATAAAACATCTATAATCCTCCTCTAATTCAAGTCCATCAATTCTTATCTTGTTAACAGGATTATCCTCAATTTGATCTCGTGTATCATATAACAAAAGCATGTCCTCGTTGTTTAACTTTTTTAATAATAAATATTGATAGTAAATCTCATTATCAAACAACTCACCGAATTTGCTACTCTTAAACCTTCTCAAAAATTTTTCTTTTCGACGTTTAAATTTCTCATCGTAATCTCCCGTAACAGGGATTTCATGATTTCCAAGTACAAAAACGAGATTTATATTCCTTTTGATTTCTAGTAAAAGAGTGAATATTTCTTGGATTTGCTCCCTTTTTAAAAGAGTTTTAGGAATATCTGTACATAAATCAATAAAATCTCCTAATATTATAAGGGCTTTTAATTCAGTTTCAAACTCTCCATTAACAATTTTTCTTAAAAATTGAATAAATAAATCTTTTTCGCTATCCAAGGAACCTAAATGAATATCAGAAACTACTAAAATTTTAGGATTGATTTCACCCATGTTTTAAAGTTCTCCTTACAAATATTTAATCTCCATTAAACTAAGATTAAGTATAATAGATTATATAATTATTTTATCTATCTATACCGAACTTAGAAGTGAGTGGTTTTGTTTTAAATCTAAATTTAATCTAATAAAGAATTCTGGACTTTAGTTTTTTTAACCAATCCCTATATTCGATGCAATTCTTGCATTCAGGAATTTTACATAAAAATCGTAATTTTGGAAGTTCACATTTTTCGATAAATGGACAGGTCAATAATTCAATTCGAGGAATAAATTCTATTTCAGTTCCCATTTGATACACAATTTTTAGAGTTGTTTTTAAATAAAAAAACCCAATCCCACTCTTTTAAAACCTTGGAGAGCGAAAAATTTATAAAAAAATTCTATAAATTTAATTTTGTGAATCACATACTTGAAGCTCTAACTTTTGTAAAAAATTCATTTGAAGGAGCAGCGTTAGAAAAGAACATATTTATAACCTGAGTTTTAAAATCTTCATCAGCTTCCGCTAATTTAAACATTATATCAAGATTTTTTCCTTCATTTTCATAAAAAAATTCCACCATTGAACGTTTTAATTTGAAATTCCTAATTATCTTCTTAATATTGGGATGTTGTTTGTAAGACTTTAAAGATTTCTTAGAAATATCATCCTCATCAATCGCTTTAATTGCCGTTTCAGCAGCGACCTGTCCAGACACTATGCTTGGATGAATACCTTCCCCACTAATTGGGGACACAAATCCAGCAGCATCACCAACGATCATGATATTATCTCCATATAAACTCTTTTCTAATATCCCTTTCGCGGGAAGTGGAAACGCTCCTGTCCATTTATTTTTATAATTAGATCCAGAAAAATACTGTTTAATATTAGGATTATTTATAAAATCATCATAAATCTGATTTAAATTATAATTAAGATTATCTTCTTCAAATGTACCACAACCAATATTAATTCGTTTATCATCTATAGGAAAAACCCATCCATATCCTTTATAAGGTCTAAAATAAATATAGGATTTCGTCTCATCAAAATCTGTTTTACCTTCAATGATCGAGCATTTTGCCAATCCAATATTTTCAATTTTCCAACGCTCTCTCAAACCGGATTTTACTGCTAATTTAGAACTCATTCCATCAGCTATTACTATTATTTTTCCTAAATACTCTTTAGTTCCAGATGTAGTTTTCGTTTTAATTCCAATTTTTTTCTGATTTTTAATGATAAAGTCAAATGAAATATTTTTATCAAAAAGTTCTGCTCCAGCTTCAACTGCAATATCTCTAATCAAATTATCTAATTCTAATCGATCCATTACGACTGAATCTCCCCCAAAACCTTCCCAATTATATTCTATTTTATGAAAATCAGCAGAAAACATAAATCCGCCCTTTTTTAATACAGGATTTAACTTTCTTAGTTGTGGATAATATTTATTCATGATTCGTGCACTTAAGCCACCCCCACATGGCTTTCTCCAATTAGTATCCCTTTCTATTAATGCAACATTAAAACCATTCCGAGCTAAAATTTCTGCACATCTGGATCCTGCTGGACCAGCTCCTGAAACTATTACATCATACATGCTAATAACACCTGTTTTAATGATATTGAGTTCTTCTTTTATAAAATATTTAATTCATACCTTTTATTTGCGAAATAAAATCTTTAGGGGGTGTTTGACCGAAAATAAAGGTATTTATAATTATTTGTTTAAATTCACTACTCTCTTCTGCCATCTTAAAGGCTTTATTAATGTTTTCACCCTCGTTTTCGTAAATGAAATTTACAAATTTATGTTGGAATTTAAACATTCTAATAATCTTTCTAATTTTTGGATGTTTTTTAAACTCCTTAAGAGAATTCACTGTAAAATCTTCTTTTTCTATAGCACCTATAGAAGTTTCTCCAGCTACTTGACCAGAGACAATGGCACCATGAATACCTTCTCCGCTGATAGGAGCAACAAATCCCGCTGCGTCACCTATAAGAATTATATTATCACCATAAAGACTTTTTTCCAAAACTCCCGTTGCTGGCTCAGGAAATGATGCTGACCATATTACTTTATAATCTTTTTCTAACAGCAGGTTTTTATTACGCACCTCATGGAGGAATTCCTTAAACAGATTATTTAAGTTATATTTTAAATTACTCTCGTAATACGTAATTAACCCAATATTGAATTTCTGTTTATCTATTGGGAAGATCCAGTTATACCCATATTCTTTAAAAAAGAAATATGTACACCTCTCATTTAAATTATTGTGACCCTCTAAAATCTCGACTTTACCTATGCCTATTTCTAGAGGTTTCCATTTCCCCCTTAATCCCGATTTGTTAGCTAGTTTAGAGCTCATTCCATCTGCAATAATAATTATATTAGCTAAATATTCCTTTACACCTAAGGGCGTTTTTGTTCTAATTCCAACTCTTTTTTGATCTTTATATATGAAGTCGTATGATATATTCTTATCAAAGAGTTCCGCTCCAGCCTCAACTGCTACATTTCTCACTAAATTATCAAACTCCAACCTATCTATTACAATTGGGTTATCTTCAGAATCTTTATAAGAGTGTTCGAGTTTATGATGATCGGCAGAAAACATTAAAATTGCATTTTTTTTAACCAAATCTAATTTCCTCAATTGCGGGTAATATTTATATATGCTAGCTCTAGGGAGCCCCCCACCACATGGCTTTCGATAATTTATATCTTTTTCAATTAAAGCAACTTTATAACCCGCTTTTGCTATAACTTCAGCACACTTAGAACCTGCCGGACCTGCTCCCGAAACTACTACATCATAATTCATTTTTAAATTCAATTATTTCTAAATATATTACATTTTAACATAAATCCTTTTTAAAAATTATTAATACAGATAATATTGTTTAAAGAAAGAATTTTGAAATAATTAGAAGCTTGAATTTGCTATAATTAAATTTTGTGTGATTTTTTATGAGAAGTAATGAACTATTTAATTTTCTTATTTCAGAAGCTGATCATCCTTTCTCAGGGTGGGATTTTTCGTATATTAGTGATAGGATCGTAAATGCTCCTTTAACTTGGAGTTATACAAGTATGCTTTTACCTCTTATAAGGAAGTCTGAATCTCTTCTAGACATGGGAACAGGAGGAGGTGAATTTTTATCATCCCTTGTACCTTTACCAAAACATACTTGTGCTACTGAAAAATATGAACCTAACGTGTCTATTGCTAAAAAAAAATTAGAACCTTTAGGTGCGAAGGTATTTTATTGCAAAGATGATGAGCACCTTCCCTTCAAGGATGAAGAATTTGATTTAATCATTAATCGCCATGAATTTTACTCCCAAATAGAAATATATAGAGTTCTCAAATCTAACGGAATTTTCATTACTCAACAAGTTGGAGATAAAAACGACTCAAAACTCAGGCTTCTTTTAACTGGAAGGGAAGAACTAGAAATTGAAATAGAATGGAATCTAGATTATGCAGTAAACAAATTAGAAACGACTGGTTTTGAGATATTAGAAAGAAAAGAAAATATCACATCAACAAGAATTTTTGATGTTGGAGCTATAGTTTATCACCTTAAAGCTGTTCCTTGGGAACTACCTGGTTTTTCTATAGAGAAATATTATAATAAATTACTGGAAATTCACTCGCATATCGATGAAAGGGGATATTTAGAATTAGACTCGAATGATCATAGATTCATTATTAAAGCAAGAAAACTAAAATGATATTTTTTAGTAATACGTATCTATAAATTTAATCTCCCTCCCCCGTGTTGCCCCCCCTAAACAAGTACTACTACTAATAATAGCGAGATCAATTTAAATTTGAGGGTATTAAACCTTTAAAATGTTTATCAAAGGTAGCTAAAAAATTGCAGTTTAAACGTTTGCACTGAATTAAAATGGAGCTATCAGTAAAAGATAATCTTTTTTCCTTATATTTTTGAAAGATCTCCCAAGAATTCTTAAAATCGTCATCCGTAAGACTAATAATCTTTATCTTTCTACTCTTCAAAATATAATTTCCTAGATTTATCGCAAAATCAGGACGTTTTATTCTTACCAATGCTAAGGTCACCAATTCATTAAACACTAATGTTGATGTAAATATCTCCCCGAATTCATTTTTTAGAAACCTCCTCATCCAAGATTGTGCAATTTGGAAATTTTTATCATCTTTGTTCTTAACTGCTAATAAAAATCCTGTATCTAAAAAAACAGCCATTTTATTCTTCCTCATTTAACTGATATAAGAATTCATCGACTTTTTCCGATAAATCTTCAATACCTAACTCAAAAACATCTTCCAATCCCTTCCATGCGTGATCATCCATTATTGAATCTGAAGATTCATTTTCTTCAAGACCTTCAGCTATCATTGCATCCTCTATCAGCTTTGCTACAAAATCCTTCTTGCTTATTTTATTTCCTCGTAATATTAAATGAGAAATCAATTTATCCAACAATTTTAAATGTTTTTTATCAATCCGTATGGTGCTTATGAAAATCACCTTTTTTGTATCTTTGTATACTAGTATACATTATTATTCTAATCTAATAATATTTTTACTTATTTATATTTAATATCTCTTCGAGACCTTTTGAGCCAATATTGGATAAAGTAGATTATAGACTTTTTCATCTTTTATAATCGCCCGTAATGCAATTCTACTATTGTTTAACAAATCTCTATCCTTATTTTCAAAAGTAATGGAGAGATTTTCCGCTTCACTATATTTTTATACGAATATTTAGGCTGTTAGCTTGCTCGAAGATTTATTTCATAAAAGATCTAATGAGGTTTGGTTATAGATTTTGACCATTTCATAATGAAATTACTGGTTCAAGATCATAAAGTGCCCCAAATGATCTCAGATTTTGATCAGATCATATTATTGGAATTTACTAATAAAAAAAAAGTTTTTTTTCTATCCCACTTTTTTTTGTCGATTAAATCTAGTTGATCAAATTGCTCGGTTATAAAAAAACAACCAACACATTTATATACAAGAAAAAACAATTTAGAATTATAAATACATCAATTTTATCAAAGTATTTAATTTTAAATAAAACAAACTTAAATTAAAAATTAGTGGAGGAATAAAAAAATGGCAGCATTTGCATGGAGTCCATTAAGGGCTCTAATGAAAAAAGCCGGAGCAGAAATCGTAAGTCGAGCTGCAGTTGATAAATTAATGGATTATTTAGAAGAATATGCTAAAGGTCTAACTGGTTGCGCGCTTGACATTGCAAAACACTCTGGCAGAAAGAAAGTAACAGCAGCTGACATGAAAATTGCTATTAGTTTAATATAGCCAATTTTATGTTGCTAACATACAAATTTTTTATCTATTTTTTTTTAATAACTTTTTTTAAAAATATGGTATTGTAGTTTTCTAAAACCTTTTCTTTACCATCTTTATTCTTGATGAGGAGATCTACCGGTGTTATGGGAATAAGCCTTTTCTTAATCAAAAGAAAAAAATAAGTGAAACATTATTTCATATATTTATTTTTTTTAATTACATAACTTTTTTTAAAGATATGATATTGTAGTATTCAAACAAGAAGGATTTGTTTAGTTTGAACTACGAAAAAGCTATAAATGCCCAATACGGACAGTCAGATCTCGGTAAGAAAATTCTCGCGATATTAGAAGGTGAAGGTTTAGATACTGCAAGATTAATTCAAGATATTCTTGCTCCAATTGAGGAGCTTCATCTGCGTGGAAGATCGGCAACCATAGAACTTGCTAGAGCCGTTGGCCTTAATGAAAGTATGAGAGTACTTGATATTGGGTGCGGTATTGGGGGTCCTGCTCGGACATTAGCTTCTGAGTTTGGATGTCATATTATAGGACTCGAACTCTGTGAAGAATATTGCAATGCCACAGAAATTATTAACGATAGGGTAGGATTAAGTAATAAAATAGAAATTCGGCAGGGAAATGCGCTAAATATGCCTTTTGATAATGAGATCTTCGATATTGTGTTTATGCAACATGTCTTAATGAACATCGAGAACAAGGAACGAGTTCTCTCTCAATCTAAGCGTGTTCTCTATCCAAAGGGTCGTTTAGCACTTAACACAATCTGCGCTGGTTCGATTACACCTATACACTTCCCTGTGATATGGGCAAATAATCCTGATATCAATTTTCTCTTCACAGCTAGCGAACTTCGTCAACTTATCAGTAATAGCGGATTTAAAGAACTTTCATGGAAGGATGAAACAAAAGAAATACTTGAAGGAATCGAGCGTGCGAGAAGCAAACCTCGATCTAAAAATCCTCAACCAATTAGTCTTGGTCTCATAGTCGCGGATCCTTCTACAAAATGGAGGAATATTGTCCGTAACCTCAAGGAAGGACGAATTGAGGTGATTCAAGGAATATTTGAAAAGAATCAATAGTATTAGAATTAGTACTATATGGATTTAAAAATTTTTTTTTACTTTTGAAAATAACCAACTTAAGAAAAGATTAAATATTCAGATATAATATACAGAAAAATTCGATATTTTATAGTTTTTAAAAAGAAGAGAAAGGAAAAATTATAATGCGAGCAGCTATAGTTGAAAAAATTGGTAGTATAAGTATTAAAGATATACCTAAACCTTCTCCAGGACACGAAGAGGCTTTAGTTAAAATTTCTACGGCGGGTGTTTGTCATTCAGATTTACATCTCTCTAATGGTGATTGGCCAGTAGTTAAACCACCATTTCCACTGGGACATGAAGCGATAGGAATAGTAGAAGATCTAGGACCTGGTGCTGAGAGATTTGTAAAGAAAGGAGACAGAGTGATATTAGGTCTAGGTGGTACTGCAGGTGCATACTGGTGTGGTGCTTGTGAACATTGTCTTGCTGGTAAACCTATGCTCTGTTCACAGCAAAGGCAATTGATAGGTGCTTATGGTGAATATATATCTGTCTGGGCGAAAGCTTTAGTAAAACTACCTGATGAAATCGATAATACAGAAGTACCATTAGCGTGTGCTGGTTTAACGGCATATAGTGCAATCAAAAAACTTACTATCTTCGGAATTCAAATGGGTAAATCGATAGCTATTATTGGAGCTGCAGGAGGACTTGGCCATTATGGTGTACAGATAGCCAAAGCCTTTGGATATAAAGTCATTGGAGTCGATATAGGCCCTAAGAAATTAGATTTCATCAGAAAAATGGGTGCAGATGATGCTATAGATGTTAGTGAAGCGATAGAGACAATCTCCAAGAAATACAAGGGTGTGAACGCAAGCATAGTATTCTCATCAAAAGTAGCTGGTTTTGAACTCGGTTTGAAGTTGCTCAAGCGTGGGGGGGTCCTAATCGCAGTAGGATTACCTGCTTTCAGTGAAGGGTCAATATCAGTCGATCCATTTGGCTTTATATTAAAAGGACTTCATATAATTGGGTCCCTAGTTGGTACTGTTGAGGAAATGAGAGAACTAGTTCAGTTAGCAGCAGAGGGTAAAGTAAAAACTCATGTAGGCAGAACCGCGAAGCTCTCAGAGATAAATGAAGTTTTTGAGGAATTGGAGAGAGGAGAATTCGTAGGAAGAGCTATACTTGAAATTTCTGAGTAAGTGCTTGAGAAATCACTTCTACTTTTATTTTTTCTTTTTTTCCATCCGCTTTTTTAGGGCACCTGATGACATTCTTGCTCGTTTTTGACCTTTTACAGCCAAAAAACTCAGTGTGGGTGCTTGAGTTCCCTTTACTTCTTCCATTTCAATTTCTTCTAATTCGTCGTCTAGAAAAGCTAATCCCTCAGTAAAATCTTTTTCCGCGAAAGTCATATTAACTGATTTTAAATGTTTCATTTCACCCAACATTTCATCTCTTAAACTTCTCAATCGTGCTTTTGATTCTTTAGCTTTTCCTGCGTAATAACTCCGTCCGGCAGTTTGAATATTCATCATAACGTTAAATTTCTGGTTATATTGAGATTTAAATTTATTTTCATCTTTAGTCACCTTTACCCGATCATTAATAACTCTCATTCTTTTGCGACCATCGTTATCAATGTATTCTACTTGAAGTTGTATAGGAACTTCTTCTTTTTCAACTAGTTCTTTAGCGGATTCTAGTTCTAAGAATAATTCTCTATCCTCTGTAATTGCCCCTAAGTTTATTTCAGAACCTTTAATAGCACTTTTAGAACTGTATGCTCCCGTAATATTCTTGATAATAATGCTTGGGGGAACAATAACTTTAACCTTTACATCTTTTCCTATATACCTCATTTGCCTAAGTTCGGAGAAGATCTCTTCCATCTCTTCACTTGATATTAAATATAATGTTCCACCAGTCTTATCTGTGAGTTTTCCTAAGGTTTGTAACCCCATTTCATTATTATCTCCAGAAGTTGATACTCCTACAACATCAACAATAATTTTGTGTTGATTACATAATTCTGCCATATTTTCATAAAATTTTTCAGCACCAGGACTGGTACCAGATAAATTACCTATCCCTTGATTTGCCAATCCATCAGTTAGTAATGTAATTCTTCCTGTATGTTTGAATAATTCAAAAGAATTAATTGCAAAATATAGTGCGGGCCCCAAGGCGGTCATATCCATCGATCTAAGATCTTCAACTTTTCTTATCCAACCATCAGCGAATTCTCCTATGGAACCTAAAAACTTTTCCTTTTTTATTGATTTAATCAACTGATCTTTTATTCTTTCTAAAGAAAAGAGTAAATCTCCACTAAAGTTAAGAGGATTTTTATCATGTTTTAAATAATAGTAAACTGAGCTCTCAAATGCGATTAATAAGTATTTAGTGGAAGGAGAATTAATCTTGAAATCTTTTAAAGTTTGAATTAATGATTTCTTAACAGCTTCAATTTTAGCACCACTCATACTACCAGAGATATCGATTACAGAAATATAAAGATCTCCCTCAGTTTTATCCATTTTTGTTATCTTTTCTTCTTTTTTTGGTCCTTTTTTTAACGCTTCTATTAAAATAATATCTATGTCATTTGGGAGCTTTTTCTCAATCTTAGATTTGTCTATTGTATTAATTGTCCCACAGAATTCGCATACATAATAAGAACCCTTTTGTGAATCTACTTGAATTAAGTCAGTATCAGTGAAGATCGCACCACAATTACTACATTTAATTGGTTCAGTTCTAATCTCTTCTTTAGGTTTTCCTAATTCTCCAAAAGAAATTGAATATAAATATGGATATAAATCCACTTTTGAAGGTTTCTTAGTCAAGAAGTTTTTAAATGCTCGATTAAACATAATTTTCACAGATTTTGTAAACTAAGTTTTGAGCAATACATAATAAATGACAAATAAAAAATTTTCTAAGAAAATTATTAAAAAAAATAAAAAAGATTAAATCCCGCCCCTTGCAAGGTCGTCCTCGGGCGTCTCATTTTTTCACGCACGAATCATTCTTAATTAGGATTTTATAAATATTCATCAATAATTGATGTCATCATTTCAATGGAAGGTCTATCTGTTTTATCTTTACCGATATATTTCCATACAATAATACCATCTTTATCGATTAAAAATTTGCTTGGAACTGCTTGTTTTATTTTGTATTCTTTTCCTCCTCCAGGGGCAAACCAGTAAACATCATATTCTTTAGCTATTTTTGCGCCACGATCAGAGACCATATCGACTTCAAAATTATTTTCTTCTTTAAAAGTTCTCAGAAGCCTTACACTATCACTTGCAATTGAGATAATTTTTATGTTACGCTTTTTGAATTCAGATAAATTTTCTGTTAATAATTTTAAATGGGTTTTACAATGACTTCACCAGTTCCCTCGAAAAAAATCTATTAATACCCCCTCATAATCCTTGAGAAGTTCACTTAAATTAATTTGGTTTTCATAAATATCTACAGTATCTATTTGAGGTGCTTTAGTGTTTGCATCTATTCCTTTAGGTCTAGGCGGTTCTTCTTCATTCATAATGATCAATTTAATCTTATTAGATTTAAATTATATTATTATAATCTGTAAGTAGCATTTCAAACTTAAAACAAGAAACTTAAAAGATAGATTTTCACTTCTTTGATATTAATAATCTTCAAAAAGAAACTCAGTCAATACATCAAATGCTTTCTCAACATTTTCTCCTGTTTTCGAAGATAATTCAATGAAAGAAGTAAGATTGTATTTTTTAGCTGCTAATATTCCATCTTCTTGCGGAACTGCTCGAAATTCATCTAAATCTTTTTTTGAACCAATTAACAATATTGGGATGTCTCCCGCATTCTCTCGAACTATTTGTGTCCATTCGGGTAAATGTTCTAGGCTCATTGGATTTGTTATATCATAAAGAAAGAATGCACCATTTGCTCCTTTACTATATTGAGAAAGTAGAAATCTGAATCGTTCTTCACCACCAAAGTCCCAGATTTGTAATTTAACTTTCTTATCGTTAAAGAGTGTTGTTTTAGAATAGAAATCAACCCCTAGTGTCAGTTTTAAGTCTTGCCTGAAGTATCCTGAGATATATCTAAGAGTGAGTGATGTTTTTCCTACTGAAGCATCACCCAACATCATTAATTTGAACGTATAATCGTACTCTGTCATTCTCCTCAACGATCGATTTGCTTCAGGAATTTTTCTTAGCTTTTAAGAGTAATACTATTTTAAAAGCTCAAATAAAACCTTATGAAATAATATACCTAATATTAATTAATTTTTGTTTAATTTAAATTTAATATTTCATCCTATGCAAAAATCATACCAATAATAAAAGGATATTAAGACAAGAATGGGATATTGAGCAAGGGATTAATGAATATTCAAAAAATATGAAAATCAAAGCTAATAAAACGCCAAATGCAAAATAATAGCCAAAATAGGTTATAGTTGTAGTTAAAGGGACTATAAAAGGGGGAACGTGATAGAGTGCAAAAAAGATCGATGAAATTATAACAGAATATGCTAATTTTATTTTTATATTAATTTTTTTTATGATAAATCCTCTAAAAAAGGCTTCCTCACAAGGACCAATTATAACTATTTGTAGTATCACAAGAATGATTATTTGGATCATATTGGGCATGATGGGGAGAGTACTAATTACTCCTTCTTGTCCTACTTCAATAAATCTAGTGCCAAACAAATTTTCTATTATTATATGTCGAAAAAAGATGAGAATGAAATCTCCAAATGAGAAAAATATGACGCCAATACTTAATCCAGCGATAACTTTAATCAAAATATCATCATTCTTCTGAAACCCCATTTCAAACAATAATTTTTTAAAGGTTTTTTTCTCAATTTTACTAGAAATATAAGCAGGTATAATAACGAGGAGTATCTCCAGTAATATTAACCCTATTAAAATCCAAGGGTTTTCTCCTAATTGTATTGTCATTTTATTATAAATTTGCTTTTCATTTAACCTTAAAAAATCAAAAAATTAAATATCTCATTATTATTATTATTATCCCTATTTTTTAGTTCTTGTAATGACAATAAGAGAAAATCCCATTAATCTTAATAATGATAAATTAACACTTCCTAATAGTAAAAGTGCATTAAGAAGTAATATGGGCTTGACAAAAGAACAAATTTTATTAAAAGATTTAAAAATTATTGCTAAAGAATATCTTGAGCTTGAAAAATTAAAGAAAACATTTTCTAAGATTATCTTGAAAAATCTAGACGAGTTAGATTTTTCAGATTTTATAAAATCTCCAAGATTTTATATTAAAGAAAAATTTCTAAAGAAATCATTATTATCTTCGAATTTAAGAGGTTTAAACATCGTAAGCGTTGATGGAAGCTCAGTGACAAAGAAATTCATGAATGCGGATTTCTCATTTTTAAAAGGAATCGCTGTAAAATACTATTTTAAAGAAAACCATGTTGCAAATATTGAATATTTCCCAGATTTGAGTGGGTTTAATAATTATTTTGTTCAGGGGGATTTTTTTAATCGAGATGAGAGTACTGTTGATGCTAAAGTTTCAATGGACATGAGATACTTAGAAATCAATTTACTTAATGAGATGATAAAAAAATCTAATGATATTGATCTCATAATAATTGATGGATCCATAGTTATTATGCCCATAAATTTATTATTTTCTAAAGATCCTGAGATATCGATAAAATATGATATTTTATTAAAAGAATATCACAAATTATATTCAAATTGCAAAGAAAAGGGTATTATCCTAATTGGCTCAATTAAGGATACAAGAACATCTGCATTATCAAATCTTTTATGTGACTCAATTCAGTTATTAAAGCCAAGTTATTCAAAGTTGAGCGATTTTATTAAATTAAATTATAGAGAAGTTATTAGATATTTCTCAGACATCGATTTATTTAATAGAATACTGAAAAAGTCTGAAAGGAGCTGTATTTTTAATTGTAAACGAGAGATCGATAAAATAAGAGACACCGGGATAAAAAAGGAAATTCCGTATTATTTTCCACTTTCATTTTATGCATTTTATCTTAAAACAACTATATATGATACACCTTGTAGAATCGAATTTTTTATGGATGAAAAAGATTCTATTGAAGAAGCTTCTAAAAAAGCAGATTTAATTTCTTCAATTTTACTACCTATATCAAGTTTAAATGAACACTATGGATTACCTATTCCTCAAATTGAGGCACATAAACGTTCTGTGTTTAAGCCAAATGAGGTTGATCTTTTGTTGAATAATCTGATAAGAATTTTGCATATGGAGGGGATTTCACTATTAGAAAAAAGAAGAAATAGAAGACCTTTTTAGTCTTTAATATATTGCAATCGGTTTAAAATAATATCTTCGAAGAAAATATGTATTTTTTCTAGTTTTTCATTCTTATATCCAACGTTAATTATTCTTTTTTCTAACTCATCTATATCTGACCTACTAGAACTTATGTAATAGACAAAATGAGCGTTCTCATAATTTAGAAATCTCTTTAGTTCTTTAAGGAAAACAATTAGTATTTCAATCCCTTTATAACCTCCCTCCCAACTATGATCAATACCTTTTTTATTTATATTTTCCTTTATTAATGGGGAGGAGGGTAAATAGGGGGGATTAAAAACTATAATATTAAATTTAGATCTTAAAGATTCTGGAAAAGATTTAAATAAATCAGATTGAAAGTATGTAATTTTATTTTTGCTTTTATTAAGAATTTCATTTCTTTTAGCACAAATTATTGAATCTTCTAAAATATCAGAGGCATATATTTTAGGATTGAATTTTGGGTAGAGAGATTTAAGTATTTGAAAAAAAATTGCGATGATACCTGTACCAGTACCCATATCTAATACATTTTCAATTTCTTCTAACTTAATTCCATCAAATAGATCATCATTTATTTTTTTCCTAAAATAATCAATTAATAAATATGAATCATCAGAGGGATAATAAACATTCTTCAAATCACATTCGATTAAAGGATCGGGTACAAATTTAATTGTTATCAAATCCTCAGTAGTTTTAATTTAGGAATAAAAAAATTTTGCTTAGTTCAATAAATTCTTCAATTTTAAAGTTAAATAATTTTTTATTTTCATAGTTATTTTCGTGTAAAATTTCTAAAATTTTCACTTTTGTATGGTAAGGGTCATTATTAGCTTTAAAAAAAAAGTAGAGGGCATTAACGATGTTTTTATTTTTGTATGGCATGATTCCAGCAATAAATTTTAAAAATAATTGAACTGATTCTTCCTTCAATAAAATAGGATTTAGACTTTCTTTGGGAACAATTTTAATAAGAGTAAGATCAATTTTTGGAATAGGATAGAAGCTATTTCGCGGAATTGAATATTTTACAACTGGTTCCATAAAAGAATTTAAACCTATGCTAATTCTAGAAAATCTCTTATAATTTTCAGATAAAAAAACTCGGTCTGCAATACTTTTTTCAATAGTCAATATCCCTTGAGGAGGATTTTTTTTGAAAAACACTTTTCCTAAGATAGGCCCAGTTATCTTATATGGAACATTTGATATAGCCTTATTGTGTGATGGTATATCAACTTTTAAGATGTCATCATTAATTATTTCAATATTGTTATATATTGAGAATTTTTCTGAAAGATATTTGCTAAGAATCGGGTCAATTTCAACTCCATATACTTTCTTTGCTTTTTCTATTAATGATTCTGTTAATGCACCTATACCAGGTCCAACTTCTAATATAATATCCTCTCTTGAAATCTCAGACAAATTTATTATTTTTTCTAATATATTTGTGTTGGTTAAAAAATTTTGACCTAAATGTTTTTTAGGCTTGAAATCCAATTGATTAAGGATTAGTTGTACATCTTTAAAATTCATATTATTTATTCATATTTTTGAGTTTTACTAAAAAGGTAGTACTTTACATCTCGTTGGAGTTCTTTTATAATTCTTTGAGAAATTAGTTTGGCTGGATTTGATATACTCGTTCTGTCAGAAATATCTTGAAATGTTACGAATTTTTGTCTTTCTCTTGCTTCAAGGATTTCCCACATATGTTTTTGACCTATCCCTGGTAGTAATTTTAAAGCGTGCATTCTAGGTGTAATCGAAGTAGAGTTATTAAAGAAATTGATAAATTCTTCCTCATATTTTAAAACCTCCTTTTCAAGAATGGGCAGAATTAACGCTTTTGATGTGCTAGTTAAATCATTAAAATCGATTTTCTTTAAGACTTCTCTTAATTTATCTTCGTTTAAAAATCCCTCATAGGTTTTTTGTTCTTGAACTTTAATATCAGAGTTTTTATTTATTTTAACTTCATAAAGAACAAAATCTGGAAAAGTAAGAACTTGGGCTATCGGTTTTTTTGCCCAGCTTGGTCTATCTTCCTCGGGATGACCATGCAAAAGAAGATCTAAGATTACAATTTCCCGAAATTTTTTTATAAACTGTTTTTTCTTTCTGGGACCACTTTGATAACCTCTTCTGCGAGGAGGACCTCTGTATCGATCTCTTCTTTCCATCATTACCAATAATTTTAATTTTTACTTTTCCGTTAGCCATTTTAAAATTTTAATTTTTATAAACTACTTAATGAATTGGGGTAGTACATTAAAATTTAAAACAATATAGATTTATAAATTCTTCGATCTAAATTAAGATGATTCGATTTCTTCTAGCTCCTCTAAAACAACTTCTAACTGTTCGTCATTTAATGTTTTTCCTGTAAAAGATTTTTCAAGTATAACCCTAAGCTCCGGAACTGATTTTGGAAAGATGTTAATAATATTAATCGTATAAATTTCTTCAAAATCATACTTATCCATAAGAAACTTTTTTATTTTTTTTGCCTTTGTGACATCTATTTTGGCAAATTTATTAACATAATTATAAGTAATTTCTTGAAAATGAGACATCCCTTCTTCAGAATCAACTTCTTCCATTTGTTCCTTTACATATTCCATCATTTCTTTTACTTCCGGGATGGAAACCGGTTTTTCGTCTATTTTTCGTCCAGACATTGCCATACCAATATTGATATATATTTTATTTTATAGAAACAGGATTTAATCTTAGGTGTTCTGTACCAATAATTAGAGTTTTTGTTGAGTTCCCTAATTTTACTTCCACTATATAACAGCGCCCTCGTTGGCCAACGATCGTGCCAGTACGTCCGTGATAACGAAAGTGAGGCATCCCTTCCTTATGTTGAGAGGAGTCAGTAATTATATCAACTTTATCATTTACTTCATAATCTATTAAATATTTTTCAATACTTCCAAGTCCTCGTTTACGAACGTTTTTTCTGTGCTTTTGGCGAGTTTTTTTCCTATAGCCCTTGTGAGAAGTCATGATTTTTTCCTGTTCTTAATAAAGCCCAAAGGAGTTGTTATACAGGCTCTAATTAAATTATAACATATTACATGATTTATTTACTTTTTTATTAAACTTAATATTCTTAGAAGCCATAATTTCATACCTTATAGATCTACTATAGAACGAGTTAAAAGCACCAAACAATTATGAAATAATTGTTTATTTATTTTTTGATTTTATATAAATGTTTTATTTAGTATCAATCTTAGATTAAGATTTCTAGTACATCTAACTCTTTGCATGTTAGTGGTGTTTTAAAGATTTCTGAAAAAGAAGGAGATGTTCTCCCATCGTCGCCGTTAATAAGTTCCTTTATATAAGTTCCCCCTTGTGTTTTGATTGTAAATTCAAATAAATTAGATTTTACATATTTCCCTTCTATTTTATAGACATATTTCTTTCTAATTTTATCAGCACGCCGATGGGAAACCCTGTTGGGTGTTCGTTGATGGATTTCTTGATTTTCAAATGTATTTTTCAATTTATTTAATTTTTCTTCAAATTCTTCTTTAGATATCTTATTGTCAGATCCTACTAAAGATTTATAAACTTTTTTAGTATCTTTTGCTTCTGTTTTAAGTCTGATCACTTCTCTTTTACTGCTATATCTTAATTTTTGAATTCTAACCTTCTTCTTCTTCTTTCGATTTACAATTTTCTCTATTTTAGATAGATCTAATTTGCGAGTTTTGGGATCTCTTAATTCGAGAATGAATGGTCTTCCTAAACCTAGCATCCTCACATCTATATCTTCTCTTCCAGCACCATGAAACTTAGAATCTTTAGCTTCTGATTCATTAATGAATTCTGGGCTTATCAATTCTTCTACACTTATTAAATATTGTTTTCCAGTAAAATTACATATTTTACATCCTTTTCCCATGCAATTTCTACAAAACCAGTGAGTTTGGGGGATTCCCCTCATTAATTTATTATATCTTCCAAAAATAAAAAGAGATTTCAGGTTTAATTTGATACTAAATAATTCATAACCTATAAAATATACTAATAAAACATCTGGATTATTGAATTCAGGAGGTTTCTTAAGTTTTTCCATCAGAATTTTGCCGACTACACGATTGAAATGACTTTTAAAAGATTCTGCTTCTAAAATGTTAAATTCAGCTTTAAATCTATCCTCCTTATTTATTATTTGAGAGTCTGGAGTTGATCCAACTAAGAAGTTATTAAATTCAATTCCTTCAAGAACTTCTATACCTTTTTTAGCATACTTCTCAATTTCTGAAAAAATGTTATTGCAAAGATGACAAGATCGGTTTGTATTCTTTAGTGTATATTCGATTCCCTCATTTTTTAATACAGTCTGAGCAGGTAAATATTTAGCTTTTTCGGCTAATAATTTTAAATAAAATATTGCCTTTTTTTGTTCCTGATTATTATTCGATAAATACTTTCTATGATTTTCCATAGTTAATGAAAGTAATAAAGAGTCTCCTCTTTTTTGGTTTGTTGTTTGTGATGCTAAAAGAGAAAACATTCTACCAAGACAATGGACGCATATATAATATTCCTGATAAATTTGTAGAACTTTGTCAAAAATCATATTCACTTAAATCTAGTAAATTATTATTTATTGATTTTATCTAAGATATGAGAGTTTATTTAAAAAAAATTTAAAAGTAAAATTTCTTTTCCTATATAATTTTATTTTACGTTATAGATGAGAAGCTTTTTTGTTATTTTAATTAATTTGCTATAACTAAAATTGGAGAAACGCAAATGTCTGATAGATTAAAAGGTTTTATTAAATAGTTTAATGCAAAAAAAGGATATGGATTCATTAATGTTGATGGTCAAGAAAATATATTCGTCCACTTCTCTAATATAGATATGTCGGGATTCCGCAAGTTGGATATAGGAGATAAGGTGGAATTCGAAATCTAGGATTCAAAAGAGGGAAAAGGACCAGAAGCCTTAAATGTAAAAATAGTTTCGAAAGATAGAAGATACTAAATTATTAAAATTTCGAAATAGGGTTTAATCTTCTTCTTGGTCCCAACCGAGATCGCGTAGCACCGATCCTAACGTTTCTGATTCTTCCTCTAATACAAATTCAGTATCATATTCAGAAGCAGAAGATTCAATATCAAAATCAGGAGGTGCTAATTCTTCTAAAGAAGGTAGTTCACCTGATGATGGCAATTCTTCTACCGGAGGAGATTCCTCATAAGTCGTTGCTTCTTCTATAGGTGATGGTTCCTCAGAAACTAAATCCTCTTCAATTTCCATTGGTGTGTAGTCATCCAGAGCAATTGGAGGAACTTCATCGTCATAAACTTTAAATTGTGGATGAGTTTTAGAGATAGATGTTTCTTCAAATTGAGGGGTGATAGTTTCCCCTATTTCTTTCACTTCATGATCAATACCAAGGTCAATGGATTTTGGGATTGAGACAACATTATTATCAATTTCTGCTTCAAGATCCTCGAATTCTTCGCCTTCTTTTTCCCAATCATCCAAAAATCCTAATAAATCATCTAAAGCAGCTTTATCTTGTTCGACTGAAGGCTTTTTAATGGTTGAAACCTTTTCCTCCATTTGTTGTTGCTTGATTTTCTCCAATTCTGAAGCTTCTAAAGAAAGCATCATTTCAGTTTCTTCATCGCCAGAAATTAATTTATTCAGCTTTCTTGCTAATTCTCTCAAATAACCTAGATAAAATCCTATCCGGACGACAGCTCTTAACCCCCCAAATACGATATATTCATCATTTATTGCCATTAATATGCTATATCCCGAGGAATTATGTAAAATTATTTCAGTTAAAGCCCCATGGTCAGTTGCTTGATTTAATCTTAAACCTAAATCAATTAAAGCAGTACTTGAGGCCGATGTTGCATCCGCATCAACTTCTGAAGAAGACGCGGTTGCTACTTTCATCCCTACTCTATCAAGGACTGCCAAATTTTCTAATTCAGTTTTACTCTCTTCATCTTTTAAAAGATACATCATTTTTTCTTGGATATCTTTAGCAATCGATGACATTTATTATTCCTTTATAAGATAATTTGAATTGAATAAGATTTTGAGATTTAAGTATAAATAGAAAGACTATTTTAATATATTTTTTCATTATTCTATTTTGAAAACTTATCTAAATTCATTTGAGTAGTGGAAGATTGTTCAATCTTCTCAAAAGAATAATCAGATAAGTCAGTAATTATTATCTTAATCTTATCGACTACTTCTTTTGGAGATAGATCATTTGTGTTAATAGGAAACACATTGGTTTTATTAGATAAGAATTGTTTATAATAAGCAAGAATTTTTAGTAAATAGTTGTTATCATCCTCATTCCACTCTCTTCTTATTTTATCAAGTGAGCCTCTCTGTACTATCCTTTTTAAAATTACATCAGGTTTCGCAGTCAAATAAATTATATAATTTTCTTTCCACTTAATGGAATTATAAGTATCTAGAATAAGAGTAAAATCTTTCTCTTTAAGATTTAAACTCTTAGAATATATTAATACACATAAAGGAGTTCTATCTAATATTATTATTCTGCCGTTGTAATTATTATCAAAATTCAAAATATTTTGATTTCTTCTAATGAGTTGTTGAAGAAAATGAAGTTCACTTCTAAAACCAATCTGCTTATCTGAAGAACCAAACGGAAATGGCGGTTTTTTTACATATCTTTCAGGAAAAAATTTAAATTTATTATTATCTTTGAATATTTTTTTAAGAAGATTGAAGACTGTTGTTTTACCTACTCCATGAACCCCCGCAAGGGATATAACTATATTGTCCTTAGAACCCTTATTTCTGTAAAACGTCTTACTCAATCTTTTTACTCCTATCTACTAATATTTTATCGTGTAAAAATAATTGAAATAATTATAGAGATTATTGATTTTCCTTATTATTAAAATTTTATATTGAGGGAGTAATGAAAGGTTAAAACTAAAAATAGATTAAGACAATTAAGAGAATGTTATAAAAAACACTTGCAATGAGAGTACTATAAATGTTCCCATCGGATAATTCCCAAAGAATTCCTAATACTACAAATCCCAAGAAATTCAATAAGAAGTAGGCGGGATTAGGATATATAAATATAATAAAAATTGAATAGATCAATGCAACCGAAAGAATTGTATAAACGTCATTACGAAATTTCTGTTTTAAAGTGTTATGCAAAACGCCTCTATATACAATTTCTAATGATGCCGCTCCAATAGCAATTAATACTATAAGCAAGAAAACATATATAAAATCTGCATCTCTAATAATTTGATTTTGTATGATGATCTCAGTTTCCATATCAAAAATGTCCAAGCCTATCTCGGCTAAATAGCTGATTAAAGAATTGTAAAAAAGGTTGAGTAATATTAAACTAATTGCTCCTATTACACCTATAAAAATGCCTATTAGAACTTTTTTAGAATCTTTAAAAAAGCCTAATTTTGAATAGTTATGATTTTTTGAGAGTATGTAATATATAGGATAAATAGCAATTAACATTTCAGGAATTTGGCTTATTATAAGCATTTGAATATTTTGTTCAATAGAATCACCTTCCCCTTGAAAAACTAATAAGAAATATATAAGAAAAAAGGCTATTATGTAAACGTATATACAAGTTCCAAAGATATTTAAACCTTCTTTTAAATTCCATTTATCCTTTTTCAATATAAATTTTTGTTCGGGTTCTAATTTTTTGTCTGTAAATATCAATCCTGGCTTTTTTTGGATAGCAATTTTTTTTACCTCAGGAATTTTTTCTAAAGTAGCATTGCATATCGGACATTGTTCTAAAATTGTTGAGGTAACAATTGAACCACAACCAGGACATTTACGTGAAATTTCAACCCTTTGCATGGAAACTGGTTTATGAATAGGACGTGGTTCTGCTGGTGTTTCACTTGAGTTAAGTTTTATAATTAGCTTACCGCAATTTGGGCAATAAGTTTTATTTTTTTCGACATCAACACCACAATAAACGCAGTATTTAATTTTTTTTTCGTTATCTTTAGACATTATTTACCAATTACTTTAAAATTTAGAAAACTCTGGTTTCAAGCTAAATTCTTTTTAAATTTATATTTGGTTTAATATATAAACTAGGTATTAAATAATTTATGTTTATATTTTTATCATTAATTAATAATTAGATTCAATTGAGATTTTATGAGCAGTACGGAGAAGGTAAGAAGAGCTTTTCATTTCGAAAAACCTGACAGTGTTCCGATGTCACGTATGAATTTATAAACTGATTTTTTTCCAGTTTCACAATTTCGACCTCGATCATGGCAGAATGATTAATATAACTGATGTAAAATATATAGAATTATAACTTGATAATAATATGTTAAAAAAAAATTTTAAACAAAGAATAAATGAAATCCATGAGAAATTTAAGGATGAGAATGTATTAATTGCTGACGACGCAAGCAATTTTTTTGGGCAAGAGTCGTTAGGGACATGGAAAGTTCGCGGGAATGGGGTCTTATTACTTACAGAAAAAGAATTATACTTTGGAATGTGGAAACCCAAAAAAGAGTTATTAATTCCAGTTAAGTCTATCATTGAGATTAGAAATCCAAAATCTCATATGCATAGATCTGCATTTAGGCCTCTTTTAAAAATAATATTTAAAAATGAGAGCGGAGAATCTGATTCAGTAGCTTGGTATGTACGTCATTTAGATAAGTGGAATGAAATTCTAAATGAATTGATTTCAACTAATATATAGAATTACGTATTTCTACTTTCATTATACTTCTTCATGGTCTTTTTTGTAATATTAGATAATTCCATTAAAAGTAAACTGTGATATAGTGAGATGGAATCATAGTACACATCACTCTGATCAGACTTTTCAGAGTAAACTAATGCCATTTGAGCATTCAGAGCAGCTCTCATGAGTAATTCTATCCCTTTATAAATAAGATTTGGGCTCCAAGTTCCATTTTGAGGATTGGACCACCATGTAGGACACGAATAGATTCCGCGATTATAGAAATATCTGGCGGTGTTATAGTAATTCTCAATCTCCCTGTCCGTTGTTAAATCTATATTGTCAGCTAAATTCATTAAATTGTTGAGACTATTCACTAGTTTCCAATAATTCTTATGGATATTGTTTTCTGGATGTTTCCATAATGGATAAGGAATGCCTGCTTGAATATCTTCATAGGTTGTACTCCAGCTCGATTCACGTGGGATGATTTTTTTATTACTAAGTGGAAAAAATCGATCCAATTCTGAAACAAATACAGTTCTAATTCTTTCTTCCTCATTAATAAGATCTAATACCTTTTTTAGAAAAGTTTTTTCGTAATTTTTAATATGATGGCCAAATGTCTCGCCATCCATAGCAGTAATAATATATCGATCAATCTCTGTGAAAGATTTTTGCTTAGGGTCTGCATTTGGCTGGAAAATCTCCTTAATTGTTTTTATAAATTCTTTTGCTGATATATTTTTAAAGGAAATCTTGTTACTAAGAATATCATCCCTGAAAAATAATTGGAGTCCATCATGAGAAGTATAAATTTTATCGTATGGCCAATCCTCAGAGCAAGCTATACCACTCATTAAAACCCATTTGTATCCTAACTGACGAATATATTTAGCAACGCTTCCAGATATTGCCAGTTCGGGTGGAAAAAAACCTTTTCTTTGCCATCGACCAAATTCTCTCCTATTTATTTCTTCGTTCATCTGAATTTGATATTGGGCTTCTTTTTTTTGGATTAAGGGGAGGATGGGATGATATTTAGCAGTCCCGACAATTTCAATTTTACTTTCAGATACTAAGTTTTTTAATAAATCCATTGTATCTGATAAGTCGAATTCATATAATAACTCAATAAGAATACCACTGATATTTAAACAAAATTTAACATCATCAAATTCTTCCATTAAGCTAAATAAAGGTTTATAGCATTCTTTGTCTATTGATTTTAAAACTTTAAGATCTTGGTTAGGTGGTTGGTAAATGTGTAATACAGGAGCCCAAAATGTCGTCATGTTTCTTGTGTTGGTATTAATTTGCTATATAATAATTTAAGAAAGAAAGAATTTTTAAAACTATATACTATTTGTTAACAATATCTAAATAGTTTTTGAGTGATAAATTTGAGTGAAATAAAATTTGGTCATCAAATATATTATCTTCATTCTTATGACTTCTTTCGAAAAAAAGTTATAGCAGCGAGTAAGGAAAATTGGGATTCTCTGTGGCTTCCTGATCATCTATCGGGTATGGGTGGTACTTTAGTTGACGATTACTTAAGCCCTTGGGTATTGTTTGGTGCAATGGCAGAATTGGTAAAAGGAAAATCTTTTGGAACGGCTGTTACAGATCCTCATAGAATACATCCCGCGGTTCTAGCACAGTTGTGTACCTCCATTAACCACCTTACAGAAGGGAATCTTATTTTAGGGATTGGAGCAGGAGAAGCGATGAATTTAAAGGCATATGGCATTCCAATCGACCATGCGCTTGGCAAAATGAGGGAATCTATTAATTTTATGAAATTATTTTGGGATAAAGGTAGGGATATTTCATTCGAAGGACAATACTATACTGCGAAAAATGCGGTTTTACTTCCTAAACCTGTATCAGATATCCCAATCTGGATTGGTGCTAATAGTCCTAAAACCTTAAAGCTGACAGGGGAAATTGCAGATGGATGGATGCCTGTAGGAATTGATTCCAAGACCTATAAAACTAAAAAACAACAAATCGTTAAAGCAATGAATGAAAAGGGAAGGGATTTAGAGAAATTTTCATTTGGGGTATTCCAATTTATCTTTATAAATGATGATACAAATAAGATCAATCAAAGAATTCGAGGAAATAAATTTGAATTAATAACAAGTCCTCGTCGAATAAAAGAATTAGGATATTGGAAAGATGAGTACGAACAACTTTATATAGACGCTACCGGCTATAAAAGTGAAGAGTTGAATATTCTAAAGATTGATAGAGATGATGTTTTGAAATTTGATCTTAGAAAATTAGAACCGATAGTAGAAGATATTCCAGATGATTTAATACGCGATGGCACGATGATTGGAACAAAAGACGAAATTATTAAAAGAATTCGTAAGTATATAGAGGCAGGTGCAAATCATTTCATATTTTCATCTACTAATGGAGCTTCGAGTAAAAATGCTCCATTTACTTACTGGGATGCTTCAAGAATAATTAGTGAGGAAATAATTCCATTATTTAAAAACTCTAATGTATAGAAGTAATAAATTTCTTTTTCTATCTTATTTTTCAATTATGGTTTCTTTTATAGGTGTGCCGAAATGAGTTGCACCAGGACCTATATGAACTAAGACCTCATCTCCAATCTTAATATCAACAACAGATTTAGCTTTGCCATCAACTCCTACTAAACGAATTGTTTCAGCGTTTTGGCAAATGCAACTTATAGGAATTTTTTTATCTCCTATTGAAGCTTCCAATTCAAATCTCAACATTGGCCTTGTTTCAATTTTAACCCTTCCAATTGATACAATTCTAACCTCACCTTTTTCTGTAATTGCTAAAACTTTATCTCCACCTTTCAATTCGCTCAGATATTTGGTCCGATATTTTTTTTCTGGATCATCATCAGGTACTAAAACATAAGCAGATACATCCCCCGCGTTGACTCTAAATGGTCTGGATGCCACAAATTGTGTTTCAAATGTTTCGGAATGAATTAAACAAAAACCTGTAGCTGTTGAACCTACGAGAAGTCCTTCTCCTACTTTTAGAAGCGATGTTGTATCGACACAAACTCTTTCAGCTTCAGGTATACTCTCAATATTAACTACTTTTGCTTTTAAAAGTTCAATCTGAAAAGTGACATGCATAAGCTTTTTTAATTGAATAATATCATTGATACTTCTTGGCGTCAAAAGTATTCCATCTACTCCAATTTCTAATGTTTTTAACATTAATTCAGCTTCATCAACTGTATCTACTTCAGCAATTAAATCAGTATCGGTTTTATGCATTTCGGCTATAAGATTTTCAAAAGGGATAATTTTCCAGTCTTTAGCCGATACAATAATAAAATCGACTTGTTTACTTTTAGAAAGTTCTATAATCGCTTTCTCATCATCCTTCGATTTTAATTCTTTATAAAATCCAATTATTCCTTCTGAGAATTTATTATTAGCTAGTAATTCTTTTAGTTTCTCTCTATTATCAGTTATAAAATAATTCACTGGAATATCCAGATCTTTTGTAAAGAGATTAATACGTTCTATTTTTTTAAACTCAGAATAAGTGTTATTCGATACTAAATAATTTAAGATGTCTTTATTAAAGGCTTCTTGAACTAATTCTTTAAAATTATTTTGCTTACTCTCAAAATTTAGGATTATTTTTTTCATAATAAATCAAAATTCGGTCTATGCAAACTTTTTTGTTGAGAATTAATTTATTATATTATATTGAATAATATTAAATTTTTAAGTTAGTAAAATCATATAATTCATAAAAAAAAGAGTTGAATAGTCAGTGGGATTAAAAAAAAAGCTATTTCCTCGGAAAGGTAAAGAGAAAGATGACTTAGTATCAAAGGCTAAGAGCCATATTCATAGATTAAATTTAATTAATAGGAATTATAGCAAACGAGCTGAAATAAGCCGTAAAAATGCGAAGATAGCATTGAAACGTGGTGAAAAAGATCGCGCGAAGAATTATCTTATTCAATACAAGTCTTATAATATTAAAGTTGATAGAACAAGTAATATTAGATTAAAAATAGAACGGCAGATTCAAGCAATCGAAGAAGGACAATTAATCTCAGCTACAGGTGAAATATTTAGCGGAATACGCGATGAATTAGAATATATCGCTACAAAAGCTTCTCCTGCAAAGGTTGCAGAAATTGCAGAAGATTCTGAAGCTTATGTTGCAGAAATTGAAGAAGCCGCAGATATCTTAGCAGGAGACCCTGAAATTGATCTTGCAATTGATGTTACAGAGGAATTAAATCAACTTGAGACCGAGATGCTTCTTGATCAAGGAGGAACAATGCCTGAAACACCTTCCGATGAATTACAATATATTCCTGAATATGAAATTGAAGAACTTGAGGAAGTTAAATCAAAAGAAAAACTAAATAAAGAAATAGAAAAATTAAGGAAGGAACTACAAAGCTAATACTTTATCTTTAAATTTTTTACACTTTCTAGGTAAATTTATCATTATTTGATTCTTTTTAACGCTTGAACCATATTTTTGAGTTTTTTAATTGTTATTTCATAACCGATTTCTTCTCCAAAAGTGTCTTTTAAAGGCAGAAAACCACAATCAGGTTTAATTAATAAATTTTCTTTACCGTATTGTTTAATTGCTTTTCGAATATAAGCTTCAAGAGAGTCTATTCCTTCAACATAATCATTGATTTCATATCCTTCTACTGGCAAAAACTTAGATTTAACTGAGCCTAAAGCTAAAAATTTATCGGTATTTGTAAGATGTTCTTTCTGAAAAATATCAAAGTTCTCTTCGTTAGTTCTAAACTCATGGTCTAATATGTTCACTTCAGTTTGAAGGAGTATATCACGGCATTTAGGGCTAATTCTGCCACACACATGAATAGATGACAATGATTTTATTTCTGAGATAGATTTATTTAGAATTTCTAAAATGAAATCTTCAGAGTGAAATAACACTTTTCTTCCTATTAAAATCCCCAAAAGAGGTTCGTCCATAGAAATTATATCTATACCCATATTATTATAGGCTTTTCCTAATTGTTTCATGATTTCTGCTAATTTTTCCACAATCCAATCTACCATTATTGCTCTGGGTTCCGTAAAGATTCTGGGTTTTAAACCCTTAGCAATTTCACCCTTCAAAATTATTTCAGATGCTAAGGTGAATGGACCTGTTAAACAGGCTTTTGTTCCTTTAATTTGTTCTAAAAGCTGTGGTCGTTCATTAAAAAAGCTTTTAATAAATTCACCGTATTCTAAAGCTACCGGGTTTTCCGGGATTTTGAAATCATCTGATAAATAAAATTTGTGGTTAATTTCTTCTAATTGGGCAATTTCTTTTGCTAATGGGGATAAAAATTGAGAAATCATAGAAATTAATTGAGGATAACATGGATAATCAATGCCAATTTGAATTAAATCTTCAAATACCTTTAACATATTTTCATTGCTATTGTTTAAAGGCCAACTTCCAACTATTGTAGTGGAGGGATTATCCATATTTTCTATAAAGCTTAAAAGAATATAAACTTAGATTATGTGAAATATGCAGAATCTGCATAAAATATGTTTTAATAAAGATCTAAGTATAGAATCTTTTATTATCAAAATTTCTGCTGTTTTGTTTAATGGATTCTAATTCTTCTAAACTCTGTCGTAGATTTTGAATTTTATTGTCGATTAAATATATTTCTTTATTTAAATTTCTAAATGTTCTAAAATAATCACTTTCTGATATTGAACCTTGATCAAATTTAGTTTCAAGCTTCTTCAACGTCGCTTTAAGGCTATAATGTTCTTTTTCTAATTCAAGCATTTTTTCATGTTTTTCTCGATCTAATTTAAACAATTTTCTTTTGTGTCTATAAGATTGCTGTGTTAAAGAATTATTTGAATTAAACAAATCAGACAAATGATTATTGTTAAATTCTTGGAATGGATATTTATTATTTAATACGTTGGGATTTATTTGATTTGGATATTGTGGGCTGAATCCTTGTGCTTGTTCTAAATTCCTCGTTAGAATATCCCTCTCTTCAACATCTAGGAATTCCACATAGTTGGGATTAATTTTTTGAGGATTATAATTTTGGAATCGATTTGGATTGATGAAGTTTTGAGAAAAAAATTTACTTTGGTTAGGGTATGGTCCTTGATATTGATACATAGGGTTTATGTAGTTATTTACTCCTTGAGGTGATTGAACTGGTGCCGGTGGATAGTATGGCGAATATTGATTATTTGGATTTTGTATTAATGGTTGATTAATTCCAAATTGTCCTAAATTATGATCCTGATAAGAAAATCCTTGATTTCGAGATTGAGGCATTAAAATTGGAATTTGGTTAGGTTGAGCATTAAAATTTTGAGGAAAAATTTGATTATAACTGCCTATCTTTTGAGAACTCTTGTTGTATTGGCATTTTAAGCTAAAAAATGAGTTAATACTTTCTTCAATGAAATTTACTAACTCATTTAAATCGATATCAACTCCTTGAAGTTTAGTTGCTGATTTGATATCATAAACAGTGGATTCGTCAAATGTTCTTGCCAATAGAATATATTCTATAACTCTAGAAAGAGCATTAGGGGGCAATGTAAATTCATATTTCCCATACTCAAATTCAATATATAGCTTTTTGAAGAATCTTCCTTTTTCTTTTATCCTTATTAAATCTTGAACCGGTGCTTTAAAGGTTAACGCTTGCTTTTTTTTTCTCACACCATACTCATGAATAAAAGATAAATCTAAATTAGTGATAAATAAAATTCCTCTATCTTTCTTATATCTATCATCTGTGTTCAATCCGTTGACTAATTTAGCATAGATTGCATAAACAGGTTTTTCCTTTTCTGCCAATTTTATTAATTTCTTATAAGTAGAAAAATAGAGACTAATTTTTTCAATAAATTTTAGATTCACTTCAAAAGAACCTATGCTATCTTTAAAAGTTTTAACGTTATTGAATACAAAATCATTGATTGAATTATGGCTTCTTAGAAGATTATCAAAAATACCTTCTATAATTGTTATATTAGAATTTGGTTGAGCGTAAATGTCAAAAAAATATTCTTTATATAATACCATTTGATTAAAATGAGCATTAATTTTATCAAATAATGTATTTTGCACATATATAAACAGTTTAAAGAGAGCTAATAAATCAGATTCCATTTTAGGAAAATGATAGCATCTTATTGGGGGATCTCTTGCATTTTTTATTTCTTGTTGAAGAATATATAACTTATCAAGAGCCTCTCTTAAGGGATGAATAAACAAACGAGAATTTTTAATCAATTCTAAGAATTCTTTCTCTAATTCTTCTTTTTTCTCATAAATATTAATAATTTTGTGAGATCCACATTTTGGACATGATTTTAAAAGCTGATTTACTTTTATTATATTTTCATTACCACAATCTCTACATGTTTTTTTTTTCTCAGAATCAGAAATCTCGATATTTTTAGAATTACACTCTTGGCATGTATAAAAATCAACTTTCTTTTCGTGTAAACAGTCAGAACAACAATTAGCACCACACTCTTCACAATAATAAGTCAACTGCACATATCTTTGACAAAATCGGCAAACTTGATCTGACATTTTTAAATTTTAAACTTCAACCAAATAATTCTAAAATCTTTATAAATCGCTTTATCAAAGATGTTACAATGTCAAAAATACAAAAAAGAATATATTATTCATGTATCATGTAATATCCAGATATAATGGAAAACAAAAATGAGCTTTTAATAAAAATCCTTATTTGATTATTTTTATTTTTGTTCCAAGAGCTTGACCTGGAACTCCTGCTTTCTTAAAATGGGCTCTTACAGCACCACTATTACCATGAGCACGTGTAATTACACCCTTTAATTCCTTACCAGTTGAACTTTTCCAAACAACGGTTCTACCGATAAGTTTATTTGCATCTTTTCTACTCTGAATATTTGAAAAAACTAATATACAATGTTTCTGGTGGACAGTATGGCGACCTCGCTTATAATTTGAGATAACTCCTTCCATACCTAAAAGATCTAGTTTACTCTGTGACATCTGAATAATCAACAAAGATTTTGTTGTAATATATTAAAAAAAGAAATACTCTTAAACTATTAAGTTTTATTAAAAAAAGATTTTAGTACCTTTTCAGTGAGATATAACAATCCGGATAAAATAGAATATTTTCATTGATGTAAAATCTGGTAAGATTTGTTCCAAGCTTCAATATTAAGGCTTCTAATTTTATCTATGAATTCATCTTTAGAGATTTTGTCCTCTTGATTTAGCATATAATCTATTCTAGAAATAAGGGAATCTTCAATCCTTCCAATTTCGGTTTTTCTATTTATAGGTTTTGATATAGTATGTTTACACCAAAACCAATCAGAGTTAATCGCAGAATATGGACCTGAATCATAGAATTTCTGACCTTCAATAGGGAACGCATAAGGTTTATAAATACTAACACAAGGGAGAGTAGTTCCTGTAAACCAGTGTATTGATTTCTTTGTTTTCGTTAAATGTGAAACTTGTGAGCAAGTTGATTCAAAACCACCGTGCATGCAAATCCCTGCTTGGTGTTCTCTAAGAAAGTTCATCATTAATTTTGGTGTAATTTTACTTTTATTTTCTTTCAATAATATAGTAGCTTTTCCTTGCCTTGAATAGGGTGAAGGGATCGAAGATATTGGAGATCCAGAAAAAGTCACAGCAAAATCAAAATCCTTATCATCTTTACAATAACCTTTCTCTATTGCTTGCTGAATAATGCCATCTCTTCTTATATCACCTTGTCCTCTAATAGAAATACTGTTAGATATAGATCTTACATTTTTTATTTTTTCAACAATCCACCACTCATCAGCAGTTTCTAATACATAAGCTTCATTAGGATCCGCAATTATAAATGAATTATGATAAATCCAACTTGGATCATTGTAAGCGCAACCTCCACCCTGACCATATGTTTCTAACAAATCGATAATCACATCCAACGCTTCTCTTGCTGTTTTTCCTCGTTCAAGACCTAGCCTTAATAAATCCATCCCTAACAATCCAATATTTCTTATAGGTTCCAGAGTATGTACCGCTTCATTCCCAATTACAACACCATATTCATTTGCGCCCATTTCTGCTCCCCACATCCACCATGGTTGGCTTAAAAGGACGGCATAAGTTTTATTAACTTGAAGAATTTCGATATACGTACATTTCAAAACATTTCCTCTTTCATACTTTTTTCGAGGAACATAAACTATTAATTGAACCTCATCGAAAGGACGATCCGAATTCTTACCAAAAATAACATTTCCATCAACAGTAGAATTGCCAAGTGCTAATAACGTATCACACATAATTTTAGTAAATAAAATTCATCTCAGATAATTTAATGCTGTTATTGCATATAGTTTTGTCACGTTTATCAAATCTTCAATATATACAAACTCATCGGTCGAATGAATGTTATTATCTCCTCGAAACGGTCCAATTAAAATTGTTTCTATTCCTTTTTGTTGGAAAAAATGAGCATCTGTTGTTGGCAACATGATTTTAAAATCTCTTTCTTCATTATATACTGCTTGATAAGCATTTTTGACAATTTTCGCAAAATCTGAGTTAGTATCTGTTATTTGTGGTTCAATATGTATTGATATTTGTACTGTTATGTCTAAATTAGGATCATTTTTCTTTAAATCTTCAATAAAATCTAAGATTCTTGTTTTCAATTCATCAATATTTTGTTCTGGTATTGTATTAATCAAGCAATGTAAAACACATTTATCAGGTACAGTGTTTACTGAGACTCCTCCTTCTATCATTGTAAAATTAACACTACTAATTTTAGACGGCATATCTGGGGAAAGAGGATATTTAGTTTCTTTAGATTTTAATTCTTCTTGTAATTCCATTAGAAAATTCATAATTGGTAGCATTTTATTAATTGTATTTATTCCAGAATATATATTCCGATTAGGTGGGGGTAAATCCGGCCATCCTTGTGCGTGTCTACGTATTCCTTTAATTATAAAACTTATCTGAAATGTTCCTGCTCGATATGCAACTGGATAATCACATACAGAATCACCTAATAAACATGCATCTCCTTTTACTATTCCATCATTTACAAGAAACTCAGAACCCAACATGCCTCCAATTTCTTCATTAATTACACCAGAAACAATTAGTTTTCCATTTAACTTAACCCCCATGTCAATCAAAGCCTTGGTGGCAAAAATTTCTGCTGCTACACATGATTTGTCATCAGATGCACCTCGTCCATAAATTTTTTCCCCAATCCTTTCTCCACCATAAGGATTTTTTGTCCAACCATTAAAAGTAGGCACAGTATCGAAATGAGCATTGAATATTAGAGTTGGTCCCTCTTCATTACCTATTTCACCTATAACATTGTGTCGTTTCCTTTGAGTTTGTATCCCAAACTCGTTCATTTTAGAAGCTATAAATTTTGAAATTTCTTTATATTTTCCAGGTGGAACTGCAGATAGTTTTTTTATCATCTCTTGAAGGAATTCTATAATTTCTTCCCTCATATTATCTATTTTATCTAATATAACTTTCTCTAATTCATCCAAAATTTCAAACCAATATTATTATCTAAATTTAAATAAGGTAAAAATATGATTTTTAAAATATGTTTTCATTTAATGAAAGTAAAAATTCAAAAGTTGATTTAACCGAAAAAGGTAAAAAGCAAAATTAAAAAAGAATTATACTAAGCACGCCAAATCCCGATATCTTCTTCGAATCCTAGTTTTTCAGTAATGGTTTTTTCTCCGTTACAAACCTCTTTCAGCTTTTTCCATAATATTTCAGAAATGTCTTCTATTGTTTTATTATTAGTTATGATTTTGCTAGCGTCTATATCGATATTGCTTGCCATATAATCACAAGTTTTCGGATTTCCACAAATTTTAATAACTGGAGCTACTGGGCTTCCAAATGGTGTTCCACGACCAGTTGTAAAAACAATTATATTAGCTCCCGCTGCAGCAAGAGCAGTCATGGACACAACGTCTAATCCAGGTTCTATCATTAACCATAATCCTTTTCCTCTAGGTTTTTCTGTATATTGAATAACACCTTGTATAGTAGCTTTTCCACCTTTAGCAATATTCCCTAGTGATTTTTCTTCAGGTGTACTTAATCCACCAGCTATATTTCCAGGAGAACGGTTTTCAATTAATTTTCCTTTAAAAGGTCTCATAATTTCTTTAGCAACTTCTTCATTTATTGCCCTTTTACTTAATAAATGTTCAGCTCCAGCCCATTCTGCCATTTCTGGAAGGATACTGGTTCCTCCTAAGTTTACTAACTTATCAGATACAATTCCAAGAGTTGGATTTGCTGTAATTCCAGATGTTGCATCAGATCCACCACATTCTAAGCCTAATGTAATATGTGAATAATCAAAAAATTCTTTCTTCAAATCTTTTGCTTCTTTATCAAATCTTTTGCAAATACTTACACCTTTTTCAATTGCACCGAGAGTCCCTCCTTGCACGTCCTGTACATTAAAAGATTCTACTGGCTTTTTTGATTCTTTTATTTTATCAGCTAAACGATTACTAAAAAGATTTTCACATCCTAATCCAATGACAAGAGCACCATAAACATTTGGATTACTTGCGAGACCTGCCAAAATATTAAATGTATTTGAAAAACTTGTTCCCCATTGACCGCATCCGAAAGGATGTGTAATTGCTACGGCATTATCTATTTTTTCAACAACTCTTCGAACTACAGTATTCACACAAACCACTGAAGATACAACAACTATTTTGTTACGAATACCAGCCATACCATTAGAACGGGGATACCCTAAAAAGCCTTCATCCATCCTTTTTCACCTCTAAATAGGAACTTCTAATGTTGTGTGTATGAATCCAATCACCCTCACTTATCTTTTCAGTCGCAATTCCAATTATTTCACCATATTTTATTATATAATCTTCTTTTTCGATATTGTTGATAGCAAATTTATGCCCTAGAGAAATTTTGTGATTAATTTTAATGATTTTATCTATTAAATCTATTTTGGCATCTTGAGGAATATCCTCCAGAGCAGTAGCACAATTATCCTTTGAATCAATAATTATATACTTGTTTTTCATTATGCCCACAAAAATTCAAATATGGTTTTATACCTTTTTTACTAAAGAACTGCTATAGCATCAATTTCAATTAACCCATTTGGAAGAGGACAAGTAGCCTCAACAGTAGTTCTTGCTGGGAATTTTTCTTTAACACCATTTTGTAAAAAAAAATCTTTATATGCACCATTCATTTCCTTAAAATCTGACATATTTTTTAAATAAACTGTGGTTTTAACGATATTTGAAACACTTGCACCGGCGACTTCTAAAACTTTTTTAATTTTTTCTAAAGCTGTTAAGGTTTGTTCTTTTATACCTTTAGTAACTAGATCAGTAACCTGTCCTGAAAGAAAAACAAGGTTTCCTGCTTTTATACCAAGACTATAGGGTCCAGCTTTAGGAGTGCCAGTATCTATCACTTCAATATTGTTCATTGTACATATCACCAATACTTTTTCTTATAATATACCATTTTTATGAATTAATATAAATTTGTTCCATTAGTTTTTATTATATTCCTCAAAATATTTACTTTTTGTCGTATTCGAATCAAACAAATCAAATTTTAATTAAGTTTTAATAAAATTCTTTTTTTAAAGACTTAAATTAAATCAACATGAATGTTAAATTGATTTTTTGCTTTTAACGGCGCTTAAAAAAGGTTCGAAGCATCGTGAGTGAGAAAAAAGAAAGAGTTTGGATATTTACATTCGAATATGCTGGAATTATTAAAGTAGGGGGTTTGGGAGAAGTACCCGCTAACCAAGCAAAACATATTGCGGATAAATTTGAACTTACTGTTTTTATTCCATCTCACGGTCAAATAAATAACCTTAAAAAAAATTATGAATGGGAAAAATTACCTTTCAATTGTGTTGGTCAGATTAATCCCTCAATTTTTGGATTGAATGAGCTTGAAAGTAATTATAGTATTTCATTTCATAAATCTAAAATCGATAATGTAAATATCATTTTATTAACTGGAGAAAATTCATTTACAAATAGATTTTTGGATGATCCTGCAGTATACAATCCTGATACTCTTAGGGGGAAGATTTCTTTATTTAGCATTGGAATGCAATGTTATCTAGATTATCTTATTGATAATCAAAGAGAAAAATTGCCAAATATAATACATCTACATGATTATCATGCTGTAATACCATTTATTGGTATAAAACAAATTTTAATTAAAAATGGTTTAGATGTCTATTCAATAATTACTATCCACTTATTAACGCGTTCTAGGTATGAGATTGAATTTTATACGGGATGTGGCATAGATCAAACCCCGATTAGGATACTTTTAAAAAAGGGTCATACTTTACTAACTTTAAGTGAGATTTTTGATTTATGTAAAAAATATAGTCCGCTTAATAAAATAGGTCAACTTCCGACTTTGGAAAAGATCGGTGCGGTTGTATGTGATATGGTTACAACTGTTAGTCAATCATATCTTATATCAGACATAATACCGAATTGTGGAAATGACTTAATTGTGTTTAAATCTGATTTTATTTGGGATGGATGCGATTGGGATTACAATGAGATTTATCAGCAAGTCATAGATAAACATGGAGAAGAAATACGGATGTTTTTAGATTTTCCTATTGAGAAGAAATTAACTTTATCAGATATGAAGAAATACCTCTTGACTCATAAAATTGCTCATTTAGACAAAAGCCCTCTTATTCGTTCTGAAAAAATACTTAATGTAATAAATGAGATCTCAAATGGCAATCAATTCATTAAGAATGGAAATGTAAAAGCATTTGAAGATTCAGGGCCTTTAGTAATTACTACAGGAAGGATATCACAACAGAAAGGTTTTGAAACCATTTTTAAAGCAATCCCTGAAGTAATCAAGGTTATACCAAACGCAAAATTTCTATTTCTAATACTACCTACTGATTACAGTTTAGGAGAAATTAAATCTTATTCTCAAACTGTTAAAAAGTTCCCAGATAATCTCCGTATAATTTTTGGAGTTGCGAAAGATATTTTTCATTTAGCACATATTTCTGCAGATTTGTATTGTGCATTATCAAGATGGGAACCTTTTGGTATCGTTGCTTTAGAGGCAATGTCATTAAAGCTTCCCATTATCGCAACACGTGTTGGAGGATTTCAAGAGACCATTATTGATATTAGAAACTTCTCTGAAATTGGCACTGGTATTATAATTGAAAAAGATAATCCTTCTCAATTTGCTAACGCTTTAATTTCTCTTTTTCTATTAGCAGAAATCTCTAAGAGAGCAAAAAATAAAGATTCGCTTTATGAACAAGAAGCACTTAATATGGTTAATCAAATACCTGATGAGGTTCTTAAATCTTTAGTCATATTAGATCCAGATTTTTATTATAAAATTAAAGAGAATTGCTATAAAAGAGTAGAAAATAATTTTCGATGGAGTATAGTTTCGAAAAAGTTAATTAGCTTATACAGAAAAATAAAAGAGAAACAAGCATTAAAAGCTTAGGAGTAAAAACCTTGATTCTTTCTTTCTTCCTCAGGAGGTTTTTTGGGTGGATTAGTTTTCACTCTTTTATTGATGATATTTAGTTCTAATGATAATCCATATGATATTGCTATGTATTTCATGATAATTTTTCCACTACTTGCAGTAGCGAGCATATTAATAAAATTTAAACCAAAAAAGCGACTATTAGAGAGTTTTAAGAAAAAGTAATTTTATTTAGTATCCCAAAAGGGATTTAGGTTTTGAATTACAGCGTTAGGTTTATCAGGAATAAGTTCTAGTTCTTCTCTAATCCAACTAGAAATCCATTTATATTTCGCTTTAAAACGGCTATCCATAAATATTATTGCTCCTTTGTCAGAAGACTTTCTTATGGGGCGTCCAGAAGCTTGATTAGCTCTTTGAATAGCAGGATATAAATACGCAAAATTCCATCCTTGATTTTTAAAAACTTTATCATAATACTTAATTTTTGCATCAACTCTTGGAGTAGGTAAATGGTAAGGAAATCCTGCTATGACAACAGAATTCATATAATCTCCCGGATAATCTTCTCCTTCTGAATTCCTTCCTCCACATACTCCAAGTAATACTGCACCACTATTAGATGCTTGTGCTTTAAAATCGTCGACCATCGCATTGTTCTCTGAAGCAGATAATCCAGGATCCTCAATAAAAAGATTTTTATTGTTCTTTTCTATGATATTCTTTATCCCATTTGAAAGAAGGCCTCTAAGGATTTGGTAAGAAGCACAAAATATGCCAATATTTGCTGGTGTACAAGCCAATACCTCATTAATTTTACCTATCATTTTTTTAAACATTGCTGGCGTTCTATTAGCTCTTTTTGTGTCCACACCCTCAATTATTACTGCTTTTATATTTTTCTTTGGAAATGGTGAATCTGTAATTATACCTTTATAGCTCTTACCACTCTCGTTCAACCCCATTAAATTATTATAAACATAAGGGTTTACTGTTCCAGAAAGGTTTAAGGATGTATAAGCGGATTTTAGAATTGGAATTACAATTTCTCTAGGATCTAAAGCTACTATCTCTAATGAAATCGATCTTTTTCCTTTTATTTCCTTAAGATTAAAGCAAAAGAAATAATTATCTAAATTAAAGGTTTTTAACCATTTTAACCAAAATTCAGCTATAGACCCCAAAAAATCCCTTGAAAGTTTACCATTAGCTAACTTCACTTCATGAATTGAAATACTAAATTCTTGAATTTCTTGAATTAAATTTTTAAATCCATTCAAATCTCTGAATTTTAACTTTTCAAATATATATTTTAGATATTTATTTGGATCTACTTCTTGTTCTCCGAGTTTTAGATCAAGTTTTTTTTCATTCAAGTGATCCAACAAGATTTTAACAAAATCTTGCATAATAATGGGGGATCTATACATTTCAAGATCTTTTAAACATAGCTTCAGTGAATAGGGCGTTAATCTATCTGAATTTACCTCTGTTGCTATATCAATTATATTATGACATTCATCGAGAACTAAGATGCAATTTTTAAGCTCTTGATCAATAAATTGTAAAAATAAATCTCGAATATACGGATTGAAAAGCCACTGATAATTACAGATAATAACTTTCATCTCTTTTAAGAGAAATTTGCATAAAAAATAAGGACATAATCTTTTGTCCTTACAAAAATTTATTAGTTCTTCAGCATCAATAGGTTTATTGAATAATTCTGGTGCTATCAATACAGGATTTTCCACTTCTCCTTTTTTTTTTAATAAATTTAAGAAATAACTACAATTTCTATTTTGCCTTAAGTCTCTACAGACTGACATTGACTCTTTTGGATTTAATTTTAATGTTAACAGTGTTTCATTTAAGCACATCTCATTCCTTCCTCTAATTGAAAGACCATTTAATTTTACAGAAAGGTTATCTTCGGTTATTTTTTGGGATACTTTAATTAATTCCTTAGTAACCCTTCGATTTTGAGAATGTGTTCTACACATATAAATCATCTTTAAGTTTTTCTCGTATACTAATGGGAGAAGTCCACTTAACGCAATTATTGTTTTTCCAGTTCCATTAGGAGCTACTAATAATATATTTTTTTTTGATTTCGAATCTATTTCAATTTGCTTGATAATGTTTTCTTGATCTTTCCTAAATTTGTCATACGGAAAAAAAGATAAGTAATTTATTTTTGTACACCAAAATTGTAATTAACTAGGTCTTACTAAATTTGTTTATTTTAAATTTTATATTGCCAAAGAGTATAAAAATTTATTCAAATACCGATATTAATCGTGTAATACAGGCTTTCTTGCAGCTATAACTGCATCTAAACGTTTAACAGGTAAATTGTGAGGTGCATTTTTTAAAAGATGGGGATTTTCCTTAGCTTCTTCATAGATTTTGTTCATTATTTCAACAAAATAATCCAAAGATTCCTTTGATTCAGTTTCAGTAGGCTCTATCATTAAAGCTCCTTGTATAATCAGAGGAAAATAAATAGTTGGGGCGTATATCCCATAATCAAGAATTCTTTTAGCAATATCTTCAGTTGTTATGTTATTAGCCATATTTTTGTCAGAAATTACAAATTCATGCTGACATGCCCGATTAAAAGGAAGATAATATTTCTTTTGTAATAAGACACGCAAATAATTGGCATTTAATACGGCAATCTGACCTACCCGAAGTAGTCCTTCGGCACCTAAAGCTAAAATATAAGCATAAGCTCTAACAATAACTCCAAAATTACCCCAAAAAGATTTAATTCTACCAATAGATTTACCAGTAGATTCTTTACATACTAATCCATTTTCAGTTGAAATAATGCATGGTTCAGGAAGAAAAGGACTAAGGTCATTTATAACACCTATAGGTCCTGAACCTGGACCACCTCCTCCGTGTGGTGTAGCAAAGGTTTTATGTAGATTAAGATGGACAATATCAAATCCCATATCTCTAGGCCTACATATACCTAGCATCGGATTTAAATTTGCTCCATCGTAATAACATAATCCACCATTATTATGCACAATTTGTGTAATTTCCTTAATATGTCGATCAAAGATTCCTAAAGTATTAGGATTTGTTAGCATTATTCCCGCTACATCACCTCCCTGCATTGCATATTCTAAATGGTCAAGTGGCACTTCTCCTTGTTCATTTGATTTTAACTCTATAATTGAGAAGCCTGCCATTTTTGCCGATGCAGGATTAGTTCCATGAGCGGAATCAGGTACAATAATTTTTTCTTTTTTTATTCCCTTATGTTCAAAATATTTTTTCATAATTAATAATCCTGCTAATTCTCCATGCGCTCCCGCCGCCGGCTGAAGTGTAAATCTATCCATACCCGTTATTTCTCCTAAGAATTTTGAGATATTATATAAGAGTTTGATTGAACCCTGATTTTCCTCTTGTAATGGATGAATTTGACTGAAACCGGGTAATCTTTCAATAGATTCATTAATTTTAGGGTTGTATTTCATTGTACATGAACCTAATGGATAAATTCCTGTATCAACACCATAATTTTTATGACTTAATTTCACAAAATGACGAACAATTACAATTTCTGGAACATTTGGAATGGGTATATCATTTCTTAATAGAATCTGAGGAATAATTTCTTTAAGGTCTGCGACTTCTATGTCCATTTCAGGTATATAATTTTGTAGTTCTTCATCTATTCCCTTTTCAAAGATTAGAGTTATATTTGATTTCATAATATTTACCCCTCCGCTTTATTGTTTAATGCTACTTGAGCAGCTTGAATAAATGCTTCAATTGAATCTTTTGAATTCATTTCTGTTATACACACCAAAGCAGTATTTTTCATTTGAGGGTAGTATTTCGATATTTTAAGGGGCGGAAGTAAGTTCCGCTGCTTACATTGATAAATAAGAGAATCAATACTAGGACAGTTAACTAAAAACTCGTTATATGTTGGTTTGGTGTTTAAGATTTTGTAACCAGGAATTTTTCCAATTTTAGATTTGAGGTAATGAGCTTTTTGAAAATTTTGGGTCGCAATCCCTTTTAATCCAGTTCTTCCCATTGCTAATAGATAAACTAATGCTGCTAACGAGCATAATGCTTGATTTGTACATATGTTCGAACTAGCTTTTTCGCGTCGGATGTGCTGCTCACGCGCTTGTAATGTTAAAATAAATCCTTTGCGCGTTCCATTAATCTCCTTAGTTTTTCCAACCAACCTACCTGGCATTTTTCTTAGATATTTCTTTTTAGCAGTAAAAATCCCTAATCCAGGTCCTCCGAATGATGGACTTATGCCAAAAGACTGTCCTTCAGCTACAAAGATATCTATATCTGTTAAACCCGGTGGTTTAATAACTCCTAGGCATGTAGGATCAGTCATTACTTGAACCAGTAAACAATTTGGAGCTTTCTCCCTAACATGCTTCACCAATTTTGAGATATTCTCTATATCACCAAAGAAATTGGGACTTTGGAATAATAATGCAGCAACATCTTCATTTAATTGATTCAATAATTTATCTTCAGTTATTATTTCAATACTAATATTTTGCCCCCAACAATAAGTCTTAACAACTTCAATATATTCTGGGTGAATTCCTTCCAACATAAATATAGATTTTTTATTAGTAATTAGAGTGGTCATGATAGCTGCTTCAGCAAGAGCAGTAGAGCCATCATACATGCTTGCATTAGCAATGTCCATTTGAGTAAGTCTGGAAATCATTGTTTGATATTCATAAATGGCTTGCAAATACCCTTGACTAGCTTCTGCTTGATAAGGTGTGTATGATGTGTAAAACTCTGATCTAGAAATAACAAAATCAACTAAGGAAGGGATATAATGATAATAACACCCAGCACCTAAGAAAGAACTCGAATAAATTTTATTTTTTCTTGAAATTTCTTCCATATGGCGAAAAAGATCAGGTTCAGATAATCCCGTGGGTAAATCTAACTTTTCTTTAATTAAATCTTTAGGGATATCTTGAAATAATTCTTCTATATCTGCTACCCCAATTACCCTCAACATCTCAGCAATTGTTTTTCTATCGTGAGGTACAAAATCCACTTAATTTTTCCACTCAATTATTTGATATAAACAATTAACAAAAATAATTTAATGAATAAATAAAAAAAAATATTATTATTCTTCTGATTTAACTAATTCTTTATATCTTTCAACAGATATAAGTTCATCAATTTCAATTGCATGAGAAATTTTAAATTTAATCATCCAGCCGTCCCCAAAAGGAGAAGAATTTACGAGTTCTGGGCTCTCAGCAAGTTGTTCATTTATCTCAATAATTTCTCCTGATAATGGCATTAAGAGTTCTCCAACTGCTTTCACTGACTCAATTTCACCAGCGTTACTTTCTTTCTCTAATACCATTCCTACAGCAGGGAGTTCTACAAAAACTATGTCACCTAATTGATGCTGAGCATAGTCAGTAATGCCAACAGTAGCAATTTTATCATGTAAATTTACCCATTCATGAGATGTTGTATATTTTAAATCACTAGGAAATTCATAACTCATTAGCTTTCACTTCATTTCTAAGTTTTTACGTTTTTTACACATTTCGATAAAATGGTATAGAAACAATAATTCCCTTTAGAAGTTTACCTCGAATTTCGATTTCTAATTCAGTTCCAACTTCTTTATATTGACTTTTTACCAAACCTAATCCAATAGTCTTTTTAAGAGTAGGTGAATATCCACCAGATGTTACATATCCAATTTCGTTTCCATTCTTAAATATCTTATAGTTTTCTCTAATTATTCCTTTATCTAATAAATTAAGAGCAACTAAAATTCTTTCAGTGCCTTCAGATTTTTGCTTCATAAGCACTTGTTTACCAAGATATTCAATACCTTCCTTGGGTTTTACTAACCAATTTAATCCAGCCTCTATTGGCGTAATTGTATCACTTATTTCATGCCCATATAATGAATAACATGCTTCTAACCTTAACGAATCTCTTGCCCCTAAGCCAGCTGGACTTGCTCCTGTATTTACCAAATTATTCCATATTTCTTCTGAATTCTTCTTATCAAATGAAATTTCAAACCCGCGTTCCCCTGTGTAGCCGGTTCTAGCTATAAATATTGGCATATTTTTAAGATTACAATACCTAAAATAGAATCTTTTAATTTCAGATAGATCAACATCTACAAGTGGTTGAAGTAGATCATCTGTTTTAGGACCTTGAAATGCTAAACGACTTCGTTCAGATGAGAGATCCTGCACATTTACATCATAATTTTTAATGTGATTATTTAGCCATTTAAAATCTTTCTCGATATTACCAGCATTAACAATTATTCTAAAAAGATCTTCTCTTTCCTCATAATAAAATAAATCATCAACGACAGTTCCATTTTCGTAACACATGCAAGAATATTGACCCTTAGATACTTCCAATAATTTTAAATCGTTTATCATGATATATTGGAGAAATGGGATTACATCTTTACCTTTAAGTAGAAACTCACCCATATGGGATATATCGAACACTCCCGCATTAGAACGAACTGCTTCATGTTCCTTAATAATACTCTCATATTGAACAGGCATTAACCATCCAGAAAATTCTACCATGCGACCGCCGAGTTTTCGATGAACATCATAAAGAGGCGTCTTTCTACTATTGAGTTTTTCACTTTTCACTTTTTCTACACCATCTTAACATTATTTAATGTGTAAGAGGTATGTTGTGGAATAAAATAGTGTGATTAATTTAAATTTTTAGGGTTAGCAAGAGTTATGCTTTGGCTAAATTGAATCTAATTTACTCACAAGCTATAAGCAGATAATTCAAAACTAATAATCATAAAAGTTTAATTATTAAGATTGCTTTTAATAAAAAAATGAGTGAAGATATTAATAATAATTTTTATTTATCAATAAAAGACCTTATTAATGAAACTCTAGTTCGTGATTTAATCATATTTAGTTTTCTTTTTCTATTAGTAATCACTCAAGTATGGGAGGATATATCTCTTTTATTGTATCCACTTATTACTTTTGCTTTTTCAATATTTTTTAGAATTGTTAATACAAATAAATGGAGAACTGAATTTGAGGAGAGACCTATTATTTATAATCCGATAGGCCTAGAAAAGAAACACGCGAACCGATTATTTTTCTCTGCTCTCTTTCAATTAATTCTGTTATTTTGGATAGGGGCTGAATCTCTATACAATCCACATATAGTAGACCAGTATTTCCCATATTTTAACGGGTTGTTTATTTTTTTATACACTTTCGGATTTTTTTGGATTTTTATTGATCTATGGAAGTATTCGAAAGTAGAAATTATTCTTAGCAGAATTACTAAAGAAAATCCTAAAACTTATGATTCCATTGTTTCATTCTTAAAAATAAAAAATTTTAGATTAATTGCATTAATTAACTTATTCGTCTTCATTACTCTAAACATTCTAAATTCTATTTTAATTATTACTTCGAACCAAGATCCCCTTTTCAGAATTCAACTTAATCTACCTGGAACTGGAAGTGGGGGATCAGATCCGATGACTACTTCTTCTCTTATCTATTTTATACTATTAATTTCTCCTCTTTTTGCGGTCATTTCTCTGATTTTAACTTATCGGGATGTTAACAATTTTAGCAAAGAAGAGTTAGATAAAATTCTCGAACCATTACCTAAGAATATTCAAATTATTATAATTGAACACCTTAAGGCACTTGATAAAAAAATAAAAGACCAATTAAATATTGAATAAAAACTTTAATCTAAAAATCCCTTTTTCTTTAAAATCAACTGTGTTAAAGTTTCAAAAATATTCTCATTATTTTCCCCACTCTTAGAGGAAGTCTCGAAAAAACGGTCAATATTATGAGTATTATTAAATTTTTCGGCTTGGTCTGTTTCCACACTTCTCCTTACATCAGCTAAATCGAGCTTTTCTCCAACTAGAATAAATACAGGGTCCACCGCATTATTTTTCACGATACCATACCATTCTTCTAAACTATCGAAACTTGTTCGCCGGGTAATATCATAACATAATAAGCACCCCGTCGCACCTCGAGCATAACTAGGGAGAAAGATCCGAAAACGCCTTTCGCCAGCGAAATCCCATATCTGGAGTCTTGTCATTATGGAATCATTGATTTGGATGTCCCAGGTCGCAAGGTCTGTCCCAATCGTAATCTTTTGTGCTATAAACTGCCCGGTCAGTAATCGCTGCACCATTGTGCTCTTACCTATCCCTCCATCTCCTACGACGCAGATCTTGAACAATAATTTTCGCGGAATTTTATCCATAAGCCCTTACTATCACCAAACTTAGCTAGATTAAAATTGTTAATAATTATATAGACTTTAATTGTAAATAATTTTTTTTGCTTTAATAAGATTAAATCGATTTTATATTTATATAACTCTTTAAAAAAAACAAGATTCTGGATCAATTTAACTTTAGAAGGATATAAGAAAAATTTTTCTTAAATCATGAAAAATTCTTTGTATTGATAAAGAGTTACAAAACAAAAGGAAAAAGAAATAGAAATTAAAAAGTTATTTATTCTTCAAGAATATCTTTTAACTCATCAACATTAAGATCTAAATATTTTGCGGTTATTAAATCTTTACCGAGAAGAGTCAAGAAATTCTTTTTACGTTTCTTATTAAGAAATTTCTTCATTTCTGATAAATCCGGATTTGGGTCAGTAATTTCAATCAATTTCTGTTTAACAGCAGCATCAACAACCTTTTGACCAACATCAGTTCGAATTATTAAAAGCGCTTCACCAGAGCCTTTTGGAGCACCCCAAGGTGAATAGGAAATATCGGAGAATTCCCCAGAAAAATCAGTACAATATTTACAACCCGTCATCCCACCAGAAGAGCAAGCAAAAGCAATACATAAAGAAGTTCTCTCTGCTCCGGTGTTGAAATCGCTAGTGAGAATTTTTGCTAATCCTTGTAAGTGACATGGATTTGCTATTATTCCAATATCGCGTTTATAGTCTTTATAGGCTTTACCAATACCGGTAATTAGAGGTCCTGCGTTATCCATTGTTGTTTTTGGTATATATTTCTTAGCATCTTTTGCGTTATCTACTACAACTGGGAATGCTACAGGAGGTTTTTTACTTTTTGGTTCGCTTAGAACCATATGTTTTACAACTCCGGATTCAAAAGCAGCTAAAGTAAGGTTGTATAAAATTTCATCTTTATTTTTGGATTTAACCTGAATTATATCATTATAAACCCCTACTGCTAAATCAATACGAGTTTTTCCATATAGTTTCTGTTCAATTTCTGATATCGGTAGAAAGCTTCTTGGGCATGCATTATAACAGAGCCCTACAGTTTCAGCACATTCATCTACAACATAAGCCTCTCCAGTTTCTTGGTTAAAATCCATATGTGGGCAAAATGCATTGCAACTACCACAGTGAATACAGAGCCCAGAATAAATTACCTCATTTTCGAGATCTTGGCTTGACTTTTCAATTTTCATTTAAATTAACCAGATACATTAATTTTATTTAGTGTGAAAATACATTAATTTTATTTAGTGTGAAAATTCACACTAATTTTAAAATTTAATTATTTTTTACAAACTAATGATTAATTTCAAGACAGATAAATTCGGAGTATTTGATCCTCTTGCTAAGGCACGTCTCTTAGTTCATACTGACATAGGAAACGAAGCTGATGATCAACAATCTATCGTCCGACTTTTAACCTATGCCAATGAAATTGATATTGAAGGGTTAGTCACATGTACATCTATGTGGCAGCGAGATATTTTACGAAGAGATTTAATCGAGGAAATAATCGAAGCCTATAGGGGAGACCCAAGAAATAACTTAATGAAACATACTGATGATTACTATCCGACAAGAGAAGAATTATTTGCGATTTTAAAAGAGGGATCAAAGGAGTATGGAATGGAGGGTGTCGGCTTAGGAAAGGATACTGAAGGATCTGAATGGACTATTAAAGTTATTGATAAAGATGATCCGAGACCTGTATGGATTACCCTTTGGGGTGGAGCTAATGTACTAGCTCAATCATTATGGAAAGTCGGAGAAACACGTACTAAAAAAGAACTTGACACTTTTATTGCTAAGATAAGAGTTTATTGCCATGTAGATCAGGATCACGCATCGCATTGGTTAAAAGATACTTTCCCCAATTTATTTTACGTTAATACCCCTTTTAATATTCCTAAAACAGAAGTTAATAGAGATTTTATGATAGCGATGTTTAGGAACCATAGAGTCGCTACCTGGGCAGGAATTTCTGGAGAACTTACATATAGGTTTAAAGGCGGTCCAAACTCATCATTAATAACTAAAGATTGGCTTAAAAAAAATATACAAAATAACCACGGTCCTTTAGGAGAAGTTTATCCAGATCTAATCCATTTTGGAGAAAATACTACTGCTATGGAAACCGACACACAAACTTACTTATGGCTCATCCCTAACGGATTAAGAAGCTTGCAGAGCCCTACTTTTGGTGGTTGGGGTGGTCGATACGAGTTAGCTCAACATGAACGAGAGAAAAGACCTATTTTTACTGACAGTTTTGATACCATAATTGTTGGTGATGGCCCTGGGGAATTAAAAGGAGATGTTCCAGGAAATTATCACTCAAACCAAGCAACAATTTGGCGTTGGCGCGAGGCATACCAGCATGATTTTGCTGCGAGAATGGATTGGGCATCTACTTCTAAATATGAAGATGCTAACCATCCTCCGAAGGTGGTGGTGAAAGGTGAATTAAACAGAGAAATTAGTGGGAACGACATAATAAAATTGGATGCTACAGAATCTTCTGATCCAGATGGAAATAATCTATTCTATCATTGGTTCAGTTATAAAGAAGCAGGAACTTATAAAGGAAATATAAATATCGATTCACCATTTTCTGTAAAAATAATTCTGTCATTTGAAGACCCAAAAGAATCCGGTTTCGTTCATATGATTCTTGATGTGAAAGATGACGGAGAGCCAACCCTTCATCGATATGCTAGATTCATCCTAAAGGTAAACTAATTAATTATTAATCCTTTACTAATTTAGGTGATATCAATAGATCAAACGGAATGGGCATCGTTTCAACGGATTAATACTGTATTTAATCATGAATTGCCTGATCGGGTTCTAAAATTCGAGTTGGGTATTAAACTTCCCGAATTAACTGGAAAGAAGATATTAAATTGAAGGGTTAAAAATGAATAACGAAATTAAGAAAGCCTATGAAATAGCAAAGAGAAGATATGAAGATCTTGGAATAAATACTGAGAACATTTTGAAAAGATTAAAGGAGATTCCAATATCAATTCACGCCTGGCAGGGTGATGATGTTAGTGGTTTTGAAAGACCAAACGCAAAACTGAGTGGAGGTGGAATTATAGCTACAGGAAATTATCCTGGAAAAGCGAGAAATATCCAAGAACTACAAAAAGACTTAGGAAAAGCACTATCTTTAATTCCAGGCAGTCATCGTGTAAATTTACATTCTTTCCATGGAGATTTTGGGGGAAAATTCATTGAACGTAATCAATATACACCTGAATATTTCCAATATTGGATTGATTGGGCTAAAGAAAAAGAACTGAAATTAGATTTGAATTCTACTCTTTTTTCTCATCCAAAAGCGGATGATGGTTTTACTTTAAGCAGTAAATCAAAAGAAATTCGTCAATTTTGGATAGAACATGTTTGTAGATGTCGGGAAATAAGTGCTGAAATAGGTAAACAGTTAAAAAAACCCTGTATTCATAATATTTGGATACCTGATGGCTTAAAAGACATTCCTGTTGATAGAATGGGATATCGAGAATTATTAAAAGATTCATTAGATGAGATTCTACAAGAGAAGTATCCTCCCTCTGAGATGAAGGATACCATTGAAGGGAAACTTTTCGGTATTGGGAGCGAATCTTTCGTAGTTGGAAGTTATGATTTTTATCTAAGTTATGCAATAGCTAATCAAGTAATGTTAACTCTCGATACTGGACATTTTCATCCTACTGAGTCAGTTGGAGATAAAATTTCGGCTATACTTCCATTTATCCCCGAATTAATGCTTCATATCAGTCGAGGGGTAAGATGGGATAGTGACCATGTCGTTATTTTGAGTAATGACTTGATTCAGCTAGCAGAAGAAATTGTAAGGAGTAAAGCCATGGATAGAATTCATTTAGGATTGGATTATTTTGATGCTTCCATTAATCGTATTGGAGCATGGGTGATCGGAACTCGAGCTGTTCAGAAGAGCTTATTGTATGCTTTACTTCAACCCTGGGAAACTTTAAGGGAGTATGAAGAGAATGGTCAATACTTTCAACGACTCGCATTTCTAGAAGAATTAAAAACACTCCCCTTTGGTCCTGTCTGGGATTATTTCTGTTTAAAAAATAATGTGCCAGTAGGATATTCTTGGATTAAAGAAATTGAGAAATATGAAAATGATGTATTAAGAAAGAGAAATAAATTTAAAGATTAACATCCCTCATCGGATTCCTCCAAAAAGCGAGAACATGTATCATCTAATTTCTTTATAATATGTTCTCTGTCTTTCCATGTAATCCATGTATTTCCTGATTTTTCAAAATGGAATCCATCATATTCTTCTATTATTTTAGCTAGCGTTTTTTTAATAAAGCTCCAAGAAAATCCTGTATCTTCTACGACTTTTGCAATTGCAATAGGATGATTTATTTCAAGTTCAGAATTAAAATATTCTATAATTTTTTCGAATCCCGTTTTGGGGGATTTTTCGACTTTCGACATATTTAAAATTTTTTATAATTAGGCTTATATATAATAAATCTTAGTTTATTTAAAAAATCATCAATCGATATTATGAAAAAAAATTTACTATTTATCTTCAAATTCTTTAGTTTCATTTTTTTTGTGTACTAGAATTGATTGGATCCCAAAAAATAAAGCAATTATTTTCTCATATTAACAAAATCACCAGATTTCATTAGTTTACACGGTTTCAAATACTTAATACCTGAGTTTTCTACAAAGTCTTCCAATAATCTTGTCCATTTCTCATAACTTCTTTTTCCAGGTCCAAAAGGTCCTGGTAGGTTCATTCCTGCCATCATAGTGTCATCAATTATTTTATAACCAGAAACAATTTTATCTTCTAAGAGTCTACAGCCTTCATTTAATTGGATTGCCATAAATAGCTCTACATTAAAAAGTCCTGCTTTTTCAGTTTTTGAAATATTGAGTTTCCCGTCTTTCCAGTCGAAAAGTCCTTTTCCCGTTTTTTTTCCAAGATGACCGTTATTTACTAAATTACTTATTGTTTTTCCTGGAGAAAATTCTGGAGAAAGCACTTCTGCGAAATAACTCATAACATTATAAGTAGTATCAAGTCCGAAATAATCCATTTTAGCAAAAGGTCCAATTTCAGCTAGAGATTCAGCATCTGCATCTACATTTTCCAAAGGTATGCCTTTTTCCCTCGAATATTCAAGAAGCCAGATTAAATAAAGACCAGTCGTAATCGTCAAGCGATTTACAATAAATCCGGGACTTTCTTTTTGAAGGATCGGCAAAAGTCGCTTTCCTTGAAGAGCTGGGAACTTTTCACAAATTTCTTTTACAATTTTTACGGTATCTTCTGAAGTTTTCTTCCCTTTAATGATCTCAATTAATCGTAGTACAACTATAGGTGTAAAAAAATGACATCCAATTACTTTATCAGGTCTTCCCGATGTTGATGCTATTTCAGAAATGCTCATTGTAGAAGTATTTGTTGCTAAAATTGCATGTTTAGGGGCAAATTTTCCTAATTTCTCAAAAAGCCTTCTCTTAAGTATCATTACCTCCGGAATTGCTTCCACAATAAAGTCAGCATTCGATAAGGCTTTTTCTAAATTAACCTCCTTTACTAGATTATCCATTAAATTAGTGGCGGTATAACCTTCATTTAGCTTACCTTTTGATTCAAGTCTTTCTAAACTATTTTTAATTTTAATTGCAGCCTTATTAATAATTTCCTCAGTTAAGTCATTTAAAATAACAGTTTTAAAACCCCCCATGAGTGCAACTTGAGCGATTTCATGACCCATAATCCCTGCACCTACTACGGTTATCGTTTTAATATTATTAATAGTGACTATAAATATACACCTTTTACGCGGTACTAAAGAATAAAATGAAATTTCCTTTAAAAAATTAGGAAATTAATGTTAAACAAATATGAATGAAAAAATATACCATGAGAACAGCATTGTCCCTATTCCTAGAAAAATTGAGATAGGTAGACCAGGTAAAATTTTATTTCTTTTAAGACCCAGTATTGTAATTCCTGTTCCAATAATTATAGCTATTGAGGTTAAAATCATGATTATTACATTATTTGTTTGAACAAGAGCACTAGAAGTAAGCATACTATAAAATGCTAGATCACCAATTCCGATTTCCAATTTGGAAGTATCATATGTATATTCTCCGCTCTGTATTTTTTCTTTTAAATCTGTTTCTGAAGTATTGGTGATACTATCATTAGGTTCTGAAACTAAATCAATTAATTGCTTAATAGGACCATGTTTATACAAAACAGCAAACATATCCCATAAAGAAATTCCTATTAATATAGCTAGAGTGGTCCAAAGAGGCATTAAAACACCCATAGACGCTCCAATTAGTAATCCTATATACAACACAATGAAATTTTTTATCTTAATTGATTTTGAAGTAAAATATTTATAAATCATAAATATAGTAAATACAGCTGTAAGAAAGATTAATTCAACATCAAGTAAATAGTATAATCTAGGATTATTGGAAAATGATAAATATAATATTACCTCCCCAAAGAACCATGTTTGAAAAAAGGTTACCATACCAAATCCTATCCCAAAAATATACATTAAAGCGCCTACACCTCTTTTTTTAATAATATAAATGATAATAAAAGCCGAGAAACCAGCTAGCCCCGTATATATAAGTCCATTAATTATCCCCCCAATTGCTCCATATTCACTTTCCGAAATATATCCTCCATCTATTTGAACTCCAGCTTCTACATATGTTAAATGTGCTAAAATCCCCGCAATTATTACGACTATAAATATCGGGATCGGATAAAGCGTTCTTTTAATCCTATACGTTGGAAAATAGTGAGGTATAAAATCTTTATTAACAATTCTCTTATCTGAATCTTTCCCTATTGAGATTTGTTCGATTTCTTCGCCCCTTTGTTCCATATCTTCTGAATTTTTTGAATTTTCAACCATAATTCTGCGCTTAATTTTCAATCAAATTGAAATATTTTATTTTATAATATAATTAATGATTTAAATACCTATTATTAATGAATTTAAACTAATTTTATTTTTAGAGAATGATTATTTTAGATATCTTAAAATTTTAATTTGACAAATAATGCCTAAGTTTCGAAAATATGAGCAGAAAATACGCAAATACAAGGAAAAATTAAAAAAACTTGTTACAAGAATCGGAATTTCTTATTCCGAAGAATTTGAATTAGTAGATGATGAGTTGAAAAAACTAATATTACCTTGTCATTTGGGAATTTTGTTTTATGCCGATTTTGATGCTAAGTTGTTTAGACAAATCGAATCTTACTTGAATCAAATTTTTGATTCCTACTTTTTTGAGATTATAAATTTAGGGCAATATAATTTTTCAAAAGAACTTCTCTCTAAAGGTGTAAAAAAAGAGTATAAAGAAATGAAAGGAATCAATGATAAGTTAAGTATTCACCCCACTAATAAATTTTATCAATCATTAATAGATATAAGAACGAAAGATAGACTTGGTATGATAATTGCCCTCACAGATCTTCCTATTTATTCGAGTAGTGACGACAATATATTATTTTTATTTGGAGAGACTCACTTAAAACATCGATGTAGTGTAGTATCTACACTTAAACTGAAAGAGCAATTTTATGATAGACAAAAAGATAATGAACTATTTGAACAAAGAGTTATTAAGGAAATAATTCATGAAATAGGACATATTTTAATGGGGTTTACCCATTGTGAGGAAAATTCCTGTGTTATGAGGTTTTCTAAAAATATTGATGAAATTGATAAGAAATCATATTATTTATGTGAAATCTGTAAAATAAAACTATATAAAATTAGAAAAGATTTCAATTTCTAATAAAACTCACAATTTAAAAACTAACTATTGGTAAGTTGTGTATAAACTCCTTCACTAGCTTTACCCTTTCTTTCCGTTCTTTTTTGTAATACCTAAGTGGGTAAAGCTCATTAATCAAAAATTTATATAATTTTACCCAGGTTTTTGCAACATGGCTTATCCTATAATTTTCAGCAACTTTTCTAGCATTTTTACCCATCTCAAGTCGAAGATCATCATCTTTGAATAGTTTTATTACTCTATCCTTAAAATCATTTAAATCCTGACTTAAATATCCGGTTTGCCCGTGCCTTATTACATCTGAAATTCCAACACTATTAGAGCCGATACACGGTGTTCCTTGAGCCATACTTTCTAGAAGTACCAGTCCTTCTGCTTCTATCCAAGACCATAGGCAAGATAAATCAGCTATATTGTAAAGTTTCAATAAATCGTTGAATGGGACTCTACCTAAATAAGAGACAAAATCTTTATAATTCTTCTTCTTAATAAGTTTTAGAACATGTGAAGTTGATGGTCCGTCGCTGCCTACAAGTACTAAATGTGAATTGGGTACCTCTTTATGAATTTTCTTAAATATTTTAATAATACTTAATTGATGCTTCTCAGGAGAAAGTCTTGAAGCATAGAGTAGAATCTTTTTATTATCTAAGTTATACTTATCCCGAACTCCGTTGTCCTTAACATCAGTGAAATAGCTATCATGAATCCCATTAGAAAGACAGACGATGGGTTCTTTAAATCTCTGCTTCCTAAGCAAATCTTTCTTAGATTTTGTCGGTACTGATACAAGATCATATTTATCTAAGATATGTCTTTCATATCGCCAGATCCAATCCATTTTAGACAAAAGACCCCCCACTATAGGTATATATTGAGAGGTATAAAAGGAAAGGGGGGAATTATGAGTTCCGGCCATTGGGATCCCCATATATTTTGACCAATTTATCGCCATACTACCAAATGTTGCATGTGTATGAATATGAGCAATGTCTAAATAATCGTGTTGGCAGAAAAAGTATTTATGGATAGGAAAACTTAGAACAAACCCGGTTTTAGGTGCTATTTTTGCACCAAAAAAATTATGAAGATAGAGATTTTTTGGTATGTTTTTCGGTTTTTGAATTCCAGGTGCATAAACATGCACTGTATGACCCGTATGTTTTGCGACTGCCTCGGATAGGAATCGCACAGCATGGGCTGTACCATTAGTTTGACTATACATACTAGTGAAAAATCCAATGTCAAGCTTCTGTTGAACCATAATGCTTCAGAGACGAGAGATCAATTATGTGCAAAATTTTGCTATGTAGATATTTTAATGAAATACTCATTTATTTATTAAACTGTTTATTAAAAAAAACCCCGATTTTTAATAAAATCGTGGAATTACCCCTAATGAAAAAATAACCTTTATTAAAACCTCAATTTTTTCATTTAGGAAATAGATTTCCACTTTTTTGATTCAATCGAAATTCTATTTTAAGTTTATACTTGCTGATCTAATAAGTATATATAAGATCTCAATAATACATGAAAAAGAGTCTACAATCTTTAAATTTACTACAGAAATGTTGGTAAAAATAGTAAAATTTTTTTGATTTGAAATATAAATCTTAGTTATGGATTCTAAAGAAGAGAAAAAAATAGTTGAAGATATCCTAAATAAAAGGAGATTATCATATTCAATAGAAATATTAGATGTTCAAGGAGATAAATATACTGTTCGTAATAATTTTGGTTCTACGACCGTTTATATAAAGAAGGATGACAACTATTTCTTAGAAGAGGAATTAGAATAAGATAATTATTAGTTTTCTGACAAAATTCTAGTATCCATTTATAAATTATTTAGTTTTAAGGCTGTTTTAGTTTTAATTTAATACAAAACTAAGATTAATAATTTCTTTTAGTTAAGAATTTAAGATAAAAATTTTATAAATAAATTAACTAAGAATAAATTTCATAAATAATTAGTTGATTAAAAATTCGAAGAAGAAGAGTAGGCTCAGAGAACGCAGAAAACAAATTCATTGAGAAATTTCGAGCGGTGGTTGATGATAACAATTCGCTTTCAATATTTAATAAAAAAAAGAGATCTGTTTGCATTATTCGAAGAGACTTAGCAAAATCATATGAAATTGAAGTAGAGGCTTCAGAAGCGCCTGTGTTAAATAAGATGCTAAGTGATCCTGAACCATATGAGAGTTCTATAGCAGATGTTAAGATTCTCGAAGATGAAGTGTTTCCCATAAATGAAGCCTTTCAAAAAGTATTTGGAATAGATAAAGAGTTTAAATTAAATGCTATAAAACTTGCTATTGGAAGTAATTATAATGATTATGTTACTATTGGACAAGATGATTTAAAGCGTTTTGATGTAAAACCTACTCTTACTGGATTAAATAAATTTATAAAAGAAAATAAAGAGAGTATTCTAGGGTTTTTGGATTGTGAATATATCAGTGAAGAGGGAAATGTAATTTACTTAAACTGTAGCAAAAAGAATGTTTCCGATAAGGTTTTTTCAATAAAGTTATTGATTCTCGCATCTATGCAACAAAGAGGCTTTTTCCTTCAACAGGAGCATAAATATTATGGTCTTCAACTTTATATTATTATAGAATCAAGAAAACCTAATGATATAAAATTACTCGAATTTCTGAAAGAACTGGAAATTGATTGGGAGCTGATATACTTTAGAAGAAAACTAGCCATCCATGATTGGACAGAAATTGAGTGTGAAAAAGACTCTGAAAATCTTAAAAGTTTTCTACGTGCTAAATATGAAACTTTGAATTATTTTGATGTAAATAATATAATTCGTTTAATTGTTAAGAACCAGTTACCTTTTAAAGTAGCCGATAAAATGGCATCTTTATTATACCAGATGAAAAATGAAAGAGCTACTAAAATTCAAGATCATCGATATCAAGAAAATGCTTACCAAGAAGAACAAAATCAGCAGGATGAATATTCTGTAACCCTTAAAAAAGCCGAAATTGCTGCTGCTGCTAATCTTGCGTGTGCATATTTAGGGATACATAAAAAAATAAACTTTGATAAGGATATTTCTGTAAATGAAATTTTAAAGTATCAAGAAGAACTCACCAATATATAGGCTTTATTTTTATAAAATAAAAAAATTAATGATATTAGAACAAAGTTTTTATTTTTTCAACTAATCTAATCCATAAGATTGTTTTAATAATTCATGATTTACTTTTCCAACAGTTAAACTTTTCCCTGTTTTAATATTAGTTAAAGTGTATGTTGCTGGAGCAAATAATCCTGGATCAATATCATAAAAGTTATAATTTGCCTCTTTAAATGTTTCGATGAATGGTTTTCCATAACTAGAAGATGTATTTGCTGGACCCTTTTTAATAAGTTCGAATAATTCTTCTTCTTTTTCTTTCTCAACGTCGATAGTATAGTATGTCATTCCACCTGCGCTTATGGAATCATTAGTGCGTCCCATTGCACCTAGATCATCTTTCGCAATTGGAGCAATTGTTGTTGTTCCATAGCCATTTCTGATTAATTCTATTGGAAATTTAATCTCATGTAATTTGTGAACACCTGTTTCTACAATTCTTGCTGCTACTTGAATAGATCCTGTTAAACAAGCTGTTGGCGCGCAAACTGCATAAGTTTTACTTATATCAACACTACATTTTTCAGCAACAATATTCATGACTTCTTCATTTGGTAATTTTGGGGTCTCAAAAACAATAACTGCACAATCAGAATTATCTATGTAATCAATTTCATTAAATATTTTTTCAACTTTACTTTTAGCTCGAGCTGGTCCTGAACCTAATGACTGAAAAATGACTTTTTTTTTCATTTGTCCATTTTTTTCTACTTCTTTCTTCAATTTCACATTCCAACCTGCCAATTGAGAAGCTATACATGAAATTAATGGTTCTGAAGTATAAACAGTAACACTTGGTATGAAATGCCCATCTAAATTATAATGAGAAAATTCTACAGTTCCTAAACCACCCATACAAATTTCTCCCACCAATTTACCCCCATTCCATGAAGCATTTGTCATATCTAAAATAGTAGAATTATTAGCTAATTCAATTATACTGGCTTTATATAAATCTTTCTTGTTGATTATCTTCTCTACAATGTTTCTTGCAAGCTCATTTATTCTTATATGATGCATTTATTTTCACCTTAGTAAATTTACTTTTTTTAATTGAGTATTTATTATAATTTTGATATCTTATTATATTATAGTTTCAATTTTGAATTTATGATTATCTAATTATTCAGAAAAATGGACACAGAGAAAGAAAAATTAACTAAATTGCTTGCCGATCTTAAGATTGCAAAGAATAACTTATTTAAGCATGTTGAAGGCAAGAACACTCCTATTAATATCTATACCCATCTAGATGCTGATGGGTTAAGTTCGGGTGCAATTCTTGGCAAAGCTTTATATCGAGAGAAAATCCCATTTCAAATTACTGTACTCAGACAATTAGAAAAAAGAGAAATTGCGAAGATCTTAAAGAAAGTTCAAGAATATAATAATTTTCTAATCTTTTCTGATTTTGGTAGCGGACAATATTTAGAATTAGAAACAGAATTAGTTAATAAAGCAAAGTTTAATTCTTTTTTAATTTTAGATCACCACATTCCTCAAAATGTTTCTAACAAAGAAGAAGTTAAATTGATTGAACAAATCCATGAAAAAACGAAAAATTGGCATATTAACCCTTATTTTTTTGGAATTGATGGTAGTGTTGAAATTTCAGGTGCGGGATTATGCTACTATTTTGCCAAATGTCTGAATCAAGAAAATATAGACTTATCACCGATCGCTATCGTTGGAGCAATAGGGGATATTCAAAATCAAGGATTAAACAAATCTTTTCTAGGACTAAATACTTTAATTTTAGAAGATGCGATGAATTTAGGGTTAATCGAAGTTGTAAATGATTTAAATTTTCGTAGTTTAAAACCCTTAAATGAAGCAATTGCTTATTCAACAGAAATTCTTTTACCCGGATTATCTAAAGATGCAAATAGAACTTTGATTTTCTTGAAAACTCAGGGAATATTAATGGAAAATTCTGAAGGTAATGTAAAAACGTTGAGTGAATTGAACCAAGATGAGAAACAAATCATATCTACTGCTATTATTGAATATGCATCAATAAAACTTGATTTAGAACCTAATAAAATAATAAAAAAATTAATTATTAATCGGTATATATTAAAAGAGGAACCCGCTGGCTCAGAACTTCACGATGCTAAAGAATTTTCTAATCTTCTAAATGCCTGTGGCCGAACTCATAATTCTTCGTTAGGGATAGCTATTGCAATGGGAAATAGAAAGGACATTTATCAACAATCAAAGGAAGCTTTGAAAAACTATAGAAAGTCATTGGGTGAGAGCCTTTCCTGGATTCAAGAGAATGATAAAATTCAAGAGAAAGATTCGATTCAATATTTTTTTGGAGAAGATGTAATTCCCGAAAATATTATAGGAACAATTACTTCCATGTTAATCTTCGAACATATTAAAGGTGTAGATAAATCAAAACCTATATTTGGTTTAGCAAAAAGAACTGATGAGGACGTATATAAAGTTTCAGGAAGAGCACATGAAAGCATTGTAAATCAAGGCATAAATCTCTCAAAAGCGATTAGAGATGCATGCAAACAATCAAATTTAGATGTATTAGGAGGGGGACATCCTCCTGCGGCAGGAACCAAGATCCCTATTGAAAAAGTAGAATTATTTCTGGAAAACTGTAATATTGCAATTCGAAATCAATTACGAAAAAAATAGAATCACATATTGAAAACAATTCGTCTAAACCTGGTAAATCTCTCCTGTTTCAGGAGCTACTGAGTTATAATTTTTATTCACCAATTCGCTAGCTAAGCTGGTTGTTGATTTATTATCTCCATGAATACAGAAAATATCGCTGTTGGCATTTCTTTTAAAATTCAGATTTTCAATATAATCATGAATGTGGATACCATCAGAATGACTTGAAAAGTCAAAATAGTCATAATCACATTGTGCTACAATTCTTAAATCAAAATTAGGTTTATTTTTTCGAGACTCTTTTAATTCAAAAATTCCCTCATCTAATAAATTTCTACCGGGTGTTCCTTCCACCTGGTAACCTACTAAATAAATTGCTGATAAAGGATCTACCAATATTGATTGTATATACTCTATTGCAGCACCTCCTTTTAACATACCAGATGGAGAAATTATAACTCCATTAGATTTTTTAATGTTTGCCCTAGTTTTAGGTCTTGTTACAAATTGTGCTTTATTCAATGCATTTCTGAATGATTTAATATTTTTGATAAAATCTGGATGATCTAAATATAACTTAGATATTTTTCTTGCTAACCCATCGATGAAGATTTTTCCTTTGTAGTCATATTTTTCCAAAATGAGTAAAGCTTCTTGTGAACGAGCTACACCAAAAGCTGGAATTAGGACTGTTCCACCATTATCTATTACATTCATTATTTTCTCTATAAATTCTTTCTCAAGTTGCTCTCTTGGAGGATGCTTTCTAAGAGCATATGTAGATTCTATAATTAATGTATCTATTTCAGGGATATCCATATAGTTCGCAGAATGTATTAAATTAGAAATCTGTGTGTTAATATCACCAGAATACAAAATAGTTTTATGATCTACTTCAAGTAAAATAGATACACTCCCAGGAATGTGACCTGCATTTATGAATGTTATAAAGAAATTATCAGCAATCTTTTGTCTTGTTCCATTTTTGAGGAAATATGAATTTTGTTTTAAATAATCGAATTCTCTATATCCAAATGGATAAGGATAATTTGATATTTTTATCATATCTTTAATTAAAATTTCAGTCATTGCAAGAGAAATGGAATTTGTAAAGAACGGAACTTTTTTCGTTTTATATAATAAAGGTAAGCCCCCTGAATGATCAATATGGCTATGAGTTAGAGCGATTGCTTTTAGATTTTCTATATTCGTACTATAGGGAAGTCTCTCTTCTCCTCGGAATCGAATCCCATAATCCAACATGCACTTAATCCCGCTTTTAGATTCCACTAGTACAGCACTTCGTCCAACTTCTCTACAACCTCCGAGAAAAGAAATACTCACCATTTTTAAAAGTCTCTAAGAATTTTATAAGCTTTAAAACATTTCTTACGTATTTTAAATATGTAAAAAAATAATAATTTTATTAAATTAATAAATCGTAAGATTTTAACAATTATCAAAACTTTTTATTCCAAAGGTTTTAAGAAAAAGAAATTACCGAGAAAAAGAAAGGTTATTTAATTTTTTTTATACTATTAGTCAGTAAAGCGATAACATTGTTAACATTTTTACCAAATATATCTAAGATCTCTTCCCATGTAACTGGAGCTTCATCGTCTTTCCAGCAATCATAATCTGTAGACATAGCAACAGCAGCATATGGGATACCCGCTTCATTAGCTAAAATTGTCTCAGAAGCGATGCTCATATTAATCACATCTGCACCCCATATCCTAAACATTTCTGATTCTGCTCTTGTTGAAAATCTTGGTCCTTCAATCGTAACAACTGTTCCTTTTTCATGATATTTAAGATTAAGTTCCCTTGCTGTTTCAATAAGGATATTTCTTAACTCCTCTGAATAAGGATATGCCATTGGAGTGTGTTTCATATCCCCAGGGGCAAACTCTTCAAAAAAAGATACTTTCCTGAGCCTAGTGAAGTCAATAAATTGGTCAAGAATAATTAAATCACCTCTTCCAATTTGTTCTCTCAAACTTCCGCAAGCTGTTGTAGCTAAAATATGAGTACAGCCTTGATCTTTTAATGCTTGTATGTTAGCTCTATAATTTACTTGTGTTGGTGGAATAGTATGCTCTCTTCCATGTCTTGCTATGATAATTACATCAACACCATGAATTTTTCCGGTTTTTAGAGGAGATGTAGGTTTTCCATATGAAGTATCAACATCTATATCTTTAACATCCTTTAAAATATCCGGATCATCCAGTCCAGAACCACCAATTATTCCAATTTTTAGTTGACCCATTTTTTTTTTCCATTTAGAGTTTTTTAAATTATAATATTTGAAATTTAATAAATTATTTTTAACCGGTGACTATAATGAAAAAACTTACTAGATAGCAATTCCTATAAAGCTTTAATATAGTATAGATTACTATAAAATTTATTTCTTAATTTTAATTTAAAATCTCATGCAAAAAACCAAAGTTATTGTTCTTGGATCATTAGCTTTTGATTATATAATGGGTTTTAAAGAGAGTTTTATTAATGCCGTATCTATTGACCACGATAAGGGGGAATATCAAAGTACTGTCACAGCAGATAGCCGTCATCAATTTTTTGGAGGAACAGCAGGAAACATCGCATATAATCTGGGACTTTTAAATATTGCAGTTACATCATTATTTGGTTCAGTTGGAAATGATTTTGAGAGTTTAGGATATAAAGATCATATAAAAAGGTTTAAAAATATAGAATTATTAGTTGATGAGCATGATGATCTTTTCACAGCAGCTTGTTATATAGTTAATGATATCAAATCTAATCAAATGATCATTTTTCATGGTGGTGCTTTAGATAAGTGTAAGGATATTGATTTAAAAGAAAAAATATTAAATCCGGAAGAATATATTTATGCAATAAATTCAACACAGAGTATAGAAGCTATGACTAATTTTGCCGGTCAATTATTTGATTTAAAAATTCCCTCTATATTTGATCCTGGACAAGTTACTCCACTTTTCCTGAAAGATAGTCTAATCGAGATACTTAATAAATCAGAAATTTTGATTGGCAATAACCATGAAATAAATCAAATAAAAGAAAAATCCGAGTTAAATGAAGAGTCTATACTTGAACATGTTAGGGCAATTATTATAACTAAAGGATCTGAAGGGTCTGAATTGCTCTATAAAGATGAGACTAATAAAATATTTAAAATAAATATCTCAATTGCTACGCCTAAGGAAGTTAAAGATACAACTGGTGCAGGAGATGGATATCGTGCTGGAATACTAACCGGTTTAATATTAAATATGACTATATTAGATTCTTGTCGATTGGGAGCTATTATTGGTTCGTTTGTGGTTGAAACTACCGGGGCACAAACACAAGTTTTTAATTTAGAACAAGTAAAAAAGAGGTTTTTTATAACATTTGGATATACTCCTGCTGAGTTAGAAGGAATATAAAAAAAAGACTTGTTAAATTATTTTAATATAATAATTTATTCTTCAACTGGAATCTCTATTAAAGAGACAATGTTATAATCCTTTAATTTGTCTCTACCGTGTAGGCTTCCCGTTAATTCAATTATAAAAGCAACACCAACAACCTCTCCACCCGCTTTTTCTACTAGATTACATGCTGCTTTTGCTGTGCCACCAGTTGCGAGTAAATCATCAAAAACTAATACTTTTTCTCCTTCTTCAATAGCATCACGGTGCATTTCAATAGAATCTGTACCATATTCAAGTTCATAAGTCTCACTAATTGTCTCAGCAGGTAATTTTCCTGGCTTTCTAATTAAAACAAACCCAGCCTCTAATTGGTATGCTATAACCCCCCCCCAAATGTACCCCCTTGCTTCAATTGCAGTAACTTTTGTTATCCCTTTGTCATTAAAGTAATTTATTATCTGGTCACATGATTCTTTAAAAGGTGCGTGAAGTTTAGCCAAAGTAGTAATATCCTTGAACTGAATTCCTTTAATTGGAAAATCAGGTACATTACGTATATATTTTAAAAGATCCATTTTATTTTTAATCCTTTTTTTGTTATTATATCTATATCGTATTTTATTGAATTAAAAATTATATCTAATTGAATCGTCACATGATCAATTTGCTTTTAAACTAAATTCTTTTTAAGAATTCGAAAAAATTAAATAAAGATAAAATTATAAAGATTATATAAAATCAATTAATTTCATTGAAAATAATATTAATGTATTGATTTCTTAATTACATTCTAAAAAAAATATAAAGAACGATGAAAATTCTTTTATTTGGACCTGCTGGAGCAGGCAAGACAAGTTTAATGAGGACTACTTGCCTAGGATACAACTTTATGAAAGTCCTAAATCTAAAACCTACTAAAGGTGTTTCTAGAGAAAATTTCATTTTCCGAGGAATTTTAGAGCTATCAATTTGGGATCTAGGCGGTCAAGAACGGTATTTAGAACGTTATTTCTCTGATTCCCAGCGCGAACTCATATTTTCCGAGGTTACTGCTGCAGTTTTTATGGTAGATTCTGCTCTTGTGGACGCGGGAGTACGAGATATTTTTAATAACTTCTTGAAATATTTATTTGAATTTTCTCCTGAAATCGATCAAGCATATGTATTGCTAAATAAAATTGATTTACAAGAATCGAAAGAGGATGAATATTATGAGATATTATCTAAAGGGTTAAACGGGGAATTTATTGATAAGATTTCTTTCACGCCAGTGTCTGTAAAAGAAGGAAGTGCTCAACATAGATTAATCGAAATTTTAGATTTTGAGATCCAGAAGAATACTTTATCCTTACAACGTTTAGGAAAGATTCGTCATTTATTAGATGAATTAAAGATTAATACTATATCAGAATACCTTTTATTCAACCAACCTGATGGCTTATTAATTACATCGACGTTCGGTAAATTTGAATCAAAACCATTGCAATTTATGAAATTTGAGATTGGAACATTAGATTCTAATATCTATAGTATCTATCAACAAATTATGGAATTTCAAAGCATTACGAATTTGTCTCCATTAAAATTATCAACTGTAGTTTACGAATCAGAAGATTGTTGGATTTTAGTAAAAGAAGTTATTAATGGAGCTGTTTTAATGGCTGTTACAAGAAGTAAACGACCTGAAGTTTTTTCAGGAGTATTGGGCGCTTTAAATGGAGAAGCTTTCAATAGTTTAAAAATATATTTAAAATCTTCTGAATTTTAGCATATTTATAAAAAAAATAATTAAAATAAAATAGTAGATTTTAAGGACTTTTTTCTTACTTTTTGTGTAATTACTGTTCTTTATCATATAAACCTATTTTTGTAAGGAAATGCTGCTTAGCATGATGAGGTCTTCTAATAACGGTATCATTAGATTTCTCAATTTCTCTTGCTTCATCACACATTAGTGCAGCAGCTCTCATCATCTCGTGGGCAGTTGCGAGTAATGGTATATATTCAGATCTCTCTTTTAGTTGAAAACAAGCTTTTCCAGTAATATTAGAAACCGAAGCTGCTAATTCAAAAGCAGCAATAGCTTTTGCTCTCGCATATGGATTTGAGAAATTCGCAGCTTCTGATGCAATATTAGAGTCTACAATTATTTGAGGCAGAGTAGGAGTTCTTCCATCTAGCATATCCAGAATAACTTTATTTAATTCTTCTGTTATAACTTGAAGTGCTCCAGTTATAGCAAGAACCTTTAACAAATCCGAATTGAAAATGCTCATCTCAATCGGGTCAAGAAAAGGTCTACGTGCTCCAATCATGCTGTCACAATTTATTAAAATATAACCCATGTTTTTATCTTTAATTTCTTCAACTGCTTTTTTGGCGGGCGCATCTGAAATAACTATAGTAGGAATATTTCCTGCCATTTCTCTAGCGGATTTTGGTCCTGGTAAAGCTGCATTAGGACTTGACATAATTATTAATTCAGGATTCCATTTTAATAGATCTTCCATAGTTTTTGTACACATTTCGGGGGGGTGCATTTTTGCACCGGATGTTACTTCGTATACATTAATCATCGTAGATTCAGCACGCTCATCCATTAAGAAAGCAAGTAATAGAGATGATCCAATAGTTCCATTCTTTAAAATTCCAATCTTAAGTACTTTTTCGCTCATTTTTTACAACATACTCTGTAATTTCAATTTTAATATAATACCATACAATTTTTCAATCTTTTTATTTTTTTTTCAAAATTTTATATAAAATAGAACGCTATTAGTTCATACGACAATTAAAATTTTCATTATTAAAATCAATTAGAAGGAGTAATAAAAATGGAATTAAATGGTGTAGAAATTGAGGATACTTTCTGTGAAGCTTTTGGTGGGTTTTTTACGCGAATATTAGTTACAGCTAAGAATGAAAAGTGGGTAAAAATTGCGGCATTAGTATCAACGGGCTATGGAACATCGACAATTCATTGTGATGCAGAAGCAGGAATTGATATTTTTGTTCCCTCAGATAAAACTCCAGATAATCGCCCCGGAGTCATTATTATGTTTTTCAAAACCAAAAAAGATCAAGTAAGCAACGTTGTAATGAATCGGTTGGGACAGTGTGTCTTAACTTGCCCCACTACAGCTTGTTATGATGCATTAGATGGATCATTAGCACCTGAAAAAGAATTTGAAATAAAAATAGGAGCAAATCTCAAATTTTTTGGTGATGGGTTTCAAGAAAAAGTTGAGGGTAAATTTCCATTTGAGGCATGGTCAATTCCAGTGATGGATGGAGAATTTATTGTTCAAAGTATGGCGAAAGTTGGGAAAGGAATAGCTGGGGGGAATTTCTTGATCATTGGGCAGAATCAAGAGGTTGCCCTTGAAGCAGCTGAAAAAGCAATAGATGCAATCAAAGATGTACCTAACTTAATAACTCCATTCCCCGGTGGTATAGCACGATCTGGATCAAAAGTAGGGTCAAAGTACAGTTTCTTAAATGCATCCACAAATGATCCACTTTGTCCTACTCTAAGAACTAAAATTGAAAATTCTATGTTACGCGAAGGAGATAATTGTGTTTATGAGGTAATTTTGGATGGGGCTACGGAAGAAGCGATAAAAAAGGGAATGAAACTAGGAATTGAAGCTGCGGTAAAAGTTCCAGGTATAAATAGAATTTCTGCGGGTAATTTTGGAGGGAAACTCGGGAGATTTCAATATAAGCTTTATGATGTCTTAGGATAGCAAATAAAATTATTAATTTTTAGACAAGAAAAAATTTTAAAAATTTTATTTATAATTTTCTTTTTATTTTACGTTTAGGAACACTCTCTTCTTCTTTTTCCGATGTTTTTTCTTCTGTCTCTTTCTCTTCTATTAATTCTTCAGTTTGCTTCTCTTTTTCTTTTTTCTTGATTGATGGTTTTTTTGATGATATCTCTTTCTTTGTAGGAGTTACTACTTTTGATCCAATCGCTTTTGATTTAAAATGTCTGTAAGCAAGTCCAATACTTATTAACATCCCAATAATTAATCCTAAAAAGAAAATAATCCATGGTAAATAATCACTTAATACATCAGGAATAATCGTTATTGCTGGGGGGGCCCCATCAAAATCGTCTGTAAGGGTTGTGATTGCTCCATCAGAATCAATAACATAAATATACACGTACCAGACCCCAGTTATTAAGTCAATAGTCCGGATATTTATTTCTGTATCAATACCTTTATAGTCTCGGGTTATATTATACCATTCACCATTTTCATCTATAAGAGCGACTTTAATATAGGCAACTCTTTCTACATCCGAAACATTAAAGGAAAAGACTAAATTCTTACCATATAATATCGACAATCCTTGAACCATTGATCTTCCGTTAATCTTAACGCTGTGAATTTCGGGTAGATTATTTTTTACTGTGAGAAAAACTAAGTAAGAGCCGATTCCACCAAATTTATCTTCTGCAGTAATATCAATCCTGTATTTTCCAACTGGTCTTCCAGCAGCAATAGAAAATTCCCCTGAAAAAGTGATATTGGTATCATGATCTAGTGAGATCGTAGAAAGGAAATTTCCTTGAGGATCTTCGATAGACATACTTACATCTAGATTTTCTGGGAGATCTTCAGTATCTGTCACATTCAGAGTAATCTCACAATCTTCATTTCTGTATAGTTCTTCTGGAGAAAATGTTATCGATGAACTATCTATAATTGGATTTGTATTTAAAACTTTAAATGGATAATATGCTGCGCCTTTTATGCCAAAGTCTGTATCTGTCATATTGAGTTTAATATAAAAAGTTTGACCTAAAAAGTTATAAAAAGTTTCATTATTAATTCGATAAATAAACTGAATAGAGTTATATTCAAAGTTAGTTATATTACGCTGTTCCGATTCAATTGTGCTATCTACGATTGTAAGATTCCATCTTGAACAATTTGTAACAATTAATTCTGCATATAAGTCATCTCCAACGTAATATTCAGAACTATTAGTGAATGCCATGTAGTTAGTCTGAATTGTAAAATTAGTATAAGTTGTATGTGTATTTAAAAGTGTCTCGGTAATATTGTAAATTAGAAAGCTTACATTCTGAAAACCTAAAGGTGCGTTGTATTCTGGTGTATACTCATAAGAATATTTATAAATTGTAAAATTTTCCATATTGTAATTAATGGTAGAGCCATTAGAAAAATCTATTTGCATAACCGCATGATCAACATCATTTTTCCCAAAGGTGTCAATAGTGAAATTGATAGATTCAAATAACCGATAAATGGTTTCAGCACTTCGATTTATTGCATTATAAGATAAAGCCCATTTACCATTTGATAATTTTGGATTATAAAATATTTTTTCTCTATCCCCGTCATCTATATCTGAAATTGGAGATTCCTTAAAGGAAATTAAAATAACACCAAAAAAAGTATTAAATACAATAAAAAGAATTAAGGCAATACTGATTTGTTTTCTATTTCTCAATATTTCTCATCTTCTCAATTTTTTATGTTTTATCTGTTTATTTAAGAAGTATAACATAATACCAATGGGGATGATGACAGGTACTATATAAAAAATTATTAAATTAAAGGTTGAGAGCTCTAAAACAACTTTAAAATAGAATCTCGCAATTTCTTTATTTTCGCTATCCTCTAAGATTACCCGATAAATCTTAGTTCCAAATTCATATGGATTATGTGTAGGGATGATTTTTTTTTCAATCCTATTCTCACCAGGGATGAGCTCGTTGATATTTGATTGCACTAATTTTCCATTAACGTATAAAGAAAATGCTTCTGAATTCTCTAAGTTATTCTTTATCGTAGCAATAAAATAAGCGGGCGCTCCTTGAGAGATTTTTCCTGGAAATGAAACGCTAATTATTTCAAATCTTGGTATAATTTCTATAGTCAATTCTTCAGTATAATATATGGTTGTATTCTGAAGTATATTCATTTCTATCCTAATTATATCATTTTCGATATTTTTAAGAGTTTTCAGATTAAATGAAATTGATCTAATCTCCTTTTTATCTAAAGTTACTTCTTGATTCAAAGTCTCAATTGAATTTTCTGTTTTTCCAGTAAAACTAATATTCAAAGATTGTGTTGCGTTTGGTAAATAATTAATTAAATCTAGAAAAATATCAATATTTTCACCACTAACAACCTTACTTTGATATAATAAATATTCGTAATCAAATGAATACCCAATTTCTATTATTTTTTTAATTTCTAAATATAATATATTACCTTTAGTAATTTTGAAAACAATTTCACTAGGACCAGGAATAGCTCCATGTCTAGCAGTAAGATTAAAATTAATATATGTAAATTCTTCCAATTCAGTAGTTGCAGTAAAATTGACTTCCTGAGCGGTGAAATTAATTATATCGTTGCCCTCTAAAGATGCTGTTAGTGTCAAATTATCTCTTCTAGTATAATTGATAGGAAGTGTTATATTTAAGAGCGGACCTTGATATAAAAAACTAACTAAACCCTCAATTGTTTCATTTATTAGCCCAGAATTAACGTTGAAACGTTTAATAGTGTCAGCTAATTTGAAATATGTTTTATTCCCCCAAATATAAATATAATAACCTTCTCCCATTGGCAATGTTTCTTCGATAATGTAATTGAGAGTTTGTGATTCAGCCGGACTATTAATTTCAAATTGATACAAAAATGTTCCATTTGGATATTTAAAAATATAATTTATGTCTGCATCAGTTATATTATGCCTTGTAGTAAAAGGAACATAAGAATCAATTGAGAGATTGTAATAATATTCCGTATTCTCAAATGCATAAACTGATGTTAAATTCATAATGTCTTGATTAAAAACTAAATCAGGGACTGTAGCAGTTAGATTATAATTTGCCCTTAATATCGTACTGCTATAAGTTTCAGATGCTTTCAAATAAGCATCATATAGCTTTAGATTGGTGTTAAAATTCTTACTACTATCTGATATGGAAAAATCGTATGCTTTATTTACGCTATCATATAAATTTTTTTCAAATGAGTCGAAAAGTTCAATAGCTCTATTGTAATATGTTATATTTCCTGTAAGTTGGAACAATCTTATACATGCTTCTAGCATTAGAGCGTTTGAATTAAGGTTGGTGCTACTATCAAATAGAAACCAATTAGATTCAGCAATATTAGAATAAAGATCATCACCAGTCAAATTCCATAGGTGATCATCTAAGCTATTGTAGAGGTTAACTGCTTTCTCTAAAAAATCACTTTCCATTCCAGAGCCAACCCAAAATTCTAATAAAGTTATGATTCCTAATGCATTCACATCTAAATGGTAACGGGTACCCCCAGGAACCACAAAAGGATTCCAAGCAGAATTAGCACGATAACGGAAAGCTTTAGCCGTTTCATCCCACATATTATTTACAATTGAAGACATTGTTTTATTTGCTAAATCGTATGCTTTATCAGTTATAGCGTTTTTTAAATTAAGTTGATGATAATATGTCTGATGAATTAGGAGATTTGCTAAAATTCCATAGAAGTTGCTTTCAGAGTGTTTATCAAAACTAGAATTAGAAACAGCGAATCCATCATAGGTTTCATCCCAAAAATCAGTAGAATTTATAAGAAAAAACATTTCTTCAATCGAATCTTTTGGAAACTTACCATTGATAGAAATATCATCGATATCTTCACCAATATTTTCAATTAGTAAAAAAATTGGCAACAAGTTATCGATTAAATATCTATCATCATCCTTCACTTGACCTGTAGAGTTATCAACTGACTTTACAAATCCGTAATTAAATTGCTCATTATCATCTTCATACCATAAAGGAGTCGATTTCAACTTTAAATAAATATCAAAAATTTCAGTTGGGTCAAGTTCCGTATTCATTAACGAATTATACATAAACAAATTATCTTCTGAATAAATAGTATCATCTGTAATTATTCCATTTTCATCTCCCTCTCTAAAATAGAGTGAGATATCAAGGTCTAAACTGGATTTATAATTATATTCGAAAAAAATACGTAATAAATCAAAGTTTTCAGTAAAAGGATTTTGAAGCATCGATATATCCGTAGCAATATCTAAATTATTTTGGTCAAAATTGAATAGATTTTCATTTTTACTATCAATGACTTCATCAAGATCATTTGTCTGATCTGAATAAACATAATGATTTAAAAAATTTAGGGTAAACATCAAAGTAAAGAAAACACAGATTATTATCTTAATATATTGTCTTTTTTGCCTTCTTTTCTTTCCTGTAGCATAGAATTTAAAAAAACTCATTTCAGATTGAATAAGATTAATATTATTAATAATTGTTTAAATTTTAATTTATATTTTTAAAAAATCCTTCTCTTTAAAATTTTTTCTGAAAGAATCAAAAAGATCAGAATATTAAGCAAAAATGTAAGAAATTACTCTCTTTGTTTCTTTTTTATAATTTCAGAAAGATTTGAGATATTTATCCGTATTTGTTCCATTGAATCACGGTCTCTAAGTGTAATACAATTATCATCTAATGATTCATAATCTATCGTTATACACCATTTTGTACCTAACTCATCTTGTCTTCGATATCTCTTCCCTATTGAACCTGCCACATCGTAAAAGGAACCTATACGATTTTCTAACAACTCTCTGTGAATTTTTAATGCGAATTTTCTGATATTTTCTTTATTCCTAACAAGAGGAAACACTGCTACTGTATTTGGTGCTAAATTTGGGTTAAGTTTTAGTATAATTCTTCCTTCTTCAACATTAAAGGTAGTTTCGAGTAAAGTATATATAATTCTATCAATTCCAAATGCAATTTCAAGAACTTGAGGAACTTCCTTAATATTTGGGTCAGATCCCATACTGATCTCAAAGTTTTGTTTTGAATATTCAGCATGCCTTCTTAAATCGTAATCTGTTCTATCATGGACACCACATATCTCAACCCATCCGAATTGTCTTGATTTGATTTCTAAATCCCATGCATCATCAGCATAATGAGCTCGTTCATTTAATGAATGCTGTCTAAATCTAATTAATTCTTCAGGGATACCCAGGATTGTTGTTAAATAATGTGCCACATAAAGGCAATATGCATAAGCAGGTTTTTTAAGAATTTTATCTTTGATAGCTGAATCAAGAGAAATAATATTAGGCGCATTAATGCCCTTTTCTTGAAGTTTCCAGTCTAATAGGGGTAATTTGTTGTTTTTTACTTCTTCATAATCCACAAATTCCATTTCTTGCTCTCTACTGATAAATATTTGAAGCTCAAATTGATCAAAAGACCTCATTCGTAGAACCCCTTGTCTAGGTGAGATTTCGTTTCTATATGCTTTGCCAAATTGGAAAATTTTAATAGGATATTGCCTACGCGCATCTTGATCCAATCGATTGAAGAGTAAATATGTCGTAGTAGCTGTCTCAGGGCGTAAATAAGCTGTAGTATTATTTCCCACAGATGTTTTTAACATCAAATTATATTCTTCAATTTTTTGAAAATTATTTCCACATTTAGGACAAGTTAGTTCATGTTTTTTAATTAACTTCTCCATTTCCTCAAATGATAAGCCATCTATCATAAGATCAGGAAGATTTTCTTGAAGAAATTTATCTGCTCTATACAACGTGTTGCATTTATTACATCTCATTACGGGATCTATAAATCTTTCTAAGTGACCTGAAGCTTCCCAAACGATACTGGGCATGATTGTTGGGCACTCAACTTCCCCAAAACCAAAATAACGACATTCTCGTCTAAAAAGATCTAATATATTATTTTTAAGAGCCATACCTGCTGGACCATAAGAATAAAAACCTGCGAATCCGCCATAAATTTCCGGAGAAGGACCCCAAATGAACCCACGACGTTTTACTAATGAATTAAATGTCTCAATGCTATTCTCGATTTTCATATAGATTCTAAAAGTAATTGATAATATTTGTATTTTAAGAATTACTCAAATTGAAATAAATTTTTATACAACTAAAAGATAATAATATTATTTAAAGTAATTATAAAAATTGACTTATTATGTTGTTTCAAGATACTTTTCATGATTTTGGATTTTGGGATGCTATTGAAATGGGGCTCTATTTTATCATTGTAGGCTATTTCTTTTTATTGTTTTTCTACTTCCTATTCATTAGATTTCGAACTTCAAAGAAATTATATTGGTTGTATTTTAGCTTGTTCTTTCTATGTTTTGGAATTGCACGAGTATTTTTCATAATATATTATTTTTTCGGCCCAGAATTGTATGAATCTTTACCACTCCCAGGAAATGGTGTTGAAGTTGTAGAGTTTTTAATGGTTAATTATCGGTTTGCTGTATTTTTTACTTGGTTGGGAACCGCCTGCGCTGTGGGAGTATTGGGGATTTTGTTATTTCCTCCTGATACTAGGGTAGGAAAAAAGGAAGAGAAAGGTAAATCATTTAAAGAATGGATCGGAAATAAAAATAACATCAAACTACTAATTCGTTTAGGATTGATTGTTGTTCCTATCATAATAGGAATTCTCTCTTTAACTTTATCAAAATGGCTTTTTATGGATCCAGATTTTCCAAGTCTATATAATTTATCAGGATGGGAAGACAATATAGTTACAATAGGAATAGGATCTTGGGAATATCCTCTTGGGAGATTTTTGTTTAATTTCATCTTTATGCCATTGTTCCTAGCGTTAATTCCGTTTATCTTTCTGTATCTTGCCTGGAAAACTTTTGGAGTATTAAGAAAATCATATGCTTTAAACGCTATTGGTTTCCTCCTTTATTTTATTGGAGGAAGAATATTACAAGGAGCACTTGATGTAGCGGATTTACCTCATGTAAGAGCGATATTACCACCATTAATAATATTGTTAGCACTCCTCATAATGGTAATAGCTAATAACTATGAACAACTCAAATAATTTTGTTTATTTTAAACTTTAATTTTCCTTACTTACTTCATTTTTATAATATTTGAGCTCCTAGTTTTTTATTATCGTTTAAAAAAAGATTAAAATTTTAAAACTGAATCGCTTTAAATTTAATATATTCAGAATTATTTTTAATAAACAGAAATTAAAAAGTAGGAGAAAATCCTTGTCTGTACACGGTAACCAATATCTATTACCTTTTTTTATGAATAAAATTACAAAACGACCTGTTATTCAAGGAAACGATGAATTATCCCTAACATTTTATCTTTTAACAAAGGATTTAAACAAAAATGAGAAAATCCTTTCTTTTTCGAGACTTCTATGGCCTATATTAAGTATACAAGGAACTATTGGCACACACATAATGCTAGATGGATTAGGTATTTTTAATAAGAGAGATAAATTTTCAAATGCCCCACGTCAACCGTTAGTTGGCCATATTCTAAGAAATATTGAAAATCGAACTAAAATAGAAGAATTGAATAAGTTAATAGATATTTTGTCTTATAAAGACACAGAAGCAGAAGATTTAGGGGAAGGTGAAGAATCTGAATATCAAACACTTAAAATAAATGGTTTGATAAATCCAGAGTTTCTTCAAACATTAATTATGATAATTCCACTTATAGAATACAAACCAATTATTGATTATACTGTCTTAGATCACAGAATTACCACTGAAATCGCTTTAAATATATCTGAGAATTATCGTAATATAATAAATACAATGAAGGGAAATGCTTTTAGGTGGAAAACTCAAACAGAATTGATAGAAAAAGAAGTTAGTAAATGGCTTATTGATTTAAACGTACAACTTAAAGACTTTGTTACTAGATATTCTAGTCAGATGAATAAAGCTTCATCAACAATAGATCCAACCCAAATGGACCACCAAGTGAAATTAGAGCAAGATAAAATCGATCAATGGAATGTAGAGGAGAAAAAAAAGATAATTGAGGCTATTTCAACATTATTTAAAACATCTGAAAGACATCTTGAAGAGATGATTAAAAAAAATAGGTTTTTTACAAGTGGTGATTCCTTAAAAAGTAGGGTTTATGAAGATGTTTTGCCCCATTTTCAAAATCATTTTAATTATTTAGAAGATGAGGGAAAGAAATTTTTAGAATCTCTTGAAGGACTTAACCAAAGATATGTCGATTTAAAAGAAAGAGCACGTCAAATAGATGAGGAAGCTAAAGTAAAACTAGAAAGGTTTAGAGAATCACAGAGTTTAAAATTAAAAGATAGAGATAAATTGCTCTCAGAATTTGAGAGTGAAAGAAAAGAAAAAATTTCTGGTCTAAAAATTCAAGAAGAAAAGATAGAAATTTTGTTTGGTAATATTAACGAAATAATACAATCAAAACATAATGCATGCTTACAAGAAGCTCAAGAGTTAGTTAGATGGTCATTAAATGAGAATCAATCAGATTTGTTTTCAAGACCTATACAATGGATTTATCTGCCTGTTTATGCCATGTTTATCGAAAATGAAGACAATATGGAAGAACGTATGAATATTTTATTTCCAGGATATATTACTAATGATCCAAATAATATTTATGAATATATCTCAGACCCCTTGATGAAATTAAAAAACATTCTAATTGAGAGAATTGAAGATGATATGGCATTGAGATCAAACTTTGAATTTTCATCCGAAAGTAAAAATTTGATAAAAGATGTGAATTTGAAGAAGAAAATACAGTTAGGCGTTTCAAAATTAAAAGAAAAAGTTCTTATTAACGAAAATATTGAAGGAAAAATTCGGGAAAATCTTAATTTATTACCCTAATTTTAAAATATCTATTTTATCATGCCAAGATCTAAATTGGAGCTTAGAAAAAAAGTTAATCTTAAAAAGAAAAGAATTAGGGCATTATTTCTTTCTATAGAAACTAAGAAGAAACGAAAAGAAGTTGTAGACAAAACTACAGAAGAACTTTACCAAGATGGCATGGTATACATTCAGATGAGGCTTCCGGTAGAAAAAATTACTAAAGAATTTGAGGTCAAATTAACAGATAAAATTGAACATAATATTATCCAAGGGAAAATTAGAGAGGCAACGAAAGAAGATCTTGATACTCTTAAAAATATATATAATCGAGCTTGGTTAACGAGTAATACTCCTTTCAGGCCGATTACTAAAACTGATTTATTAACAATTCTTGAACATTCAGATACCGTATTCTTCATTGGAAAAATATATGGTATTGATGCTGCATTTGTGCTCCTTGATTTTGAGGGTGAGAATAAAGAGTATGCCGTAATTGCTGCCTTAGCAGTCATTCCTCGATTTCAAAGGAGGGGTTTTGGAACTATACTGGGGATGGCTGCATGGAATCATTTAAAAGAACACTATCCTCATGTAAAGGAGCTTAGATGTGAAGTATATAAAGATAATGTAGTATCATATGCTTTTATTAAAGGAATTGGATTTGAGGAATATGAGAGAAGAATTTATAAAAAAGAAGATTTTGAAATTGATGATAATTAAACATTATGTAAAGATCTGATTTTTTCGTCTATTAAACCAAAATTATAATCATCAAGAAGCTCCTTATAATAATCTCGTGCTTTTTCAAAATTTTCTATAGCTATATCAGGCATTCTGATAGCAATATAGAGATCTCCTAGTTTATGGAGAACTTCAGCGGCTTCTTTTATATATTGTAGATCCTCATAAAGATCTAACGCTTCTTCAAAATATTTTATCGAATTTGATTTATCCTTTTCATATTCTAAATACATTTTACCAATTTTAAATTTAATTTGAGCACATTTCTTATTATCTCCGAATTTATGGTAAATTTCGCAAGATAAAATATAATATTCTATTGTTTTGTCCTTTTCTCCTTTTATTGTGTATAACTCAGCTAAGCTTTCTAATATATCTCCCTGATTAATACTTTCCCCAATTTCGAAAATACGGACCGCTTCAAGACTTTTCAAAAAATTGCTTTCACCATCTACTAGATTATCCCACAATAAATATAATTTTCCAAGATAAAGAAAACATTCCCATTCCAATTTTGCTCTCATATAAACAGACAGATTTTCACTTACTCTATCTATTAGTTGTAATGCATTATTTAACCTCTCATTTACTTGATCGTAATCTTCGCCTATTAAGTAATGCAATTTTCCATATTTTATATGGACTTGAATCATCCCATATGCATCTTCATTTTGCTTGAAAAATTCTGAATTTCTTGCTAGAATTCGTTTAATCCTCTCATACTCTTTCAGTAAGTAAAGAACTTCAACCAAATTGCTGGATGTTTTTACTTCCTCATACATTAACTTCTCTCGTTTAGATAAATCAAGAGCCTCTTGATAATATTTATAGGATTGTTCTAAATCTTTGATCGAATAATATATATTTCCTAGATTGTTTAAAACCTTGATTAATTTTTGATTATCATTTACTTCTTTAAGAATTTCAAGAGACCTATTAAAGTGATAGATTGCTTGGTCAAAAAATCCAATATCCTCTTGAATGAGCCCAATTTCATTATGGCATGTTGCCACATTAAATAAATCATCTTCCTTTTCAAAATTTCTTAATGCCAATTCAAGATTTTTTATAGCATTAGGTAAATCTCTCTTCTTATAATACAAGCTTGATTTTTCTAGTAATAATGAACCTGGTATTGGATCTCCTAATATTTCTTTTCTCTCTAACACTTCATCAATTTTTTGTATTTCATGTTCAATTTTTTCGTCTTTTATTATTGTATCTTCATAATAATCATCTTCTTCTTCCATATCAGGAGGAAAAAACTCAGGTTCACCGAATCCAGATCTTAAATTCCGATTTACTACCTTCCCTAGATTTGAAATTAAAGGTTTATTACAATTTGGGCAGTATGGATAATCATCTTCAATTGATTGTTTACAGTAAGGGCAGACCTTCATAGATATAAAAATTTAATATGTTTATAACTGAAATCCTTTTATTAAAAAATAAAAATTAGCTTATTTATAATTAATTAAATAAAATTTCATTAAGATGCTTGTCTAAAATAGAAAGTCAAACTCCCTATACAATCAATTTTATTGAATGAATCTCAACTCAAGTAATTTCTTCCCAAAAAGTTAATAGAGATTATTGTTAAAAAACATCTACATTGATTTATAAATTTCTATATGTCTTGAAAGAAAAGAAAAACTATACAAAAACTTTTTACCGACCACTTCTTTTATCAAGAAAAAGCAAAAAAAAGTGAAACAATTTTGGATAGGAAACTTTTCAAAAAAACGTACCCTTATATTTGTAATAAATGTGGAGAATTTGCGCATACTAAACATGATTACTGTGATAAATGTGGGGCAAAAGATTCTTTGAGAAAGACAGAGAAACAAGATTATGATAATTATAATAAATAAGTTTTAGAAATAACAGGGTCTAATAAAATCCTTATAGGATTCTTAAAATTCTAATTTGAATAAGGGTTTTAAGAAGATATCTTGTTTTTTAACTTAATTTTGTAAAATCTTTCTTCTTTAAAATGATGGGATATTAACTATTTTATTAAGAACTTCTCAAATTGTGTGTGATAAAATGAATGATCAAATTATATTTAAACCCGAAAATGGGGTACTTCATATTATTTTTAACAGGGAGGAGAAAAGGAATGCTCTTACAAGAGTTATGTATGTCGGAATTGCTGAAGGAATTGAGATGGCAGAAAAAGATCCAAGTATCAAAGTCATTTTAATTTACGGTAATGGAAAATGTTTTTGTGCTGGGAATGATTTAAAAGATTTCCAAGATCTTGAGTGGTCATCGGGCACTAGACCATCAAGGAGTTGGACAGAATGGATTTTGACAGCTAAAAAACCTATAATAGCAGCTGTCCACGGATATGCAATCGGTGTCGGGGTTACTATGTTACTACACTTTGATTTAATCTATGCTGCTAAGGGATGTAGATTCCAATTTCCGTTTGTTAATTTAGGATTAATTCCAGAGTTTGGAAGTACCTTTAATTTACCAGAATTAATAGGACGCCAACGTGCTAATGAGCTATTCTTTTTTGGAGATTGGTTTAGTGCTGAAGAAGCTAGTAAGATTGGAATTGTAAATAAAATCTTTCCAGAAAATGAGTTAATTAAAGAAGTAACTCTTTTAGCAGAAAAGTTAGCTGAAAAACCCCCAGAGGCTTTACGACAAACAAAAGCATACATCAAAAAGTATTACAATGGAGTTCTTGAAAAATTAATGCCAGAAGAAGGAGCCGAATTTGTAAGAAGACAGATATCTCCTGAAGCTCAAGAAGCTTTTAAAGCATTTTTTGAAAAAAGAAAACCAGATTTTTCAAAGTTTTCATGAAATTTCATTTCATGCTTTCTTTATACATCCTTAATTCGTCTATAATTTGTTTATCTTGTAAACCAAGTGATTGGAGCAAGACACTTAATTGAAGTTTAGCATTTTCCGCGTTAATTTTATTTGCTAAATGTAAAGCTTTTATAAATTGATTTTTAGCTCCTTTAATTTCTCCTAAATAAAACAAAGTCTCCCCAACATAGCTTAAACCTTTAATAATTAACTCAACATAGTTAGCATCAATTGCTATATTAGTACCTTTCTTAAAGTATCGTACGGCTTCTCCCATATTATCATTTTTCTTTTCAAGAATTCCCAAGTTATAATAGGAGGTAATTATACCTTTAGAGTCATTTATTTCTTTAAAAGCATCTAGTGTTTTTTTATATAGTTCAAAAATTACATCCCATTTTTCGTTTGTTTCATAAATATTAATTAAATTTCCTAGGCAATCTAATAAATTGTAGATATCATTATTGTCAGAACAAATAGTGCTACAATCCAGAAATATATCACATGCTTCATCCAATTTGTTTAATTTTATCAAACTATTCCCAATTCCTTTTAAACAGGTGATTTTTTCTTGATTTTGCATTAAATCCTCATATATTTTATATGCTTTTTCATAATATTCGATAGACTTTGAATACTCACTTTTTTTAAAAAATAAGGTTCCAAATATTCCATAAACGGAAGCTTGCCCTAACTTATCTTTTTGCTTTTCAAAATGTTTTAAACAAATTAAATAATTTTTCTCAGAGTCAGTATATTGTTCTAATTGTAGTTGAATTAAAGCAATATCACTTAATTCTTTAATATAGTTTGAATTTTTACTAATTTTTTCTAATTCTTCTAAATTTTTCTGCTTTTTATTTAATAAACGTTGTAATTCCTCTTCATTGAGCTCTGCTTCATTATTTGTCATAAAATTTCATATGAATTTTATTTCCTTTATAATATTTTTTCTAAAATTTCTGCTGCGGTCTTTACATATTTGAGGCATTTTCTATCAAAAAAATCATTTTGAGAGTAATAATTTTTACCTTCAAGCGTATTAATATCACAGCCTAATAATTCCTTACAAGTTGAAGATCCATAAATTCCTTGAAATTGATCAGAAAATTCTCGTATAAGCTGATATGTCTTTTCTTTCACGTCTATATCCTCCTTTATTCCCATACCATATTTTAGACCAATAACCATAAAACCTGCAGACACTGCACCACATGTTCTCCCTAAACGTGCCATCCCACCACCAAAACCTGTTGCTAATTTTAGTGCTGTATCTCGATTTAATCCATATTGAATAGCATATGTACTTAATATGGATTGAGCACAATTAAAATCTCCCTTAAAGGAAGAGACTGCTTTTTCTATTCTTGACATTTTTACTATCTACTTTTCGGTTCGAAAATTATAACCTAAATCTATAAGAAATATAAGATTTCTTATCTATTATATATTTAGAGAAAGTTCTCAATAAAAATCACAAATAATAGGTGAATAATTTTGAAGGTAAAAGCAAGGTTATGGGATAGCTTAGATAACAATAAAGCTCAATGTCATGTTTGTGCAAATGAATGTATTATTTTACCTGGAAAAGTGGGTATATGTCGAACGAGAAAGAATTTTGATGGAGAAATATTCACCTTAATTTATGGGTCCCATATTTCTACTGGAAGTCTAGATCCTATTGAAAAAAAACCACTCTATAATTTCTGGCCGGGTGCCACAGCTTACTCAATAGCATCAATAGGATGCTCTTTTAAGTGTCAAAATTGTCAAAATTGGTCTATATCTCAAGCTAGTCCAACAGATAATGGAAAAAACGGATTTTATGATCTTGAGGGTTATCAGGGACGAGAAATGTCATTGGTGGAAATGACACCTGACCAGTTAGTTAAAAAAGTTGTTAAAAGTGGAGCAAAAACTTTAGCATATACATACAATGAGCCCTTAATTTGGCATGAATGGATATTAGATACAGCAAAATTACTTAAAGAGAAAAATATTAAAATAGTTTTAGTAACTAATGGATACTCAACTCCAGAAGCTTCTAAAGAACTAATAGATGTAGGAATTGATGCCGCTAATATCGATATTAAAGCAATGTCAGATGATTTCTATAAAAAAATATGTGGAGTCAAATCTGTTAAACCTGTTTTAGACACAGCAAAATATTTTAAAAATAATGGTATGCATGTTGAGATTACAAATTTAATTATCCCTGATCTAAATGATAGTAAAGAAGATATTTTGAAATTATGTAAATGGATTGTAGATAATTTAGGAAAAGATACTCCTATGCATTTTTCTGCTTATCATCCTGATTTTAAAGCTCCTTCTAAAAAAAGAACACCCTATGAAACTTTGGATTTGGCATACAAAATTGCAAAGGATGTGGGATTATATTTTCCCTATGTAGGTAATATAAACCATGAGCAGGGGAGTAATACATATTGCCCAAATTGTGGGTATTTATTATTTGAGAGAAGAGGATATAGTTTTAAGAAAATAGATGTTACTAATGAAAAAAAATGCCCAAAATGTGCCTATGAACTAAATCATGATATTATTGGAGAAATTAATAAAAATCCTTCTCATAAATTTAGCTTTTCTTAAAAAAGTAAAAAAATTAAAAAAAAATTTTATTAGAATGGCCCTGAGATTGAGACCCCTATTACTACTAATAAAAATCCTTGAACCAGGCAAAAAAGGGCAAATATGACTGCTAAAGGTGGCCATGAAATTGCTTTAGAAACCGCCATAAAACCTGCAGTATAGAATTTTGCAGTGAGAGCAATAAGTGCGAAAATAATAATAAATATAATTGCTAATAAAATTTTAGGGTTTATAAACACCGCAATTAAATCAACCACAGTTTGTGGTATGAGTAAAGCCAGTAAAACTACTACTAAAGTAGCTGCTAGCATCCCAACAATACTAGCAAGAGGGAGATCATTCGCAGGTTTTACAAATGTTAAAATTCCAAATACAATTAATAAAATAGAAGTAAAAAGATTACGACCATCTGCATATGCTACACTTGGAGGAATATCAAACATTAATCCAGAAACTCCCGAAATTATGCATAGTAAACCAACGATAAATCCTATATAGGTCAATCCTTTCAAGAATTTTGTGATATCGAAGTCCCAGGTTTCTGTTTTCCTCTTTTTGAATGATTTTCTTCTTTTCGTTTCATACACAGCATAAAGTACCCATATAATTCCTAAAAGTAACATGAAGAATCCACCTAATTTACCTAGGGGTATCAAAAGGTTATCTTTAAAATCCCAAGCAAAGATCAATTAATATCACGCTATAATTTAATTTTGGATATATTATTATATTGAATATATAAAACAATATTTATTAAAAATATATAGTCCAATATTTCAAAAAAAATAAGAAAGTAAATATTTAGATAAAGGAAACTGTTTTTTTAACATACTCAATGTAAGCATTTATTTCTTGCTTTTTCTTATCTTCATTCCAATTATATTCTGTTGCCATGATGTCAGCAACTATTGTAGCAGCTTTAATTGCATTTTTATGACTAATCCAGAGAGACATCTCTGTTCGACGGCAAAACAGATCAATTAAATGCTGTGTCATTTCATATCTCAGACAATAAATTATTTCTGCCTTAACAAAGTCATTATCTTTAAAAATTTTTTCTTTAAGAGATTCACTATCTCTAATAATTTCAAGAATCTTTAAAGCTCCTTTTCCATATTGTTGATAAATATGGTCAGCTATATCTTTCTCTAATTGAATACCTGAATTTCTCAAGATTTTAAACCATTCTTGTTTGTCTAGGCTAATTATATATTTTTGTTTTGAAAAATTCTCCTGCCTTCTAATATTAGGAAATATCTCTTTTACTTCAATTTCTTTGAATATATCCTCAGCCATACTTCTGAATGCAGTCAACTTTCCACCTGTTATTGTTAACAAACCATCATTCGAGAAAAATATAATATGTTTTCGGGAGATTTCGCTCTCAGATTTACCTTTTTGCATAACTAAAGGTCTGATGCCAGCATAAGTTGATAAAATGTTATCATAATCTAATTCAGCATTGGGAAAATAATGTTTTACTGAATTTATTAAGTAATCAGCATCTTCTTTATTACAAATTGGATTTGCCAAATCATCTTTATAATCTGTATCAGTAGTCCCTATTATAGTAAATTTTTTATTTCGGGGTAATACAAAAAAGGCTCTATCATCAGAAATAGAACGAATAATTGTAGCCATATTATTTTTAATATGCTCTCTTCTAAATTGTATATGAACTCCTTTTGTAGGGCGAATTAGTGGCTTTGGAATATCTTCTGGGTAATTTTCCAATAAATCATCCGTCCAAACACCCGTAGCATTTACCACCAAAGTCCCCTTTATTTCAAAATCAGATCTATTTTCTAAATCAGTACATTTTACCCCTACAATTTTTTCTTTATCTTTGATATATCCGGTAATTTTACAATAATTGACTACATCTGCACCTCTAATAATAGCTTCTTTTAGTGTTTCAATAGTTAACCTAGCATCATCAACATTATTATCATAATAGACAGCACCACCTATGTTTCCTTCTTTAATAAACTCTGGTTCCATGCCAAAAATTTCTTCTGGTGAATACCATTTATGTTTTTTATAATTTTTAAAATCAGATTTATCGTCACCTAAATAATCATAAATTCTACAAGCACCAAGTATATCTCGCTTCTTATATTTTCCCCCTTCTAATGCAACAAATAGAAATGGTATTGGTCTTACTAAATGTGGGATATGTATTCTCATCCAATTTCTTTCTGTTGTTGACTCTCGAACAATATCCATTTCTCCAAGTCCTAAATATCTTATACCTCCATGTGCTAGTTTTGAACTTCTTGATGAGGTTCCAGAAGCAAAATCTTGTTTATCTACAACTGCAACTTTTAACTCTCTCATAGAAGCTTCTCTTGCAACACCCGCTCCTGTAATACCTGCACCAATTACGATAATATCGTAATGAGTTTCTTGCAATCTTTTAATTATCTTTTGGCGATTTACATAATTCCAATCTTGATCAAATAATTTATCAACTAATTCAGTCATTTACATCAAAGTTTTAAAGTGATTATTTGGTAATTAAGTTTCTTTGATTACTTTAATGTATCTATACCTTTTTTAAAAATTGTTTTTTCGTGTGTTTTAAGGGCCTAGACTCAAAATTATCACTTGATGTACTATTAATGACAACGAAATTAGGCATTATTGGGTAACTTTATAATAAAGTTCTTTTACTAATTTAGAGTCATAAAACACCGATAATAAAACTTTAAAAATATTTAAAAAGTGAGACAAAATTAAGAAGTCAAAAATATTGATAGTTGATGATGCAACATTTGTAAGAAATAAAATTAAAAAAATTATAGGGAAAATGGATTTTGCTGAAGTTATCGGGGAAGCTTCTAATGGAGAAGATGCTGTATCATTATATAAAGATTTAAAGCCAGACTTAGTAACCATGGATTTAGTTATGCCTAATTATGACGGTCTTCAAGCGATTGAAGATATAATGAAATTTGATAAATCCGCAAATATAATTGTTGTTAGTGCGATGGGACAAGAATTATCTATTGTAGAAGCTACTGAAAAAGGAGCAAAAGACTATATTAAAAAGCCGTTCAAAGATGATGATGTTTACACCATAATTGAACGAGTATTAAAAAATAAAAAGGAATAATCTTCTTCTTTTCTTAAAAATTATAAATTAGGAAATCATTTCTTCTGATTTTTATAATTACTTAGCATATCTTTTATTGGTATTGTATATCTTCTTGATATTTTTGTATTATACTTCCAATAATTTATTTAAGATTAGTGGCATCGAATAGACATCATAATAATTGTGCTCTATGCACTCTTTAATTAATCCAATATATCTATTAGGATTTTTTTGATATTTTTTATAACACACAGGCACCATACTACTTGGAAGCTCATTTTGCCTTCGCAATTTTAACAATTGCTCTTCAATGTTTGTAAGTGTATATCTTTCAAACATTCCTCTAAATCTTCGGCGGCAAATGTGATAAAGATCAATATGATGAAATTTTGTATTGCTAATTTCATAAGGAGTATCTTCTTCAGAGATCATGGGATTTTCATCAAAATAATATAGAAAACGATTAGCTATGTAAGGAATATCAAATCGCTTTCCATTATATGAGACAAAACATTTAAAACTAGGAAGAATTTCCGTTTTTAGATGCTCACAAATAGCTATTTCCTCTTCTAAACTACGTGCAAAAAAAAGGTGGATTTCGTATTTTTGATTTTTGAAAAAACCAATTCCTACAATAATTATGGCATTATTATACAACCCTAACGTTTCAATATCAAGAAAAAGTAAATCTCCAATGTTAAAACAAAAACCAACATCTAAGTCATCAATGTACCTATTTTTCTTAAGACTTTCATAATCTTTTTTCTTTATTAATTCCAAAATGTAATTAGCAGACTCCCAGTATCTCAAATTTAAAAATCTCAAGTCTTTTAGTGTTTTTATTCCTCTACCTTTTAACCTATTTTCTATAAATTCCCCAATGTAATGGACTGTTTTTAGGTTATATAACAACTTTTTTCTAGTTAGATAAAGCTTTAAATCGCAAGGAAAGTTATCTTCTTGCCAAATTAATTCCATGAATTCTCCCATTTCATTGGTAATAATATGATGATTTTCTTGATATAGTTCTTCTAATTTCTTCCCTCGATATTGATCGACTAAATGGGTGATATCAAAGCTTTGAGTGTCGTAAGAAACCATTATCTATAATAATTAGGTCAATATATTTAATAATTTATTCTCTTAAGATTTATAATAAAACTAAAATAAAGTTAGAATATAGAAGTTTAATATTTATAGAAATTTTATGCAATTCTCAGGAGACTATAATTAATAGTCTATTTTCGGAATAATATCCTCGACTTCTCTTCTGGTAGGTTTATGTTTAAAGAATCTTCGCGATTCACTATCCTCTAAAACATAATTAGAGCCTCCTCCGTGAAGCATACAATAGGGATCTAACAAGCCTATTTCGTTAGCATATTGACGGGTGAATCCGCGTCCTCCTAGGGTTCTGAAGCAATGGATGGCACTCTCAAATCCTAATTCAGTAGAGCTAATTTTTAACCCCATAGCATTAGCAGCCATTAATTTAGAACTTCCTAATTCTGGATGCTCATCCATTTGTCTTGTATATTGGATTAATGCTGAAAACATTAGATTTAGTTCTCGGATTTTTTTAGAAATAGGAAATCGAATAACTTGATATTGGTGTAGTCTTTTTTCAAATTGCATACGCTGAAGAGCATAAGCATGAGAATAAAGGAGTTTTTTCATTGCATCTCCAAGTGCTTCAGCGCTAATGACTAATCTCTCCTCAGTTAATTGGTGAAATGCAATATCAAGTCCATGACCGTGAAGCATATTTTCTTTTGGGAGCTCTACTCTATCAAAGATCAAACGACTTACAAAAGCATCTGTCATTCCATATGTTCTTACTCTAGTACTTCTGAAATTCCTTAATTTCTGATGTTCAGTATCAACTACTACAGCAGCTAATTGTCCATTATCCAATCGTCCATAGAGAACTATAAAATCAGCGATCATACCATTAGTAATAAATAATTTCTTGCCTTTTGCAATTAATTTATTATCCTTTTCATGTAATCTCAATTCCATACTAAAAATATCTGAACCTGCATTAAATTCTGTCATTGCTGAAGCTCCAATTTGACCATCATTAGCAACTGGCACTAAAAATCGTTCTTTCTGTGCCTCATCAGAAGCATAACTTATGGGGTTACAATAAAGTGTACCTCCCGATAATCTTCCCATTTCGATACTGTAATTCCCAGCTATATACTTTTCACTATATTCGCTCCATCGCCCCCCACATATTGCAAAGGCTATAAGAGCATTTCTGGTAATTCTGCCAACTTCATAATTCTCAGTATTAAGTACTGTAGAGTAATATCCTTTCTCTGCTAATTTTCTCATGATCCCAATTACTATTTCCCTCTTCTTGTCTTGGGTTGGTTCCTCTACATAATAATTAAGATTCTCTAATTTTCTTAACTCAGGATCGAGTTCTTTTTCCATAAAATCATATAAATCGGCCAAAAATTCCTTTTCTTTTGCATTCAAAACAGGATTACTCAATAAATCCAATTCAGGAACATATCGTTGGATTCGGATGGGTTCAAACTCAGAAATTCTCGTATCCATAATTTATCATCTAACTATTTGTAAAATTAATGAAATTTTTACAATATTATTTAAATTTGAATTTAAAATAAACATTTACCTTGAATAATATATTCTTTAAATAACAGATATGATTAACAGTCTAAGTTCATTCAAGAAGTAAATTATAAGATTCTCCTTTTTTTAAAAATAGGATTTTTTTCCCACTATAATTCAATTGTTTTAATTAGAAATCTTTTAATCAAAATAAAACATAACAATAAAATATCAAATTTATAGGAAAACAAAATTCTAAAATTATACGAATATAGAAATTCTAAGAAGTGAAAACAATATGATTAAATTTAGCGATAAGCAATTAAGAATACCCAAATTAATGCGACCTGTGTATTTAGCTACAGCTGGAATGTCAAAATTTGATCGGGCATTTCCTGAAACTCGAACTGAGGAATTATGTGTTGAAGCATTGACAGCAGCAGCAGATTTCGTTAAAATGACTCCTACCGAACTGAAACAATATATTCACACTTGTTATTATGGTCATTTTGCTGACCATTTTGGAGATCAACTACTTGGAGAAGCAGTAATTCATGATAGACTTGGGTTGGATCCACTAGGTAATATAGGTGTGAAGACGGGGGGAGCCACAGGTGGTTCTGCTATGTGGGAAGCTGTGAAAGCTGTTGCTTCTGGATATAGTGATTGTACTCTGGCATTAGGATGGGAGAGGATGGATGAGGTACCAACAGATGAGGGTAATCATCTTATTTCAGCAGCAGCAGATAAGGATTGGGAAACGCCTCTTGGACATATTTATACAGGTTATTATGCGGTCATGGCTCAGAGATATTGGAAAATCTTTGGTAAGGAAGAAGAGTCGTTTCGTAACACTATGGCAGAAATAGCAGTTAAAAATCGAGGATATGCTAGAATGAACCCACATGCTCAAGGACCGATGGATATTACTGTAGAGGATGTGGTTAACTCTCCTATAGTTGCATATCCTCTTCGTGTTTTAGACTGTTGCTTAATGAGCGTTGGTTCTGCGTGCGGAATAGTTTGTGATGAAAAGACGGCTTATGAAATTACAGACAAACCACTAAGGATTTACATTGCTGCGGGGAGCCATACTCTAAGAGTGGCAGATCGTCGTGATATGAAAATACCACTATTACCTAATGAAACAAAAGGACAATACGACAATTTAGGGAAAAGATTTCCAGGTGCAGATCGTTATCCTGGATTCACGAGTTTCTTGGCAGCTAGAATTTCTGCTTATTATGCTTACAATATGTCTGGTGTCATTGATCCTAGTGAAGATCTTGATGTGGTTGAGCTTCATGATGCATTTACTATAAGTGATATTCAGACGTATGAAGATATTGGGATAAGACCTTATGGAGAAGGAAGAAAATATATTGAAAGTGGAGATGCGTATGTTATTAACCCAAATACTAAGAAACCAGGAAAACTACCTAGCAATCCATGTGGAGGGTTAATAGGATGTATGCATGCTGTAGGAGCGACAGGTCTTATGCAAATAGCAGAGATAGGTTACCATATCTGGAACCGATGGGATGAAATTCATGAACCTGAGGAGAAATGGAAAGCTTTTAGAAGGGAAAAACCAAAAGATTGGGAAAGTCTACAAGTTAAAGGAGCAAAAAGAGGATTAGCTATAAGCCATGCCGGAGTAGGGTCTCATGTAACTTGTACTATTTTAATGGATCCAAATTATTTAATAAAGGAGGATTAATAATGGTGAAAAAAGATAATGAAAAAGGTTTTGTTGATATAGTCAATGGTAGATATAAACCGAGAGGAGTGTTTCACATTCCGGAAGCAAATCAACCAATTTTTAATAAAGATACTGGAAAATTAGCAGGTGTAACAAACCCACGTGATATGACCTTTATACACTCTTATGGTGGTGAAGCTATATTTTTTGAATCTCTTGGGAAAGGTAAACTCATGGCTTCAAGATGCGATAATGATAAATGCGATACAAAAGGCTCTATTTATGAACCTTTCAGAATTTTTTGCCCTGATTGTTTGAGAAGAGCAACACCTATTGATATATCCGATAAAGCTCGAAAAACCGCAACAATCCATTCTTTTATCGTAACTCATCGGTCTGGAGCTTTCAACACACTACCCATACCTATAAAATTCATTAATGTTGAATTTGATGAAGAGGTTGTTACAATTCTTATGAGCGTTCTAGCAGTTGGAGAGCCTGAAATTGGGAAAAAAATTGTTCCAATCTTTCGAACAAAAACTCCAACTTATACAATTATGGATTTAATGTTCGTCCTAGAAGGAACATCTGAATCTGAGTTACCTGAAGGATTTACTTTTTAGTTATTTTAATAATTTTTTTTCTTTTTCTTTAATGTTATTGATTTCCTTTAAATAAATTCTTACATATAACATGATTTTACTCTTGCAAAAGACACCAACGTTAATTGGATAAAAGAGTAAATATAAAAAGTAATAATTGGTTAAACTTTAAATTATTTCAGCTTATTGTAACAAATTGAAAATTTTGCGTGTTTCATCTGGAGTTGCTACTTCTCTTCCTGCTAGTTTTGCCACTTTTGCAGCCCATTCTACTTGTTCCCATGAACCTTTAGCTAACCGACCATCTGGGACGCGAATATTATCTTCTAATCCTACTCGAATGTGTCCTCCCATTGCTGCTGCACATAAACCTGCCCTAAATTGATCTTTTGCTACTCCACATACGCTCCATGAACATCCAGAAGGCATCAAATTGAGAAAACCTGCTAAATTTTGATAAGAAAAAGGAACACCTCCCAAGGTTCCAAATACAAATTGGAAATGAAGAGGTTGCTCAAATAACTCTTCTTGTTTGTTAAGAAATAATATATTATACAACCCTCCAAAATCATATACTTCTAGTTCCGGTTTTGTTTTAGCTTCTTTCATTGCTTTAGCAAGAGTTTGAATTATGTGAAAAGTGTTTCTAAATACTCCATCAGCATTTCCAACTATTTCACCAGTTTTAAAATTTCCGATACTAAAATTCATCGAATTCGTATTTAATGAAGCGATTAATGGCTTAAATGTCTGAGTAGGAGCAACTCTTTGCTCAAGCGTAAGACCTACTGAGCTAGTTATATTTATGATGATCTCCGGAGCTTTTTCATGAATATTATCTATGACTGCTTTTATTCTTTCTAAATCAGGCGTAGGATATCCTGCTTTAGGATCTCTTGCGTGGATATGAACTGTTGATGCACCTGCATCCAAACACTTTTTTGCTTCATCTCCAAACTCTTCATGAGTATAAGGGACTGCGGGATTTTGTTGTTTTGTGGTCATAGATCCCGCAAGAGCAGCACTTATTACCAATTTTGATGAGTAATCTTCTGACATATTTTAAGCACAGACTATTATAGTTTTGTTAATTTATTTTGCTTTAAATTTAGTTTTTTTCATTATTATATTTAAAGTTTTTAATGAAGATTTTAAAACTGAATTATTGAATATTGGATGGCAATCTAGTTAACTTTTTTAAATTACTACAACAAAATTAGATTAAAATATATTTACATAAATTTAAGTTAAAGTGGTTATATTTATGAAATTACTTGAAGGAAAGAATTCTTTAGTAACAGGAGGGGGACGAGGTATTGGAAAAGAAGTTGCTCTTGATCTAGCCAATAATGGGGCAAATGTTGCTGTAGCATCTCGAACCAGTGTAGAATTGAATCAAGTGGTTGAAGAAATTGAAAAATATGGTACCAAAGGACTCGGGATACCTGCTGATTTATCTACTTTAGAAGGTGTTAGGGAATGTGCTAAAACCTATTTTGAAAACTTTAATAAGATTGATATATTGATAAATAACGCAGGGATGACACATGTTTCTTCTGTGGTTGATTTTCCTATTGAAGAAGCCCAAAAGTTATTGAACCTCAATATATTGAGCTATTATGCTATGATAAAGGAAGTTCTACCAAAAATGATTGAACAAAAAAGTGGGAGCATAGTTATGACGTCTTCTGTTAATGGAAATGTTTATTTTCCTCCAAATAAGGTAGCATATTCTATTTCTAAAGCAGCAGTATCCGCTATGGGAAGATGCTTGAGTTTAGAGTTAAAACCTTATAATATTAATGTCAATGTTGTTACACCAGCAGGTGTAGAAACTAAAATGGCAGAAGACTTAAGAAAATGGGGGCAACAAATGCCTATAACAGTTCCACCAGATTTCATATCACCAGCTTACTTGTTTCTCGCTAGTGATTTGGCGGTGAAAAAGTACAAAGGCAAAGTCTTAGAATTACATATAATATGTGATTTTTTACCAATACTTCGTGAAGCGATCGGAGAAAAAGAGATTGAACTAAAAGAACTAAAGATATTAGCTACTGAAAAACTAAAAAAAAATCAGTTACAAGTTTTTAAAAAAAATTCAGAGTTAATTGACTTTATGCTTAACTATAAAAGATAATTTAAATAAACTCCTTTATTATTTTTTTTTCTATTGTTTTATTCAATATCTTTCATTTTCAAATTAATGTTTTATATATGTACATCATATAATTATCACAATTGAATCTCAAAAAATTAAATTGTTAAATTATGTCTGAAAAAATAATAGTCGCTAATAAAGGACCTGTAAGAGCGGAATTTGCATTTTGGGTTGGTCAATACATGGATAAATTTTATGATGCACTTGAGAACAAGGAGTTAATAGGAAATAAATGCCCAAAATGTGGAGATGTTTTTGTACCACCTAGGAAATATTGTGGGAAATGTAATGAAAAGATAGATTTTGATAAAAATTGGGTAGCCCTGCCAAATACTGGAACTCTACAAAATTACACAATAACTCATTATAAAGTTAATGATAGATCTAGCAGAAAAGTGAAAAAACCTCAGATTTTGGGCATGGTACAAATTGAAGGAAGTAATACAGCGATAATCTATCGATTACTAAATATAGTACCGGAAGAACTGCGGATTGGAATGAAATTTAAAATTGAATGGGGAGAAAAAACTAAAGGAGACCCTTCAGATATCAAGGGTTTTGTGAAAATATGAAAGGTGATAAAAAAAATGGAAAAAGTAGGTATTGTAGGATATAATCAAGTCAAATCATATTCAGATGCTAATTATGGGCGTTATGAAATGATTTTTGAAGCTGTGCGAGGTGCAATTGATAAAGCTGGTCTAAAGAAAAAAGATATAACTACCGTTGTTTCTTGCACAAATGATTATTATGATGGTCGAACTATTTCAAATTGTTTTACAGTGGATGTTGGAGGATCATACTTAACAGATGAAAGTAAAGTAGAAATGGATGGTGCTCATGCTGTCCTATATGGATTAATGAGAGTATTATCAGGTAATCATAAATTAGCTGTCGTTTGGGGGGGAAGCATGGCCTCATGTTTTCCATACCATTCTGCTCGATTGTATGAAACAGATCCGACATGGGAACGCCCATTAGCTTATGTGAACGATATCACTTCTGCAGGGTTTCAGATGAGAGCATATATGGAGAAGTATGGGGTTAGTGTTGATGACATTGCTAAAGTGTCTGTGAAAAATAGGAAAAATGCAGCAAAAAATCCATTAGCCTTAGAAGAAGCTCAAAATGCTAATATTACAGTAAAAGATATATTAGAATCAGAAATTTATGCTGATCCAGTAACAGAATTAATGGTAGCACAACCTTGCGATGGTATTGCAGCTTTACTATTAGCTCCTGAGAAACAAGCTTTAAAAATAACAGATAGCCCCGTTTGGATTACAGGTGTAGGGTATAGTCAAGATACCTATTATCTTGGTGATAGAGATTTATCAACTTGCAAATCTATGGAAAAGGCGGGTAAAATGGCATTTGAAACTGCTGGAATAAAAAATCCAAAGGAAGAGATTGATGTTGCTGAATTTTTTGAAGCTTATGCTCATGAAGAATTGATATTTGCTGAAGCACTAGGATTTGCTGATAAAGGGAAAGGTGCTAGTATCGAATCCGAAATAAATGGAAATTTGCCAATAAATCCTTCTGGAGGTGCAATAGGAGGTAATCCTCCATGTGCAACGGGAATAATAAGAATAATTGAAGCCGTTAAACAACTCACAGGAGAAGCTAATGGATATCAAGTTAAAGGTGTTAAAAAAGCTATTGCATCCGGTCAAATAGGGATGTGTGCACAAAATAATATATTATATGTATTGGAGGGGAGTAATTAAAATGGGAAGACAAGTTGCTATAGTTTCAGCTGGTTTTACTGAACATGCTTCAAAAAGATCCGATGTAAATATGCCAGAATTAATAAGCGAAGCAATAGAAGATTGCTTAAAGAAAGTTCCAAGCATAAGTTTTGAAGATATTGATGCTTATGTAAATGGTAACATGCCTGCATTTGAAGGGGCAAATATTCCTGAATTATGGATGACAGACTGGATGGGGGCACGAAATAAACCTTTAATGCGAGTTACAACAGGAGGTACTACGGGAGGTACTGTCGCGATTGCGGGGTATTATTCGGTTGCGGCAGGATTACCTGGAATAGATACGGTTCTTGCTATTGGTTTTGAACAACAAAGTCAGGGCAACACCGCTACTGGTCTAGCTAGTGTAGCATACGGTGAAATTACTGTATATAATACACTGGGAATTACATATGAACGTTTAACCCGTATTCTATCTGCCGGTGCTGCAATTGGTGTAGCTTCCTATCAAGCTACTAACTATATGCATAAATCAAAAATAACGGAAGAGGATTTAGCAAGGGTTGTCGTCCAAAATAGACGCAATGCAGCAAAAACATGGTGGGCTCATTTGAAAATGCCAGATCTTACAATTGAGCAAGTTTTAGACACACCTTATATTTCGTATCCATTAAGATATGGGATGGTTTGTCCGGCTAGCGATGGTGCATGTGCGGTTTTATTTACTACAGAAGAAAAAGCTAAAAATATGTGCGATATTCCTGTTTATGTAAATGGTGTATCCAGTATTGCCCATGAGACTGCTGTTCTTGGTTATAATTGTAGTGGTTCAGGACAAATAGATCCCTCAGAACAACTGGGAGCAATGAAGTCTGCTGAATTAGCTTACGGTCAGGCAGGAATCTCATTTCCTAGAAAAGAAATTGACTACGCTGAAGTTTATTCTCCGTTCCCTAATCAAGAATTAATGTGGGTTGAAAAGCTTGGATTATTCGAAGAGACTACGGCTCCACAGATGTATGAAAATGGGATTACTTCATTAAAAGGTGAATTGCCAATATGTTGTTCTGGAGGTGTCAATTCAACAAACGCAATTGGAGCTTCTGCCTTAGAAAGACCTGCTGAAGCAGCACTCCAAATAATGGGGAAAGCTAGTAATCAGGTTCCTAAAACGGTACATACTGCTATTGGTCATGGATGGGGGGGATCCCTTAATTTATGTACAATGATGGTAATGTCAGATGAACCACAAAGAAAATGGAGGTGATTTAAAATGTCAAAACGAACGCAAAGGAAATCTTTAGATTATGTTAAGAAGGATTATGTGAAAACAAGAACAATGCCTGGTAACTGGTATTTATCTAGTTATACATATAAATTTAACCTTACACACATGCAACCCTTTTTAAAGAAGCTGAAAGAAAAAAAATTAGTGGGGTTAAAATGCCCAGGATGTAATAGAGTATTTTTTCCACCAAGACTAGTATGTGGACAATGTCTAATAAAACCTAATCAATGGGTTGATTTAAGAGAAACCGGTGAGGTCTCTAGTTTTACTATCGCTTATTTAAAAGACCCAGGTACAGGTAAAGTTCAAGAGAAGCCAATGGTGTTGATTCGTCAGGATGGAGCAGACACAGTATATATGGTTGAATTGAATCCCGAAGTTGATTATAAGGATACTTATATTGGAATGCCTGTAAAGGTACACTGGAGTGAAGATCTTAAGGGAAGTTTAGCTGATATTGAATACTATGATTTAGTAGAAGATAATGCAAGAGATTTAGATCTACATAAAGAGTAACTTCACCATAAACTAAATCTTATTTTTTTTTAATCTATTTAAGTTTTCTACAGATTTTGTAAAACTTTTCCTATTATTTCTATGCTAGATTGAATATCATCCTCTTGAATCCCATAATGGGTAACAAAACGTATTTTTTCTTTACTTATATTAAACGCTAAGACCCCTTCCTTTCCTAACTCTGAAATTATTTTAAAAATTCTAACTTTATTCAGAAATTCAACAATAACAATATTGGTATCGGGGTCATGGATTTTAATAGGTAAATCAAATCCCTTCAATCCTTCAGCAAATATTTTAGCGGTTTTATGATCCTCTTCTAATCTTTTAATCCATTTAGGTTCAAGTGCTACTAACCCAAAAGTGGCGATTATCCCTGCTTGTCGCATACCACCTCCAACCATTTTGCGAAATTTCCGAGCTTTTGAAATAAACTCTTTAGTGCCCGCGACTATAGATCCAACAGGACATGACAAACCCTTTGATAAACAAAACATTACACTATCTACCTGTTTAGTAAATTCTGTTACAGGTATGTTTAGTCCTACAGCGGCGTTAAATATTCTTGCACCATCTAAATGAAATTTTAATTCGTTTCTTTGGGCAAAATCTTTCAAACTTCTTAGGATTTCTGGCTTCACTATCGCACCACCATGAAAATTATGTGTATCTTCTGCAGATATTAGAGTTGTTGCTGGTTCATGTATATCTTCTTTATCTCGAATTAAATCTTGAAGTTGCTCAATCGATGGAACTCCTCGTTCTGTAGGGTATGTACTTATCATCAAGCCTCCAATACGAGCAGCACTTCCAACTTCGTGCCCAAAAATATGGCTTTGTTCTTCTAAAAGGATTTCATTTCCAGGATTAGTTTGCGAAAGAAGTGAAACAAGATTTCCTTGAGTACCCGACGTTACTAATAAAGCTGCTTCTTTTCCAGTAATTTTTGCTGCTTTATTTTCTAGTTCATTAACAGTAGGATCTTCTCCGAGAACATCATCTCCGAGTTTAGAATTGTCCATTGATTTAACTGCCTCCCACATTTCTGGTGATGGTTTAGTAACGGTATCAGAACGAAAATCAACTATTCTCAAATTTATTGCACCTAAAAAATCTATATAAAAATTTTATCAGGTTTTGTTTAATAAAATAATCTTAAGAAAAAAGATTTAACACTTTTACTTAAAATTCAAAGAAGACCAAAATAGAATTTTTAATTTAAAATTTGTGATATACTTCGCTTATTGATTTTCCAATTATTTCAATGTGTTCTAAATTTGCCGTACCGAGTTGTTTTTCCATTCCAAATTTTAAGTATTTTACTTTATTTAACCCAAAACCAATAATTTCACTACCAACTCGTTCAACAGCTACAGGATCTTCTCCAGCAACAATTAAATCCATTTGAATAGGTTGCCCTCCTAGTTCCCATCCATTTGAACCAATTATTCCATCGATTATTTGAAATTTCATTTTAGAACGCAACACAGACACTAAATCTGCTATTTTTTTATGTAAATTAGAGTGCATAATGCTTTTCGGATAAATTGTTCCCATCATGTTCTTCATACTTAAAGTTGTTCTCGCCATATTATGTGCCTTTAATGAGGGAACAGATATAATACAGCTCGCATCTAGGGCTGTTTTTGCAATATTTACACTTTTTAGAGACAATGGATTAGGTACTTCAATTTCATTTACAATCTCATCATTATTCAAATTCATAATTTTGATTCCATATTCTTCTAACCGAAAAACTTCATTTAACTTAAAAAATCTTTCTGATGTTCCAAAAGACCCACCATCAGCAACTATTATTTTTTCTGGGTTTATTTTGGATTCTTGAATGAGATAAATAATAATTCCTTCTAAAGTATCTGTTAAAGTCACATTTCCAGTACTAAAATGGTCGGAGGTTACCCAGTTTGGATTTATCAAGATTTTTTTTTTCTGAGTTAGAGAAAATATCCTTTAAGGTGATCAATTTAAGAGTTCTTAAAACTACGTCTTGAGTTGTTTCATTAGGTTTTCTTTTTATAACGTAAACTTTTGTTTTCATATTTTAAAGAATTATGTTAGATAAAAGGATTAAAATTGTGAATTATCAGAAGTAAATAAAAAAATAAAAAAAAATTTAAAAGTTTTATTTATACTTGAACAATCTACAGACCCGGAATCATTGTTTTTTTGTGAAGGATATCCAGCCCCTTTGAAATAAGTGTGATTGTAACTATAAAGATGATAGCGATAAGGATATAGGTAGTGAGCGATATAAACGTAAATGCAACGACATGATGTGCTTGGGAAAAAAGATCCTTAACTCCAATGAAATAAACAACAACGGTATACTTCGGAAGATAAGCTGCTTCGTTGGACCATGCAGGGATAACACGACGTAAAGCTTGAGGTAACACGATATGCCGAATGCCAGCTATACGGGACATGCCCAGCGATTGGGCAGCCATTAACTGTTCTGTCCCTACAGACATAATAGCTCCACGGAAGTATTCAGCTTGATAAGCCGCACTGTTAATCCCTAACGCAATGAGACCGGCTAGAGTTCGGTAATTCAGGAGGATGATCGTAATGTCCTTATTTAGGATTGTGAAACTAGTCTCTATCTTCCAATCCCCAACGGGGATATTTAGACTAGAGGGGAGAAAATAAATAAAAAATAATTGCGCAAGCAAAGGTGTACCACGTATAAACTCGACATACCCTGAGGCAATACGTGAAAGAAACCACCCTCCATACTGGCGGAGATTAGCCAAGATTAAACCAAGGAAAAAACCCATCAAAAGCGCCCATCCATACAACCACATTGTCAGCAAAAAACCTGAGAAGATATGATCCCAGTATTCCAGTACAATAAGGAGTTCCCCTATCGGATTAGGTCTATCTTGTAATATCACTTGTGTTCCTCCTCGTTTGATTATTTTAAAAGTTTTTCGTGGCCTCCGTATAAAATATCAAGCTGGCGGAGGAAATTCTTCACTCGTTCGGATTTAGGCGAGACGAAGAAGTGTTCGGGTGTTCCGCTTTCCATGATGACTCCATCACCAAGAAAAATCATTTCTGATGCGACAGCTCTAGCGAATCCCATTTCGTGGGTTACAACTATCATTGTAGTGCCTGCTTTAGCAATATCCAACATCACTTGGAGTACTTCACCGATCAATTCAGGATCTAGAGCAGAGGTAGGTTCGTCAAACAAAATTACATCCGGGTCCATAGCTAAAGCGCGAGCTATGCCCACACGTTGTTGTTGACCACCAGATAGTTCAGCAGGATAATGATCAGTCCATTTCTCCATTCTAACCGATTGTAACACCTCAAGTGCCTTCGCTCGAGCTTCTTCCTTTGAAAAACCTTTCACCCGGCGAAGGCCAATACTAACATTATCTATCGCTTTAAGATGGGTAAATAGGTTAAAATGTTGGAATACCATGCCGATTCTAGCCCGCATCGCATTAATATTGACTTCAGGGGCATTAATATTCTGTCCGCGGATGTATACCTCCCCCTTGTCTGGTGGGCTCAACATATTGATGCAACGAAGCAACGTGCTTTTACCAGAACCACTTGGTCCAAAGACAACCTTGACCTCTCCTTCCCCCAGCTCGAATGAAACTCCTTTGAGGACTTGCAAATCTTCGTATGACTTCCAAATATCAACTACGCGTAAAATAGGTTTATCCATCTCTAGCCACCTCCCATCCCAAACTTCTTCAGTTTCTTGGATTGTCGTTCACCGAATATCCTTGTTATGGGATATGTAAATAAAAAATATAGAATTGCAAGAATTAAATACGATAAAGCCCAGATTTCTTGAAAATTTATAGACACAAAATAAGCCGACTGAGTCATCTCGATAATTCCAATCGCGGAAGCGAAAGATGAATCTTTAATGACCACCGCATATTCATTGGACCAGCTAGGTACTGCTAGCCGTAAGGCTTGTGGCATTACAATGTGTCGGAAAGCTTGGGACCCCCCCATACCTAGCGCACGAGCAGCTTCCGTTTGCCCTGGAGTCACTGATAAAATAGCTCCACGAAAAATCTGAGACTGGTAGGCAGCACTACGAAGAGAAAGCGCTAAAACTACGCTGCCAAGCCTTAATTCAAGTGGGTCAATGTACCAAAAAATGTCTGGCAATCCGAAAGCGAAGACGTAGATCAGAACTATAAGTGGGATGCCGCGAAACAACTTCTCATAACCACTTGAAAACCAAGCGAGTTCTTTAGCCCCATATACACGCATAAGCGCTAGCGATATACCCAATATAAACCCAATCAATAAACCTAGAACAGTTAAAAGCAATGTATGGTACAGACCTCTCCTCAGAATATAAAAAATAATTTCTGGGAGGGTTGGAAGATCAGTCACCCAAACCACTTATCTAATAGATCATACATCGTTCCACTTGGTTCATACCCAGTAAGGATGACTGTGTTGATCACATATAGCAGATCTGGGTCCTCGTGTCTGCACCACAGCGATAGAGGATCAGTTCCCGTAGTTAAGATGACTTTAAGGTCGTATGTTTGATTCCAGGTGGTAAAAACCGGCTCGTCTATGTATGCTGCGTCGATACCTATACCACTGACTAAATCTTGAATAAGCACGAGAGCACTAGCAAATGATGTATAAGTCATACCGGGTATATCATCCAACTCAGCCTCCATTACGGTGCCCGATTGACAGCCAACATCATATCCAAGAAGATCTGTTAAATTATTAATTGTGAGTGCTGAATCTCCCGTTACGATGACAACTTGGGCAACAGTGACATAGGGTATAGAGGGTGCAAGTTGCTGTGCGCGTTCTTGTCCAATGTCCGATGTAGGATCGTACGTCATTGCTGCCGCAATCATGTCAATTGTGCCTGCAGCACAAGCACCAATCAGAGCGTCAAAATCCATGTTGACCATTTCAAGATCAACACCAATTTCATCAGCAATCAAACGGCTTACATCGACGTCAAAGCCTTCAATCTCACCCGAAGTTATGTTATCAAATTCGAAGGGTGGATAATCAGTACTAGTTCCAACACGCAATTCCCCTCGGGATTTGATCTTACTAATTAATTCACCGCTTGGGGGGGCAAAAAGTGGAGGGATAAACCATCCAGCCAAGAATCCTCCCGCTAAGCAAGCTATCATCCCAACTACTGCCATTTCTCTTTTCATAATAAATTTACCTCATTTTCTTGTTTTAATTTATTTTATAAATTTTCTAATTTGTAATTTTTGGATAAATTATACTTATGATATATTTCATAGTTCATATATAAAAGTTTCGTTCTAAATGTGTAAATTGTGGATTATCTTTAATCTTAAAATTCTTTTAACTTACTGACAAAACTTAGAACAAAACTCTTGAGAAGGTGTAATGAAATTATTAGAACAGAAAAAGATGCTACAAGAAATAGTAATTTAACTGTATTTATTCCAAATAAGAAAAGGAATTATTAAAAAGATAACAATAAATTTGTTAAAAATTAGAATGAGGTATTTAAAATGATATTATCGAGGTATATATTAATTCGATTAAAGGTAATTGGTTCTGAATGGAAAGTTGTTGATAAACTAAATGGTTTAAAATCAACAGAATCAGAAGGAGATTGGAAAGTAACGTATGCTACTCCCATTTATGGAGGATGGGATGTAATTGTAGAATGCTCATTTAGCAAACTAAAGGATTTAGATAAAATTGTTACCTTCTGTAGAGTTGATAAGGATTTATCTCAATGGATCGAAGAAACAACCACTCTAATGGGTTCCAAAAATGATTACCCTAGTTAATTCTTCTTTTTTTCATCTATAAGAAGCAGCAAAAGAATTTTAATTTGCTTTTAAAACGATGGTAATTGTTCTCGTGAAATAACTTAAATTTATTTGTTTAATGCAGTTTAAAATAAAGTATGATTTTAATTTCATATTGAAGCATAATTAAAATTAATTAATTTTTAAATGAATTGGAAATTTAACAAAACATTAGATATAATAGTTTAAATTATGAGTAAAAAAAACAATCCAGTTATAATTGGTGCCGCACAGTTTACACAACGTAGAGACACACCCCAGCCTCTTGACTCACTTAGTTTAATGGTAAAGACGGGGCAAAAGGCAATAGAAGATACACAAGCTAACAATATCGTTGATTATATAGATGCAATTTATATGGTGAATATCAGTTCATGGTTATATGAAGATGCACCTGGGGAACTTGGGAAAAGGCTCAATATCACACCTAAAGAGAAAATTTATTTGCCCGATGGAGGACAAAGTCCTCAAATGTTAATTAATCGTGCCGCTAAAGCAATTGCCACTGGAGAGCACCGTTGCATTCTCGTTACAGGCGGAGAGGCTGCCTATTCTATACGAAAGACATTTAAGGGGAAACGTCCTGAGTATTGGCCGAAAAAAGAAGATCCAAAATACATAAATGGGGAGAGATGGGCAATCGCTCAAGATGTTATAAATTACCAATTATATTTTGCAACTACTGCCTATGCAATTTTCGAAACAGCATTAAGAGCATCATCTGGACGAACTATTGAGGAACACCAAAAATATATAGGAAAACTCTTTGAACATTTTTCTAAGATTGCATCAAAAAATCCTTATAGCTGGACTCAAAAGCAATTTACCGCTGAAGAAATTATTACACCCTCACCTGAGAATCGTCTTATTGTACACCCTTACACTAAGCGTATGTGCGCGAACAATTTCGTAGATCAAGCTGGAACAGTTTTAATTACAAGTGAAGAAATTGCTGAATTTCTTAATATTGATAGAAAACAATGGATATATATAATGGGAGGAGCAACATTCAAAAATATTGATGAGATTTATCGACGTCCGCGACTTGATGATTCTCCAGCAACAAGAGAAGGAACTCGCCTTGCTTTGGAACAAGCGGGTTTAAAGTTAAGTGATATTGATAAATTTGACTTATATAGCTGTTTTCCTTCAATTGTAGAGATCTTTATGAATGAGCTTGGAATTAAAGACGATGATCCGCGTGATCTGACACTCACAGGAGGTCTTCCATTTTTTGGGACTCCTTTAAGCAATTATTCTTTACATGCAATTATCAACACTGTTGAATCAATTCGTGCCAACCCTTCATTAAAAGTGATGGTTATAGCAAATGGTGGATATAACACTAAACAATCAATTGGGATCTATGGAACAAAACCACCTATGATACAATGGGGTGTTCGGGATGACTCTAAAATACAAGATTCAATTTTAAAAAAAATACTACCGGAACCAATTGAAAAAGCGAATGGTAAACTCATTGTTGATGGATATTCTATTATTTATAAGCGATCAGGGCAACCTAACAGAGGAGTTATAATAGGTACTCTTGAAAATGGGAGTCGTAGTATTGCATTCGTTACTAAACCAGAGTTGCTTCTTGCTTTAGAGACTCAAGAAATAGTTGGAAAAACATGTATGGTTCAATATGATTCTAATATTGAAAGAAATACTATTATCTCTATAGAATAATGAATCATTTTTCTTAAAATTTAATGGAAATTATCTAAGATTAATCCGTGGTAGGTATTACTACAGAAATTTCAAAGCAAAATTTCTTTTTCTAAACACAAAATATCGTAAAAATAAAGCTTAAATACTAATTTTATTATAAAGATTTTGTAAGAATTTATTTATTATTGCTAAAATTCGTTTTGGCACATATCGCTTATTTACTATAGTATAATTAACGGTTCATAAAAAAGACACAAAAAAAGAGGTGTTATTTTTATTTCTCAAGATGAAATGAAAGATCTCACAGAAAGTTTAGATGATAAAATTGTAAAAGGATTACAAAATAAAATCAATGAATATGAATCTGAAATTTTTGACCTTAAAGCAACTATAACAAAAGAAGATGAAAGAATTAAAAATTTAGAAGAAAAAATTACTGATTTAAATTCTGAGCTGGAACAAGGGAAGAGTAAAATATCAGAGTTAGATAGTCAAGTTAAAGAATTAACAGCTTCAAACGACAACTTCAGTACGGAAGTGGGAGATCTAAAATCGCAGGTTGAAGGTTTGTCTAAAAAAACAGAAGAATTAAATAATTCTATCTCTGAAAAAGACTCTAAAATAGATGAAATTACAAAATCACTTTCTGAAAAAGAAAAAGTAATTGAAGAACAAAAAGCTAGCTTAAATAAAGTTGAAGCAGAATTGACTGAATTAAAACCAGCTGCACCAACAGAATTTAAGAGTGATGATCGATTAATTTGCCCAAGCTGTGGTGCGGTAGGGAAAGACATAAAAACTGAAGAAGACAAATCTAAGGTTTTAGGTTATATTGGTCATTCTCCTATGTATTCAAAGATTAATGTCTGCAAAAAATGTGGACAAAAATTTTAATCATTTTATTTCCTTTCTATTTTTTCTTAATTTTCTATCAACCCTAAAGCAAAATATTATTTGATTACATCAATAGAAATTCATTTTTAAGAATTGATTAGTTTAAGATTTATAAATACAAAAGTAAACCTTTTTAAAATTGATGATTAAAATATAAATAAGGTGAATAAGGGGAAAACTGAATAAAAAGGGATAAATAATGATAAAAACAAGAATTACTGAAAAATTTGGGATAAAATATCCTATAATTAGTGCACCAATGGGACCCTTTTATACAACTCAGTTAGCCATTGCTGTATCAGAAGCAGGTGGATTAGGGGTAATAAGTCATGCTACTTTACAAGGAAAAAACTCAATTTTAGATTTTAAAGATCAGATTGATACAGTTATAGAAGCTACTGATAAACCATTTGGATTTAATATTCGAGTTGCACGAATGCAAACAGATCATAGGATTTTATTAAGAAAAGTAGGGCAATGGCGTAAGGAAAATCCAAAAATTAGAGAACAGATGATTTATGGTTTGACGAGTGCTGGAGGTCCGAGAGTAGCAGCTAAATTGTGGCAAAAAACATGTCCCGAAATGTACCATTTTCATGTAGCGCCAGCTTTATGGCTTGCAGATAAAGTGGTTGAATCTGGATGTAATGGTATTGTCGCTACTGGCACTGAAGGCGGAGGGCACCAGAGTTATGAGGGTATCACTACTTTAGTTTTAGTACAAGAAATAACCCAAAAATATCCTGACATGCTAACCGTCGCTTGTGGTGGAATAGCAACACCAGAAGGAATAGCAGCAGCACTAGTCATGGGCGCTGATGCTGTTGTCATGGGAACCAGATTCATAGCATCAAAGGAGAGTGAATTCCATCCCAATTATAAGGCATTAATTCCTCCAGCTACAGATAATGATACTATGCTAACTACAGGAGGCTTTGGTCCAATAAGATTAATCAAAAATAGATTTTGCTTAGAACATGGTAGAGTTATGACGAAAGAAGAAAAAATTACATATGAAAAGAGTTTATTCAACAACATTGAGAATCTTATGGATGATTTCCATAAATATGAGATTGTCTATACTAAGGGCGATGTGGATAATGGGGCAGTACCAGTAGGACAATCATGTGGTCTAATAGATTCAGTTTTAGATGTTGATGAAATTGTAATTGGGTTTGCTAAAAAGGCAGAAAAAATTCTTAAAAACAAAAGTTCTACTATCTCTTAAAATTTCTTGTTTCTTATTGGTTCCTTATTTAATTCTGATTTAAAATTAAAAAAAAATAGATATAAAAAAAGCGTTATTCACCTTCTTTTCGTAATTCTCGCCTAAGAATCTTACCAATCACGGATTTAGGTAACTCAGGAACAACTTCGATTATTCTTGGATATTTAAATGGGCTTATATTTGTTTGACACCACTCCATGAGTTCTTCTTTAGAAACTTTTCCTTGATAATCAGGTTTTAAAGAAATATATGCCTTTATTTCTTGACCCGATTCTGGATCGGGAACACCAATTACTCCAACTTCATTTACAGCTTCATGCATGTAAATTAAATCTTCTACTTCTCTTGGGAAAACAGCATGACCCTTTCTTTTTATCATATCTCTCTTACGATCCTTTATATGAAGGTATCCTTCATTATCGATACAGCCAATATCCGCAGTGTAATACCAAATCTTACCTTGAGAGTCTTTTCTTAGAGCATGTTCACTAACCTCTTTCCTTCCTAGATACCCCAACATGACTTGTGGTCCTGTTCCACATATTTCTCCGATATATTGTTGCTCATCTGCACCACAATTCTCACAGTTATCATTAGGACATTGTGGTTTTAAACTTGTTCCTTCTTCAGCATCCACGATTTTTATTAAGGTATCTGATAACGGGAATCCAACAGTATCTATTTTTTGAAGGGATTTTATAAATGGATTTATGGTTAAGATAGGTGAACATTCTGACATTCCATAGCCTTCAACAATAACTGCACTGGTGAGTTCTTCAAAAGTATTTTTTACTTCTAACGGTAATGCTGAAGCACCGCTAACACAAGCATAGAGTGAAGTAAGTTTACCTTTATATTTGGATGAATCAGGATCTTGATTAATTTTTATAAAAAGTGTAGGAACTGCGGGCATGTATGTAGCTTTTTCTTTCATAATAACATTTAATATCTTTGATATTTTTTCTGGAGGTCGTGGCAGTAAAATTAGTTTCCACCCTTCAAATATGGAAACTGTCATACCTATATTACCAAATGAATGAGCAAGTGGTACGACTAATAACATTCCTCCTTTTCCTTTCACTTCTGCCATTTCTGGTAATTGTGTAGTCGCCCATGTGACGATTTGTTCTGTGTTTACAATCATATTATAATGAGATGTCATAACACCTTTGGGAACTCCTGTTGTTCCCCCAGTATATATCAAAATAGCAGGTTCTTTTTTAACATCAATATCTACTTTAGGGACATTAATCGGTAACCCTTTTTGTAATATATCTTGAAACCCATGGAAAGTAATCTCTCCTATTTTATCAGGCCAATTTTTCATTCTTGGAACTTTCCCGAGAGCTACCCCCAACTTAGCTTTAATTTTAGGTAAATACTCTGCAGTAGCAGTTAAGATTATGCTTTTTAGTGAAGGCATTTTTGTAAGATCCCTCCCAAGAAGATATTCTTCAAACAAATAATCTAGAATAATCAAAGTATTAGCCTTTGAATCATTTACCTGGTGGACAATTTCCACATAACGATTAACAGGAAGGATTGGATTAGAAACAGCTCCAATTCTAAGAATTGCCCAATGAGCAATTACATATTGAGGGACATTAGGTAAATCAATTGCCACAGTGTTACCCTTTTTAATTCCCAATTTTGCAAGTCCAGTAGCAAATTGATCAACGAGAGCATCTAACTCCTTGTATGTCATTCTAAAACCCTCAAAGAATATCACATCAGAATTAGGGTATTTGTTAGCTGCTCTTTTCAGAAACTCTCCTAAAGGTATTTCATCATAATCGATATGTTTTGGTACTACTTCAGGCCATTTTTTATCCCAATACCGTATATCTTCCTCTTGCATTTTCTTTCAATTTCAAAATTTATTATTTATGTAAATAGTATTCATTTCAATAATATTTAAAACTTTAAAATTAGCTGTACTTTAAATCAGAGTTTTAAAGATATGAATTTATCTTAGATCCGCATTTTATACATAGATTTATCAGGTATAATACTCATCATAATCAGATCATCTCTCATTTGCCATCCCAAATTATTATAAAAGTCTACAACAGCTTGATTCTGTTTTTCTATAAATAAGTGAATCTTATGTACTCCAATTCTGCGGAAATCGTTAATTAGATCATGCATCATCATTTTTCCATATCCCTTTTTTTGATGTATTGGATCTACAGCAAGATGATGGACATACCCTCTTCTGCCATCAAATCCACCCATCACTACAGCAATGATTTTTTCTTTTATTTTTCCAATTAAGAATAGATTAGGATTTCGTTTCAGCATTTTCTCAATTTCTTCTTTTAAATCTGAAGATCCCACGCTAATCCCTGCTTTCTTCCATAGCTGTACCACTTCATCATATAATTTCATAGAAAATTTTTCAATCTTCTTCTTGATAAGTGATTTGTATAAAATCGTATATATTTTTCTAATATTAGATATTAAACGATTCCAAAGATAGGTTTTGTATTTTTGTTCTTATTTCTGTCTTTTTATCAATAATTTGTTTTATTGATTTTGAAATGTCTTTCCTTTTAGAAATCTCCTTTGGGATGGGTAAGATTACTTCCATAATTCGATTTCCTATAGTGGCTATAGTTCCTTGAACAAAAGTTATTGCTTGAATCTGTTTTTGCACTATATCAAGATTTAATAGATATAAGAGAAGATAAGAGTCAATACATTCATCATTCTCTAAGGATTTTATTTGAAAGAGATGACTTTGTATAATTATCTTCACATCCATTTCAGATATATAAGCTGTTTTACCAATTAGATTTGGACCACCATCTTTAACTAATAGAATATTTCCTGGTTCAATGTTTTGTTTTTCTTTATACTGTTCATATACTTCTTCACTAGTTTTCTTATATGAATCCAAATTTATTTCCCAATTGGAAATTTCACTAGTCCTTATAAATGGGATAGTACCTAATCCATAAAGATGAGAACCTATTTCATCTCCCCGCGGTAAGTAGCCTCCTTTATTAGTATAAATAAACTTTTTTTCAGCTAATTCCCTAATTGACAGAAGTTCAAACTTTTCATCATTAGCAAGTTTCTTTAAGGTTTTTTCCACTCCAGTATAATAAAGAGGAATAAAAACTTGGTTTTTTATTTGACTGAAGCTGATTTTAAAGATTTTTTGTTCTTTCAAATAATTAAATTGTTCAGCCTCATTTAATCTTAAGTGTAGATCACGTAAGTCATCATTTACTATTGCTACTCCATTAGAATCTAATTTCTTACTCCCATCTCTATTAAGTTTGTATAAAATCTTTCCATCCTTATCATGACCTACATTCTCTACAATAGCGAAATCTATTAGATAATCTTTTGGAATCATTTTCAATTTCTGGAAAAAGAGGATACTGGTTTTATTACAAGTATAGGGTTGAAAAGTATTCTGATCCAATGAAATAATACCTAAGATCTTGCCATTAGAAATTAGATACTCCCAAATATAACGATCTGAAGGATTCCCAAATATTCCTTCTGGTAAGACAATTCCTAATTTTCCTCCGTCTTTAAGTAACTGAACACATCTTTCAATAAAAAGAACTTGTGGAGGTTGTTGCTTTACTACTTTATTTTGCATTTCCAATTTGCCACTAACATTTTTCCATGTATGACCTAATTGATAATTTATTAAGATTTTACTATCGTTAATAGGAATTTTAACACCAAAAGGGGGATTAGTAAAAATAAAATCAAAATTATCATTCTTTATAAATTCCTTCGCTGGAGCTCTATAATTTTTAGGATCTAACGAATCTTCACAAAATATATTAGATATTCCATTACTTAGGATATCCAAATATAATCTACTTATTTTTGCTAAGAATAAGTCTTTATCAATACCATATAACTTAGAAATAGCATCAATTTTATCACTTTCCAATTCGCATTTACTCCATAGAAGATCTTTACTTTCAAGAAGGAACCCTCCATGTCCACAAGCAGGATCCAAAATTTTAGTTTCAAGCTCTGGATCTAAGTAATGTACCATAAATTTTACTATATTTGGAGGTGTAAAAAACTGTCCTGCCTCATCCTTTAGAATTTTACTAACAAAAATTTCAAAAGCATCACTGAATATATCTTTAGAAGATCGAAGTAGAGAGATATGTTGAATTTCACTTACAATTAAATAAACTAGTTCTTCAGTCAGCTTAATTTGTTCATTTTGGTCAAGAACTTCTTTGTATTTTGCCCGAACATTCTCATCGAAAAATTTTTGGATTCTGTAATATAGATTTTCTGGAGATTCACTGTTTTTAATGCAAAATTCCATCTCTTCTTCAGGTTTTTTAGAAACCTCATCGACTAACTTACATAGTAAAAGATTTATGATTTGTTTCGAACGTGCTCTAGTGTCTGTATCAGTATACTTTAGTTTTCCATATAAATGTTGATTTATAACGTTGAAGATTGTTTTTAAATTCGGAGATTTTACTAAATCTCTTTTCTTTAATCCATCGGATTTCTTGTTCAAAAAATCAGTAATATTTACGGGCATTTAATTCTAGTTAGAGAATTTATTGGTTTTTATCATTATTATTATTTTATAATTCAATAAAATTGAAACAATCTATTATTATTTTTTATTAATTGAAAATTAATTGGAGTTTTACCATTATATTATTTAGATTTTAATATGGTATAACTATGAAGATAAAGATCAATATATCAAAGAAGTATAAAAAAAATTCTATGAAAATTCAGAAATTGATAATTTTTAAAATCTAACTAAAGCTAATAAACATAACTACATATTGATAATTTGCCAAAAGCTAAACATAATTAAGGAGCACTTAAGTAACACAAGTATAATAAAGTAGTTCCTAACGTAAACATTGTAAAGGTGGTATTAATTGGCTAAAAATGATGATGCAAAAGTTTTTATTGGGAGAAAGAAATCATTAAACTATGTTATGGCTGATATGATTGTTTTAAATGAACAACCCGTAAGACTACTCGCTCGAGGGCGATCTATCTCACGAGCAGTGGATGTTGCAGAGATCCTAATAAACAAATTTGTTAAAGGAGCCACATATGGTGAAATTTTGATTGATACGGAATCAATTACAAATACTGACGGCACGAGTAACAATGTTTCTTCAATAGAAATTGAAATTTTTCCGCCAAAAAAATAAGTCCAAATAATTTATCTACGATTTGAGCTCTGATTTTATAGTTTCCAGTTTATTGATAATTTCATCAATTTCAGATTTGCTTGATTTACTTTCACTTAAGTTATTAATCAAACTTATAAAATCTTTAATTAAAGGATTCTCAAGAATTATACATTTTTGATTCATAGTATTTACATTAAGAATAAGAGCTGACTCTAGTATTTCTCCCATTCCAATAACATCCTTTAAAATTAATTCATTTTTTTCGTTATAGGATAACATAACAATATCTTCTAATATCTGAGAACCATCCTTTTTTCTAATAATTTTAAATTCGCACATCTTAATCGAGATTCATTATGAATTTATATAAATAATGAAAAGTAATATTTGTATTATAATTTCATCATTTTAAATTTACTGAATTAAAGAGAGATTAATTAAAACAATTGAATCTATAAAGGATTTTGATAAAAATGAATAAAGAAGAAATTTATTTCATGCCCGCATGGGAAATGAAACAAAAAATTGTCACTCAAGAATTAACATCAGAAGAAATAACTGAAATAATAATTGAAAGAATAGAAAAAATAAATCCAATAATTAATGCATATTGTACACCTACTTTTGAATTAGCTAGAGGTTTGGCAAAAAAAGCTGATGCTGCTGTTAAAAAGGGTGAAAAATTAGGACTATTACATGGTATACCAACATCTATCAAAGATAATGTTGATGTTAAAGGAATTAGAACCACGTGTGGCTGTAAAGCGTTTGAAAATTATATTTCACCGAACGATGATATAGCGGTCAAAAGATTAAAAGAAGCCGGTGTAGTTATATTAGGTAAAACAAACATGCCTGCCTTTGGGTATAAAGGAAACACGGATAATTTAATTTTTGGTGAAACCAAAAATCCATGGCATTTAGAAAGGACTGCTGGAGGGTCTACTGGCGGAGGAGCAGCAGCAACTGCTTCTGGATTAAGTCCTTTAACTCAAGGTTCAGATGGGGGAGGCTCTATCCGTATTCCAAGTAGTTTTTGTGGATTATATGGTATTAAACCAACATTCGGACGGATTCCACAAACATCTGTGAAATTAGAGGGTATTATGGGTACATACGTTCAAAAGGGACCACTAGTTAGATATGTAAAAGATGCTGCATTAATGTTAGATGCTTTAGTTGGAGCTGATGATATAGACAGATATTCCTTACCAAAACCAAACTATAGCTTCTATGATGCATTAGAAGAAACTCCTAAAAAACTGAAGATAGGATATGCAATAGATTTAGGAAATCTAGAAATTATTCATTCTGAAGTCGAGAAATCAGTACTAAATGCTGTTAAAAAATTTGAAGAATTAAATTGGTCAGTTGAAAAAAGCAATATTAATTTATTATCACCCGGAAAAACACTCAGAGGTAAAGTGAGTGTGGAAAATTATGGTTTGACTTGGAATATTATTTGGGCATATGGAATTGGATATTTTCTAAAACCGATAGTTGAGCAATATGGGGATATTTTAGACCAAGGATTAGTTCAACTGGCTCAATTTGGGTTTCAACTTACCCCAGAAAATATCTATACCGCTGAAATACAAAGAGAAGTTATTTATGATAATGTGTGTAAACATTTTAAAGATTATGACATTTTAATTACCCCAACAATGGCATGCCCTGCTTTTGAATTAGGTGTATCCTCTCCTAGTAAAATTGATGGCAAAAAGGTTTCCGCGGGAGCTTGGTCACCCTATACTCATCCCTTCAATATGACTGGTCACCCCGCAGCTTCAATTCCCTGTGGTTGGTCTAGTGATGGATTACCTATTGGGATGCAAATTATTGGAAAGAGATTCGATGAGGTTACTGTTCTACAAGTTTCACAGGCATTTGAAGAGATTGCTCCATGGCAAGATAAAAAACCAAAATTAATTTAATTTTAATATAGTTCAATTTATACTAAAAACATAAAAGTGAAAAAAATGAATAAAGACGACATATGCTTTATGCCCGCTTGGGAAATGAAAGAAAAAATAGATAATCAAGAATTAACCTCGCAGGAAATAACTGAAATAATTATTGAAAGGATTGAAAAGATTAATCCAATAATTAACGCATATTGTACCCCAACTTTCGATTTAGCACGGGAAATGGCAAAAAAAGCAGATGAAAGAGTAAAGAGAAAGGAAAAAATACCTCTTCTAAATGGGATCCCAACTTCTATTAAAGATTTATTGTCAGTCAAAGGGGTGAGGACCACTTATGGTTCAAAAATTTATGAACATCACATTCCTGAAGAAGATGCGATTGCTGTAACACGTTTAAAAGATGCGGGTTGTGTAATTTTAGGGAAAACAAATACGCCTGAATTCGGTTTTAAAGGAGTTACTGATAATCTCATTTTTGGAGTTACACCAAATCCATGGGATCTTGAGAAAACGTCTGGAGGATCTAGTGGAGGTGCTGCGGCTTCAGTTGTTTGTGGAATGGGGCCTTTAGCTCAAGGCTCAGATGGAGGAGGTTCTATTCGACATCCTGCATGTTTTTGCGGAGTTTATGGTCTTAAACCCAGCTTTGGAAGGGTTCCAATTTATCCAATAACTTTCCATAGTGGTCAAACCTTATCTGTTGTTGGCCCTATTGTAAGATATGTTTCCGATGCAGCACTAATGCTAGATGCTATGAAGGGGCCATTTGAGGGGGATAGACATTCATTACCGGAAGATCATATAAAATACACTGACCATATAAATGAAAAACCAGATAAATTAAAGATTGGTTATAGTTTAAATTTAGGCTTTGCAAAGATTGTTGATAAAGAGGTTGAAAAAGCAGTAATTAATTCAGTCCATAAATTTGAATCATTTGGATGGGAAGTAGAAGAAGCAAAATTTAAAGAGTTGGATCCTTCAATGGCTTTTAGTACAATGTGGTTAATAATGTTTGGACATGAATTAAAACCTTATTTGGAAGAATGGAAAGATAAACTAGATCCAAATTTAGTAACATGGGTCAAAGCGGGATTACGATTTCCTGCTTCTAGTTTACCAGACGCTATGAGAACTCGTAGTCAGTTTTATCAAGTGATATTCGAAACTTTTAAAAACTATGATATACTTCTTACTCCATCAACAGCAGTTCCAGCTTTTGAATCAGGAGATGCTTATCCTTCACAAATAAATGGAATTAATGTATCTCCCACAGCGTGGCAAGCATTTACATTTCCATTTAACTTTACAGGACATCCTGCTGCTACTATTCCCTGTGGATGGACAAATGCCAACCTACCGATAGGATTGCAAATCGTTGGTAAAAGATTTCAGGAATTGTTAATTTTACAAGTTTCAAAAGCATTTGAAGAACTAGCTCCTTGGCAAGATAAAAGACCTAACTTTGATTAATTTTTAATGATTTTTTTTTTTTTAACTTTATACCTATTATCTATTTTTAGTTAAACTTAATAAAAACAATTTTTTTAAGTTGTCTTTAATAATTCTAAGTATAATAATTCAAATACAATTATTTTACAACTTATAGCTAAAAATAAAAATAGAGGAAATTGAGTAAAATGGCACGTCCGTATCAAAAAGCAAACATCCCAGGCCCTGAAATGGGCGTTACTGTTTCAGATCCTGTTGTAATGACGAATTTACTGAAAATTCCAATGAAAAAAATTTTTATCATTGGTGCAGAATCTTTAAATTGGGAGCTTGATGGCAAAAAACTCGCTGATTATTTAATTGAAATCGCTAATAAAATTGAATGCCATGTAGTCAGTACTGGTCATGCATATAAATATGTGAAGGATAAAATTAGTGATGGAAAATTGTATGATATGTCACTAATTAATATCACAAACCGCTTAAGTGATAAAGATTGGACTGGACTGGATGGAGAGGGACAATATTCAATGGCAATATTCGGTGGTCATATAGTATTTTATGTCTCTCAAGCATTATCTCGGATCAAAAACTTTACGAACTGGGTAAAAACAATTGAATTAGATAAATTTGCACACCCAAACGCTAGATTTAGCTTACCAAATCTAAGCGATGATGATTGGAAAGAATTTTTGAATAGTTTAATTGAAAAGCTATAAAATAAAAAATATAAAAATAACAAAAACAAAAACAAATGAGGAGATTTATGAAATGAGTTTTGCAGACCTTCCTTTTGATGTTGGACCAGTTTATGAGGGGGAGCGTATAAGAGGAAATCAAATGTATGTTGAACTCGGTGGACCTAAAATCGAGAAACATTTTGAGCTCGTAAGGGTTAAACCAGAGAAGGAGATTGAAGATGGCAAAATTACAATTATAGGTCCCAACCTTAAAGACATGAAAGAAGGTGAACGTTACCCAATCGGGATTCTAGTAGAAGTTTCTGGCCCTGAATTGGAAGAAGACCTAGAAGCCGTGTTCGAGAGAAGAATCCATGAGTTTTGTAATTTTGTAAATGGAATAATGCATTTAAACCAACGCTATACCAACTGGATGAGGCTCTCTAAGAAACTAGTTGAAAAAGGTTTTAACGATTTAACTATGTTAGGTACTGTTCTAATTCGTCTTTACAAAGCTGAATTGCCAATAATTAAAAAAGCACAAGTAACTTTGATCACAGATCCAAAAGAAATAGAAGACCCATACGATTTTGCTTTAAAAATATACGAAAAAAGAGACGAAAGAGCCCGAAGTATAAACGACGAAGATGTAGATATGTTTTATGGCTGTGTTTTATGTCAATCTTTCGCACCAACACATGCATGTTGTATTACTCCCAACCGTATGAGTTTATGTGGTTCAATTTCTTGGTTTGATGCAAGAGCAGCAGCTAGAGTTGATCCAAAGGGACCTTTATTCGAAGTTCCCATGGGTGAATGTTTAAACGAATTAGCAGGCGAGTTTGTAGGAGTCAACGAAATGATAAAAAAGCGTTCACTTGGAGAAATCGAAAGAATTTATCTTTATAGCGGAATGGAGTTCCCTCATACTAGCTGCGGCTGTTTTGAAGCAATTGATTTTTTTTTACCTGAGACCGGTGCAGGTCATGGAATTATTGATCGAAATCACGATGGAGTTGCTATTAATGGGCTACCTTTTAGTGCAATGGCCAATCAGACGGGTGGAGGAAAACAAATGCCGGGTTTTAATGGTATAAGCATACAATACATTATATCGCCCAAATACCAAAAATTCGATGGAATAAATTCAGGATTGGAGAGTGGAATTCATACAATCGTATGGATGGGAAAAACAGTTAAAGATCGCGTATATGATTTTCTTCCAGAAGATTTAAGGGATAAAATTGCAACCGAAGAAGAAGTTTCTGATTTAAGTGAATTACCCGCATGGTTAGAAAAAGTTCAGCATCCGATTATAGAAACAGAAGAATACAAAGCAGTCGCAAGTGAAATGGAAGAGGAAGAAGAATGGGAAGAAGAAGGTGCTATGCTTCCAATGGGGACTGTTGGTATGACAATTCCAGGAGTAGGTGGTGCTGGGGGATTCAGAGTAATTCTTAAAAACTGTAAGATCCACGCCGAGAGCATAATTATTAAAAAAATTGAACCAAGACGTAAGAAGAAATAAACTTTTAACTTTTTTTATTTTTACTTTTTTAAAATCATTATAACTCAACGTATTTGTGCAATTTCTATCTCTGAGAGCTTATTTTAATTAATAATAGAGATATTAATCATGGATTAGAGGAATATAAGTTCTGTGTGATAACGACAAAAAATCGACATTAAATATTGATGAATTATATTTAGAAAAGTGTTGTTCTATCGTTACGAAATATTATTAATAGGCTAATATTTAAAAGCGTGAATTTCGTTGTATATGAGGAACACCCATAAAGAATATATTTTTAACGCGATTTGATTTAAACCCTTATTAGAATTAATATGTTAATTCGAGAAGCTGGTATCATCTTCAATGGAATTCCTGTTATATTTGCTAGTTATCATAGAGCGCGTAAGGAAAAAGCAGATTTAATATGTTCAAGCGGTTTAATGAGTGGACTTTTAACATTTGCCGAATGCTTAATGGCACCAATAGAGTATTTTGAAAGTAGCAAATATACCATAGTTTTTAAGAAAGGAATAATGCAAGATTTTTATGGGAAAGAGCAAGATATTCTCTCTTTTTTGGTAATAGATAAAGATGATCGACTTGAAAAATATTTAGATAGAACTATAAAGCCACTTTTGGATAGATTGCTTAAAAAATTCATTTCAGAATTTAATGGGTGTAAAGTGACTGAAGTTGCTAAATTTGAACCATTTAAAAAGACTATTGACAAACTTTTTGGAACTGGTACTCAAACTTTAGAAGAAAAAGTTGTATCTCTGTTATTATAGCTAGAACGTATAAAGTTTGAAGTAAATAGAAGAATAATTAGTTAACACGAGAGTAAAATATTTCTCTAATCTTATTAAAAAGTGGTTTATTTTCCTCAAGATAGTTTACTTCAAAAGCATTAGAACCCCCTTTCGGATAGTAAGCTAATATTACTGAATCAAATAATTTCGATTTCATACTATTGAAGCCTACATCATATCCAACTATATTAAATCCTTTTTCAAGGGCGAGGGCCATTGAATGAATTCCATTTTGAGTTGTTGGAATTCGCCATAAGATAATTCTCCATTTAGTATACGTTTTTATAAGATGATTTAATGACTTTTCTTTAATCGAACCATACAATTGTACATGTCCGTTAAAATAATCTTTAGAAACACCATATATTTCAAAGCCTTTGTTTTTTTTGCCGTTCTCTAAAATTACTATGTCATTATTCATTTTTTTTGTTTGGCTTTTTATAAAATCGTGGAAAAAAACGAAATCTTCATTATCTAATAAATAGATTTTTTTCTCTCTTTTTCTCCATAAACCTTTAAAAGGAATGGAATAAAGAAATGCCGCTTCTTCTCTTTTCGGAGGAAAAGGTGTATTATTCTCAATTTTATAGCGTCGTTTATCCCCAAAATTATTAAATGCAGGAATTAAACCATATACAATCGCTCCAGAGTTATTAAGAAGTTTTTGGGATCTAACTTGAGGAGCTCTACAATCACAATCTAGTCTTAAAACATTTTTAAATTGAGGCATTTTAGTTACAGTTATAATACCCGCAGCACCGATTTTAGTTGTTATTCCCTGACCCTGAAATTTTTTTCTTGTCATACCCTTGCTAGCAGAGGCAATATATCTATTGATTTTCAATTCTCCAGTACCAGCAAATTCTTTGTTTTCTATTAATTCACCCACAAACCAGAGATTGTTTTTCTTTGATAATTCTTTCTTTAAATAATTAATATCATATACCAAGGGGTCTACATACTGATAATCGTAAATTTCTTTAAAAATCTTAGAAATAGATATGGCGTCTTTAGGTTCTCCGAATCTTAAACCATATTCGTTGCCATTTTTATCAACGAATTCTTGAAAATATATATTTTCTTCTTGGAGAAATAAATCTTTTTTACTTATGACTGCCAACCTAATCTCCTTACCTTGATCAATATAAAAAAGGCTAAGTAATAGTTTTCGAAACCATTTATAAAATTTTCTCTTTTTCACGTGAAAAAAGGGAAAATATAAAAAAAAATATAAAAAAAATGAACACTTTTAAAAGAAGATATCATAGAAATTTCGCTTATTCTAATGAAAAAAGTGTTTTAGAGAAGAATCTATTGTTTTAATTGGAAACCATAATACATGAAAGTAACCCAAATTATTACCGAAAGTCCTAGAATGCTGATAATTAACCTAAAAGTCGTATTCTGTTCCCCAAGTAAAAAATTCAATAAATTTGATAAAAATATTGGATATAAATTAAAAATAACTAATCCTAAAGACCCAATTAAATAAAAGCGCCATCTTTTTTTCAGCTCTTTCGTTTCAAACCTAAAATATATTTTAAAAGATGTCGAAAATATCGGTAAAATCGCAAAGATTGTTATAATAGAAAACATATAACCAAAAAAGATTGGATGCCACTTTGGATATCGCTCCCATATTGGAAGGGTGTCATCAAATGAAACCAAATCAAAAGGAAGTAGAACCAATATAAGTTGTATTACGAAGAGTAAAATACCAAATAAAAGGATATACCTATTTTGCCTTTTTACAGAATATATTATGGTTGATTCTAATATTATCATATTTACGATTAAAATAAATACTAATGCAAAATAGACAAAGAAATTAGCTAAAAAATGAAAAATTTTCACAACTTCTACATCAGGGATAACAACGTAAATCATATTAAAGATAAAACCTATAATCTGAGATATAAAAAATCCGCTAAAAATAAGATTTAGCCGTTGTCTTTTTTTTCTTATAATTTGAAAAGCTAATATTCCAAAATAGATACCAAGAATTCCTTGAATTATATAGACCAATATGATTCTCGTATATGCTTGGAATAAAGTGACTTATATCACCAGTATCTCTTTATTTAAGTTTTATATATATAGATTACCATTAACATTAATAAAGATAATCTCTTTTAAAGCTTTAAGTAAAAATTGATTAACTCATAAATTGTTTTTATATACTAAATATTAGACAAATTCTTATTTTAAACCGATTTCTTTTAATCTTTTGGTAACATTCCATTGCTTCATAAGGTTTGCAACGCTTGTAGGTACAAGATGCTCCCATTTTTCACCTTTTCTCATCAAATCACGTATATCACTTGAGCTGAGCCCCTTTTGTTCTAAGGGGACTTCCCAGAGTACGTGAATCTTTAATCCAAGAGATTGAAAATAATCTTTTTTTTGTCGTCCCCAGTCATCATAGATTGTTAGAAAGAATATTGCATCTAAAGGAACATAATATTTTATGAGCTCTGGCACGTTTATAGGAAATGGCACAATAGAGAATTCTGTTAGTAGTAAGCCTTGTTCCAGGAGTGCAGCCTGTATCATCAAGTAACGTTCATAATAAGTTAATGGATTTGCAAGAGGAGTACTGCGATGTGGATTGGCATCTGAGTTTCTTGTCAACGATGGATCAGGATTAGTAATACCCACTACCAGAAATTTGCATAATTTTTTACCTGCCATTAAATACTTTATGTGATCATTATGCAACACTTGGAATCGTCCATGAATCACACCTATCTCATAGTTTGGTTCTCTAGACTCCATTTTCCCCTCAAATTATTTATACATATAGTAAGTCGAATAATTCACGAAAAATTAATAATTTTTTTTATTCACTACTTTTTTAGACTTTTATTACTTAAAAAGCTGGTAATTATATATGTAATAATTTACCTGTAGATTATTTATAGGATTATTGATGACTATTGAGAACTTTTTTATAATTAAATTTGGCACTAAACTCGTTTCAAAAGAAGCGTCCCAAAATAATGTTAAATTTATATGGTAGTTCAATACAAGTAGTTATTATGAAACTTCGATTATTCATCAGAAATAATAAGTTTTTTACAATCATTTCTATCGCTTTCTTTATATGGTTTATTTTTCTCGTAGGGTTATCTATTATTGGAGAAAGAACTGTAATTTTCTATGATGCACTTGGACAAGTTGATGTTTCTTCAAACTATACAAGTAAGTTTCCACTGTTGAGATATATTATAGAGCCTTTTTATGCAATTGGTTATGTTTTAGAGTTTAAATTCACATGGATGTTTCTATTTTTGATGTTTTATCCAATTTTCAGAGGAATTTATTTATGTTTAAAGAGAATTGGTTTATTTCGGTCAGAAAAGTTTAAAATAATCTCTTATCCATTAGCTGAGATCATTAGATTTTCTTTTAAAATATTAAGTGTCGCTATTCTGATAGTTGGGATATATATTCTTATTGGATATATGGTTCAAGGCTATTTTTTTGTAAATAGATATTTTATGGTGCCTTTACAATTAGCTGTCCGTATTAGCATTGTTCTAATCTTCATAAAAATTGTTTACATGTGTATTAAATTATTTCATCATAGGTTATCACTCAATTTATCTAAGAAATCTTTTTACCGAAAAAACTCGAAATTACAGGGGATAAAACGAGAAATTGTGTTATTCGTGGGGATTGGAGTTTTACTACTTAGTACTAATATTATCTTAATCTCTACACCCGTTCCGCCCCATAAAATTACTCCAATAGTACCTCTTGATGATGATGAATTTTTGTTTGATTTTCATGTACACACTACTTATTCCGATGGATGGATTACTGTAGAGGAAAGAATTAAATGGTATATAAAACAAGGAATTTCAGGAGCAGCCTTTTCTGACCATGACAACTTAAGAGGTGCGAAATCGGCCCAAAAGTACGTGGAAGACCATAGCTTAGATTTTGTGGTTTTTATGGCAGAAGAATGGACGGACAATGCAAATGAGATACATATGAATATTTTTGGTATTATTGAAGAGATTGTACCCCTTCAATCATATACTTCTGGAGGTCCTATAGCTATGAACGCTTCAGATACAATAAGTTATGTAAAAGCAAATGGGGGTTATATTACTGTTAATCACTACAATTATGTCCCAAATCCTAATGGGGGTTACGGGGTTCCATATTCTTTGGATCAGTTAAGAGATTGGGGTGTCGATGGTTTTAAAATTGTTAATGGTGGAAGTTATGGATGGGATTATCAGCAAATAAGAGATTATTGCTTATCTAATAATCTTACTTGTATGGGTGGCTCAGATATTCATACTAATGAGGATTTAAACACTTTTATTAAATTAAAGTTAGTTGATCCAACAAATTTTTCTATTACTAACGTTTTTGAAACTTTGAAAAACAATACACATGAAGTTATTGCGATTAATCTTAATCCCGAAATAGTAGATTTTCCCGGTGATTTGAATGATTTTGGATTTTATGTATTAGAAGATTATATTAATTACATCTTAAATATAGATGTATTTCAGGCTTTATCATGGATAATTTGGTCTGGATTAATTTATTTAATCTTCTGTTTTAGTTATAGAAAGATAAAAAAAGTAGATGCAAAGCACCTAGAACACAAAATCTATTAGCTTTTTTATATATGTACTGAAAAGTTAGAAATTAGAATAGATTTAAGATATTCGATTAAATATAATAACCTGTGTTATCCTCTTTGTATTTATCTTTTTCGTCGTCTTTATCATCATCCTTATCCCCAAGAAATTTTTTATAAAGGTACTTAAGCAAATCATTTTCATCTCCCTTAAAATCTTTTAAATCCCGAGGATCAATTTTAATAATACCACCTCTTTGAAATGGTATTATTTTATTACGCATCTCTCTCTCAATTCTTTCCTGCTTCTTAGCATTCATAGTCAATTCTTTTTTCATTAATTCCTTTAACTCATTTACTACTAGGTTTTCTAAGTATTCTGGTTCGAAAGACATTAGACTTTCCAAGCCGTAAATTTTAGTAAGTCTTTTTATAGCTTTCGTTTTTTTGAATTCTGAAATCTGGTTAATGTTGTTTAGGTTAAGTATACTTATGATGTTTAACCAATCCAGTTTTACTGTCCAAAGAAATTCTTTCTCGTTTTCTGCCATATTTTCAGATTTTTTTTATTATATTTAATATAGTTATTGTACAAAAATAAATTTTACGTAAATACTCTTACGTTGTTACCGATAAATGAAACTTATAAATTTATTTATTTTAATCAATAATTTCCAGAAAAGAGTGAAAATCTTACATTTTACGCCATTTTGAAAAATATGCAATGAAGAATTTCCAATATCAATAAAGACTATGGTATTGGTAAAATAATATAAATCCTTAGTATAGAATTTGTAATAATTGTTAGTATACTGTTAAAAAATATAGAAACAATAAAGAGAAGGAGTATAAGTAAATTTAAAATCTAATATTTTACCAAAAATAATTTTTAAGAGAACGTTCAAAATCTTTTATAGAACTATTATCAATTTCACCAAATTTATAACTTCCACTTGGAATTTTTTTCTTTCCGAATACATGTTTCTTTAAAGCGAGTTCAAAATCATTTATACACATACTATTCTCTTCAGCAAATTTTATCTCTCCAAAATGTTTCAGAAAATCAGGACTTTCAATGCTCATCTTTCATTACCACCAAGTCGAAATTTATTTTGTTCACTTAAAGATTTATTTATTTAAATATTTATATATTTAATTAAAAAGGATAATCTTGTATTTAAACATTTTCATACGATTCAGCATAGCAATGATTTTTGGTTTTTGACATTTTTTTCAAAGAAAATGTCGAAAAATGATAAAAAAAAGAGGATTTTTTTACATATTTGATAAATATATTTTTATTTCTTAATTTTACTTTAATGTTAGTTCTTATCTTTAAAGCGAATTTAAAGTGAATCTTAAAATTCTTAACTTTTATATAGAGATTAAATAAAAAGTGTTAAATAGTAATTTTAAATAATATATTAATGAAATCTTAGAGATGATATAATGAGTTATTTAGATAAAGCTAGAGTATTACACTCGTTTACTTCAAAAGAATTAAAAGAAATCTGTAAAGATAACAATTTAAAGGGTTATTCAAGTTTATCTAAACCAAATTTAATAGATTTTATTTTACAAAATCTCTCGGAAGATAATGTTAAGGAAATCTTAATGGAAAAAGGATTAATTTCTGAGGATGAGGTGACTGACGAGGAGATTATAGCCTCATTAAATAAACTAAGGAAAATTGATAATAAAGCTTATTTGACTTATTTATTGCAATCATTGAACGTAAAAGAATTAAGAGCACTTTGTAAAGAATACTATCTTGAAGATTGCTCAAGATACTCGAAAAAAAGTGATTTATTAGAATATATTTTAGATTCATTATCTGAAGAGGAACATCAACGAGTATTATACAACAATGAGTTAGAAATTATTTCAAAAGAGATAAATCTAGCTTTAAAGAAAATAAACGGGGAAGATAGAGAAAATATCTTTGAAATCAATATAGTTAACCCTGAAAATCATGAAGTTGAAATTTCCTTTAAAGGTTGGAACTGGGATACTAAATCGTATTTATCTATTACACCATCCAATATAAATGATCCGGAAAGAGATTGTGATTGCAGAACTGGCGCTAATATGGGTTTTTGTAGCCATTTTTGGGTGGGATTTATTCTCTCATTGAAAGAAGAATATTTTAATCTTTCAGATTGGACTTTAACAAAATTACCAGATAACTTTGAAGAACTTATCGATTCGATCAAACTCTCAGCTGCTAGAACAGGGGAGGAACGACCTAGAAGTGGTGATAAAAGAAGATTAGTAGATGAGAGTTCTGATAGTGCGGTATTAATGAAATTCCTGAATAATAGTATTACTATTTATGAAGGTGAAATATTAGATATTGTTGAAAGACAATCAGACTTTCAAGGAAATGTTACCATTTATTATCATATCACATTAAAAGATGTTAGGTTAGGACCAAGAGTATATCGAAAAAGTGATTTTCGAGAGGAAGATATTGTAGGCATTGAAAAATTAAAAATTAGAATTAGCGAAAAATTGCAGAATGATCAGAAATTAAAAGTAAACGACAAGCTTAGTATAAATGGTAAACTTGATAAAGATAATTTCTGGGGAATACTGGTAAAAAATATTAGGAAAGTTCAAAAGCTCTAAAAAAAGAGTTTAACAGAATGTTTTCTCATTTTATCAGCATTTTTGAAGTACTTCAAAGATTTTATTAATTTTATCTCCTTCTCTAATTTACTTTTAATTAGGATATTAATTGTTCTCATCTTTAGGGATTTGTTTTGGCTAAATTTAATAATCACATATTTGATATTATTATGAAAGGAAAAATTTGTATGATTACTGGTGCTAATTCTGGGATTGGCAAGGCTACAGCTATTGGATTGGCAAAAATGGGAGCAACTATTGTTATGGTATGCCGCAACAAAGAAAGAGGTGAACAGGCATTGAAGGATATTAAGAGAAAATCCAATAATGAATCAGTTTACTTATTGTTAGCAGATTTATCTTCACAAAAAGCAATCCATCAGTTAGTTAAAGATTTTAAAGAAAAATATCAACATTTGCATGTACTTATTAATAACGCTGGTCTAAATCTTAGCAAACTTATATTGGCCGAAGATGGAATTGAAACTACATTAGCTGTCAATTTCTTGGCTCCTTTTTTGTTATGTAATTTATTATTTGATTCACTTAAAGCTGGTAAACCCGCAAGAATAGTGAATGTCACTTCAAATATACATGCTAAATCTATTGATTTTGATAACCTTAATGGGGAAAAGCACTACCGCCAATTAAAAGCATATGCCATATCTAAATTAGCAGTCATTATTTTTACCTATGAATTTGCGAAGAGATTTGATGGAAATAGGGTTACCATTAACTGTCTTCATCCCGGATATGTAAAAACAAATATGGTTCGTAACTTTAGAAAATTTGTTAAATATTTCTTTCCATTTATAGGCTTGTTTATGAGAAGCCCAAAAAGAGGTGCTAAAACATCAATATATTGTGCCTCTTCTCCTGATATTGAAGGTGTAAGCGGAAAATATTTTAAAAAAAGAAAGGAAGCAAAGTCTGTTAAAGCATCCTATGATAAAGAATTAGCTAAACATTTATGGGATATTAGTGTAGAATTAACTAATTTGAATTCTGAAAAATTGAATTAATTCTAGATTGTTTTTAACTGAGAGACCTTTAATTTTTTCTTTGTTCTAAGTTTTAATCATATTCTTTTCAGAAAAAAGGTTTATAATTGATAGAATTAAAATAATTAATTAAAAAACCTAAGTTAAAATCTCTAAAGAAAATGACTAATTATAGTTCTGGTTATGTAAATGATGAGAATATGATTTTGAGTACTGATTTCTATCAACTCACAATGACAGCAGCATATTTTCAATATAACCTCGAAAATAATATCAAGGAAGAAGATGACATTGCTGCTTTTGAACTCTTTATTAGAAAATTTCCTAAAAACCGTAATTATTTAATTTTTGCAGGTTTAGAACAAGCAATTTATTATTTACTAAATGCTAGATTTACAAAACGAACCATCGATTTTTTAAGAAATAAACCAGTTTTCAAAAGAATTGATTCAAGTTTTTTTGACGAGTATTTACCTAATTTCAAATTTAATTTAAACGTATGGTCAATGGAAGAAGGAAACTATTTTTTCCCTAATGAGCCAATTATGAGAATTCAAGGTCCAATCATTCATGCACAGTTAGCAGAAACATACTTACTAAATGTAATTAATTATCAAACTCTAGTTGCTTCAAAAGCATCAAGAATTAGAAATATTGCACTTGATAAGATCCTACTCGAGTTTGGTACAAGAAGATCTCATAGTCCTCTTGCTGGTGTTTATGCCGCCAGAGCAAGTTATATTGCAGGTTTCAATGGTACAAGTAATGTAATTGCTGATATTGAATTAGGAATTAACTCAACCGGTACTATGGCTCATAGTTTTGTTCAAAAATTTGATAAAGAGATAGATAGCTTTAAAACATACTTTGATATTTATGATGAGAATTCAATTCTTTTAATTGATACCTACGATACTGAAAAGGGTGCTGAAAAATGTGCTCAATTTGGAAATAAAATAAAAGGAGTAAGAATAGATTCTGGTGATCTAATTAATCATGCCATAAAAGTTAGAAAAATTCTAGATGAAATCGGGTGTGAAAAGGTTCTAATTGTCGCTAGTTCTGACCTCAATGAATATAAAATTAAAGAAATAATCGATCAAAATGCTCCAATCGATGCATTTGGAGTAGGAACAGAATTAGCAACCTCACGGGATGACCCAACCATTGCTGGTGTTTACAAATTAATAGAATATAACAACACTCCAAAAATAAAGATTAGTGAAGAAAAAATAACTTATCCTGGGATTAAGCAAGTTTATAGGGTATTTGAGAAAAACGGTAAGTTTAAGGAGGATATCTTAGCTCTTGATGATGAGTCTACTCCCTCTGATTCAACACCATTATTACAACCAATCATGAAAAATGGAGAATTAATTCGTAAATTACCAGAAATTGATGATATCCAAGCGTTCTATAGAGAAAATATAAAGAAGTTACCAGAAAGGTATAAGGATTTAAACGAGGTTCAAACCTTTGAATTAAAACTATCTAAAAATTTAGATAAATTAACAAGATCATTGAAAGAAAAATTCAAGTAATTTTTTAAAAATTTTTGAAATAATAACAAGCATATTTCTTAAACTTCATTTAAAGCCTGATAAATAATTTATTATCTATTCATTAATTTTGAACATTATGACGAATTATAAATCAATAGAAGCAGAGATTGATGAATCAAATAAATCAGCAATTATATATTTCGATCGCCCTAAGCAATTAAATGCATTCAATATTGAGTTTCTTGATGAACTAATTTCAGCTTTTATAGAAATTTCAGATAATCCAAAGGTAAGATGCCTAATTCTTACTGGAAGAGGAAAAACTTTTTGTGCTGGAGGAGATGTGGTCAAATTTCAAAAAGCAGAAGTCCCTGATGAATTCATGGCTAAAATGGCAAGTAGATTACATAAGGGGATAAAAATTCTCAAAAACATGAAGCAACTAACTGTTGCTGCGATAAATGGTGCTTGTTTTGGGGCAGGTTTGGGATACGCCACTGCCTGTGATTTTAGAATAAGCTCGGAAAACGCAAGATTTGGTTGCGCTTTCACACGGATAGGACTCTCTCCAGATTCGTCTTCTACGTTTCATCTTCCCAAACTTGTAGGATTAAGTATAGCAAATGAAATGTTCTTTCTTCATAGAATACTTAATGCCAAAGAAGCTTTACAATTTAATTTGGTGAATAAGGTTGTCAGCTCAGAAATATTTATGGAAGAAGTCAAAAAGCTTTCTATCGAACTGAGCCTTGGAGCACCAATCGCGTTTGGTTTCACTAAAAAACTTTTAAAAGAATCGTATATTAATGATTTGGAAACTCATCTAGACAGAGAGGCTGAACTTATTGTAAAAACTGCGGGAACTATAGATTTTCAAGAAGGTTTGAAAGCTTTTTTTGAAAAGCGAAATCCTGACTTTAAAGGTAAATGATTCATTTATGAAGATAGTATCTTCATATAAATTTATAATCCTAATAGTTTCGCTACATTATCTCCAAATATTTCATTTTGTAATATTATAAAATTAACTAATCATAAATTACAATTTAGAAATACTTATCTTTCATATATAGAAATTGAGAAAAAACGAGTCTTAACTTTTTCAAAATATTAAAATAGCATAGGATGATTGTAGAAGTAAGGAGAAGGGATTCCTATAGGTTTTACTAACTTTACTAATATTATTTGTAATAATATGAATCATCTGAAATTGTTTATAAATTAACGCAACTATTTTTGTATAAATAAGTATTTTAATAAATAAAAATTTTTTTGAAAAAGTGATAATATGTACCATTTAAACGATTCCGATTATATAAACGAGAAATATTATAGAAAGACTCAGAGTGTTTGTCCAGAATGCTTAGAACGTATTGATGCTGAGGTTTATGAAGAAGATGATCAAATTTTTATGAGAAAAACCTGTCCTGATCATGGGGATTTCAAGGATAAAATCAGCAGTTCCGCAAAATATTATAAATGGACTCATTGGGCTATCAAAGATGAAAATGGAAATATTATTTGGAAATTTGATAAGGATGGAGAATCTAATCCTCCTGATTGTATTGGTGAAGATCCAAGAGGTTGTCCTTACAATTGTGGATTGTGTGAACAACACATTTCAACTTGTTCATTAGCCTTGATAGATCTTACAAATCGTTGTAATTTTAACTGTAACTTTTGTTATGCTAATGTTTTACAGAGTGGTTACCTTGTGGAACCAACCTTAGAAGAAATTGATAGAATTATGACACATTTCAGGAGCAAACCGATACCGGCTATTGCTATCATGTTCACAGGTGGAGAACCAACTGTTAGAAAAGATTTTCCTGAGATTTGTAAAATGGCTAAGGATCATGGTTTCATGGAAGTTATTGTAGCTACAAATGGTTATGGCTTTCAATCCAAAAAGGGTGGCCTCGAGTGGACTAAAAAGGTGAAAGAAGCTGGTTTAGACACATTATACTTCCAATTCGATGGCATAAACGATGCGACATATGAGAAGACTCGCGGGATTAAAAATTTAATGCCGTATAAGCAAAGAGTTATTGACAATTGCCGTGAAGCAGGACTCAATTCTATTGTATTAGTAGCAACGATTGCAAGTGGAGTTACAGATATTGAAGTTGGTAACATCATCCAATACGCTATTGACAATATTGATACAGTACGAGGCATAACATTTCAGCCCGTTTCGCTCTGTGGCCGAATAGCCTTCGAAGAACGTGAGGAATTGAGAATTACAAACGCAGATATTCTTAAGAAAATAGAGGAACAGACAGGGGGAAGGATTAGCATGGAGAATGCATGGTATCCTTTGAGCACTATCGTGGAAATGGGTAGAATAATCGCTTACCTTGCTGATGTTGATCCAATCGAGTTTACGTGCCATCCTGACTGTGGCTTCGCTTCATATATGGCAATAGATCCCGATACGGGCGAGATGATGCCAATAATGGAATATTTTGACCCACTGAAGATTATCGATTTCGCAAATAAATTTTGGGAAAAAATTAAGCATAAAGAGAAGAAACCTATTAAATTATTTACTGATCTCTTAGGGGAAGGAATTGGAGAAACATTGGACAAGGGTTTAAATTTTCTTGATAAAACACAACTTCGGGCACGATTTCTACTCGGTATACTGCAATACGCAAAAAAGCCGGGTAAATTAATGGAAATGTTCAGTAGAGTGCTAATTAATGGTGATTGGGAGAGCATAAGTTCATTTAGCTACGGTACACTTCTTCTCAGCTCAATGCATTTCCAAGACGCATATAATATGGATCTTGAAAGAGTGAAGAGATGTATTGTACATTTCGGGGTAGCAATGCCAGATGGCACAGTAAAAGAGGTCAGTTTCTGCACTATGAATACAATTCACAGGCCTGAAATTGAAAAACAAATTGCTAAACAAATAACTGCCAAAGTTAGAAATGAATTTGATACCACTACAGGCCAAACAGTTGAAGAAATACAGCAAGAAGTAGCCCGAAACGGTGGAATGAAAAAGGAGAGTGATGCGTAAATGTCTGATGAATATATTGAAGACAAAGATGGGAAGAAGATCCGCAAATTAGTAGAGCTAAAAACTAGTACTGCAAAAGAATACGAACAAATAATGCTCGATAGAGTCGAAGAATTCAAGAATAAGAACGCAGAGAAGAGTATTTTTAATAATTTTATACAGAATACGTTAGTAACTGGTGTTGGAACTCTTTTAAATCTTAAAGTTAAGGTTGATGAAGCTCTCGGAGAAGATAATTTAAAAAAAGTGCATGAAGCAGTCGATAAAATATTGTTATTAGGATTATAACTCTTTTTTATCTATATTATTATATTTTTTAATTTTTAGTTATTTTTTTCATTAATTTTATTATTCTGTTTTTCTAATAATAATAGAGGATGTGAGTAATTATGAAAGATTCTACGAAATCAAGTTTAGTTTTGATTGGGGTTGGACTATTCATGATAGCTTTTGGTGTCATTCTTCTATCCCTCGTAATTACCCAATGGGATGTATGGGTTGATCAACTAAAGCTAACTGGAATGGCAATTATTATAATCGTCTCTGTAATATTAATAGCCATTGGACTCTATCTAATTATCAAATTTATTATTTAATTCTTCTAGCCTTTTTCTTATTATTTTTTTCAGATATATTTTTTTACTCATAAAAACTACTTATTTTACTAAAATCTATTATTAAAAAGTTTACAGAGGGAAATCTCAAATGGTTAGTGAAGGTCTGGAAAGACTTATAAAAATGTTATCGCAACAAGGAGAAGTTGCTACGAAAAAAAGAGTAGAAGAAGGTCGTGCTGGTTTTGATCAATTAGAAGCTATGCTACAAATTCCAAATGATGTGAAAATTGAGAATGTCGATGTTAGCGGTGTCCCTGCCGTATGGATAAGCACCCCTGAAGTTGTAGAGGAATTTGTTGTCCTATATTTACATGGGGGAGGTTATGTTCAGGGTTCAATCAATACACATAAGGAGTTTGGTTCAAGGATTTCTCGGGTCTCAAATTCGCGAGTTTTATTATTAGGTTACCGCCTAGCACCTGAAAATCCTTATCCTGCAGCTTTAGAGGATGCTGTTGCTGCTTACAAGTGGCTGATCGATAGTGAGGGAATTAATCCTAAAAATGTAATAATCGGAGGTGAATCAGCTGGAGGTGGTTTAACATTCGCAACACTTTTGAAATTACGAGACACTGGTATCACATTGCCTGCCGCAGCAATTATACTTTCACCATGGGTAGATTTACTTATGACTGGAGAATCAATTATAACAAAAGCAAAAGTAGATCCACTTGCGAGTGCAAGTGATCTTTTCTTTTTGGCTTCTTTATATATCGGAGAGGATGATCCCAAGAATCCTTTTATATCACCATTATATGCTGATCTCAAAGGATTACCACCTATGTTAATACAAGTAGGTAGTGCAGAAATTTTGCTAAATGACTCTACTCGAATTGCAGAAAAAGCAAAAGCTGCTGGAGTTGATGTTATTTTAGATATATGGGAAGATATGATTCATATGTTTCAAATGTTTGCTTCGTGGGCGCCAGAAGGTCAGAAAGCAACTGAAAAAATTGGGGTATTTATTCAAAAACACTTAAAAAAAGAAGTTCAGATAATTTAGAATTAATATTTAATTTTTTTTTATATATCTTCTAGAAAATAATTTTTCCATAAGATATTTTTGAAATAGCATTTTACTAAAAGATATCATGGTATATGACATAGTATTATTGCCAGTAACAATTCTCTTTATATTTAGCGGATTTGGCTTGTTTTACTATGCTATTAAACTGAATCAGAAATTTCCTAAGGAACATAATTTTGTAAACTGTATTTTGACTTTCTTCTTATGGATTATCGCGGGACTAATATATCCATTGTATTTATCTTTAAGTAATCCACATTTTAGGTTGTTTCAAATCCTATCCATGTTTTTTATTTGTATAATTACACCCTTTTTGATTTTCTTGATATTTTTTTATCAACACCGAGTAGTACTAAGGAATGATCCAGATATTAAGGAAAGGAGAAATATTAAGAGCTTTTTAAATAAGTTTGATAAACAAGAAGACGACCTAAACAGTTTAAGATCTCATAAAATTAAAACGGATATCCACCGAAAAGCTTTACATTTATTCCCAGCAGGAATTATTATTTTTCTGTGGATTTTTGCTGTTTATATATGGGCTGGTCTATGGAATGCTGATGAGGTATGGAGAATTACTGGCCAGCAGTTTGGTCTTTTTTTAATTTTAACTGCTGGTTATTCAGGTATATTAATCTTAGGGGGATTAGATTATATCAGATTATCATTTATTTTCGAAAATCATAACTTATTCCATTTGATCCCTGAGAATGTATTGAATCTATTAGGAAAGACTATGAAGCGAAATGAAAATTATAATTATATTAAACCATTAATACTAGCTTTATCATTTGCCCCTATTTTTATTTTTCCGTTTGGTATTTTTGCAGCAGCTTCTCTGATTGCAACGTTAGGGGATGGTGCCGCATCTGTTTTTGGTCTTCAATTTGGAAAGATTCATTATCCTAAATCATCAGAAAAGACTATTATTGGTTATATCGCAGGATTTCTGACTTCATTCGGTATTGCATTCATTTCTTTGTGGATATTTGAAAGTTCGTTAATATTATTTGAGATTTTAGTAATCTCATTTAGTGGAGCAATAACATTCCTTATAATTGATGTTTCAAATCATAAGATAGATGATAATATTCTAAATCCCATTTTTAGTGCCTTGATAATGGGCTTATTGTATTATATCTTGTAATGGAGTATCTTAAAAAAATAAAGTTTTATAAATTATCTCGTTCTAAAGATATTTAATCGAAATTATAAAGATTTCAATTGAATTTCATAAGGTGTTAATTTTATGCCACGTGTAGAAAAAAAAGTTGATATTTCCGCATCTCAAGAGAGAATTTTTAAGATCATAGATGAAGACAACGATTATCCTAGGTGGAATATCGTAGTTAATGAAGTCAAAGAACTTGGTCCAGGTAACTATTTTTTTAAAACGAATGTTGGAGACGTAACATCGACTCGTATAGAAACAAACCCCCCTGAGAGTTTATCAGCAACTCAAGAGGGTAGTCCAATGACAAGTTTGGGATATGCTTTAAAACCAAAAGGAGATGTTGTTGAGGCAACAATTTGGGCAGAATTTGACGATGCAAGCCAAGAACAGATATTAGGAATAGCAGGGGAGATGCTGTTAAAAAGTTTAAAAAAATATGCTGAATATCTTGAAACTGGAGGAAATCCAAACGAATTCAGTAAGAAGTAGATAAAAATTAAAACTAATTTTATTCTTTTTTTGTTTTTCTAATTGTTGTTGATTCAGGAGAAAAAATAAAATTGTTTTTAATATAGTTGAAAATAATCTTTAAAAATAGTTTGAATCTTATCATAATTGTCTCTTATTACTCTCCCTTTTTTTCGTAAAAAACGTTGTTTACTTAAAGATCGAACTTGATATATCATTACAATTGATTGATTAGTTAAACCATTTGAAGTATTAGGATTTATTATATGGGTATATGGAAAATCCTTTAATGCTTGTACATTACTCGTTAAAGGTATAATAGTTGCCATATCCACAAATTTGTTATATTTAATAACAATACAAGGATGTGGAAATCTTTCTTCATGGCCAACTCCTTCACCAGGATAACTTAATTTAACATCCCATATTTCTCGCCTTTTTATTTGAAACCTTCTCCATCGTTCCATAATATCCCCAGATGTTAATCTTCTGCTTTATCCCAGATGTCAATTTCCTCTTGAACTTCTTCAGTTAAGAACTCTGGTTTAAATAATAGTTTTTTTACAGTATTAATAGCAATGACAACTATAGAATCTTTTAAATATTGTTTAACTTCTTTAGTTTTTGCAAATATTTCATCATCTAACATGTCAGGATATCTTTTTTTTAAATAATCAACTGTTGATACTGCTTCTAAAAACTCTGATTCATAATTATTAGTGATCGGATGAATAAGCACATATTCATTAATTTTATCTAAAATTTCTAAATCAACTTCATTTAAAATATAATCTGTTTCAAGCGTTTCTATTAATTGAGGTGCATTAAAATAGTCTCGGGTTAATCCTGTACTATATGGTCCACTAATATATAAGGTAAATTGATATTTGAGAGGAAATCCCATTGATTTACATAAATAAGTTAATTTTTGAATTTTAAACCGAGAACCATAATTTCTATTAGGCCGTTCCAAATACATATCCCAATATTTTAGAACTGAAATAACTTTTTTAAAATCTTCACTCATCATTAGTCTCCCCCAAAAGTTTTTTTATTAATTCCATCCAATTTAATATTTTTTTTAATTCTTCTTTTCCATTCTCCGTAATGGTATAATAATGTAATTTTTTATTATCAAATTCTAATGCATTTTTATTAATATATCCCATCTTTGTTAAATAAAGAAGATTTGATGCTATATTCCCATCTGAGATTTTTAATGATGCTTTTAACTCACGAAATTGAAGACCATCAATGAAATATGAAAGCAAAGTGAGTAAAATGAAACGTGTTATGGTAAATGTATTAGAATTTATTTGATTCTTTTTTTCAAAAACTTCTTTAATAATCTCATCCTGATTAAAATTCATCTAATCCAATTAACTATTAAAATTTAAATTATTTAAATTAAACTATTTACTTTTAAAAAGAAAGTAAACATTTTTAGTATAAAAATATTATAACTCAACTAAATTTCTAATGTTGGTAAAAAAAAATTGTGTAATAACCTATGTTATCAGGTCCATGAATCATGGCCATTTCAAAATAATATAATTACATATAATTATATTCTTTTTTTTGTATTGCCAAATAATTTAGAAAAAGGCGTCCATCTTTTTAATTCCCCTAATTTCTTCAAAAGTAATACCAAGAGCATCTAAGACCTGTTCTAAAGCAGATTTTAAAAGTTCTTTATATTTGTTAGTATCAATGTCTTGGAGTTTAGCAAGTTCAATTGCTTTAGCTCCGAGTGCCCCTTTACTTTTGATGAAACTAATTGTTTCACCTTTTTGATATGTTTTTCCTGTGACCTTCATTAATTCTTTAGCTGCTCTAACATGCTGAGGAACAACTTTGGTATAATTTTCCAAGTTTTTTTGCTTATTTTAAATTCAATATAATTATTCCGTAGAAAAATATATTCAGTTTTATCGTTTTTCTATTCTCTCTTCTTCTTTATAAAAAATATTTTCTTAGATTTATATAAAATAATAATAAACCTATAGAGAATATACATAATATAACCGAAGGTGTAAGAAAATTCTAATAGTCTTTAGAGATAATAAAGACTAATTATTTTTTTTTAAATATAAATGTAAATAATGAAATTAAATGATCGAAAAAGGAAAAAAATCTACAAATTTCTGTAAATATTGTGGTTGGGAAATACCATATGAAATCATTCAAAGAATCACAGAAAATAAAGAATTTGCTTTATGTGAATTTTGTGGATTAGAAATTAATTATTCAAGCATTAATTGTAGAGATTGGCATAATAATGATATTACTATAAACACAAAAGAAAATTTAGGTCCAAAGACGAAATCCTTAATTAGAAGAGTCATTAAGATAAGGAAATCTCAAAAAATCTCTGTAGCTTTGATTTTGGGAGACAATGATTTCCCTCAAATTTTTAAAGAAAATTTAATTATTGTTATCTCTCGCTTAATCTACCTTTTTATAAGAACATGGGAACAAAATGCAAATACTTTCATATGTCGAGTGAACCTAACAAAATCCTTACTCTATGATTTAGCAAATTACCTTAAACCAATAATTAATAAACGTATAAGCAATAAATTATTAGGAAATTTATTTAGACTTAGTATTGAGGAATTTGAAGATTGGCTTAAATTATTGCAAAATAAAATTCAATTAGATCAAAAATATCATGCACATGTTAAAATTTTTTTATTATGGCTGACAAAAACCGTGTTTAAATTAGTTTCGGAGATGTGGGAAATGAAAGGTCTTCCAAAATTTGAAGCTACAATAATTAAAAACTTAAAGAATTATCCATTTGAGGAAATTGATTCAGGTTATCAATCTAGAAACAAGAAAATCAAAAGTGGGCTTCCTTATGATGAGGAAATAGTGGTAAAGGATACAAAGGGGATAGTTAACAAGGTTCAAATTGGATTTCTAGAGAATTCATGGCAAAATTTAAAAATATTATCAATCAACAAAAAAGGTAAGTTATTTGGGGCTCCAAAATTTATACATATTAGGGATTTTACAAGAAGTAAATCTTCAAACTTACTAAATATTCGTTTATCTGATGGAAGACACATTACTTGCACTCCAGATCAAATAATTCCTAAAATGGTGATTCGAATTCGCAATAAATCCTATGATTCCACATTAAATGATTGGTATGTTAAATATACCAAGGCTCGAGATCTAAATAAAGAAGATAATTTGCTGGTGCTCCATAAGATTCTACTCTCTTCAAATGTTCTAGATCTTATTTTTATTCCTAGCTTCCTAAATTGGGAGAATCGATGGGTTGGAATAAAGAGGAATGAATATCTAAAATTCTCATATAGGACAAATCAACAGACCAATGATCCGTTAATACAACTAATTAATTCTAAATTTCAATATTCTAAGGTAGCTAAAATATATAGAACAATCTGGTCGAATTTATCAAATTCGGAAAGACAATTACTTGAAAATGAAGCGAGGAGAAAAAATATTGAAATTTTAATAAAAATTCATGAAAGAGTTGGGTATTGGTATTCCTCAATTGTTCCATTAACTAATGATTTCTTCAGATATTTGGGTTGGTATGCTTCAGAAGGTAGTACAGATAAAAATAGGATTCAGATTAGCCAATCAAAAAGTAAAAATTACGAAAACTGGAGAGAAATCATTAATCTTCTTGAACAATTAAATTTTCCTGTGACAAATAACGGAAATAACATGATTAGAATAAATTCAAATATGTTGATGGAATTAACCACAAATTTATGCTCAAAGTTAGCTCAAAATAAGAGAATTCCATTTGAATTATTAACAAATGACAGGATAAACGCTTTTTTAGATGCATACTATAAGGGTGATGGTGATCAATTACCAAATGGATTAAGAAGATTTACAACAGTAAGTAAACAATTAAAAAATGATTTAGTGAGTATGTTAGGAGCAATTGGGCAATTTGTTTCTATTCACAATTCTTCTCCTTCAGATAATTGTCATCGCATAGTAGAGACCAAAGGAAAACATTATAAAAGAAAATTCATGGGGCTTCTCAAATTCAATAGTACAACTCCCGTAAAAATCAAATCTATAAAAAAAATTAAGAAAAATCATGATATCTTTAATATAAAGACTGACAATGGCTGGTTTATCTCAACAAACGGAATCTTAGTTCATGACATTGAATCTTGAAATCGATACACTCCTTTCAAAATATTGAAAAATTAAAAAAGTGTCGATTGATGTTTTGGTTCGGCTTCTTTCTTCTTTTTATATCCTTTTAAAATAATTTCTTCATATTCAATTCCTAATGCATCTAATAACTGCTCTAATGCTGATCTCAATAGTTCTTTATACTTTTTAACATCTAGATCTCCAAATTTAGCCAATTCAAACGCTTTAGCTCCAATTTTATCGTTACTTTTGATAAATTTAACATTGTCTCCTTTTTGGAGTTCTCTTCCTGTTCTGGCTTTTAATTCTAACGCAGCTCTCACATGTTGGGGGATCGTTTTCTCATAAGATTTAAGTGATTTTTGCATACTTATATTAATCGAATAGTCTTCTAAGTTGAATTCACCCTCTTTACCTATTTTTTTTCTGTTTATTTTAATAATATCAATAATAGATTTTCGTGCTTTCAAAAAATCCTCATTATTATTGATATTTTTTAAGATTTCAATTACTTCGTTAAATACAGTTCTGATAAATTCGGGAGTGTTTTTCTTCTTAGCAACTAAACCCTTTTTGTCAACATATTTAGTGTCTTTATATATACCAAGATAGTTCTTTTTTCTTTCAGAAAGGGCTAAGAATTGATATGTTTTTTCTTCTTCTAAATCTAAATCTAATTCTTTCTTACTCCAATCGGATATTTCTTTCATTTGATCTTTTGTAGGGTTTTTAAGAAAAATTGAATCTGTGTCCCCATATAAAACCTCTACACCTAATTCTTTAGCTTTTTTGATTGTTTGCTTAATAGAATACTGTCCGATTCCTGTAATACTTTCTGCTACGGGTAAACAAAGCAAAGGGAAGTTTTGTGAGCCAAAGACTCCGTAGGAAGCATTAATAAAAACCTTAAGCGCTTGTTGGATTGTTTGGTAATAACTACGTTGTTTTTCTGATAAGCTTTTATCGCCTGATTTTGGTTTAAAATACTTTACCCTAATATCACGGAAAAAGCCGACTACATAAGCAAATATTCCCATTTTATGCGTGCATATATGATAAGGAGTCCCCTTGACTAGATTATCCTCATCATCTTTATGACGACATAAAACTGTTTCGTAAGAAAGATTATATTCCTTAATTATAGAGGGATAAAGTGAGGCGAAATCCATGACAACAACATCAAAATGAATTCCAGGAACAGGAGGAATAACGTAGGCTCCCATGAATTTTTCATCATTAGTCTTAGATGATAATTTTCCCCCTTCTTTTAATTCTCTTATTTCTGACCGTTGAGGAATTAGATAACCTTTTCTACGGTGTTCAAAATAAAAAATATTTTGTATCCAGGTTGAAATCTGCCTTCGCACCATATCATGGATTGGCATTTTTGTTATTCGACATAATAGAATTATCAGGTTCCAAACGAGAGAATTGTTAAACTTCGTAAGATCTAGTGTCAATATGGAATCTTTAAGATTATACCATGAAAGAATATCAAATTCCATTTCATGAATTAGTTCCTCATGTTGATACTTTTCTTCTCCCAATAAGGCAGCACTAATGGCATTGAGAGAAGCACTTTCATAAACACCTCCAAATGCATATCCTGAAATACTTCTATTAAAGAATATATTAAATACGTCAATGTGAATTCCGCTTCTTAAATCGCACTCTGCTTTTGATAAGATTCCAAAACCTCGCTTTACATGAATAGGATTTAAATCTCTATTAATCTTCAATTTTTCATTCGCTCGATGGAATAGATAGTTTAAATCAAAATTGTCGCCATTAAAAGTTATAACAACAGGATATTTCCATAGGAGCCGAAACGTTTCTGTAATTAATTCCTTTTCAGATTTAAAGAGAACAATTCTTGCATCTGAGGGAAATTCTTCATGAAGTTTTTCAAAACTATAATCTTCTCGTTCAAGCATATACACTACTTTTAATCCATCAGTAGCTACAAACGATACACTGATAACTTCTTGTTTAGCTGAACGTGGATCAGGAATTCTATAATCTTTTTCACCTATTTTAATCTCTATATCCATAGCCACACGCTTGACATCAGGGATAGGCGTAATAAAGATATTTAAAAATTTCTCAGAGAATTCTTGAATTTCTGGAGCTTCGTCTTTAAATAGAATTCGAAGCTCGTCAGCCATTCTTTTAGAATTATCATCAATTTTCTCAAAATCTAATATTTCAAGTTTCCCATTTTTTATGCTATAAATTAACCCAGGGATTAGTTGTCTATCAAAGATATAGTTTAAATGATACCGTATATCTGCTTCCCACGCCTTCTTTTTATTTTCATTTAAGATATTACGAAGATTCGTTCCGGAGCCCCCTATATCTATAGGAGTATCACCGTATAGCTTTGTCATTTTAATTTCTTTATCTTTTAATAAATCAAATCGTTTTATTTCCTCGAATCGCTTGAATCCCACATAATCGGTTAATTTCTTTTTCTGCTTCGTTTGTCCAATTTTTTCTGAATAATATAATTTTTCTAATTCGGAAATTGGCTCTTTACTTAAACAATAAGGTTCATGCTCAGTTGTATCAATCCAAATCTTTATATCCTCAGTGTCTAAATCATAGAATTTACAAAATGCTTTGTTTTGTCCACCATCATAATCAACATCCAGTAATAATCCTCTATCTAAATTCTCGACTATTTCTCCCTTTGCAATCAAATAACGGATATATTTTGAGGTTACTCCTTCTCTGAGGACTTTTTCTAACTTTATATTACTTTCCATTAATCCAAAGGGCTCATCTTTTTCTTTAAAGAAGGAGATTTGAGAGATTTTTTTTATTTCAGGTTTTTCTTTTGATTGAGTTTCTACAATTTTCTCTTCTTCAGTAGTCGTAGCTTTTTCAATTGGTTTTTCTTTTTCTAAGGCTTTAATTTGCTCTTTCTTAGACTCTTCTGCTGGTTCTTTCTTCTCCTTTTCTTTTTCATCAACAAAGGAAAATAATGATTTTTGAATTTGATCTTCAGCTTTTTTATTTCTTCCTTTTCTTGGACTCGGCAATTTACAATCCCATAAAAAATGATAATATAATTGTCAACTATTAATAATTAGTATAATATCTATTATAATACCAACTATTCCTAATTTAATAGTCCTTAGGCTTCTTCAAAATTCAATATTCTATTAAAAAAAGTAGATTCAAATAATTTACTTTGAGATTTTATTAAGTATTTCTATTTTGGACAATTATATTCTTTATCTCTTCTAAAAGAAGTTGTTTCTCGGCGATAAAATAATCTAGCTCGCTCTTACTCGGCCCTTCATTATAAATTACTTTTGCAATGTCTTTTATTTCATTTTCGGGAGGTTGAATTATTTCACCGTTTACATCATCCCTTATCAATATAACTAGATTGTCTGTCTCTAATGGCTTGATATCATATCCATTCTTGATATTTTTGTTAATAACGCAGCAGAGCTCCGCAAGGCGCCAAGTCGATTTTTCTAGTGTTTCCCCTTTCTTATATATCCTAAAAGCCAATTTAGCAACATCTTCTTTAGTAAACGGCATTTTTCCTCTCAAAAATATTATTTAATAATTTATGAACAATAGTTCAAGTTAACATTTAATTATTTGTGTTGATTTTTAAACGTCCTAAAACCACAAAATTAAAAATTTATAACATTTTCATATAAAATATAGAAAAAAGTTTCGCCTCCGTGGCTTAGTGGTAGAGCAGCAGACAGTAGTAATAAATTATACTACGCTGTAATTGTAATCTGCCGGCCGTGGGTTCAATTGGGTTGAACATTGTGTTTTATCCTGAAATTCCCACCGGGGGCTCCATTATCCCATATTAAACCTTATTCTCCTTAATCAAATCATCATTTAATTACTTTTTTAAATACTCGTAAGAAGTTTTCTCATTTAGATTATGCATTATATGTATATCGAGAGCAATTAAAGGGGAATAAGAAGATACTTGAGGAAGAATACCTCCCCTTCTTAAAAAAAGGAGGGATCATCCATCCAGAAAATCAACTTTTTGTATTTATTTTTGTTGACATCTTCTTATTTTCAAATATTCAATAATATTATATTTTTTAATTCTTGAAATATTATAATTCTTAGCTCAAGATTTCTAATATTATGAATAAGATAAATAGGATTATCTACTGCATAATTGATAATGTAAGATCTGACCTTCTATTTAATTTTATAGAAAAAGGATTGCTCCCTAACATAAAGAAATTGATGGAAAATGGGATTTATTCCAAGAATTGCATAACTGATTTTCCACCTATTACTTTTCCAACTCATGTCTCATTAGTAACAGGGACATACACTGGTGATTACCGTAAAGAATTCTGTCATGGTGTACCGTTAATGAATTGGATGGGTCGTGATATTGCCCCTCCATTTTTAAGAGATTACACTGCCAAAAATCTACAAATATATAAGTTAAATAAAGATCTTGGAAACAGATGCAAAACCATTCTTGAAATGGTTGGAGATGGGAAGACTGCTAGTATTGCTCAGTTTGTCAGCCGGGGATCAAAGTATTTTTTTCCAGAAAGAAAAACTAAACTTGCTATGTTTTATCTAACTTTATACTATTCACGAAATATAAAGAAAATGATGGCCAGAGCTGATACTGGTGTAGTAAAAAAGCTAATTGACACTTTTAAAAAACCAAAAAAATTTATTAAAGATTCTGAACCTCCAGTTGCATCATTATTATGGTTTATGACACCTGACATTTTATTACATATTTTTGGGTTCAATTCGCAAATCTATAAATTAAATATTTTGCATATTGATAAAGTAATTGGTCTATTAGTTGAGAGTTTGGATAAAATGGGATATTTAGATGATACTGCGATAGCAATTGTTTCCGATCATGGAAATTATAAAGCAGAAAGATATGGTAAGATATTTGATTTTTTTAAAGCAAATAAACTAACTCATTATCATCCTCGAAGGAATTTACGGGGAAATATGAATTTAGCGAAATATGACGGAATTGGCTTCTTTAATTTTAAAGGAAATACTAATTCTGATGTAAAAAATAGTTGGTCTCATCCCACTGTTAAAGAATTAGAAAGATATGGTCCTAAAAAAATAAATTTACTGCAAGACTTATTCAAAATTGAAGGCAGCCATTTAATGTACTATAGAGATGAAAAAAATACAGTCAACAAGGGAATTATTCATTTAAAGAAGAAGAATAAAAAATCAAAAAAAATAATTTCCGGTGCTATTGAATATTCCGGTATGGGTAATAATTATAAAACAAGATACATTATGGAAAATGATGATACCGATATTTTCGATTACTCAAACGACGAAAATGCTAGCAAATTAATGGATAACAAATTTCACACCATTCAAGAATGGTTAGGTGCTACATACCACCTTGATTATCCAATGTACTCCGATTTAATACCCCGTCATTTTAAAAATCCTAGAAGCTCCGATATAATTTTAAGCAATGATGGATCAGTAGTTTATAATCTAAAAAATGGTAAAAAAGGGAATAAAAATATCTATAATCATGATAGGGGTATAAGAGAATGTATGAACGTTCCGTTGATTATCGGGGGATCTCCAGAAATTCCACATAAACATATTTCTTATTGTAAAATAACTGACATTGTTCCAACTCTGTTAAAAATGTTAGGGAAGATGCCTCATAAGAGTGTTGTTGGTCAAAGTTTAATATAATTCAAACTAATTCTTCTTTTATCCATTAATAAATCTAACCTTTAATACAAAGTTACAATCTTTCTGCGCTTGTTAATAGTACCAAAATATAATCTGCAACACCCTCGATTGAATCTGATATTGCTTCTAAAATGTCAAATACGTTTCCAGCTGTGAAAATCGTAAAAAAATTTACAGTATATTCGGTTTCTTGGAGATTTTTTCTCAATTCAATATTAAGCAGATCTACTGTATGCTCAAGCTGATTTATTTGTGTGGAGAATTTCATTATATTTTTTCTTTCCTCGAGCAAATCGAGTACGATTTTATCTAGAAATTGAACACAGTCAACGGTAGTTTTCATCATTTCTAATATTAAATCAATTGTTTCTTTACTACTTTCCTCCCAAAATTTCAAAGGAATTGTATTAATTCTACGTGCAACACCTGTACTGCAATTTGCAACATCATCCATCCTTTTAATTAAATGTGATAAATTTTGTCTTACGCTTGGATTTAATTCTCCTCTTGAAATATCTTTTTGGATTTTTCTTCTTAAGTTATCTGCATCTCTTTCTAAAACATCAACTTTATGAAATAGTTTATGTGACTTTTCAACATCTTTTTCTTTCAATAAAATCTGTAAACCTGCATCTAAATTCTTTACAGTTTCTTGAACTATTTGAGCATGTTTAACGGATTTTTCTAAAGCATTGACAGCAGTTTCTCTTTTCAAAAATTCAATTAAAGACCCTATTTATACCACCATATTGTTTCAGTTATTATTATATATTTTTTTTTTCTTTTTAACATTTATCATGATAATCCAAATGAACTAAAAATAAAATATAAAAATCCTGCTAAAAAAGCAGCTATTGGAAATGTAAGAACCCAATAGAGTCCCATTTTACCCAAACCTCTATAGTCTATTTCTTTCTTTTGAGCGAGACTTAAACCAATAATACAAAATACTATTACATGTGAGTGACTAATTGGGAGAGCCAAAAGTGTGGCAATCATTAGAATTATAGCAGAACTTATTTGAATAATAAATCCCTCGCTAGGACGCGTATCTATCATATAGGAAGCCAAATTTCGGATTACATATCGTGCCGCAAAATAAATGCCAAGGAAAGCAAAAATCCCGCAGAAAATTGCAAAGAATAGGTATTGACCATTGGTTATAGAATTATTTTCTCTAAGACCTAAAAGAATACCTAAAGCTTCCCCAGAATTAGCTCCAACCCAGATTTCGGCAAATATAACTGCAATAAATAATAACCATTTAAAAGATTTTTCAGATTTTTCTATCTGATTAAGACCTCTGAGACGAGATAAAAATAACTTAGCACTGATTTTAAAGAGAACATATGTTATTAATAAGCCAGATAATGGGGATATAAACCAGCTTAACACTACATCTCTTAACTTATCATAGTTAAATGCATTATTAAGATCAACCCCACCTTGAAAGATTGCATATACTATCACTACTCCAACAATGCTACCAATTAAAGAGTGAGTACTACTTAAGGGAATGCCGGCAAAACTACCTATTACTAACCATGTAATGCTACTTATCAGTACGGCTAAGAGCATAATATTAGTATATTTTGATTCTAAACCTTCACCTAAAAGACTTCTACCTACTGTTTCAGGAACAAAACCCCCACTAAAAAGAATCATACCAGAACCTATTGCGGCACCTCCTACAATTAGAGCAATTTTAAATTTGAGGACGCCAGCGCCGACCATTGCAGCAAGTGTCTCGTCATTGGAGCCGATCGAGAAGGCGAGTGCAATCGCCATAACTATTAAGACTATGATCAGAGTTAAATTAATGTCAGTAGCCATATCAAATCATAAATATATATTTTTAATCGAAAACTAGATATTTTGTTGCTAAAAACTGGATGTATTCAGCGAAGTTTTTAAGGTGATCGGCTAACATCATGATACTTTCTATCAATTCTTTTAGATACAAGAAGGTCCTTGATAAATAATCCATATCATAATTATAAAGTTGATTTAATAGTTGGAATTCTTCTATTCTCATTTTCCGTCTTTCTTCTTTGACTTCTTCACAGATGTCATGAGCTTTACTTAAATCGATTCCTATTGATTTAACAGCGTCAGCTACTTCATTTGAAATTATTTTTAAAGATTTGAGAACGCTTTGAATTTGTAATTTAAATTTATCATCGGGAAACACTGCTTTATAAAGAAGCATTTTATTGGCTATGAATTCCCCGATATTTTTTATATCATTTATTTTAGTAAAAAGTTTTAATCTATCTCCTTTTGAAAACATTAATTTTGATTTAAATATTTTGGATTCGAATCTCTTCTTAATTTTAACTTCTGTATTAGTATCTATTACATAACGCAAATTTTTTTCAAAGCTATCAAAATTTTCCTCTACAAGAAATTCAATTCCTTCAATTAACTTTAAATTTTGTTCATTGATAACATCCATAAATAGATGAGTTAGTTTATCTATGCTTAGTTTGTTAAGCTCTTTCTCGTCAATCTCTATCATATTAATCAAAAATAATTATTATCTATGTAAATAATGATTACATAACATTTAAGCAGACAATTATATGAATATATAGTTCCTAAAAGAACTTTAATTTTATGATTTAATTATTAATCTTCAAACAATTTAGAGTTAAGTATGTTTCTATTTTATGTTAATGGGTTAATAATGAATTTAATGTACCTATTTTTCATTAAGCATGAATTTAAATACAAGTAATTTCATTAATCAATTGTGTCGGATAAAGAAATTGCTTATGATATAAGATTAGAGATTTCGCGGGAGGAAATTTTAAATAAAATTTGGTTAAGTGAAGAATTACAGATTCAACCTAAACAATATCATAATACTATAATCGACAACTTTCTAAAACTGATTAATTGAAATTAAGGCTTTTTTTAATATCAATATTTAATAGACACTTGTTTTGTTAAGCTAATTTTCCATCTATTGGCCAATCAAGTAGAGATGATATCAAATTTTTTCTCGAAAGAGCACCTCGAGTCATTTGTCCGACAAAACTTTCCTTACCATATACTTGTTTTAATATTTTTCTTATAATTTGCTTTTTAGAATATTTATTTTTGGGAAGGGTTTTATAAACTTCATGGACTTGTTGATGCATTTTTTTAATTTCCCTTAATTTCTCAATCAAAAATTCTCTGCTATGAAATACGCCATTACCTGCAGAAAATATTAGTAAGTCATTCATACCCTCAGTAAAGTCATACAATTCTTGTAGAGCTTGAAAAATTAATGAAATATCTTCTTGTATATCGCTATGTCCACCGAATATCATCTTGTATTTTGGTTGTACTGCATCTGCAACAAAAGCCCATTGCTGCTTTCTTTCTATAAGAGTGATTAATTCTGGAGCATGTCCAGACATAGGAAATAATTCAAACTTATATTTTTTTGATTTCGTGATTATGAATTCTTCTATAAATATAGCATTCACAGGTAATAGTTTCGGTCCCCAAGCCATTTGACGATAATCTGGATAAGTATTACCAGATTTTAAAAGATTAATGGCTTTTTCACCAGAATATATAGGAATTCCAAACTCTGTGTTTAATAAATGAGCTCCACCAGCATGATCCTCATGAGCATGTGTAATAAAACATTTCTCAATCATGTCTTCAGGATTTAATGAGTTCACAAACTCCCGCAAGTCATCAACTCCTCCAGGAGCTCCAGAATCAATGAGAAGACCATCAACTAAATAACAAGACGTAAAGAAAGGGTCGGTCATCAATTCACTATCTGATGACCACTGCCATTCTAAAATTTCATTATTACAATGATAATCTACTTTGACTACCAAAAAATCAGGCACTCCAATTAGATGTTAAAAATAATATTTAAATAATGTTTATTTACCTTTCCATTTTGGCTTTTGTTTTTGTAATCGAGCCATAGCTCCTTTTCTAAAATCGCTTGATTGTAATAATTGAGAATTTACAAGGCCTTCCAGTTCTAAACCAAATTCAAGATTCTGACCATAAATATTATCGATTAATTTTTTACCTAATCCTACTGCAAGTGGGGCGCTATCTATTAGTTCATCCGAGTATTTTTTCACCAAGACGTCTAATTCTTCTCTATTTTTTGCTATTCCGTTTACTGCACCCATTCTATATGCTTCTATGCCATCAAAAATCCTTCCAGTTAATGCAATATCCTTTGCGTGCGATATTCCACACAATCGTGTGAGTCTTGTTGTTCCAGACACGTCAGGAATGATTCCTACCTTTACCTCAGGCATACTAAATTTAGCATTTTCTAGAGAAAATCGGAAATCACATGCCAGGGCTAGTTCAAAACCTAATCCAAAGCAAAATCCTTCAATTCTAGCTATAAATGGCTTTTCAACTTTTCCAATTTTTATCACTATTGGGTGAAATTTAGTATTTAAGTAGTATCTAAAATGGGATGGGGTGGACAAGTCTGGTCCCCTTTCTGTTGAAGTAGGATCTTGACCAGCTAGAAGATTTAAGTCAATTCCAGAACTAAAAAAATCAGTCGCGCCGGTTAAAATAATAACCCTAGTTTTTGATTGTTCTGCTTCTTCAATCGCTTTTTCTAAACCGTTTAATACATCCCAATTTATAGCATTTTTTTTCTCTAAACGATTCAACTTGATTGTGGTTATTGTTTGGTCTTCATTTTCTTCTATTAAGACTACCTTTTTTTCGCTCATTTTCTTTCATTTTTGATTATAATTCAATTTAAATTGAATAATTAAAGGAATTAAAGTAAATTGAAATAAAAATATTATTCAGTATTTCAAAAAGAGCATGAAAGGAAGAGGAATTATTAATTTGTTTTTATTTTTACTGGAGGTATAAACACATCTCTTGGACCAGTTCTTTTTAAATGTATTGCCTCTTCATGACAATGGTGAGCACATAGCCCACATCCAATACATTTTTCTGGATCAACGATAGCTTTATTATTCTCGGAATAAATCGTTTCCATCGGGCATACTTCAAGACAAGTTGCACATCCCACACATAATTCTTCATCTACTTCAGCAATATAAGAGGATACAGTATGTAATGGCATAATTCCTCCTCGATACATTCCTATAATTCCACAACAACATTTACAGCAATTACAAATTGCTTCTATCCCTCGATTAGTGTCTGAGTGAACATGGAACACCTTATGAACCAATCCTTGATCTTCTGCTTCTCTAAAGATTTTAATGGCCTCTTCTTTTGAAACTCGATGCCCAAAGTTCTTCTCGATAGCAAATTGGGCACTTTTATCAAAAAGAAAACAGTTATCCTTCGAAGCGTCTAATTTACAAGGATCATTTATAAGATCTTTATGATGTCGGCAGTAACAATGGGCAACAGCAATATCATCATATTCCTCAACATATTTTTTAATATCCTCAAAAGGCATTACAGTTTCTGTTCCTATTTCTACCTCTTTTTCGACTGGTAAAGTTCTATCAGTGGGGGGTAGAGCTTTAAATGTGTTTATCATTGTTTCGCGATTGGTTTCATTTATCCTACTCCTTTCCGAAAATAGCTTCTGGAACAATTTTGCTAATTTTACATGCTTTTCATCCGTCTCTCCTCTCAAATTAGTATATTCAAATATTCCTGGAAATGGACCCATTAAACGATAAACCATCACTCCAGCACTCCTACTTTTTGTACCAATTATAATACCATTATACATCAAAATATCAAGCATTTTGAGGATAGACTCTTCATCTTTATCTGTACTTTGTTTTATTTGATCAAGTGTTAATGAAGGTTTTTTAAATATCAATAAGAATTTTGCTTGTTCTTCAGTTATTAGTTCTTGGAGTAATTCTATCAAGCTTTCATTGACAGGAAAAGGAAAGACTCCCGCTTTAACAATGGTCCTTGCTACTTTGTACCAAAATTTTTCAGTCATTCATATCCCTAACTTGCTAATTTTAAATTAATTGATTAAAAGCTCCATAATTTAATTAAATTTTGAGAAAAATTCATAATATCCTATACAATTCAGCAAAAATCCACAAAAGAATATGCCTCTAATAATTTTTAAAGTAAACCTAATTAATAAAAGTTAAAAGAATAAGGGATAAGGTACAAATTTATGAGGAGTGAAATTCAGGATAGAATGATTATATTACAAAATTCCATAAAGGTATTAGAATTGATTTTAAAAAAACTTAGGAATCAAAATGAATCGTTTTATTTGAACCGTATACAAAAACGCATTAATGTATATAAGCAAGAACTTCAAATACATAAAAATATACTACTTTAAGAATATCCCACTCTTTTTTTTGTTAAAACTGAGTAAGTGAACTTTATATATATTTTTTCAATGGGTTTCATTGATATTTTAATCAACAGAAAGATCCAAACTGAAAAATTTTAAATTTTTTGAAAATGTTTAATTCTACATATTTCAAAACCAAAATTTAAAGTGATGGTGTTTTAAATTACACTGGAATATGCTGAAAGGGTAAAGAGATTGCCTATATATATCTTTGTTGAGATTGAGCAATTAATAGCTGAAGGGAGGAAAAAAGGAAAGGATTTTATCCCTCTAGGAATAGGAGATCCTGATTTGACTACACCTGAATTAATTATAGAAGAGATGAATAAACAAGCAAAAATTCCGAGCAATCAAAACTATCCTTCAAGTATGGGTGAAAATTTTTTTAGAGAAGCAGTTGCTAGATGGAATAAAGTAAGATATGGAGTAAATTTAAATCCAGAAACTGAAATTTCACATGTACTTGGAGGAAAAGAGGGTGTTGCAAATATAGCACGAGTATTTGTTAATCCTGGAGATATTGTATTATGTCCAGATCCGGGATATCCTGTATATGTAAACGGAGCCACAAAATTATGTGATGGAGAACCATATTTAATGCCACTCAAAAAAGAATGTAATTTTCTTCCAGATTTAGAGGAAACTGATACCAATATTCTTAAAAAAGCTAAGTTAATGTATTTAAACTATCCAAACAATCCAACGGGAGCAGTTGCACCTATAGAATTTTTGAAAAAAGTTATAGATTACGCAGAGGATTATAATTTCATTATAGTATATGACAATCCTTATTCAGAATTTACTTTTGAAGATTATATTGCTCCAAGTATACTACAAGTAAATAATGAACATGTTGAATTAAATAGTGTTTCAAAAATGTTTAACATGACAGGATTTCGGTGTGGATGGGTTGCAGGAAATGCTGAAATTATCAAAGGTTTAAGAAAGGTAAAATCTCAAATCGACTCTGGCGGTCCGATTTTTATCCAAAAAGCTGTTGTTAAAGGATTAAATTTGTATAAGTCTCAAAAAAAGCCTGATGTTATCGCAAAAAACATAAAAATATATGAAAAACGCAGAAATACTCTTGTTGAAGGCTTAAATAAGATAGGTTGGAAAACCGACTTACCCAAAGCAACATTTTACGTTTGGTCCCAAATTCCTGAAAAGTATTGTGAGATGTCTTGTATGGAATTTGTTAAAAAATTAATTGATGTTGGAGTAATTATTACACCAGGGACAGGATTTGGGAAATATGGAGAAGGTTTTGTAAGATTTGCTTTAACTCAACCCATTGAACGGATTAAAGAAGCATTAGAAAGAATTGATAAATTATTAAACTAGTTATTGATAAAAAAAAGACTATATATATTTTATATCTGAAAGGGATTCTTATCCAGAAGATTTGGTATATTTTTTCCTGAGATATCCCAATCTTTTTTCATCTTCAGCTTGAAGAGATTCAGCAGATCCATCTAAACCCTGAAGCATCATCATAACTGGAGTTTTCTCAGAATCCCAATCTTTATAATAATCCAATATCAGATCCATCTCGTCTGATTCCTTTCCCAGTAGTTTTCACCTCCATTTTTAATTTAGTCTTTCACTGGAAAATATTTTCTTATCTTGACCTATTTCTAGTAAATTTTATGAGATGTAGTTTTAAAAGAGAACAAATCAGTAAAAAGTAAAAGAAAGAGGTCGAAAGGATTTATTCTCTCTTAATAATACTACGGATAATTACCGGCTTTACGGATAATGTAAAACCGCACCAATAATCTATAGTATTATGTGAAAAACTCATTAATAAAAAGATGTTAAATGTTATATTTAAACTTTACCCATATATTTCCCATTTGTCGTAGCACCTTAAGCAAAATTGACATGTAAGTATAATGTGCTTTTAAGAAGAAAACCTATAATAATTTTTTAAATCAATACAGATTTTATTTAAAATAATATTGAATTTTAAGAATTGGGATTTTAAATATTATAGAAAAGAAAATAGTTTTAGTAGGGGCAGGTTCGACATCATTTGGACCCAGCATGTTTAATGACATCTATTTAAGTGATGTTTTAGAAGGATCTACAATTGTGCTTCATGACATTGATAAGGCCAAATTAGAAATGATATATGAGTTATTACTTGCTGAGAATGAAAGATTAAATAATAAATTCAATCTTGAACGAACGACTGATAGGTCTTCGGCTTTTAAAGGCGCTGATTTCATAATTAATTCCATAGAAGTGGGTGAACGATATAGATTGTGGAGACAAGATTTTGAAATTCCCAGAAAACATGGCTCACATCAGATTTTGGGCGAGTGTGGAGGTCCAGGGGGGTCATTTCATGCATGGCGGATTATACCACCTATATTAGATATAGTTAAAGATGCCGAAAAAATCTGCCCACATGCTTTTTTTATCAATTTTTCAAACCCTTTATCTCGAGTATGTTTAGCGATAAAAAGAAGTGTGAAGGATTTAAAATATATTGGTTTATGTCATCAAATTGGCTTTATGGTACACCACTTACCTAGGCTGTTCAATAAATCAATAAAAAATATGAAGATGAAAGTAGGGGGACTCAACCATTTTGCATTCCTTTTAGGACTTGAGGACTTATCAACAGGGAAAGACTTAATACCTAAGTTTAAGAAGAAGGCGTTGAATTATTTCAGAGAGCATGAGAATAGATTTGAATTTTCTACACTTACATTTGAATTTTTTAAGAGATTTGGTTATTTTCCTTACGTCGGTGATAACCACCTAGGGGAGTACTTACAAACCGGTTCAGAATTTACGGAAACTCAGGATATGATAGATTGGATAGATCGCATGGATCAAATAGGGCTGTATGTATATGAAAGATTTCTATATTACTATAAGCGATTCAAAAGAGAAAAATATTCTAGGAGAAGCATTTTATTTGGAGGTCGTTCTGGAGAGAGAGCGATTCCTATAATCGAAGCAATAATTAATGATAGAAATTCTTATGAATTTGCTGTGAATATTCCAAATGAGAACATCATTGAAAATCTGCCTCAAGATTTAATACTTGAATGTTCAGCAACCGTTAATAAGGATGGTGTTCATGGTGTTAAGATAGGTGCTTTGCCTAAGAATATAGCAGCATTACTTCGCATTGAAGCCACAATACAAGATTTGTGTGTTGAGGCAGTTTTAACCAGATCTAAAGACCTTGCGATAGCATGTTTGGCTATAGATCCGAATGTAGGTAGTTTTGAAATGGCAGAAAGCATCTTTGATGAGATGAGCGAAGTGCAGCAAGAGTTTCTCCCAAAATTCAAATGATTAGTGGCTTATTAACATCGAATTATAATTTTTTAAGTCGGGAAAGAATTTACGAAATTGTAAATAATTTTTGGTCTTATTATCACTTTTCGAAATTTCTTTGAGAAATGTATCAAAATTTAATAAAAACTTTTATACTTCATTTTCACATAAGTAAATATATTTCAAATAAATTTATAAATTAACATTTCTATTATATTCAAGGAATCGGATCCAAAAGTAATTTGTAGGGCGATGAAATCAGATCCTGATATAAATTCAGAAGAAGAAGAGAAGTATAAAAAAGCCACAGAATTACTTCAAAAGTTATGGTGGTTTTTTTTCTATTTAGTAATTTCACCTTTAACAATAGGTTTTGTTAGTCTTTTGATTTTTCAGTTATTCAGTCTTCGTGTTTATATTGTCTTATCCCTTTCAGTAATAACATTCATGTTCGCTTTCCTATTTTTCCTTAAAGCTTATGACAAATTTAGAGATAAATCTTTTTTTCTAAATAAAGAAAATAACCTTATTGCAAGGATTCACATTACTTTTTTAATATCTATTCTATCTTTCATTGTTACTCCAATTTTTACACTAATTTCATGGATTACACAAGAGGATGTTTCATTTGAACTGCTCCCACTGATAAGTTTTGCCACACTCTATAATATAGTGTATTTCTATTATAGATTCAAACCTATAGCTTTTTTCAGTATAGCTGAGGGAGAGTTTAAGCATGGAATCGATGTTAAAATAACTATAAAGCAACCATATAATTTCATAATTGTCATTAATTATATTACTCACCTTATTTTCCTTTCAATTACTTTCATTACAAATCTCTCTTGGGTTTTTGCTCTGATGACTAATTTGACGATATACCTTATTACAATTGCTAATACAAGGAAAATCTGTAACAGTATTAAAGAATCCATTAAAGAAAATAGATCAATTCTGCAACTTTTAACTGAATTTAAACAAAAATTTGTAATATTAATTACAAGTTTAGTTTTCGTTTTATTAATTCAAATGCCCTTAATAGTTATTATTATTTTTAGCTTTTCAGGTTTAGAATTGATAAATACTTCTTTTTTAAGCATTATCTTCTTATTTTTATATTTAAAATCACTTTTTTATATCAATTTCTATTATAGCAATAGAATTAATGTTTATAGGGATTCTATAAAGAGTAATAATTCAAATGATAAGGTTCCGGCTCAAAGTATCAAATATCAAAAATATAATACTTTTCTCTCGGGAATTTTAATAGTTCTCATAGCAGCTTTTGCTTTTTTAATAAACACTCCATTGCTTATTGTAATCGTTCTACCATTTTTCTTTATTTTTTCTTATTCTGAACAGAAAGCAGGTATATGTCCTAAAAATTATAATAAATATATTTTTCTTCTAAATTCTATTATCATTTTAATTTCTATTTCATTTGGGCTCTTTTCAGAGATATTACTAAATTATCAATTTTTAATATTTTTATTTTCTTTATATTTCATCTTACAAATATTTGTTAAAACTGACTATTTCGCTAAAGAAAACATTATAATTATCCAAAATATACTTGCTATTGCTTGTTTTACTATAATAGCATATTCAATAGCATATTCAATTGAGTTTGCTCGATTCACTTCAGATCCAACAATCATCTTAATTTTCAACTTCATGATACATGGTTTATTGATTTCACTAGTATCACTAGTTTCATTTTATATCTTATACTCTCGGTATTTCTATCAAAAACGCTCAAGGCTTTTTAGATCTTGTTTATTTATAAATTTCTTTCTTATTGAGCTTTTCATATTTCTCTTAATTAATTTAAGAACATTTTTCTTGATGGAAATTTTAATATTATCAAGCCTATTATTTCCCTCTATTTTCTTGTTTTTTATATTTGTAAATTATATACTAGGGGTATTTTCACGAAAGGATTTCTTAAAAATAAGTTATTATTTACTATGGGCTTTAATTGGTGATATATTTCTCTCCATATTGTTAATAAATCTAAGTAATCCCGTAATTTTGACTCTTGATTTCTTGTTCTTGTCAATTTTCAGTCAGTTTAATTTAAAGTATGGATTAAAAATTGAAAAAGTAAAAGAATCAGTAGTTAAGAAATTTACCAAAACTAACTCTTATTTTATGACTATTGAACTAATAGCTTTGTTTTTCTTTTTCTTTTATTCAATAGCATTAGCTGAATTAGCTGATTTAGCTCTCCACGATAAGATAATCCTATCAACTTATTTCTCATTTTTAATTATGACTATTCTAGCTAACATACTCTCTAGAAGTGAAGTAGTGTTTTCAAGTTCAATAACTCTTAAAATAAATATAATAGCCCTATTTTTTAGCACAGGTTTAGCATTCTATTATACATATATATTCACTTTAGGCACTTCTTATGTGTTTTTATATCCTTTTATAAGTTTGTTCCTAACTTTATATTTCCCGTTTTATTTCTTGTTAAGAAAGAGGATTTATGAGACTTTCATACGCAAGGGTTTATTAATAAATTCTGCCTTGTTGGCGATTTTTATAACATTAATACCAATTTTTCTCAATTTAGAATTCTCCCGAATAGGATTATCCGTAGATATTTTATCAGTAATAAATTATACATTGCTAATCTTTCCACTTACATTATTATTTATTGGTTTTACAGACTATCTATTAAAATTGTTATCTCGAAAACAATTCTTAATATTGACCTTTTATCTATTATGGGTTTTAATTACAGATTTGTTCGTTATAATATTTCTAGTCTCTCTAACTGAATTTGTCTTTTTAACATTAGATTTATTATTTTTATCTATTTTCAGTCAGCTTAATTTACAGTTTGGGGTGAAGTTAGAAAAAATAAAAGATTCTACAGTTAAGCGTTATGTCTATATAAACTCTTATATTATTACAGGAGAGCTTTTTGCACTATCCTTCTTTTTCTTTTACACGATTGTCTTGATAAATATTGTTTTTTCTATTTACTTCTCACTACTAATTATAACCACTTTAGTTAACCTACTTTCGTGGAATAGAATTATTTTTTCCGAATCATTGACATTTAAAATTAATATTATAACATTAACATTTAGCGCAGGTTTAGCATATTATTATTCATTTTTATTTACTTTAGGCACTTTTTATGTATTACTAATACCCTTTCTCTGTCTATTTTCAATTTTGTTCTTTCCAATCTATTATATGTTAAGAATGAGAATTTATGAGAAGGTTACTCATAGACTCTTTTTAGTAGATTGCATATTAATAGCTATTTTTCTTACACTTATTCCCACTATTATTAATTTAGAGGCTATTCGATTAGGTGTTTTTATTGAAATAATACCAACAATAAATTACACTCTGTATATTGCTTTCGGGATATTAATCTTTACTTACTATTTATTAAGGAAGTATAAGATCAATGAAAAATATACTTCTGGGGTTCTAAAATCTCAAATTTTTATTGAAATAATTATCGCAGGGACAACTGTTTTTTATTATTTTTTTATACTACTGGCTGGAACTGTCTATAGTTTTCTTTTTCCTTTTATCATGGCATCATGTTTCTTATATTTGCCTAGTATATTTTCTTATAGAATACGATATTTTAAAGAGAATGTTGTCAAAAAGTTCATACTGGCTAATAGTATTCTTCTTTCTGTGTTGATTACACTAATACCAACGATAAGTGGATTAGAATTATTACGAATAGGTTTAGATATTGATATTTTCATTATTTCAGCAATTTCTTTAATCCTATTGTTTGTAGTTTTAAATTTCTTAGATTTTATTGGTATATGGTACAATGTAAAAGAAAAATGGACTAACCTTTTTAAATTATTTAAGGTGTTTACATGGTTTTCAATATCTATATTTGTATCTTATGTAATCTTTTCTTATGTGCTAACTGATATATCAATTTCCATTATGCTTTTTATATTTTTTATATTAAACATCTATACTTTTAAGTTGTTAATCAATTATTCTAAAGATTTAAGGATTATTAATTACCTTCAAGAATTTTTGTTATATGGTCTTACTTTTTCTTTCTCTTTTTTAATTATATCTTTAATTGGATTAAGTACTGTTCTCACTTTTATGCCATCTTTTTTGAATTCCTTTAATGCTGTATGGTATCTAGGGTTGTTTTTATTGATTAGTCTTCCTCTTATTCAATTTTTCAGGTCACTAGTAAAAATTGAATATACAAAGGTAAATAACGGAATTGAATTCATATCTTGGTCGATTTTAAAAATTATTATCTGTATTTTTATTTCAATGATTTTTTCATTCTCAATTTTAGCTCTGATAATTTCATTTTCTTTAACGTTTACATTTTTTACTCCAATTACTCTTTCTTATTTCAAAAAATTAAAGATTTTCTCAGAAAAAAATCAACTTATTATAAAAAGATTCATGTTGGGGGTATTTGTCATTTCATTATTAATCTTATATATCGATCTTTTTTATCAGCTTACAGCTAATGAATCATTTTTCAATGATTATCTATTTCTACATATCAGCTTTATTCTTGCTAATTCATTACTATATCTATATTATTTTCTTTTGAGATATAATACGATTCTACAAATAGATTCTACTGTTCAAATATTTGGTTTTTATCTCTCTTCATTTATACTATTTTTAAGCCTTCTTTACATTTATTGGATACTTTTAATTGTTCCTGTACTTTTTGCTATTATACTTCTACTTTATCGAAGAAGTCTAAATATTATTTTCAGATTTATATCATATTTTCTCCTGAGCTATGTTATATTTATAGATCTTCTGAGTATTTTTAACAGCTTTGAGATCTTGGGTGGATTTAATTTAATCATATTTGGATTTTTGACTAGTACATATCTACTGACTTTAATTTCCGTTTTGCTTTTTTCAATATTATTAAATTATAAGCGAAATAATAATCTTGAAAAATTTGCATTATATGGCTTCCTTTCCCTGTTGTCTTTTACTTTTCTAAATTCTTATACCAATATTCTCATTCTCTACAATATAACAATATCATTATTCATATTTTCGTTATTTATGGGGATTTATTTCTATCGCCAGAATAATGAATTATATAAGTGGTTTATTAAACCTTGTGTTCTTTTGCTTGTATTTGACTTTATCAGTTTCATTTCTTATACTACACTTTTCAATAATCCACTTTACATTAATTTCAGTCCAATCCTCACCTTTACTTTGACTATGAGTATTACTGGATTCACATTTGTAATATTATATAACAGTGCACCTGCAAATTTTAGAAAAAAATCGTTTTACTTCACTTTAGTTGCGATTAACATTTGCTTTCCTATTTTCTTGTATTTTTGCATAGTTTCTCCGTTCCCGTCCCTTTTTGGAGATCCCATTCCAATAATAATTGTAATTAACGTTGCAGTTTTTCTTTTTTACCTTTCCATTGGAATTTATCAGTGGAGAATTTCTTGGGCTATCTGGAAGTCAGGTTGGTATGCTTGGAATATTTTGCCTTTTGTTAATTTTTTAATAATATATCAAAGTTTAAGAGGAATCGATGTTCTTGGAAGATCAGTAAGCCTTTTTGGTGGTGATTTCAGTGGCTCATCAATAATATCTATAATAATTTGTTCTTTATTCTTCTTACCTGTAATATACTCTAAAATTAAAAAATACTTTTTAAATATAATCTTTATAGTTTGGGCTGAAAGTTTATTTTTATTGTATTGGATTAGCCAAAATCTATTTGCAGGAGATATCCTTCTAACAAACCTTTCATTTGTCTTGTTTTCAGTCATTTTATTAATGCCGTTATTAATAGGACTTAAATTTTGGAAAATAGCATCAATTTTTTGGTTGATCCCATTAACAGTGATTAATGCTACATTTTTGTTTTTTTATTTAATTTCAATAGGAGTTTCTTTAGAAATTACAATTTCTATTGATCTTTTAGTCATTGGGTTATTTTTAATTGTTTATTCCTTCTTTCCTAATATTAGATCAATAGGTATAATATTAATATTCAGTTACTTTGTAGTTCTTATCGGGATTTTTCTCACGATTTATTTCATATTATATTCAGTTATTTTAGATGTATTCTTTTCCATCAATATTAGTTTTATTGTAATGGGATTTAGCCTCTTTTCGTCTAAACCACTTAAATTTGTAAGTAAAACAGTTGATAATTTTCTTTCATGGATTCTAATAATAAACTTCTCTTGGTTAACTTTTAACACCTTTAGCTTATTGCCAAGAATGGAGATTTTTTCTTTCTTTTTAGCATTAACAGTTTTTGGATGCTCATTTTTTATTTTTAATCGCTATAAGATGAAATTTCGTATCAATAGAGTATTTCCACTTTTAATTGTGGCAATTGGAACTTCTTCTTCCATCACGTCCTTATTTTCGATTTTATTCAATTTAACGCCATATATTTTAATTACTACATTTTCGGGAATTTTCTTAATATTTTTATATTTCCTGATTATTGAATATAGATATTTTCTCTGGGCCTTAATTCCGATTCCTTTAACATTACCTATATTAGAACTATTACTAACATTCGAAGTAATTAGGAACATTTGGCTTTTAGCGTTTTCAGCCTTTTCAACGATATATATCATCTTCTTCCAGATTTTAATTAATATGTTCAAATCTATTATAAAAGATGAATCTGAAGAAATAAAAAATAGCCTAATGAAGATCTACCAAGAAAAAAATCAAATCAAAATGCTAAATTTCACTTGTTTTCTACTTAATTCTGTTTTTTTCTCATTATTTATTTCAGTTATAATTCCTCTTTTAACTACTCAGCTCTTATTTAACGATATTATTTATATTTATCATATTCTTGATTTTCTGATAATTTGGCCAATTTTTATATTATTTAGTTTAAAATATATCGAAAAATCAGAGATTGATTTAAAAATACGAGATCCACTTCTTTATTTCAATAGGATTTGTTTTGTTCTATATTTGCTTATTCCAATATCTGTGGCGACTAATCTCTTACTTTTTATGGTTTTTAATAACTTAGATTTTATCATAGTTTTGTTTTCCTTTTTATTAACTTTGAGCGGCGGAATATTTTTTGAATCATACATAATAGACAGAAGATTTTTTTATTATTTATTCAATTCAATACGAGACAAGTTCACTTTTTGGTCTTGGTTAGCATTCATCAATACATTATCTGTTTTCTTATTTATATTCCACTCAAATTGGTTCTTCTTAATATTATCATGGTCATTTTTAAATCAAAGTTCCCTCTATTTTCTTTCTCATTTAGATATTTCAAAAAAAGCAATTTCCAATTTACGGGTTGTGTTATTCTACATCTTATTTATTTCAGGCTCATTTTATTTGGGAGATATGATCACTAATGGAATTCTAATGCTCTTTGAAGAACTGGAAGGGATTAGCTATTTTTTATTACTTTTTCAAAATTCTTTTCTGTTATTATTTATTTCAAGCTACATTTTTATCAGAATTGATACGGGATTGAAATCTTCAATTGAGGTTATTCTATTATCAGTATTTCAAGGTTTCTTCGCCATTAATTGGATCATCATCTTTAATTTATTTAATATATTAAATTTCTTCTCATTAATTTCTATTATTTTAATCGAGACATGTTTCTGCTTTAAAACAATAAAATACTTTAATTCACTATTTTTTGAAGTAAAAAAACCTAAGTTCCTCTCAAGAGCATTTTCGTTTCTTATAATAATATTATATTTTGAAATTAGTTTCCTAATGTTTGGGTTAATGATTGAATTTACAGGAATTTTCGAAAGCATTCTTGTATCTCAATTGGTATTTTTTGCTTTAACATTATTAGATATCTATTCTTTAAAGAAAATCAAGAAAAATTATGCCCAATTTATCCATACTATTAGCTTTCTTGTAATTACATTAATGACCTTTTTTATTCTAAATCAGTATGTCGCACAATATCCAATCTTACTAAGCTTAGAAGTACTAGTATTTATCTTGATGCAATTCTATACAAGTTATTCTTTTTTTGCTTCATTTAGCCAATTTTATCCAAATAAAACGGAATCGATTAGAAAAAGAAGATCCCAGATGACACACGTTTTAGGAACATGCTTCTATATAAATTTGGTACTTGTTCTGTTCCAAGCGCTAACTCTATTTAATGTTGAACCTCAATTAATATTTTTAAGCTTAAGTGTTTCGGTTTATGTTCTAATGATAATAGATGCTTATAGTGTGAAATTTTTAGGAAAAGTTACTAGTTATCTAAAAACTGTGTCTTGGATTTTTATAATGGTCTTTACAGCAACATATTTAATAAGTATGTTCAATATCTTTAATATAGTAAATTATTTCACGATTTCCCTACTTATTTTAATTGAAACGTGTTTCTTGTTTACTCTAGCTAAAAATCTTAATGTTTTATTCTTTGAAATAAAACATCCTAAATTCATAACTAAATCTGTTTCATCAATCATAATACTTCTATATTTTGAGATCAGTTTATTAATGTACGGGTTAATGATTGAATTTACAGGAATTTTCGAAAGCATTCTTGTATCTCAGTTGATCCTTTTTGCATTTACATTATTAGATATTTATTCTATAAAGAGAATTAAGAAAGGTTATGCTCAGTTTATCCATACTATTAGCTTTTTTATAACTACATTGATGATCGTTTTTATTCTAAGTCAGTATGTCGTACAATATCCAATCTTACTAAGTTTTGAAATACTAATATTTATCTTGATGCAATTTTATACGAATTATTCATTTTTTGCTTCACTGAGCCAATTATATCCAAATAGAGTAGAATCTATTAAAAAAAGAAGATCCCAAATGACACAGGTTTTAGGAACGTTTTTCTATATAAGTTTAGTTCTTCCCCTGTTCCAAGTGCTAATTTCGTTTAATGTCCCACTTACATTAATATTCTTAAACCTTAGCATTACAGTTCACATTTTAATGATAATCGATGTTTACATTCTGAAATTTTTAGGAAGAATTTCTAATTATCTTAGAATAATGTCTTGGATTTTTATAATAACCTTTACAACAACCTGGCTCTATACTACTTACCTTATCACTTTATTAATTACGTCAATACCGCTCATATTTTTTATTTTAATCCTTGAGACAGCATATTTATTCAAAATATTGGATTTTTGGGAATATATTGTTTCACATAAAAGGCGACTTAGATTCTATCTTATATCTATTTCATATTTTAATTTTATCAGTTGGCCAATTTACTTTGTAACCTCAGATCCTGTACATCTACTTAATCTATTTATTTTTTCGTCTATTATCTTGTTTGTCTTCACGTATATTGACAAATACATAGGAACGGTGAAAGAAAAATCCTTAGTGACTCTTAGAAAAGCTTCATTTCTAACAATTGGTCTTTTGTTATCAATCGATATTTTCATACTGTTAGGACTTGTTCCAAACACCACTCTTCTATTAAATCTAAGTGTTGCCGCGTTAAACTTTATATTTTTCTTAGGGATAATAGTTAAGCCTTTTAGAAAGCATTCTTTAACAGCATTCGCTTTTTGGGCTGCGATATTTTCATTATCAAGTTTAATTATATCTGAATTATCTCAATTTTGGCAGATTATACCTGCTTTAGTTATTTTAATGATTCTAATTTATCCTTTTGTATTTTTATTAGAAGAATTACGTGAACTTTTCAACAAATTTGTTGATATTCTTGTTAAATTCTTTAGAGAAATCAAGCAACTGATAAATCAAGCGTTCAGAATATTCTTTAACTTTTTAAAGGCTCATTACAAAGTGATTTGGATACTATTTAGCGCTTGTTTAGCGGTATTTCTTGGCATTCTTCTATCCGAACTATATTTAAGTATTTTGTTAGGTCCAGTTCATCCGACATTGTTGACGATTGCGATTTTTGCATTTTTGATCCTAGTTGTTCCTTCTTCAAAATCAAGTGATCCAGATGTAATATTTAAAAGAAGAGTATTACGTTTATCTTATGGTTGGGGTAGTGTTATCGCATTTTTATTTATATATATAGATCCTGTTTGGTATATAGCCACAATTCTAATATCAATATCTGTAGTAGGATCCATAATTTTAGTATATTTACGCAGAAAGGAGGAAAGAGAAAAAATAGCAGTAAAGTGGAGGTTTTATACCCTTCTCACTCTTTTTATTTTATTTATTAGCTTTATTATTCTACTAGTAATACAGCAAATATATATTCATGGCTAAAATCACGGCAATGTTAGCAAATTAAGTAGAAAAATATTATTTATTCCTATGAAAATTTTTTAATAACTTGTTTAGTAATATTTGAATTTTGTCAGCAAAAAGTTATAAAATTTATATATATATTAAAATGAACTATTAATGGACAATTTAAATTTTATAAAAAATTAAAAAATTTTAAAAAAGTGATCTAATAAATGGAACAATTAACAAAAAGAATTTTAGCAATTGTCCTTGTTGCTGTAATAGGCGTAGGAATCGGAGTTGGAGCATGGATTTTTCTTTTAGCTCCAGGAGCGGGTGAATATGCATGGAGTGCAGATGATTGTCCAGGTGCTCCAACTGACATAAGTGCAGATCAAATTATTAAAGTAGGAGTAATTGGTGATACAGAGCGAATACAAGGTGAAGGAGCAGAGAATGGAGCATGGTTAGCCGCAAAACAAATAAATACTGCAGGTGGTATTACCGTTGGTAACACAACATATTATCTTGGAATTACAAGTGAAAATACGGATGAAGCTAATCCTCTACTAGATACATCAGTTGCTATACGTGCGGCAAAAAGACTTATTAATTATAAAAAAATTCAATTTGTAACAGGAGGTTTCAGATCCGAAGCAATGGGGGCATATCAACTTTTATTTATGGAAAAAGAAATTATATTCTGGAATACTGGAGCGGCTCCTAGTAGCTGGTGTCAATATGTTATTGACGATTATGACACATATAAATATTTTTTCCAACCTAGCCCGTTAAACACAACTGCTTTAGCAATACAGTTGATAACCCACATAATCTATACAAGCATCATCTATTCTAACAATTCTTTGATTTTTAACCACAGTTTAACAAGATTTTCGTATATAAGAGAAGATTATGAATGGACTGAGGATTTTGAAACAGCTATGACACCAGCTTTAACGGCTTCTGGACTGATCTTTACAGGAACGAGTATTGCAGCCCCCCCAGATTCAACTCCGGCACAAATGGCTACATATTTGAGTAGAATCAGAGGAAATAATACCCAAATATTAATCCCTATCTTTTCTGGTCCTGTAGGAACAACTTTTGCAACGGCCTACTACGATGATGAAACACCATGTGTCCCTATTGGCATTAATGTTGTAGCACAAGATTCAGAATTCTGGTCTATTACTAATGGAAAATGCGAATATGGAATAACTATGGAATCTGTATTTGAGACAAATAAAACCTCACTAACTCTCCCATTTTGGAACGCTTATGAGACAGAATTTGGTCATTCGCCAATTTATACAGCTGTCGGATCATATGATGCAATGTATCAGCTTGCTTGGGCAATTGAAACAGCTCAATCGCTTGATAATGATGTTTTAGTTACAACATTAGAGGGAATAACTAAGGCAAATCCTAGGTTGGGCGCTGGTGGAAATGGTGCTTACTGGCCCAACAGTCATGGACCTGTATATGGGTGGCCATATGGTACGGGGCTAATGATTCAATGGTATGATGGTAGCAAGAGATTAATTCCTGGGCCTGCTCAATATCCTAGTGGTTTGGGTATTTTCCCCGGCGGTGGACTTTCGAATATGGACCCCTTTAGATTACCCGATTGGGGTGTATACTTTTACGATTAAACTGCGAACGAGGAAAAATAATAAAATAAATTTAATTTACTTTTTTTTTTTTAATTCTAATAAATTATTCCCAAAATTAAATATTCAAGGTTTTATTTAGCTTTGATTTTGGTATTAAACCCATTGTTTTGTTAAAGCTTCCCATTTTTAATTACTTTTTAAGATATATTATAGATTAATATTTACAAGTTCAAATAAACATATATTGAAAGGTTAAGGATTTAGGATAATTAATTGATAAAAAAGTATTATATCTTGCATTTTATTTAATTCTTACTTTAAATTATAAATCTTTTTTTAACAAAATTTATGTTTCTTTTATGAATAACAAGCTTTTTATATAATAAATACAAAATATCTTTATTATATTAAGACATATTTTATGACCATTATCAAGTAAGGTGATAATCTCGTTTGGTTGTTGAAGAAATAATAATCTATGGTGCCGTACAAGGAGCTGTTTATGCATTACTCGCGTTGGGTTACTCTTTAGTCTATGGTGTAGGTGGTATATTGAATTTGGCTCATGGTGCCTATTATTTAGTCGGAGTATATGCATTTTATATAATTACAAATATGCAAATTGGAGTAGTGTATGGTTATTGGTTAGGAATGGTCATAGCTTTGATTGGCGCAACTAGTGTTGGCGTAGTTTCGTATTTCTTAATTATTAAACCTTTAAAAGAGTTTCATATAAGTATGTTGATGGGAACATTCGCAATAGCTTTTTTCTGTGAACAATTAGCAATAGTGGCAGTCGGTCCGAAATATTATACAATTTCTACAATATTTAAAGATTATGTAAATATTCAACTACATTATATTTTAATTATTATTGTAGCATCAATAATAATTATAAATTTGGTAATAATTTTTATAAAAAAATTCGAGTACATTAAAGTACATTATATTTCAATTTTTATTGTATCATTAATTAGTGTAATTTTAATAGTAATTTTTAAAGAAAAGCCACAAATTGTGAGGTTGTCAGTACATTGGATTATAATTATTATTACATCATCAATCATTGTGACTTTGACAATAATTTTTATAAATAAATCAAAAATTGGGAAATCTATTCGAGCGGTCTCGCAGGATCGTGAGGCTGCTATGCTTATGGGTATAAATGCTGATAGAACTCTTATGTATACCATTATGATATCAGCGTTTCTTGCTGGTATAGCCGCGATTCTATATGCCCCATTGGATGTAGTAGCTCCTTTTAAAGGTTGGCCTGTATTAACAAGTGCGATTGCTGTAGTAATACTTGGAGGGATGGGAAGTGTCCCGGGCAGTGTAATTGGAGCTTTCATTATAGGATATGCTAGAATTGCTACCGATTACCTAATCGATCCAGTCTATTCCTCTTTAGTTCCAGTAATAATCATCATTTTGATTCTAATATTTAGGCCTCAAGGTCTATTCGGAAAAAAAGAAATCAGTTGATAGAAAAGAGAATTAAATTACACATTTAAGGATGAATTTGAAAAATGTCAGTAATTAATAAAATGGAAGGAATGAGTCGTAATCTTAAAAAAGCACATAAAAAATTGATAGGATTTCCTAGTTATTTTAAAGATTGGTCAACAACTTTCAAAGGAGGGGTAACTCTATTTTGCTTATTAATACTCTTTATTTTTCCAATTATGACTCAAAATCCTTATTACTTAGATATCTTTGTTCTGGCTATGATATATTCGATTTTTGCTGCTAGTTGGGATTTTTTAGCAGGATTTACAGGACAAGTTAGTTTTGGACATGCTATTTTCTTCGGAATATCGGGCTATTATGTTAGTGCCACTCTTGTATTCAATAATTTCTCGTGGTGGGCAGCTTTAATTGTCGGGGTCATCATTGCAGTGTTTATTGGTTTCATAATAGGAATTATATGTTTAAGAATGAAAGGTCCCTACTTGGCTTTAGGCACCATGACAATTGGTTTAATGTTTATGAACTTGTATAGAATTGGACCATTTAAAAAGTATTTATGGGGGGATGAAGGGATAACAGGTGTTCCCGCATTATCTACTAATGCTATAGTAGTCTATTATACTACCTTAATTTTTATGATTATTTCTATTACAATAATGCTCCGAATAACCAAAACAAATATGGGTACTATTTTTAAATCTATTCGTGATGATGAAACAGGATCTGGAGCTTCAGGTATTAATACAACAAAATATAAAGTAATTGCATTTATGATTAGTAGCTTATTTGCTGGACTTGCTGGCGGTTTTTTTGTCATGTATAATAGAAGTGTAGGTCCATTAATTTTTCAACCTTATTATTCATTCATTATATTAATAATGACAGCATTAGGCGGAATTGCAACAATCTCTGGATCAGCCTTAGGGGCATTCACATTTGTTTTATTAACCGAAGCTCTTAGAGATTTAAAAGAATTGGATCCCACAAACGTTTTCTTAGATGCTTTTTCTCACCCCGCATTTGTATTCTCTATCCTACTTATCCTTATAATTCGATTTGCTTCAGAGGGAATATTAAAATCTGCCTTAGAAAAATTAAAAGATCTATGGGATGTATTACTTGGAAGGTAATAGATATTTAAAAAAATGAATAAAGATAGGAAAAATCAGTGAGTAAGAATATGGGAGTAATTTTAGAAGTTAAAAATTTAACAAAGAAGTTTGGTGGATTGACTGCAGTTAATGATTTTAGTTTTGAAATTAAACGAGGAGAATTCCTTGGTTTAATAGGCCCAAATGGTGCTGGGAAAACCACGGTGTTTAATTTAATATCGGGATTTGAGAAACCAAACTCAGGAACAATTCGATTTGATGGAGTTGACATCACTGGTTTAAAACCTTATAAAATTGTAAATTTAGGAATTGCTCGAACATTTCAGTTAGTAAGATCATTTAAATTCCTTACACTTCTTGATAATGTATCAGTTTCATGTCTTTCAAAAAGAGGTAAAAAAATTTCAAAAAAAATAGGAACTGATGAGTATGCCAGCTCAATTCTCGGTTCAATTGGTCTTGTAGATAAGGCTAGAATACCGCCCGTTATTTTACCTCATGGCGATTTGAGAAGATTACAGATTGGCAAAGCTATTGGTTCCAATCCAGAATTACTCCTTCTAGATGAACCATTTAGTGGTTTGTCTTTTGAGGAACAATTAGGAATTACTAATTTGATAAAAAAATTACATGAAGATGGGGTAACAATTTTTATAACTGGTCATGTATTACGTGAGCTTATGACATTAGTTCCAAGAGTACTTGCTATGCATCAAGGTAAATTAATAGCCGATGGTCCTCCTCTAGAGGTGGCTAATAATAAAATTGTGCTCGAAGCATATTTAGGAAGAGGTGCAGAATTTGCTTGAAATAAAAAAAATTTATCATTATTATGGAAAGGCAAAAGCCCTTGAAGAAATTAATTTAAAAGTTGAAGAAAAAGCTCTAGATGCTGTTATCGGCCCAAATGGAGCTGGAAAATCGACACTTCTCAGAGTAATATCTGGTTTAGAAGAGCCTGACAGAGGAAAAATAGAATTCCTAGGCGAAAGAATAGACGAATTAAAAGCTCATAAAATTGCTAAAAAAGGAATTTCTCATTGCCCAGAGCGTCGTAGATTATTTTATGATATGAGTGTTGCAGATAACCTCAAAATGGGAGCATGTTTAATAAAAAACAAAGAAAAATATAAGGAACTAAGAGATTTTGTTTTTGAAACATTTCCACGTCTAAAAGAAAGACGAAAACAACGAGCTGGAACTCTAAGTGGAGGAGAGCAACAAATGCTTGCCATAGCACGTTCACTTATGTCTAATCCTAAGCTACTTTTAATGGACGAACCTTCATTAGGTTTGGCTCCAAAAGTTAAGAAAAAGATTTTTGATGCAATTGAAACAATAAAACAAGAAGGTACAACCTTATTATTGGTTGAACAGGATGCTGTCTTAGCTATGAATGTTGCTGAGAATATTCATGTTCTTGAAGAAGGAAAAATTGAAATGAGAGGTACAAAAGAAGAATTAGAAAGAGAACCACGAATAAAAGAAATATATCTAGGAATATGAGGTAATTTATCATGTCAGCTCCATTAGAGAAACTATTAAGAGATGCCAGAATTGATTTAGTTTTATCTAGGATCGAGAAGGATGAGTCTGTTATTAATGAAGTAATTAAACATTTAGAAAATGATATTAGGTCAATCAAATTTAATTCTATTCATGTATTAGGAGAATTGGGTCAAAAATCAGCTCATGCTGTCTCAAAAATAATTAGTTGCTTAGAAGATGATGATTGGAGTATATGCCGAGAAGCAGCTCGTTCATTAGGGAAAATTGGAAACATAGCTAAAGAAGCAATATCGCGTTTATCTGTATTATTAGGAGATAAAGAGGAATCGATCAGAAAAGAAGCTGCGATTGCTCTCGGTAAAATTGGAAATTCCACCCCAGAATCCATTTCGAGTTTAATAAAAGCTTTAAACGATGAAAGCGATATTGTAAGAACTGAAGTAGCAAAGGCACTTGGAGAAATAGGGGCGGATGCTTATGAAGCTATTCCTAATTTAATGAATAGCCTTAAAGATGTAAGTTGGGCCGTAAGAATTGCTTCAGCTCAATCAATCAGTTTAATTGGAAAAGAATCTATTAAAACTATCCCCAGCTTAATCAGCGCACTTGAAGACCCTGATTGGAGAGTACGATATAGGGTTGTAAATACTCTTGCTGAAGTAGGGGAACCAGCAGTTCCAGCTTTACTTGAGGTTTTAAAGCAGAAAAGTAGTATAATTAGAAAGGAGGCGTTAGAGTGTCTTGGAGAAATGAAAATTCCCGATCCGAATATAATTAAAAATATCTCAAATCTATTAACTTCCAATTCTGAAAAAGTTAGGGGTAAAGCAGCTGATGCTCTTAGAAGTATTGGCAAAGAGGCTGTTCCTGCATTACTAAAAGCACTTGAAAAAGCTAGTACCAAAATGAAAATAATTATTATTTCTGCTCTCGGAGGGATTGGGACAGAAGCTAAAGCAGCGATACCGACCATTATTAACTATTTAAAGATACCTGAACAAGGATTAGAATATATCCCTTCTTTTATTAATAGGATAAAAAGGGCATTTTTAGCAATTCTAAAAGATCCATTGAGAAGAAAAGCCTTTATTAGGGGAGAGTTGGCACGAGCATTGGGAAAAATTGGATTTGATTCAGAAGATTCAGTATATGCCCTTGAACTTGCTTTGAACGATCCAAAAAGTCTCGTGCGTCGTGAAGCTGCACTTTCTTTAGGAAAATTGGGTTCTCATGCAACCTCGGGAATTCCTTCATTAATTAGAGCCTTAGAGGATTTAAATCCAGATGTTAGATGGAGATCATCTGAAGCATTAGGAAAAATAGGTGTAAAATCAGAAGAAGTTATTTCAGGTTTAAATGAATTAATTCATGATAAATGTGACTATGTATGTGATTCAGCAATAAATGCTATTGATAGCCTAACCGAAGAATAACTTTAATATGAATTGATTTTTTTTAACTATATAATAAATTATCAATAGAATTTAATTAAAAATAATAAATAAAATGTAGTTGAATAAAAATGAGTGAAAATCCATATGCTGCAAAGCCTTGGTTAAAGCACTATGATGACGATGTTCCAGCCGAAGCAGATATCCCTGAGATGAATATTTCAGAGTTTCTTGATAATACAACAAAAGAATTTGGTAGTAGAACTGCTATTTGGTTTATGAAACATAAAATTTCGTATAAAAAATTCAAAGATATTGCTGAAAGGCTTGCTACTGCTCTTGTAGATTTGGGTGTGAAGAAAGGTGATGTGGTAGCGATTATGCTACCGAATATGCCTCAATTTATGTTTAGTTTTTATGGCATCTTGAAGGCAGGAGGAACTGTTACTGCATGTAGTGTACTTCATACAGAACATGAGTTAGCATATCAATTAAATGATGCGGGTGCAGAAATAATCATAGCATGGGATAATCAATTAGAAAAAATTATGAATATCAAGGAAAGAACACGTCTTAGACATATAATAATTACGAATGTATTTGATTATGCTCCGATGGCTGATCAATTAGGTAAAAGGGTACCTCCAGAAATAGCGGGAACGCTTCAACTTCTAAACTTAATCGAAAAAACAAAGCCTAATCCTCCCAAATTTGAGACTAACGCAAAAGAAGATGTCGCAGTTCTACAATATACAGGAGGAACAACCGGTTTACCTAAAGGAGCAATGCTTACACATTATTCTCTAGTAGCCAATTGTGTGCAGATGTACGAATGGACAAAGTCTATAGGGAGGAGAGGGAAAATGACTGCACTTACGACCCTACCATTGTTCCATATATATGGAATGCAAGTTTGTATGAACAGTTTTATATACAGTGGAACAACCATCGCTTTACACCCCGATCCTCGAGATCAAAAAGGCTTATTTGAAGTAATTAAAGCAACTCATCCTGCAATGTTTCCTGGTGTACCAACGATGTACATGCGTCTATTAGAGCGTGATGATCTTGAAGACTATGCTAAAGACCTCAGGTCAATCAAAGTTTGTAATTCTGGTGCTGCTCCAATGCCACCTGAAGTTCTTAAGGAGTTTGAACAAAGAACAGGAGCAGTAATAATCGAAGGATATGGAATGACAGAATGCGGACCTGCGACTCATGTTAATCCATTAAAGGGAACAAGAAAAATTGGTTCTGTAGGGCTTGCAATATCAAGTACTGAATATAAAATCGTTGATATTGATGACTACACTAAAATCGTTCCCCAAGGCGAATCAGGTGAGATTATGATTAAAGGTCCACAAGTTATGAAAGGATATTGGAATAAACCAGAAGAAACTGCAGGTCAATTGAAAGGGGAATGGCTTTTAACCGGAGATATTGGAAAAATGGATGAGGACGGCTATTTATATATAGTTGACAGGAAGAAGGACATGATAAATATCAGTGGATTCAAAGTGTATCCAAGAGAAGTCGAGGATGTGTTATTTGAACATGAAGCTGTCGAAAATGCATCAATAATTGGAATCCCCAACCCAGATATACCTGGAAATGAACAAGTGAAAGCATTTATAGTATTAAAGGATGGATATAAAGAAACTGATGAAATTCAAGCTGAAATTAAAGATTTTCTTAGAAAGAATGTGGCGCCCTATAAAGTACCAAAATACATAGAATTCAGAAAAGAATTACCTGAGACGTTAGTGGGAAAAGTTTTGAGAAAAGATCTAAAGGAAATAGAAGCTAGAAGAAGAGGAGAAGAAGTATAAATTAGAAATAAAATTCTTATAAACAATTTTCTTTTTTTCGAAAATTTTCAAGTCATCAAACCTAGAAAAATAACTGTTATTAATTTCTGGTTTATTTAAATTTTCTATTTTTAGCTAAATTTATTTTTTTTCATACCATTTAAATAATATTATGTTTATTTATTTAGAGAATTTAGTTAAAGCCGAAGGAATCAAAGAAGAAATATTTTTGATCCCTAACCCACGATACGTTAAGATGAATAATTCATACAAAATGAAAATTAATGAATATACAAAATTATTCACAGATTTGGCAGAAGACTTTCATTATATAATCGAGCAAATACAAGACACCCTATTATCTTTTAGTTTGAAAGAAAGATTAGAAATTATTAGAGTACAAAATCTTGAGAAATTGTCGGAAATAAAATTATTTTTAGATGAAAATATTACCCTTTTTCCAGAAACACTTTATGATAAAGTTATAACAAATAAAAATTATAGAGATCAAGGATATCTCTTAATTTCAAGAGATTCTAAACTCATTATAGAAGCAAATTCCTTACAAGGAATTTTCTATGGTGTTCAGACCTTTATTCAATTATTAAATTCAAGTCAGGATAAATTATCAATAAATAATATAAAAATATTAGATTTTCCTGCTTTACAAATTCGTGGTGTTTCTGATGATATTTCAAGAGGTCAAGCACCAAAAATTGAAAACTTAAAGAAATTCATTAAGAATTTAAGTCATTTCAAAATAAATCAATATTATTTAGTTTATATGCAAGATATGTTTAGGTTTAAAAATTATCCTGATATTGGAAAGGATAGAGGTGCCTATTCAAAAGAAGAAATAGAAGAGTTAATTGAGTTTGCAAAAAATAGGTTTGTTGAAATAATTCCAATTTTTCAAACTATTGGGCATTGGGATAATATTTTACATAATCCAAGATATTGGAAGTATGGAGAATTCCCAGGTTCAAATAGTGTAAATATTGCAAATAAAGATATTTATGAAATTTTAGATAAAATGATTGGCGAATTAAGTGAAGTTTTTACTTCGGAATATTTTCATATTGGAGCAGATGAAAGTTTTGATGTTGGAAAAGTAAATTCAAAGCAATGTATTGAAGAAAAGGGTCTTGGGAATGCATACCTTAATCATTATAAAAAAGTATACGATATAGTCAAAAAACATGGATATAAGAAGGTGGTTATTTATCATGATATTCTTTACAAATATGAAGATGTTCTTGAAAATCTTCCTAAAGACATGATAATAATGTATTGGAAGTATAATAGTAAAAAAAGTCATCCAATATTAGACAAAATTAAGAATTATGATTTTCCAATAATAGTAAGTCCTTCAATAATGGATTTCAATCGAATATTTCCATCTATTGATAAATATGAGCAAAATATTACCAACCTAATTAAGTATGGGTATAATAAAGGAATAAATGGAGAAATTACTTCAAGCTGGGGTGATTATAGGAATAAAGAAATTCGAGAAAACAGAATGTATGGATTTTTATTCTCTGCTATGGTAGGTTGGGACCCAGGTAAAGAGATTAATAAAGCTATTTTCTGGATAGGTTTAATTATTCATTTCTTTGGTATAAATGACCATCGATTAATCGAGATATTTAGTAAGTTTCGATTAATACAAGATAAAAATTTATTGCACACACGCTCATCCAGCTATTATAACCACTTCTTTGCTCATCCTTTTAACAAAAACACATCGAAATATAGAAAAAATATTAAGATTAAGGGTTTTAAGGATTTAATTTCTGACATGGATGAGGTAATTGAAAAATGTGAAGAATTGGAAAAAATCGTCTTAAAAAATAGTATAAATATCAGAAATCTTTCATTTATAGCTAAGCACATAAGATTTTATTGCAAAAAAAGAATTAACTCATTAAATGTTGTTGATTTTCATCTAAAAAGAGGAAGATCAATTCTCAAAGATAAGTGCATTAATGAAATTGAGAATTTGATATCAGATTTAAAGAATCTGTTAAATGAATATGAAATTCTTTGGCTTAATTGTTCTAAGGAAGATGGTTTTAAACCAGTTGAGCAAAAGTATCTATGGTTATTGAAATTTTACAATGAAAAATTAGAAGAGCTTAGAAGTAATAAAAAGTGGCAGGATCCTAATATCCCTAGTGAATTAATTTATTTAGATTCAAGTTTTATCCATCAAGTTCATTCAACATTTTACAGGAAAATTATTCAGATTGATGAAGAAGTTGAACAAGCTTATTTACAGGTAATAGCAGGTTGTTTTTCAAAAGTTTCTATAAATGGAATATATATGGGACATGTTATAACAAGGCGAACGCTTAACTGTGTGGGGATTGAAAACAATATTAAAATTTTTAACTTTGGAGAATTTATTCAAAAAGGTGAAAATGCGATTTTGATCGAAAATATTGATTATATTGGCGGTATTGGCCCAATCAATATATACGGGATTATAAAGTTAAGGTCAGAAAAAATAATTCAGATTAAAACAGATAAAACATGGGTAGGATCAAGAACAAATGAAAATGATTGGAAAAACGTTAAAAGCTTTGGTAGTCCTCCTAAAGCTACGGGTGGATTAAATTATCCAGATTTTGAAAAAAATATCCCCTCAAAAGCAGACGACTCAATGCCATTTTTAAACTCACTAGTAAGTAAAATGTCAAAAAAGTATTTTTGGTTTGTAAAAATAATCGTTCGACTCTTTAACCGTTATGATGTAATAGAATAGTTATAATTTAGAAATAATATAAGTGAATCAAAATCTAAAAAACAGAAAATAAGAAGTTAACAATTTAATTAAGATTTTTCTCTTTCCAATTTTTTATAAAATCTTTAAAATTGTTTTCAGAAATACCTAATGTATTAACCGGTTTATTATCATTTAATTCATCCTCTTTGGTATCAATTTTTCTTTGAAATGATAATTTCCAATCGTAATACGATACTGCTTTTGACATAATTTTAAGATGATAGTTTATTCAAATAAATCAATACAGTGTAATAATTTTCTAATATCCAAGAACCTAATAAAAATCTAAATATTTAGTTTTGAATATTTTGTCAAAATTACGTACTGAAGGAACGTAATTAACAGTTTTGTAAGTTGATGCCGACAAAAAATCTGGAACAATTTAGAAGGATTTTTGCCGACAAAAATCTCATCGAAACTTCAAGGTATAAAAAAAATCAATCTCAAAAAGCGAAAAAAGAAAAAAATTTCGTTTACAATAACACCAAGACAATGGCTTTGATAAATAATGAGGAGAAATGTATTTTAGAACCCGGTGAATTCATGTTTCAGTGGGTGGATGGGAGAAAGATTATAAAATTTGGTTTATTCAAATTATTTATAGAAAATTAAGCAAATTGATGAAAAATGAAAAAAATTGTAATTGATCTCGAACTCCTCAGTGAAAAAGATATTGAGTTTAAAAATGAGATTGATGGACTAATTGCATCAGAAGTTGCTCCTAAAACGCAAGATATGGAAGATGGTAAAATTAGTGTTTGGGATGTTTTGGAACCTTTAGGAAAAAAGGGCTTGCTTGGATTAATGTATCCTAAAGAATTGGGAGGTAGGGGTGGTTCTTATTTCCAAGAAATGTTACTATCAGAGGCATTATCATATGAGAGTTTGGTTTATGATATGGTACGAGGTTCATCCGTCTATCCCGCAGGCTTGATAAGAGCTTTTAGAAAAGAAGAGGCTCTCGGGAAATACGTTAAACCTATAATCACTGGGGAAAAAAAAGGATGTTTTTGTTTTACCGAACCTGATGCAGGATCTGATCTTTCAAGGATGAAAACTATTTATAGAAAGGACGAAGATGGTGATTTTATACTTAACGGTGAAAAAAGATTTATAACTAACGGTACTGTAGCCGATGTAATGGTTGTTTACGGGCGAAACGGAGCATTTATTGTTGAATCCGATTTTAAGGGATTTGAGATGCTTGAAGAATATAAATTAATGGGACTTCACGGTTTAAACCTGGGGCATCTGAAGTTTACAGATGTAAAAGTTCCGAAAGAAAACCTCTTATTTTACAGGGAATTAAAACCCGCAACCGAAGGATCTCAGCGAAAGAGAACATCTGCAATTTCAAGTATGCAACAATTCCTTGGTCCAGAAAGGGTGGCTATGTCACTACAAGCCCTGGCGGTAGCTAAACGAGCAATCGAAATCGCAGTTAAATATTCTCAGGAAAGGGTACAGTTTAAAAAACCCATAAGTGAATTTGAAGGAATAAGTTTTAAAATTGCTGAAATGGTTGCAAACTTTGAAGCAGGCAAGGCATTATACGGAAAAGCAGCCCAAAACTCACAGAACCCCGCACTTTGTGCTATGTGCAAACTGTTTGTTGTCACAAGTACACATAAGATTTGTGATGAAGCATTGCAAATTATGGGTGGTATTGGTTACACAAACAAATATCCAGTAGAACGGTTACTAAGGGATATAAGACTCCACCGAATAGGTGGTGGTACTGATGAAATTATGAAATACATAATTCAAAAGGACATTTATAAAGGATTTAATAAACCAATTGGGGAAGAAACTGAAAAAAAAGTGGACTTTCAGTTCTAGTAATAAAAAGAGAATTTTCAAGTCTAAAGAAAGAATTTTTTAATAATATATTATTTTTTAATAAAAAATGTAAAAAGGGTGATTTTAATCAATGTTTGGTGAGATCCATCATATTGGATTTGTGTATAAAAATGGTGAAGAAGCAGTTAAACAATTCAAGAATCTTTTTGGTATAGAAAAATTTAATCGGATTGATATGGGTGTAGTAAAAGTAGCAAGATCCATGATTGGAAAGCTACAGATAGATTTGATTGAGCCTCAAGATAGAAACTCAATATTTTATAAGTTTTTAGAGGATGGCAATGTGGGCCTTCATCATATAGGATTTCTAGTTGAAAATATTGATGAGAAAATCAAAGAGTGGGATTCAAAAGGTTTTAAACAAGTTCTAGGAGGGATCATTTCTCCCGCAAAATTTGTTTACTTCGATACAACTGACATCTTCGGTCACATTATAGAGTTTTTGCAAATAAACTATGAGAAACCCTAAAATAAACCGTCTTGTCTTGACAGAAGTAATTATAGGAAAAGAGAACATATTTCCGTTTCCTTCTTGAGTTGCTACTTTTTAAATTAAGAAAAACTACAAATAAAAAGGAAATTTTTTAGTTACAAATTCAATTAGAATCGAAGGTGTTATATCTGACAATAATAACGAATATTACTGAAATGTTTGGAATTAAGCACCCCCTCGCAAGTGCTCCTATGAGACCTTATAGAACAACAGAATTGGCTATAGCGGTCACAGAAGCTGGTGGCCTTGGTACGATCTCTCATTCAGACCGATCTATGGATGGTGAAGAAGTAGATTCCATAGCTGCTATGAAAAAAAATCTTGATTATGTAATTGAGCATACAGATGGGATTTAACAAAAGGAGATTGCTTTGGTCATGAAGTTCCAGCAACTCTGGATGTAAACAATTGTCCTGCAAAATCATTTCAACCAAGAGATTCTTAAGAAATTGAAAGAGAGTGTAGGTGTAAATGCCAGTAAAAATTGATTTTAAAAAGTCACAAAAAGAGCTTTATCAACCAAGTGCTCAAAAACCAGTAATAATTGAAGTTCCAGAAATGCAATTTCTAATGATAGATGGGATGGGTTCTCCAGGAGATTCTAAAGAATACCAGGATGCTCTCGCGGTTCTTTACCCGGTGTCGTTTAGAACCAAATTCCTTAGTAAAGCTAAGGGTAAAGACTATGTAGTGCCTCCTTTGGAGGGACTTTGGTTTGCAGATGATATGAATGATTTTACAGAAGGAAATAGAGATAAATGGAAATGGACGATGATGATAAGGCAACCTGATTGGATTACTCAGGATATGATTAATGAAGCGATAGCTATTACTAAAGAGAAAAAGCCCAAACTTTCGGAATTACTACCAAAACTCCGATTGGAAAAGTATAAAGAAGGGAAAGCAGCTCAGATTATGCATATAGGACCATACTCTGAGGAAGGTCCGACTATTCAAAAGGTACATGATTTCATTCAGAAAGAGGGTGGTAAATTTGATGGTCTTAAAACTAAACATCATGAAATCTATCTTAGTGATCCAAGAAAAGCTAATCTCGCAACTATGAAAACTGTTATTAGACAACCATTTTAATTAGTAGATCTAATTTTTTTAATTCTTTTTTGTCCAAAGCAATATTAACATTTTTAAATACTGAGATTTTAGTAAGTTTAATTCATTTTGGTTTTCAGGTAATAAAAATGAGTCGTGAAGAAAGTCAGAAAATAAATGTTAAAGACTGGATAACATTAAGCACTGTAATGATTGGTGCGGTATTAACAATTCTTGCGTTAATTTGGCAATTACCTCCCGATAACGGTATTGTTACTTCAACATTCTTACTAATGCTTTCATTTATCTTCTTTGTTAATTCCGTATCTGCTAATTCAAAAGCAAGTTTTGAAGCCAATTCAGAAGATGTTAATGATGAGCGAATTAAACGTTTTGTAACTTTCGCAGAATATTCATTTGGCCTTGGTTTCACTCTTGTGATTATTGGATTTTCAATTCTTGGCTATGAATATTTGCTGAAATATGAGGGTCGTGAAATTGTTACATTAATTCTTCCTATTGCGTTTTTGGGGACTGCTTGGATAGTTATCTTCATATACAATCTCATAAACTATTTCGGTAAACCTCTAGGAGCGATTAGAAGTCTAAAACGTAACCTATGGATTTTCATAGAATTAATCTGCTTAATAATAATTACATTTGACTTTTTTGAAGTAATTACACTTCCCTAAATTCTTTTTTTTTCTTTATTATTAATATATTAAAACGATCCAATAGACCATAATTTGTCTTAAGTTTTAGAAAAATAGTAAAAAGAATAAAGGGACGAGAAGCTGCTTATGAAACCCGAAGGTTTTCATCGGCAATGTATAAGCAATCCATACTTTCGTATAGGTTTTTCAATGTATTAAATCGTTTTGAATAACAGATCCGAAAACCTATTATTCAATTCTATACCCGAAGATATAATTTTTCTTCCTGTGAGGGAAGTACAATTTTTCCAATTTGTCTTACTCGAAAGTAATTCAATTGGCACAACACATTGAGATGCTAATACTACTTCTCGACATTCACATGAGATGCGAATTGCTTCACACCGTTAGATGCGAACAATATATGATTTGAGTGAATTATATTTAAATGAAACTATTAAAGGGTTATTATACTTTTTTGTCGGTAGCATTAAAAAATCTATTATTTAAGTCGGAACTCCCAATCTCCTATATAAAACATGAAAGATCTTTTTGAATCGATTTTTTATTATAATCAGACTTTAATAATTCTTCGAGTTCAGGAAATTTGAAGGGAAGGATGTTTTCAAAAGATCTTTTTAACAATTCAACATATTTTCTCCTGTCGTATTTGTGCTTTTTTTCATCATATAGATCTGAAAGGATAACCTTCTTTTCAGGGAAATCTGGGTCTGCATCGGCGTTAAGAATTATATATCGAACGTTTTTTCCAGCAGATGCAATAACACCAGATCGTTCTAATTGTCTTGCGGCAACAGCTTGATAGGAGTTAACCTTATATTGCGAAGGTCTACGAGAGATCTTCTGTCGGATTGTAAGATCCTCACGGGTAACTGTACCGGAATACACTCTTTCTACGTATTCATAGAGTTTTTTCTTTGCTTCAGGAATCCTTTTCGCGAACTCATCAACAGTCTTTGCACCTTGAAAAATATCAATAAATGCATACTGAGCATCCTTTACAATTTTTGGTATGTCTCTGCGTCTTACCTCAATACCCCTCACCTTAATCTCTCCATCGTTTTTTATCCCCCAATAATGACTGAGTGCTGGAACATCTGGTTCAGCTCGAGAAGGAAGGAATACAATGATATCGAAAAGCCCATCCCAGCTCATAGGAATGCTAGTGCTTTCAGATATTTCTTTGGCAATTTTTTTTGTTAATACTTCGAATTCTTCTGGAGTTCTTCCTTTTGTGTCCTGTAGATAAATCGAATCAACAATTCCATGAACTACCCTACATCCATATTTTTTAGCAACTTCAGCAGATCGCATGAGGAATTCTCGAGCGAAAGCACAAACTGTTTGGTGTGCCTCAATCTTTCCAAAACGAGCATTTTTGAAGCCTAAATACCCGAAGCTTACAACGAGTACCCATTTTAGAGCAATATCAGTGAATTTGTACCGTAGATCATCATGAGTCTTGTTGTATTCCTTGTAATAGAGCCGTTTTCTTAGTGGCAAGCTAATGGATTTGGAGATGATTCCTTCTCGCTTAGAACAGATATGGAAACTTGTGCCAGGGACCTTAATTCCTGTACCATCATCTTTACAACATTTACAGTTAATCGTCTCTGAGGAAATATTAAATTTAGCCATTAGAGACGGATACATTGAAGAAAAGTCCAGTTCTGCCACCTGATCAAAAACACCGATCATAGGCTCAAAAATATGACCTCCACGATCATTGATAATGAGATCCATTCCATTTCGAAAGTCTTCTGGACTCTTCTTAAAAGGTGGGATAAGATAATCTAGTTTATATGCATTATAGTATTGTATTGATTGAAGAGCACCACCAATAGTTATCCTACATAATCTTTGTAGAGGTACCCGAGAGATTCTCGCGACTTCGATAACTCCAGGTATATTTCCCTCGCTAAAGTGCAAACTCCCATAAGTAGTAGTGTCTAAATGTAAACGACCAGTAAGGTATACTTGAGTTTTGGAACGACGCATTATTATCCCGTAGGTCATATAATGATCAGAGTTTCCTGAAAGGTGAAAAATGCAGTTTTTAAGTGGCGTTCTGGTACGAGAAAAGTATAAATCTTTTGATACATGATTCACTGATGCTCGTGCAACCAAGTAAGGAAATACAAACTCATCTCCTCCATGTGTGAGAATAATATCGGGATCCAATCTCTCAATCACCTTACTAATCATCTTGATAGTTTCCGCCTCATCAGCTTCATCGATCAGAATTTTCCTTTTTCTCTGTCCATCTGCCCTTGGAATGTTGGCTTTTTCATCTTTTTCAACAATGCTGACTTCGGCGTATGCCAGTGGGTCGTTGTAATATGATCTTATTCCATGCTGCTGTATTTTAATATCCAACCAGACAGCTTTTAGAGGAGGTAAATCATAAAACAATTCTTCGTTGTCATCTTTTAATTCTAACGATATTAAACGCATAATGTGTCCATCAGCTTTTTTCTTCTTTTCAAGCTTAACCTTGAATCCACATAAAGACATGGGAAATAAGTCATTTACATAGAAATACATCTGAGAGATTGGAAGATCTGTGTTATATAGTGTAAAAAGATCAATTTCATTGATTTCTTTAATTGTCTTCTTAAATACCGAAGGCTTTACCACAGAAACTCCAAATATTTTGGTTTTTTCATGTTCCTCCAGCTTTACATATTTTTCGCAGATTCGTACGTCTTTTATATTGTGATGAGATTTGAGAATTTGTTTTAATCTCTTAAAATCCTTACCAGCATGCCGTCGTGGTACAGCAAAAAATTCAGGGCAGAAGTCATGATATATTTTCACAACCTTTTGTTCTTTTACTGTCTTTACCCAAAGAATAACTCCATCACCATAGGTGGAAACATCTAAAAGCCACCCATCAAATTGTTCTTGAAAATTCAATCTCTAATCTTTTCCTCTTATCGTTTCTTCTAATTCTTTTACCCTCTCTTCCAGCATTTCAATTCTCTTTTCTTGTTCAACTGCAAAGGAGATGAATAATACTTCTGATAACATTGGACGTGCGCTCATGCTGCCAGCATCTGCATGAATTCGAGCGTAATTCATTAGCGTGTTAAATATCTTTTGTTCTTCAGGCCTTAGAGCTCTTTTAAAGTTTTTCCAACTTTCAATCTCGTGCTCCAACGCAGGTCTAAAAGAAGGAACTGTTCTTCCCATTTTCTGCACATCTAATCTTTGGTAAAATCCCAGAAAAGAAGTGTTTCAGTTGATTAAAAAGAAAATACATAACAAATTTTCTGATTTTTGATCATAAAACCATTGACAAGAAAATAATAAGAACAAACTTTATTTTTAGTATATATCTAAACTTACTAAACAAATTATTGGTTTTGAATATGTCAGAAGATTTAAAAACTTGGCATGCGCCATGTGGAATTTATTGTAAGAGATGCCCAGGTGTGCAATCTTTTGGATGTACGGGATGCCGAGAGAAAAAAGGGCAAATCCTTAAGTTCCCTGTATGTAAAACTTATGAATGTGTTACAAGTAAAGGGCACGAATTTTGCTATGAATGTAGTGATTTTCCTTGCGAAATGCTGCAACCTATTGTGAACTTTGAGATTTTTGCTCCACATAATTCTAAAGTCTACAATTCAGTAATGATACAAAAATTAGGATTAGAGGGATGGGATAAAATCTGCGAGGAAGAATCTACTCTCTATTATAAAGGTCGCAAAAGCCAGTATGGTGGAGATAAATTAACTTTGGAAGAAAAGGACCCTAATATGTACAAAAAGAAAGAAAAGCAACAATAAAATAATTAAAACCAACAGTCTATTGTAGCGTTTTTTAAAGGAATTTTCTTCTTAGGAGTACGTGGCTTCCATTTTAACAATCGATTTTCAGGCAAATAAGGATGTTGAACGAGAGTATATTCATCGTATCTTTCATCATCATTTATCATCACTAGTACACTCCCAAAATGCGAGAGAATTTTTCCCCCTTTTGGCCTGAAAAGAGAATTTTCATGTAAAGGTGCCGTTATAACAATGAGGGGTTTTGTTTTCCAGAGCATTTGTTTAATTCCATCTATTGTTCTTAGCAGATCTTCAAAAACCTGTTTTTCATAGCCCTCAAACAGAGTTGTAATCCCAGAGATTAACACAACTTTCACATCTTCAAGAATGGAAAGCCTATTCTCCAAAATTTCAACCATTTGATCCCATGTAAACGCTCGTGAAATAAGAATGTTTTTTAATACTTTCTGGGGGGATAGGTTTTGTGACACCGCAAACTTGCTTACATTATAAGGATTAAAGCGATTATTTCCATCAATGAAGGCAATTCTAATACCCTCACCAAGCCCTCCATTGATAAATGCTTTTTGAACAATAACGGAAGTCGTTAGTAAAATATTAGTTGTTAGTTTCTTATCTCCATAAAGTAAATAGACTAAGTCCCGGTGAAATCCCCCAGAGAGCAACTTATCAAGAGTACTATCTCCACTTGAAATGAGTTGAGAATAAGTATTATTTCTATAAACTTTAAATCCCGAACCAAATTCAGTCATCATATGAAGTAACAATTCTTCAAAATAAAACAGGAATACACCGACAATTTTCTGAAATATACGTAATTTATCTATAGTTCGGTAATATTGTTCTTTTTCGTAGAAACAATCTTATCTTTAAGAGAAAGACTGTTTCATGGAGACAGAGAGAGGAGAGTAGAAGTAAAATTAAACAGTGGTTAACACTATAATGATGAGAGATATCCGACAAAATAAAATCGGAGAATATGATAAGGAACAAATTCCAGTTATTATTCCAGATAATTAATTATTATTATTTTTTTGTTTTATTCAACTTTTTTTTCTTTTGTCTTGCTAATTAAAACTTTTTAACTGATTAGAGCTATAATAATTATTAACACTTTTTTATAAAAAATTAATAAGAATGAAGTTAAAATGGAACCTAAAATAGAAAATCCATATGCAAATAGATTTTGGCGTAAGAGTTGGGACGAAGGATTAACGGATCTTGACCCTAGCATTTGGGAAATCTCTTATACCGAAGCTATCCGAAATACTTTTGAAGAATTCCAAAATAAAATGGCATTTGCATATCAGGGTTTAGAAATCACATTTGGTCAAATAGATGAATTCTCAAATCAGTTTGCTAATATGTTAATTGAAAATGGATTCAAGAAAGGTGATATTGTTGGAATCAACTTACCTAATATACCTGAATATCCAATATCCCTTATGGGCTCTCTTAAAGCTGGATGTATAGTTTCTGGTGTAAGTCCTCTCATGTCTGATGTTCAAATGCATTACCAATTGAATGATTTAGGAGCTGGAGAGAAAAATGTAGCTTTAGTCACTTTAGATGCTATTTTTGAACATAGATTAAAAAATGTTGAATCAGAATTACCACAATTAAAATTGGTAATCTGGACAAGTGTCGTAGGTTCTTTTCCGAAAGAACAACAAGAAAAAATCAAGGCAGTTACGGAAGTTCCATCAGGGGAGGTAACTCCATTAGAAGGAAAAACAGTACTTGATTTTCACGATGATGTTTTAGCAAAGTATTCCAAAGATTTACCTAATGTTAAGGTCTCTCCGGATGATATTGCATTCATCCAATATACGGGAGGAACAACAGGCCCACCTAAAGGTGCTATGCTAACGCATAGAAGTTGTGTTTCAGACATATTGATTGTACAAAAATGGCTTAGCTGGGAGAAAGGAGCAAAAATAGCTCTTTCAGGATTTCCTTTTTTCCATATAGCAGGCATATTTTTCTGCGAAAACTGTTTTTGGCTTGGATGGGGGCAAGTACTAATACCTAATCCACGAGATACTTTACACATTTGTAATGAAATGAAGAAGTATCAACCAACTGCTCTTGTAAATGTACCTTCTCTATTTCAAATTCTCATCAATACACGCAAGTTTAAAAGGTTAGATCACTCAAAATTAGAGATTTGTATTTCTGCCGCATCTCCTTTTCCAGTTGAATCCCAAAAACAGTTAGAAAGTATGGTTGGAGAGGGGAAACTACTAGAGGTGTATGGTATGACTGAAACTTCTCCCTTAACTACCATGAATCCTTTTAAAGGTAAGAGGAAGCTAGGATCAATAGGATTACCTTTATTGAATACTGAATTAAAACTTGTTGATCCAGAGACGGGAGAAGTAGTCCCCTTAGGAGAACCAGGAGAAATATGTGTTAAGGGACCTCAAGTAATGAAAGGCTATTACAATAAGCCAGAGGAGACGAAAAAGGCAATTGATGAAGATGGTTATATGCATACAGGGGATGTCGCAATCATGGATGAAGAAGGCTACTTAAGAATCGTTGACAGAACCAAAGACATGATCATAGTAAGTGGATTCAAAGTATTTTCTGCTAAATTGGAAGATACTTTAACCAAACATCCTGCTATTGAAATGGTTGCTATTATTGGCATCCCAAATCCAGATAGACCTGGCTCTGAAATTGTAAAAGCGTTTATTCAACTTGACAAGGATTATGAATATGATGGAAATGAAGAAGCATTAAAAGAGGGTATAATAGCATTTGCCAAAGAAAATTGCTCAACCTATGAAGTTCCAAAACTAATAGAAATCACTGAAGAATTACCATTAACAATCGTAGGGAAAGTAGATAAGAAGTTATTAAGAAAGAGTGATTGAAGCCATAAATTTTTTTTATCTTTTTATATTATTTTCAATTTTTTCTTCAACAATAGAGACGATCTTAGGAAATATGTCTCCTATTTTTTCATGAATAACTACTTCTGCCAGAGAATCCATATCAGTTTCTTGAATGTTTATGATAGCTATTTTTGCGCCAAGAGATAGTGCTTTTTGTGGATAAAAAGCTACAGGATATACAACAAGAGAAGATCCAAGCACGATTAACAAATTACAACCAGCAATTATTTCATCTGCTGCTTGTAATACTTGGGATTCAAGAGGTTCACCAAAAAATATTGCATTTGGTTTCAACATTCCTTTGCAAACATTACAAGAGGGTGATCTTCCCTGTAAGACTTGATTTACCATATTTGTAATTGGAAAAACTTCACCACACTGAAGACATTTTGCTTCCATCACATTTCCATGAAATTCAACAATATTTTTAGTTTTAGCTTTATGATGCAAGCGATCAATATTTTGAGTAAGAACACCCTTTAATTTACCAAGTTTTTGAAGTTTAGTAAGAGCTTTATGACCCTTGTTAGGTCTTGCACTAAAAATCGCTTTCCCGGTTTCTAGCATAAACTCCAAGTTTTTAGTCGGATGTGCTATGTAGGAATCGATTGATGCATATTCATATGGATCTACTTTTTCCCACAATCCTGTTCCCGGAGATCTGAAGTCAGCAATCCCACTTTCGGTACTCATACCTGCCCCAGTGAGTGCCACAATATTTCTTGAGTCCAGGATTAATTTAGCAAGTTTCTTAATTTGTTCCTCTAAAATAGACATATATAATACACCAAATAGTAATTAGAAATAAAATATGTGTTATTAATAGTATTAGTAATGATAAATTAAAAAAAAATAGATTTTGATTTTAAATCAAAATTCTTATCTTTAACTTTAGAGAAAAAAAGATATATTTATTACATATCTAACCATAATTCAGCTGTTCTTTTAATATTAAATGCTCTTAAAATGTCTCTCATTCCAGATTTCTCAGCAAAAGCATTGACTTGACTCATCGTGTCTAAATTTCCAACAAGTTGAGCAACTTTTCGACATCCTTGCTGCATTATCCAGCCTTGGACTTTTTGATTAACGGTTTCTACATCGGGTGGAAGTGGCTCACACTTACTTAAATCGCCCATAATTGTGAAACCAGAAGTTAATTCACCAACAGTTGTATGCCAATCTGATTCAAAATTACTAACAGCATCCATATCAGGAATATATCCTTGCATTGAAAAATTAACTCTATTTTTCTCTTTATCTGCTTCTACACCATAATATTGATTTCCTCTTTTCAATATTTATCACCAAATTTTTATTGAATAGTGACAAAAAAGTTATAAAGATATTTCGAATACGTAAAATTTAAATATAATGTGCATATTTTTTATTTTTTGCACAATAACAATAAGATAGATATTTGAATAAAAACAGAGAGAAATCATTTAGAAAAAGAAATCCATTAAATCATAAAGATCTAATAACTTCTCTACTGTGAGGTAGGAATACCCTTTTATTTCATCTAAGGTTTTGTTTTGAACTCCTTTTTGATCATTCCAAAACATAGTAAATATCATTCCGAGATATTTTCCATATATCAAAAGCCCTCCTTCAAAATCTCCTCCTTCATCTTTTGTTATTATACCAAAAGAATTGTCATCTTCATTCTCAGTCAAAAAGTCAATTAGTTGTTTATAAAATTTTGAACTCAGAAACGGTCTATCCTTAACACTTGCAACTTTATGATCAAATCCCCTCCCACCACGCCTAGGTACTTTTAAATGGTAAAACCGTAAAGTATTCTCTAATTCGTTTATACTACTTCGAGCGTTTTCAAGTAACTGATCATTAATAGACGCTTCTTCTTCCACATCATCAATTTTTTGAGATCCCCTATGCCTTCCATTGTTATCTATAAAGGCAATGAAAGGAGGACATTTTTCACCATTTGGATGGTTTTTTATTAAGATTGTGAAAAGACCTGTTTTTTTTTGATACTCTACTTGTTTTCTAAAAGTCTCCTTACAATACGGACATATCATATTTACTAATGTAGTTTCCTCTGTCCCGATCACAGTCTTTCATATTGATAATCTAGTTCGAATTTTTAAATTTTAGTAAATAGTAAATCGTGAATCTAAATCCTTTCTTATTTTAAGAATTATAATAAGAAATAGACTGACAATAGTTAAAACATAAATTAATAGGATATAATCTTATTAAGATTTTAATTTGGTGTTTAAAAAAATTCATCAGAAAGAATAAAAATTTAATATAAGTATTTTTATTAATCAAATATATTAATAGTATTACTCAAGCATGAAAAATTCAATAATTTTAAAAAAATTAATTAATATTAAAATTTTGGATTCAGAATTGTATTGAGTTATATAGATTAACTGGAAAGGTGAGTGGGTAAAATCTCAGAGAAATCTATCCGATCTTTCATATATAAGGTATGTGTCGTAGGCGATGGTGGAGTAGGTAAAACATCCATGGTTCTTCGCTATTGTGAAAATACATTTAAAGATAATTATATTATGACGATTGGATCAAACTTTTCTACTAAGCAAGTTGAATTAGAAGAGTACCCAAATTATCTCGTTAAGCTCCAACTCTGGGATCTTGCAGGACAAAAACATTTCAGCTTCGTTCGCCCACCGTTCTATAGAGGTGGCTCTGGAATAATTTACACCTTCGATTTAACGCGCAGGAGCTCCTTCCAAAACATTCTCGAGTGGAAGGAAGAGGTAGAAAAAGTCATAGGTAATGGCAAACCAAGCATCTTAGTAGGAAACAAAATTGACTTGGCAGAAAAGGGAAATAGAGAAGTCGGAGAAACGGATGGGGAATCATTGAAAGACGAAATCAATGCTATCTCATATCATGAGGCAAGTGCTAGAGAAAACATTAATGTCGAATCAATTTTCGAAGAACTAACCTTAGCCATTTTAAAGAATACCCAGAAACTTTAGCATGGTAGATTATAAGAAACGTTATGAGTCATAAAAATTATTAAGACGAATTACCTTGTTTATCATAGCGTTATAATGACAATACAAGAACTCTTTAGAGTCAATAAATTCATCACATTAAAATTGGAAAATGATAAGACCTTTATTTATATAAATAATGAAAGGTTCTCACAATGCCTCAATTTAGTCACTTATTATGAGACGAGTGCTAAGCAAAATATTCAAGTCGAAATGATATTTAAAGACATAACCTTAGCTATTTTGAAAACCACCCAAAAGATTTAACTTTTTATTTAGTATAAACATTAAATTAAAATTCTTTAAATTATTTAAGATACTAAATTCATCCTATTATTATCAAAAGAATAAGAAGGTTAGAATTCATATGTTTGGTGGACAAGGTAGAGCTTACGACAGGGCTTTAACGGTATTTAGCCCGGAGGGACGCCTATTTCAAGTAGAATATGCGTTAGAAGCAGTTAGACGGGGAACTCTTGCTGTAGCAGTAAAATCTAAGGAAGATATATGTTTAGTTGCTCAGATTAAGATTGCTTCTAATTTAATGGATGCTGAATCAATAGATAAAATATTTCAAGTAGATGAACATATTGGGGTTGCCATATCAGGATTACATGCGGACTCTCGCTCACTTATTAATTATGCACGAGTTCAAGCTCAATCGTTTAGATTGACCTACGATGAACCAGTTCGACTTAATATGTTAGCTAAAGCGGTTGCAGACTTGAAACAGCAATATACACAGTTTGGTGGTGTACGTCCTTGGGGTTGTGCGCTTTTTTTCATTGGAATAGATGCTATGGGCACTCAAATTTACACCACATCTCCTAGTGGTATTTATCGACCTTTCAAAGCATATGCACTTGGAAATGGGGAAGCAAACGCAAGACAATATCTTATTGACAATTACCATGAAAATATGACCTTTGATGAGTTAATGAGTTTAGCTTTAAAAGCTCTTAAAGAATCCATAGATGATGAAGCAACTAAAGACAATATCAGGCTTTCTTGGATAAAAAGTGAAACAAAAAAATTTCATATGGCTGACAAGCCAGAAGTTGAAGAATTTTTGAGTAAATTGGAATAATTCTCTTTTTTAATACTTATCATAAAAGATTTTATTTTCAAAATTTATATTATAGTTAGTTATAAATTATTGCAAATTTTTTCAGATAACTAAATTTAGATAGGCATCTATTATGGCAAAAAAGAAGATCAGAGAAGAATTTGATAAAGTATTCAAGCAAGGCGATGAAAAAGCAATAAAACAGATGTTAGACAAAAACCCCTGGCTTCAAGATGAAGTTTCAAGTTCCATGGATGCTGGTATGACTGAACAAAACCAGATTATTGCTGCTTTAGGTGTTATGGAAGACGAACTTGGAGGTGCAGTCCCAATTGATGAAATTGCATTTAGTCTTAGAGTAGACTTTAATATTCGTAAAGGTGAGACCGAAGTTCATGACATTTTGAGGAGCGTTGAAAATTTAAATCTAGTTAAAAGAGATTCTAATGGCTGGACTTTGACGAGTGAAGGAGGAAAAATTTGTGATGAATTTCTTAATAAAAAATCAGGAATTTAATTAATTAAATATTCATTTTTGGTTTATGAATTCTAGTAATAGTAGAATTATCATATTTATTTGATCATTATCAATTATTTTATACTTAATTATCCTTAAAAATTGGCGAATATTATGGATGAGCAAGAAGAAGAGGATTTTGAGCCAGAATTTGATGAAAATGGTTTCGATCCAACAAAAGAAGCTTTTTTTTCAGATTTAATGGGAATGGAGGAAGATATTGCTTCTGAAGCTTATGAGTTGGTTGAGCACGCAATAAATCTTATAGATTCAAAATATTATGATGATGGTATAGAGGTTTTACGACAAGCCATTGGATTATACACCCAAATAAATAGAGAAGAAGAAATTAAAGCAATAAATGAAAAAATCTCCGAAGTCTATTTATTAAAGGAACAAGTATTTAGAGAAGAAGAAATTGTAGTTAAAAAGGTTGGGCCGTTTGAAATCGAAGAAGAAACACTGGCTTCTGATCTTCAAGTTGAGTTAGCTCAAGAAGAAATCAAAATAGATTTATTAGCAGAAGCTGTTCAAATAATAAATGAGGGGAAAAACCTACTAGAAAACAATAAGTTCGAAGAAACTTTAGATAAATATGATGAAGCCGTTGAAGTTTTCGAAAGTATGGATAAAACGGATGAAGTTGAGAGAGTTTTTAAGCTAATCGAAGAATGTTACAACAAAAAAGCAGAATTCTTGCGCACTGTTAAAACTCCTTTACCTGAAGCACAAGCTGAACTAGAACAAAAAGAGCCCATTGGAGAAGAACAATTAAAAGAGGAAAAATTAAAACAATATCTAATTTCTAAAAAAAGGAAAGAGGAAATTTCGTCGCAGGCATATGAGCTATTAGGACAGGCAGCAGAATTAACTAAAAATAAACAATATGATGAAGCCTTGCAATTATATAGCGAGGGGAGTAAATTATTTCAAGAATTAAGTTGGGAATATGAAGTGAAAAAGGTTCAAGATACCATCTTTCAATTGGAAAAAGAACGTTCATTACATTTAATGGAGTTAGAAAAAGAGAAAGTAGAAAATATAGAAGAAGTTGAAATCCAGATGCAACAAGTAGAAACCATTGAACAACAAGTAACTGAGCAAGAGAAACAAGAAAAAATTGAGAGATTAGAAAGATTAAGAGGGATAGAGCTTCAAAAGATGGAAACTGAGTTTTTTAAAGCACAGATTGATAATATGGCCACCGAAGCATCCCGTATGGCACGCGAATATGATTTGGCAATGCAAAAAGCAATTAAAAAAAGAGAATTAATTGAAGAATGTGCTTATCCTCAAGTTATAGATCTCTATAAAAGAATAAAAGAGTTGTTAATTGATAAAGGATGGAGAAGTGAAGCAGCAATTTATGATGATACTATTGACATATATATTCAGAAATTTGAACAAGACAAAAAAATTAGACAGATTGAAGTTGAAAAAGTAACTAGACAAAAAGAATCCGAGGAAATGTTAAAGGTCACAAAGGAAGAAACGACACCTATTTTAAAAGAAGAACAATTACAAGCATTAGAAGAACAACGTAAAAGGGAAGGTGAAATTCAAAATCTTAGAACAGAAATTGATGAAATGACTAACAGAGCAGAAAAACTAGCAAGAGAATATGAAGTAGCACTAAGAAAAGGAAAATTCGGATTAAAATGCCCTTATCCTGAAATTATAAAAATTTTCAAAACAGCAAGGCAGTTATCGCTTGAGAAAGGCTGGGAAACTGATGCTGCAATCTTTTTGAGTCAAGTTCAAGCTTATAAAGAAAAGTTAGAAAAAGATAAAAAACTAAGGCAGATAGAAGCAGAAAAAGTACAAAAACAGAAAGAAGCTAAAGATATGTTAAAAATACAAAAAGAAGATAAGGAGATTGGCATTGATGAGGAAAAGTTAAGAAAAATTGAAGGACAAAAAAGATTAGAGGAAGAAAAAGAAAATTTTGAACAATTAATTAATGATATGGTCAATAAAGCAGAAAAAATAGCACGCGAATATGACTCAGACATGAAAAAAGCTGTAAGGCAGGGTAAATTAGCAGAGAATCCTCCTTTTGAGGAAATTATTAAGATTTATGAAAGAGTAAAACAGATGGTACTCGCAAAAGGAAGAAATGAAGAAGTTAAAGTATATGATAATCAAATTAATTATTATTCTCAGAAATGGGAAAAAGACAATAAATTACGTGAAGTGAAAGCTCAGAAAATTCAAAGACAAAAAGATATTGAAGATATGCATAAAGTAGGAAAAAAAGTTGGGATTGATGAGAAAAAATTAAGAGCTATTGAGAAAAAAAGGGAACAAGAGGATTTTGAAAGTTACATAGCTGAGATGGTCAATAAAGCAGAAAAATTAGTGCGAGAACATGAGATAGGAATGAGAAAAGCCATGAGAAATGGAGAAATCTTGGAGAGCACTCCTTATTCTGAAGTGATTGAAATCTATAGAAAAATAAGAGAAAGTGTTTATGCTCGGGGGTGGGGAGAACAAGCAGAGATATTTGGCAACCAGATCAAGATTTATCAGGATAAAATGGAAAAACATGAGAAATTACGGGAAGTAGAAGCTCAGAAAATTCAAAGACAAAAAGATCTTGAAGATATGCATAAAGTAGGAAAAAAGGTTGGGATTGATGAGAAAAAGTTAAGAGCTATTGAAAAAAAGCGGGAGGAAGGGGATTTTGAAAGTTACATAGCTGATATGGTCAATAAAGCAGAAAAATTAGTGCGAGAACATGAGATAAAAATGAGAAAAGTCATGAGAAGCGGAGAAATCTTGGAGAGCACTCCTTATTCTGAAGTGATTGAAATCTATAGACAAATAAGAGAGAAAGTTTATGCTAGGGGGTGGAGAGAACAGGCAGAGATATTTGGTAACCAGATCAAGATTTATCAGGATAAAATGGAAAAACATGAGAAATTACGGGAAGTAGAAGCTCAGAAAATTCAAAGACAAAAAGATCTTGAAGATATGCATAAAGTAAAAAAAACTGTTGAATTTGATCGAGATAAACTAAAAAAATTAGGAAGTAAAAAAGAAGAAAAGGATTTTCAAAAATATATAATAGAAATAATCAATAAGGCAGAGAAATTAGAAAGAGAATATAACTCTGCAATGAAGAAAGCAATAAAGAAAGGAGAGATTATTGAACAAACTCCTTATCTTGAAATAATAGAAATTTATCGACAAATACAAAATAAATTACTCGAGAGAGGTTGGATTGAACAATCGCAAATGTATTTTAACCAAATCAAAATTTACCAAGAAAAACTAAAGAAGAGTGAAATATTACGTGAAGTTGAAGCTAAAAAAGCTGAGAAACAGAGGGCCGTCGAAGAAATGCATAAAGTTAAAGTAGAATTCAAACCAGCTAAACCTGATAAAATAAAAGAAATAGATGCAGGAGTTAAGGAAGAGGATAAATTATTAGATAAAGCTATGGGCTTTATAGATGAAGCAGAAAGATTAGTAAAAAACTATGAGGTAAGCATAAAAACTGATGTCTTATTATATGAGAGCCCTTATGAGAAGGCTATTGCAAATTATAATGAAGCCAAAAAATTATTCCAAGAAATTGGTTGGAATGATGAGGCTGGACGATTGATTAATACGATTAAATTTTATAAAGAAAAAAAAAAAAAAGATGAAAAATTAAGGGATATAGAGAAAAAGAAACTAGAAGAACCAGAAGCAGAATTAATGGCTGCTAAAACTGGCACTGAAAAAGAACTATTTGCTAAAGAGAAAAAGATTCTCGAATTTGAGAAAAAGAAGAAAGATAAAGAGAAACAAGCAGAAAAGATCTTTATTGAAATTCATAAAGCAGAAAAGATGGCAAAAGAGTATGAGTTAAAAATTAAGGAAGGTATTTTTGAACAAGAACCCCCTTATCAGGAGATTCTCAAGATTTATCGAGAAGCTAGGAAATCCTTTGAGGAAATAGGTTGGATGGAGGAATCAATGAATCTTCTAAATACAATCAAATTTTATAAAGAAAAATTAGAGAAAGATTTGAGGTTACGTTCTTTAGAAATTGAAAAGGTAAAGGAACGAGAAGAAGAGCTATTAATTCAACAAAAATTACTAGAACAGGCAAAGGTAGAACAAGAAAGATTACTTAAAAAAAGAAAAGAAAGGCTCCATTTAAAAGAAGAAATAGTAAGTGAATTTGAAACAGCAAAAGACAGAGCATTTAAACTTATAGATCATGCGAAGAATGAATTAAGGCAAAATAATTTTAAACATGCAATTGATCTTTACAAAGAGGGCGAGGAAGTCTTCTCCCAAATCAACTGGCAGGAAGGTATTAAGATGGTTAAGGATTCTGTTGCTATGATAAAGAGGAGACAAAAATCTTTTGAACTTGAACAAGCTGCTATTGAAGATAAAAAGTCTGAGCAATTGAAAATCGAAGAAAAACTAGAGGAAAAATTAGCTAGATCTGAAGAATTAAGGAAGCTTCAACAAGAAGAAAAAAGAAGAGAAGTTTTAAAAATACAGCGTGAGAAAGAATGGGAAAGAGATATTTCAGAGGATGCTTACAAACTTCTAGAACAAGGTACTACATTGTTAGATAAGAAGAACTTCGACGAAGCTTATGAAAAGTATATTGAAGCACGTAAATTATTTGATAAAATTTCATGGAAACGAGAGGTATCTCGGATAAATAATGATCTTCTGTTTAAGCTCAAAAGAGAGAGGAAAACTTTTGAGATCCGTGAAGATATAAAAAAGAAAAGAGTCGAAGAAGAAATGGAGATGGAACTATTTAAAAAGGAAATAGAAAAAGAACAATATGAGCATAAAAAGAGAAAGAAGGAAGAAAAACGTAAACTAGTAAGAGAAGAATTTGATAGAAAGATCCTCAGAGAAATAGAAAGAGCAGAAAAACTAATTGAGGATTTCAAATACAATGAAGGAATACTAATACTTAAAAGAGAGGCTAGAAAACTAGATAAATCTCAACAAAGGAATGAGATTGAGAGAATCGATGAAATTATTAATGATGTAAAAGATCAAGCAGAAATTCCATTAATTACATTAGAACCTTTAGATCTTATAGATAACTTAAGAAAATTTAAAGCTGCATATCTTGCATTAGATAAAGCCCAAATTTCATTAATGAATAATCTTTTCATGAAGGCAATTTCAGAATTAAAAGAATCTATTTTTCACCTAAAAGACCTTAAAATTAGTAAGAAATATCTAAAAGAAATTGATGATAAAATTGCGAAATTACAGGAAAAATTAGGTAAAAAACCTAAAGCAAAGGAAAAAGAATATAAAGATGAAAAAGAAATGTTAAAAGCCCGGATTGAGGCTAGAAGGAAAGAGAGAAGGAAAAAAGTATTAGATCTATTGGGAGGGAGTAAAGATTAAAAAAGTCTAATTTTTAAAAGCTAATTTTGAACGAGGATATATAATTCCTACTATTTTTACACCCCTAACCCTGATTCCCATTTATTGTTAATACAATAGATGAAAAAAAAAAATTAAAACTGACTAAGTGAATAACTTTTCTTCTACTTCATTTGATATTTTAGACTCTATTAAAGTAGGACTAACATTTCTTTCGATTGATTCATCTAGGAGGAATTCTGTCTTAATTAAATCTCGAATGGATACTCTAATTGCTTCACTTCTATTAGGAAATTTTCCATCTGCGACAAGTATCTCCAAGACTTTTAAATAAGATTCAGGGAGATTAACAGAAATTAATTTTATCAAAATCACCTTAAATTTTTTAGTTTTAATTAATAAAAATATATACGAGAGTGATATATTTAAAGATTTAGTGGAAATCAACCCCCAGAAATCCGACATAATGCATTTATAATTTTAAAAGACAGATCTATAATATTTAATATAAGATTTTTGCTAATTGGCATCAAAATGAAACCTTTAGGCAGTTGTGAGATTTTTTTTATTTTACAAAGACTTTTATATAAGGACTATATGTAACACGTAACAAAATTGATCTAATTAAATACAAACAAGATCAAAAATTAAAATTGTAAACGGTTATAGATGAATCATGGCAGATATTGAAGCACAATTGAAGGAACATCTGAAGAGTGGAGCAGATTGGGAAAAAATGGACACACCTATCGAAGGAGTGAATGTCGTTAAAGTCCCTGCTACAAAGACAAGACCTGCACTTTTATTTTTAGAGATAAATCCCATAAAGGAGGATGGTAAACCTTTAAAGAGAAAAGGCTTGTTTGTTGGTAACAAAGAAATGCTCATTAAATTCAGTGAAGCTTTAAATGATGATAAGACATTTCAATTGATTGGAGAATTAGAAAAAATCAATCCAGAAGTTTCGAATATTAAAACAAAAAAATTAGAAATGTAGATATAATTTAACTTTTTATTTTTCTTCTTTTTATATTTTTTTTATTAATTTGATACTCTCTCTCATTTTAATTTGTTTATATTTAATTCATTCAAGAAATGATAATAAAATTGCAAATTCAATGAAGAGAAATGTTAGAAACTTATACTGATTTCATGATATTCAAAGTGAAGGATAATGGGGAAGAATTCAGATTAAATATAACTGAAGAAGCATTCTGCCAGAATAATGGGAATGAAGTATTAAACTCTTTACAAGTAGCCATAATTATAAAAGAAGAACTTAGGAGAATCTATATATGGAAAGGAATCTCATCTTCAGTGAGAAAAAAATTTATAGCATCAAGAGTTGCTTCGGAATTACAAAGAGAGTTAATGAATTCATCATCATTTCATCGGTGTAAAATTGTTTCAATTGATCAAGGCGATGAACCTAAAGAATTTCTTAATGCTTTTAGATTTCAAAAGATTCCTATTACAATTGATTCTGAAGCTTTTGAAGTATCCACTGCGACTAGGAAAGAAATTGTATCATCGTATTTAGATCAAAAAGTTGAAAAAGAGCAAGCTAAAGATAAAATTAATCAAACTCTTGATAAAATTACTGTTAATGTTCCTTCTTATGAGAAATTAAAAAAAGCTGAAAAATCTAAGAAGATTTTAGAAAAAGTTCTAAAAATAGATATTCCCAATAACTTCAAACGTAAGAATATACTTATAGGAAATAATATACTGTATGGTATGATTATAAAAAAAGCAGAAATCTTTAATGAGTATATCGAAGAAAAAGAATGGGAATTAATTTCATCTCTCCCAAAAGAAATTATTGAACTTGAGGGTCATAAGCTCCGAATTCATTTTAATAATGAATTAGGTGAAGTCGAAGCAATCGAGATTTTAGAAATCCACCAATCTGAAAAATCCGAAGTAAAAATTAATGAATTTGATTTTAAACAATGGACAGTAAAACAATTAAAGCATTTTTGCCGTGAAAATAATATAAAAATCCTATCTTCTTATCGCAAAGCAGATATCGTTCGGTTAGTTATGAAATTTAATGCAATGCATTAATGGAATAATGCTATAGAAGCATTTCTAACCATACTCTAAAATAAGAAAGAATTCATTTTAGAGTATTCCCACTTTAAAAAAATTAATAGCAAATTAAAAATGGTAAATAATAATCTGTCTTTCGAAATCGTTTAATTTTTAATTTAGTATTTTATTATTATAATTAAAAAAATGTATAAAATTCTAAATTTATAGACTTTTATTCAAACAGAATTATTAATAGTGTGATTATATGGCTCATCATGAAGATGGAGTTCATTGTATTGCTTGTGGAAAAGAGCAATTTTCTCTCGCACATGATGAATGGATGCGAAGAGCTTTTCCGTTTGTGGAGCAAGGACAATTGAAAATGTGCGCGGGATGTGGAGCAAAATATCTTGTTTGTGAAACCTGTGGGGGTCTATACTGTCGCATACACCCCGCTCTTGAGAGTTGGGAACTTCCAGATAAATGTCCTAAATGTGGATGGGTAAATAAAAGTGTAAAAGTCTGGGATGGGACATCCGCTCGCCACTTTTAACATTTCCAACCGTAAATGCTAATTTTATTTTAATATTTTTAAAATGCTATTGTTTTAATTAAAAGCTGTATTAATTAACATCTCATTTGTTATTTTATTAATTTTAAGGCAAGAAAATTTAAATTTTAAAATAACAATAATTATTTTAATAAGAAAGTTTATGTCATTCACGATGATTTAGCATGAGTTCAAAATCAATCAGAGTAGAAATAGCGAGCCCTGATCAAATAGAAGAGCTACAAGAATTAACTAAACACTTAGTAGAAGGATTGGGGCAAAAATTTGATCCAAAACGTTTTGATTGGGGAATTAGACGTCGTCTTTTTGATCCTCTTCAACGCCATGGAATTCTCCTCGCCATTGATGAAGATGATAATTCCGTGGTAGGAATGATTATAGCAGAACTTCGTATTGACCCATTAGGGTCATCTGAGGGATATATTAAGCAATTTTTTTTAAAGGAAGGATACCGAAGTAGGGGTACTGGACATCTTTTATTAGAAAAAGCTTTAGAACACCTAAAAAGAATCAAGGTAGAAAAGGTAAAAGTAAATATCAAAGTAAAAGCATTAGAAGCTTCAAATTTATATGAAAAGATGAAATTTAAAAAAGTCTATGAGGTCTTGGAACTAGATTTAACAGATGAGAGCTAAAAGAATAATATTTAAAATAGAAAAATGAGTATAGAAATTCCATGGGTTGAGAAATACCGACCACAATCTTTTGAAAATATCGTGAGTCAAAACATTGCGATAAATAGTTTAAAAGAATTTATCAAAAATCCTAATATGCCTCATATGATTTTTACTGGACCCGCGGGGACTGGGAAAACTAGCACTGCTTTAATAATTGTAAAAAATTTCCTCAAGGAAGAGGAACTAAGAACTAATCTCTTGGAAGTGAATGCTTCCGATACCGTGAGAATAGATTTTGTAAGAAATGTTTTAAAAAATTTTGTTAATCAAAGTTTAATTAAAAATGGGCGCCTCAAATTTATCATTTTGGATGAGGCTGATAATATACCAGGTCAAGTTCAACAAGCTCTCAGAAGAATTATTGAAAAAGCATCGATTAATATTAAATTTATTTTGCTATGCAATTATATAAATCGAATTATAGATCCAATTATATCTCGATGTGCTGTATTTAGATTCGTAAATTTGCCTAAGGAAAAGATTGTTGAAAGATTAAAATTTATTACTGAAAATGAAAAACTGCAAATACCAAAGGATAAGTCAGAGGAATTTTATGAACTTTTATTTTTCATTTCAGGGGGAGATTTAAGAAAAGCAATTAATACTCTTCAAATGGCTGTTGCCCTTGAACTATTGAATAATTTAGATTTAAGTGAAATTCTAAAAATTTCTGGATTCATGGACAAGAGAACCTTGGATGAATTAATAGTAGCTCTTAAGAGTAAAGATTTTAAGAAATCAATAGAAATAATTGACTCAATTGAAACTTTTGATAGTCGAAATTTTATTAGACAAATAGTTGATGCTTTATCACATGTAAATATAAAACCTAAGAAGGTTCCTGCTTTAAGATCTTTTATTGCAGATATAGATTATCGAATAAGTCAAGGAGCAAATGAAAATATCCAAGTTTCAGCACTTTTAGCTGAAATTATAGAAAAAATTGAAGGATGAGAATTTGGAATTTTGACTGAAGAAATCCCTATATGGAGAATTAAATATTATCCAAAGAGTTTAGACCAAATTTGTGGTCGAACAGAGATAAAAAAAGCTTTAAAGAATATTATAGTCCAGAAAAATTTCCCACATTTGCTGTTCATAGGAGCTGAAGGTGTTGGAAAAACTACTCTTGCAACCTTATTTTCAAAAGAGTTTCTGGGTACAGAATTTGGAGCAAATTTTAAATTAGTTTATGCGAATGTTCCATTAAGTGAAGAAGAAAGAAAACAAGCAAGAACAGAAGCATATGTATCAACGAGTAAAATAGGGAGTACTGCAGGAAGACGAATTACAACACCAGCTTTTATTCAAGTTAAAGTTAAACCATTTGCTCAATTGAAAGTATTAGGAGTCGCACCCTTTAAAATTTTAGTTATAAAAAATTTTGAAGCTTTAGGGAGTAACCAACAAGGTTTTAGAAGATTAATGGAGATTTATGGTTCGAATTGTAGAATGATCTTAATTACTACAAAAATTTCAAGCGTTATTGATCCGATCATAAGTAGATGTCAAATATTTTTAATTCCTCGTGTTAGGTTTGAACACTTTGGAAATTTAATGAACACTATTGCCGATAATGAATCATTGGAGTTTTCTGATGAAAGTATTGAAATATTATATAAAATATCCGATGGTAGAATATTTCAAGCGATAGATATCTTGCAACTAAGTAGCGTTACAGGAAATAAAATTGATAAAACTATTTTATATGAAAATGCTCAAAGATTTCAAAATGACCTAATAAGGAGTCTTCTATTAATATCATTGAAGGGTGATTTTCCAAAATCAAGAGAGTTAGCCCGCAAAATTCTCTCTAATTATAAATATACAACTCATGAACTATTCAAGTTTTTACTTAATGAGATTAATAAATTACCTCTAAGTCGATATGTTAGAAGTGAAATGATCAATCTAATAGCCGATGCTGATTTTAGGGCACTTGATGGAAGGGATAGTGATATTCAAATATCTGCTTTATTATCTAAATTCTGTTTATTTAGTCAATATTTGTAGGTGAATAAAATGTCTAAAACTGTTGAAATGCCATGGGTTGAAAAATATCGTCCGAAAAGTCTTAAAGAAATGGCTTTATCTACTGCGAGAGTAAGTGGTCAAAGAGTAAAACTTGATGAAGAATTAACTGAATTTATTAAGAATTTCTTTATTGAAAGAAAAAGAGTAAATAATGAAAATGCAAAGATAAGAAAGCATAATAAAACAGTTATAGAAAAGGAACAAAAAGATTATATTCAAATTGAGTCAGAAAAAGCAGCAGTTCTCTTAGAAGGCCCTCCAGGGATTGGAAAAACATCAATTGTATTTGCACTGGCAAATGATTTAAATATGGAGGTTATAGAAACAAATGCGTCTGATACACGAACGAGAGCAACCTTAGAGAAAAGATTGAAAGAAACTAGTAAATCACGAGGGATAATGGATTTTATAACTGAATCTAAAGAGAAATTAATTCTTATTGATGAAGTAGATGGTATTTATGGTGTTCAAGATAGGGGGGCAGTGCCGACTATTATTGATTTAGTTCAAAATACTCAATTTCCCATTATAATGTGTTCCAATGAATATAAAACAAGTCTCCAACCATTATATAATAAAATTCGTAGATTTGAAGTCCAGTCATTACCCAAAAGAGAGGTATTAAAAATTGCTCATAAAATTTTAAAAAAGGAGAATATAACTCAACTCAAAGAAGAAGACTTAGAATTAATTATTGACAAGAATAACGGGGATTTGCGTGGTGTAATAAATGATATTCAAGGAATTAGCCAGGGTAAGGTAGAAGGAGATGTTAAAGAATTTATTCTTAGTTTACGTAGAGACACTTTAGAAGAAATTTTCACCTTAATTAGGGATTTATTTAAAGTATCTTCTTTAAGAGAAGCTCGAAACTTGACTGATAAATCTGATGTTGATTATAATTTTTTGTATAAATGGGTCAATGAAAATCTTCCAACGTTCATAAAGACTAATAGAGAACTTGTTAATGCTTATGAAAATCTCTCATTAGCTGACGAAATCTTTGGTAGAATCCGTATTAATCAGTATTGGAGTTTATTGCCTTATTTTTTTGACCTTTTCGCTGGAGGTGTTGCGTTATCTAGAAAAGAAACTCCTGAAGCGAAAGGTTTTCGAAGAGTTGTTTTCCCTAGATATACTTCAGGCAGTTATTTTTCTATTACTGGTACCCAGAAAGAGTTGGTTAAGAAATTAAATAAAAAATATGAGATTTCTCAGATTGATTTCATTCAGAATTTACTCCCATTCTTAAAGATTTTATGTGGAACTTCAAGAAAACAGCTCAAGAACATTAGTGATTGGTTGGAATTAGATGCAAAAGAAAAGAAACTCATGAAATTAAAATAGAAAATCTCCCTGATATATAATAAGATCTACAAATAATTGAGTAAGTTTAAACTTCTCTTTTTTATAAAATTTATATGCTTTATTTGATTTTATATATAAATAAATAAGCTATTTTCACCTACCCATAATTGAGTATTTGAAAAACTTAAGTAAGATAAAAAAACTTGTGATTTAGTATGAATAAGGATATTAAACAGGCAATTAAAGATTTGGCTCAAGGAAAATTTATATTGGTTTATGATGTTGATGGTAGAGAAGAAGAAGTAGATTTAGTCTGTTTAGCTGAGAAAGTGACACCTAAACATATATATCACTTGCGCCATGATGCTGGTGGATTGATTTGCGTTGCTATGCATGCTAATATTGCCAAAAAATTAGGATTGCCTTTTATGGCGGAAATATATTCAAATGTTTTAAATAGATATTCAATTTTAAACCAAATAGCTCCTGATATAGCTGCACCCTATGGAGATAAACCCTCTTTTTCTGTTACTATCAATCATATTGATACTTACACTGGAATAACGGATAATGATCGTGCTTTAACAATTAGGGAATTTGGTTTACTTGGAACCCAAGTTTTTCGAAATGGAGCGAGTATCGACAATTATCAAAAACTTTTTGGTTCACGTTTTAGGGCTCCAGGTCATACTCATTTGTTGATTGCTAGTAGAAATCTAGTAAAAGAAAGATTAGGGCATACTGAATTAACAGTTACTTTGGCATATATGGGTGGTCTTTCTCCCGTCTCAGTTTTATGTGAAATGCTTGATGGAACAACTGGAAATGCTCTTGTAATTGCTAAAGCTAAGGTATATGCCAAGAATAATAATTTAGTTATGGTAGAAGGCAGAGAAATTGTAGAAGCGTATCAAAAATTTCTTGAAAGGTGAATAATTGAGCAAATATAATGTTGGTGTAGCGGATACGACATTTGCACGCGTTGATATGGGCGCCATGGCAATAAATGAAATTGAAAATACAACAAGTAAAATAAATCTAATTAGATATACAGTTCCAGGGATGAAGGATTTACCTGTTGCGTGTAAAATTCTTTTTGATAAATACGATTGTGAGATGTGTATAGCACTAGGAATGCCTGGTCCAGATGAGAAAGATAAGGTTTGCGCTCACGAAGCGAGTCAAGGAATAATTATGTGCCAATTAATGTCCGGAAAACACATTATCGAATGTTTTGTTCATGAAGACGAGGCGGAGACGCCAGAAGGGTTAATTAAAGTATGTGATAATAGAGCGCGAGAACACGCTCAAAATGTAATAAAATTATTATTTGAAAAAGATTGGCTCCAAAAAAATGCTGGAAAGGGATTAAGGCAAGGACATCCTGATGCTGGGCCAATTAAATCATAAATGGAGAGGTAATATAATGAGTGAAGAAAAAATAAATATTGGAATAGTTGTTGGAGAATTTCATTATGATATTACGGAAAATATGTTAAATAAAGCCGTGGAACATGCGAATTTTCTTGGTTGTAATGTGGTAGAAATTTTTAAAGTTCCGGGTAGTTTTGACATGCCTTTAGCTATAAAGACATTATTATCAAAGGAGAGTATTGAAGGTGTAGTATGTTTAGGAGCTGTAATAAAAGGAGATACTGACCATGATCAAATAGTTGCTCAACACGCGGCTAGAAAAATCGTAGATTTATCATTAGAATATGGTAAGCCCGTCTCTTTAGGTGTTTCAGGGCCTGGAATGACGAGAGTAGAAGCTGTTGAGAGAATTGAAGATTTTTCTCGTCGCTCTGTAGAAGCCGTAGTTAAAATGATAAGACGTATAAATATTTCAAAAAAAAAATGAGGTTTTTTTATTGATTCAAATAACTCTCATTCAAATTGATAATTTTGGGCCATATACGGAGGAAATGGGAAATAATAGAGAACATAAAATTCAAATTCTTCTTGCAGAAATATTTATCTTCCTTCAGAAGAAATTTAATCTTTATGAATGTCTTGTGTTTGATGGTTCTCGAGATAATATGATAGTTATCTCAAATAACATGTCAATTAAAGACCATCAATTCATAATTGAACAAGTAGAAAAAGAATTTCCTATTACAATAAGTATGGGAATAGGAGTAGGAGAAACACCATTAGATGCCCAAATTGAAGCATCACAAGTTTTAAATTCTCAAGGAAGTGCTCAATCCTCTCGAAAAAAAATTCTTGCTTACAATGGGCATAAATTTCCTATTCGAGATAAAGTTAAAGTAGCTCATATAGATATAAATTATTACACTAAAATTGCAATTGATAAATATCCATTCTATTCAAATTATATCAATTTAAATAAGGGGTATGTGTCATTAATGGAGAGCTTTGAAAAAATTGGTGCGTTATGTTTTTTCAATGGAGGAGATAACTTTATTTGTATATGCCCTCCTATGACACAGGCCTCAGAGATAGAACAGATAATTAGATTGTTTGAATTCAAACATGAACCTTGGAAATTAAAGGCGGGAATTGGAGTCGGAGAAAATATATTAGAGGCAATCTCGAAAGCAAATATTTGTCTGAAGGAAATAAGAGAAGGAAATAATAAAGAAAAGATTGCAGTTATTAATTAGAGAAAATTTAATTTTACTTTTTTGATTTATTTGAATAATTTTATTCTTGTACCAATTGGAAGTTTTGAACAGCATGGCCCCCATCTTCCTCCTAATACAGATTATTTAATTGCAAAAAAAATAGCGCAGACAGTTTCTCAAATTTTTAAGATTCAAATTGGTAAAGGAATTAAAATTAGTATTTCTCTTGAACATGATGGTTTTAAAAATACCATGTCAATTTCTCAAGAAGAATTTATCGCTCAAGTAGAAAATATATTAGCAAATTTTCAAAATAATATCAAATTTATTTTTATAAATGCTCATGGAGGTAATGTTGGGGCATTAAATTTAATTCAAGAATTAAAAGGGAATAAAATGTTAATCTTAAATACTTTTTCATTAATTGAAAAGGATTTAATTACTTTAAGAACATCAGATATAGGGGGAATTTGTCATGCTGGTGAATTTGAAACATCAATTATGTTATATCTTTTTCCAGAAAAAGTTAAAATGAATCATTTGAAGGAAAGTGATGTAAAATATGTTCCTTCTTTGGATCCCAATTATAAGAATAAAAAATTAACAAATTGGAAAACAATAAATCTTAGTAAAAGTGGTGTTTTAGGAGATCCTTTTCACGCAACTTCTATAAAAGGAAAATTATGGTTTAATTGCTTAATAAAGAGAATCGAATCATCAATTGAAGAGTTTATTACTTGATTTTTTTCTCTATTTTGTCAAGGTTGGATAATTGGATTTACGAGTATAATCAATCCTTTATCTATTTAGAAACAAAAGTGATAATTTGATTAATATTAACAAAGGCAATTGCGGGGCTTTAAAGATTTTCATGAGATTTTAATTTTTAATTCTCCAAAAATGGGTAGATTAAAACTTTAAAAATGGAAAAGATTTATAACTTAATATAAATTTTCCATGTCAATTTAAATTAATAATAATATTTAATTAAATATTTTTTAATAATCTTCAAAATATTCAATATAGAACTGGAAATAATAGACCAGATTAAAAGTCTTTATTACCCGTAAATTTAAATAGCAATTTCAAATTCTCACAAGATAATAATAAACAAAATAGTTTAGATTATAACATGTCTGAAGCTAAACCAGGAGAAATAGAGAGTGTTAGATCAAAAAGCTCAGAATTAATATTACAACTTGCGGGAGGTGCTATATTTGGAGCATTATCTACGGTTATGGCAGTTGTGCTCGCACCGATTATTAACGCATCTAGAATCGTAGGTTGGGGAATAGCTATGTTTGATCCGACATCATGGGTATGGATCATCTGCTTTTTAATATTTGGTACTTATGCAGGATTAATAAGTTGTGTAACAGGTTCTTTTGGGCTATTACTTATTGATCCAAGTGGATGGATAGGTCCAGTCTTTAAATTTTGTGCTACAGTTCCTTTAATTATTATTCCTTTATTAATTTTAAAATTAAGAGAAAAAGATATAACTAATAGCTTAAAAGTAAAAAATCCAAGAAAATATGTAGCAACTGGAGTGATAAGTATAGTAGTTAGGATTGGAGTGATGATCGGTATGAATTTTCTCTTTTTTATTACGGTGTGGGGGATAGATAAATTACCTTATGTTAGCCTTGAAGTTTTAGGACTAGGAGATATTACAGGTGTAACAGCAGTATTAATTTTTACTCCTATAATTAATCTATATGCAGGTGCATTAGATCTTGCAGTTCCTTACTTTCTTGTATTTGGCTCAAAATTAGATGAAAAATTTGGATTTTGGTAAATTTTAATTTTTTTCTTTAAACTCATTCCAAAAAAGAATCGTAGTACATTTATCTTTCTTACTATTAAAACCAGTCCAATTATTATAGCGAAAGATAGAATATTAATAAAAAGATATTTTAAAATTATTAGTAGAAATTTTTCTATTCAATTAGAGATAATTATTTGATCTTCTTTAAATAAATTTACAAATAAATATTATTCAAGGTTTCACAATTTAGAGTATTTTTAAATACAAAAAATTAGGAGAGATTTATCATTTCAGAGAAAGATTATAAAGATATTATTCTCAATATGGAAAATGGAGTTGCTACTATAACTCTTAATCGTCCAAACAGACTAAATGCCCTACAGTTTCCTACAGTAATGGAAATTATAGATGTACTAGAATTGATAATGGAAAATAAATCGATTAGAGCAATTGTTCTTAAAGGTACTGGTAGAGCTTTTTGTTCAGGTGATGATTTGGTAAGTATGGGTCCTGAAGGAGCCCAATTTCCACCATTAGATGAGAAATTTAAATTACCGCATCATAAGCTAATTTACTTAATTAGAGAGATACGAAAACCAGTTATCGCTTTATTGCATGGATATTGCTTAGGAGCAGGATTCGAGTTGGCACTTGCTTGTGATTTTCGATTAGCAGCGGATAATCTAGAAATTGGAGACCATCGAACATCGAGAGCGATTTGTATGTTGCATGGAGCAAGTTGGTTTCTTCCTAGAATAATAGGTTTTGCACGGGCAACAGAAATAATATTTACTGGGCGACATTTAGATGCAAAGGAAGCACTCAAAATAGGAATAGTAAATAAAGTTTTTCCTCTTTCAGAATTCAAAGCAAAATCTAAAGAATTCATACAAAAGATTGCAGATATGCCAACTGCCTGTCTCGGTTACAATAAAGCTATGCTAAATTATTCATTTATTAATGATCTCCCCAGTTCCTTACAAAATGAATTCAAATTATTTACTGAGAACATGAAGACACACGATTACAGGGAAGGTAATAAATCCTTTCTTGAAAAACGAGAACCAATATATGAGGGAAAGTGAAAGTTATAGAATTACTGTATCATCTTGAAAAATTCTTTAAATTTAAAATTTAAGATTAATTTTCAACAATATGGAACTTTCGAAAGAGATACAAGAATTTTTATTCAACGATGCTGTAGAACGATTTTTAAGATACGTGAAAGTTTGGACCACCTCAGATCAAAATAGAGAAACAGTCCCTACTACAAAAAACCAATTTGATTTAGGAAAATTATTGGTTGAAGAACTAAAAGCATTAAACCTGGAAGATGTAATTCATGATGAATATGGGTTTGTATACGCATATTTACCCCCAAGTGAAGGATTTGAAAAGAAAACAGCAATTGGCTTATTAGCTCATTTAGATACTTCTGATGCTGTAAGTGGAAAAAATGTAAAACCTGTTATTCACCAAAATTATGATGGTAGTGTGATAAAATTTGCCCAAGATAAAGGATTAACATTACATTTTGTTGATTCTCCACTATTAGAAAAATATATTGGTCTTGATATTATAACATCTGAGGGAGACACCTTATTAGGTGCAGATGATAAAGCAGGAATTGCAGAAATTATGGCAGCATGTGCTGCTTGGCACAAATATCCTGAATTAAAACATGGACCAATAGCTATATGTTTTTCTCCAGATGAAGAGACAGGATTAGGAATAACTAAAGTAGATGAAAAAAAACTTCCAAAAATATGTTATACTGTTGATGGCGGAGAAATGGGAGAATTAGAATATGAATGTTTTGATGCTTGGCGGGCGACATTCATATTTAAGGGGTTAAGTGTTCATCCAGGGTATGCAAAAAATAAGATGATTAATTCAATACAAATCGCATGTAATTTTTTCAGTGAGCTCCCTGAAGCAGAATCACCACAACATACAGAAAAAAGAGAAGGATTTTATCATTTAACAAGACTTCAAGGAATTGCAGAAGAAGCAACAGCAAAAGTAATAATCCGAGATTTTGTTGAAAAACATAATCAGAAACGGATTGAATATATAAAGAAATTAAAAGATGCCTATGAGGTTCGGTATCCAGGATTGGAAATTCAAGTAGACTTCTTGCATCAATACCAGAATATGATTAAATTTTTAGAAAAAAAACAAATCATTATTGATTTAGCTAAGCAGGCGATAGAAAATTCAGGGTTAGAACTACTAATGCATCCTATACGAGGTGGGACTGATGGTTCTAAATTAAGTGCGAAAGGAATTCTCACCCCGAATATATTCGCTGGTGGATTATTGTTTCATTCAAGAAAGGAACATATACCTACTCTAGCTTTACAGAAAGCTGCCGAAGTTTTAATATATTTAGCTGAATTGTGGACTAAAGAAAAATAGATTATAATATTTTCCCTATTCTTTTTTTAAAATTTTTGAGAAATCTGTAATTGTAAACACAATTATAAATATTAACAATAAAGTTGCTGTATATAGAAAAGCCCACGTAAATGAAAATGCACCATAAATAAAACCAAAAAGTAAAGATTCAACTAATGAGATAAGACCTACAGAAAGGTAATAATAACCATACGCTCGACCTCTTTTGTTTTTACCCGCCAAGTCAGCAATATAGGCTCTTGATATAGGATCTACAGATGCTAAATAGAATCCATACATAGCATAAATAATAATGATAATTACAATAGAAAATAGCGAAGATTCAATTGGAAATGCCAAAATTATGCAAGAAATCAACAAAATTGACAACCCGCTGATAATCACTGGCTTACGTCCAACTTTATCTGATATTGACCCTGTTATGGGAGAAAAGATCATATAAATTATATTTGTAAGCAAATAAAAAAGAGGTATTAGAAAAATTAAACCTGAAAAAATAAAATCTATAGATCTTATTTGAAGGAATACTATATCTAAACTTGCAAATTCAATTACTCCAAGAATTACAATAAGTTTTATAAAATTTTTATCAATCTTATCTACTTTAGGTTCACCGTAGTATTTTAACTTTGTTTCGTCTAATTTTGTTGGATCAACATCTTTAATAAGAAAAATTAATACTATGGCACAAATACCTGGAAATATAGAGAAAAATATTATTTTAGAATAGTTCCATGCCCAAAATAAAAAAAGAGATGCTAATAGAGAACCTATAACAGCTCCAAATGTATCCATAGCACGATGTATTCCAAAAGCTTTTCCTTTTTTAATTGCATAAAAAGAGATAAGGGTATCTCGGGAAGAGGTCCTAAGACCTTTACCGAATCGATCTGTTGCTTTTAACCCTAATACATACTCCCAGGAAGGGCTAAAGCCTATGAATGGCTTAGAAAGGTTAGACACAGTATATCCCGCTACTACAAAAGGTTTTCTTTTATTTATCTTATCACTCATCCATCCTGAAACACCTTTCAAAATGTTAGATAGAGCAGTTGTTACTCCTGCAATTAATCCTAAATAAAAAGCAGGGTTTCTAGGTACTATATCTATGATAAATAAAGGTAAAATACTCTGGATCATCTCACTAGATACATCAGTAAAAAAAGATACAAGCCCCATTATAAAGACTGGGACAGAAACTCCTAAAATTAGTTTAGTTTTTTGAGTATACTTTTGATTTGAGTCATTACTTTCAGACATAATTCAATTAGTATTCCTAGTAATAAGTCATTGAATTGAATTTTATGATATCGATTACTGATATCGATTCTCGATAATATTAAATATGAATTATTCTCTTTTAATATTATTGAATTCGCGATCAATATTATTTAAATCTAATATAAAATGGGGCAATTAATGAAATCAATAAATCCTTTAAGAAGATTTCAAAAAGGCTCAATTTTAGTACATATATTATATCATGCAAGTAAAGAGCCCTTTTATGGTTCCTGGTTAAAACAAGAGTTAGGTAAGCATGGGTACAATATTTCAGATGGGACTTTATATCCATGGTTAAATAGGTTGACTTATTCTGGCTTATTATCTTTAGAAAAAAAAAATGTAAGGGGAAAAATTCGAAAATATTATTCCATTACAGAAGAAGGTAAAAATCATTTTGAGAAAATCAAAGAATATCTTAAAGAACTATATGATGAAGTAATAAATGAGACTTAAAGCTGAGTTCATCAATATAGACAAAAAAGAATAGTCATGTAACGATTATGTTTAACTTTATAAATTCTCGTAAAATTATTAATAATTAAAAGAAACAAATTAATTGTGTTTCCAATGTCAAAAGAAGAAAAAACTTTAAGTATAATTGATGAGACGATTCAAGCTGCAGAATCAACTTTTCAAGAATTTATTAAGGTTTTAGAAGCATCTCGAACTGAGCTTGTAAATCTTGAAAATGAGAAAAAAGATCTAAGCCAAGAAAAAGAAAAACTTGAAAATGAGAAAAAGCAGCTAGAAAACGAAAAAATTAGTTTAGAAGCTGATAAAAAGGAGCTAGAACTAGACAAAACTAAACTAGAGAAAGAAAAAAACACTTTAGAATTAGAAAAACAAGAAAGAGATAAAAAAATAGGAGCTTTATCGGAAGAACAAGTGAAATTATTGGATGAATATGAGAGATTAAAAGTAGAATTAAAAAAATTTGCAAGTGCCGCAGCAGAGGCAGAGGACGCTGAATTTAACTTTGAAAGGATTAAAGCATTGTTGTCAATATACACTGTATTAATAGAAAAAATATTTCAGGGGCAACCACATTATCGCATACTCATGGTGCTTCACGGGCAAAAATTGACCATGTCACGAGAGGAAATAAAGAACACTACTGGAATTTCGGGTGCTTTTGTTTTAAGGGCTATTCAGGAATTAGCTAAAGTTGGGCTTGTCGAATATGATATGGACACAAATATAGTTAAATTAAAAAAACGTCTATTTCCAAAAAAGGCGTTAGAAGAAAAGAAATAAAGCTCTCGGATTAACTAAGATTATATTCTTTAAAAATTATTAGACTTATTCTTGAAAGTGTAGTTTATAGTAGTCAATTAGAAGGAGTATCAATTACTAAATTGGTGTTTATTTATGGAAATTCAGAAATCTTATTCTTTTCTGAATACTTTTAAATATTGTTCATCATACTTTTTCTACATAGTAAATCTTTAGGGAGAGATATAAATGCCGTTATCAGAAGAGAATAAAAAAAGAATTATAAAAGAAATTAATTTTGTCGCAAAGATCACAAACTTTCTGATGATTAGTACACAATATCCTTTCACATCCTTCATTGCTACAAGCATCAAGCTATCAAGCCTTTGCTTGATAATATTTCAAAAGAGATCATTGAGTTGCATGGGGGGCAAATTCTAGTAGAATCTAAAGGAAGAAATAAAGGTACTGAATTCAAAATTAAACTTTTAAAAAAATAATTGTATTTTAATCCTTCCAACTTATAATCCACTTATTTACCATTTCCATGAATAAAAGACGTTATA
>JAUVXW010000011.1 GCA_030603385.1 Promethearchaeota archaeon | reverse complement strand
AATTTCCAGAAAAAGCCTGCAATAACAATCTATGCCACAAATTGTAAGAAAAAGAAGTTTTATCAAAGTGCCTCGTGAATGATCGTGCCGTACCTCAAAATAAGGAGCAAATCCCTTTACTTTCTCTTCAATACTAGAATATTCGAATTTAGAGATAGCGACCTTCCGTGTTAACTTGGATTTTGAGATTTGGAAACAATAATAATCCCCACTACTTTCATTGTATATTTTACGATACGTTGAGTCGTCTTTATTTTTTCCCATTTCATCCTCAATAGCATTAGACGCAAAGAGACCCACTCTATTACTGCAATAATAACATCTGGGTTTATTTCGTTTGAACATTTTTCTCTCTGTCTTGGATTACTAATGCTTTATTACTTCTTATTTATTCTTTTATAATGATAATACTGATATTTATATTCAATATAAAGGGAAGATCCAAAATAAAGAAACCAAAACCAAAGCCGAAACCCGCACCACAAGAATTAAAAGAAAAAGTTGAAGATTTTATCAATTTATTTAAATATTCAATATTATTCGTCTACAATTTAAAAATTTTTACTATTTTGTAACTCATTGTCTAAACTCTCTACATAAATGTTTTTATCTATTTACAGTCGTGTTGATGCCGACTAATTTATATTGGTAAAAAGGAATTATAGGATAATTAATATTTAATAAAGATCATAATTGAAATAGAGAAAGAAATGGGAGAAATGTCCTCGTCTAGAACGTCTTTAACTAAACTATTAAAAAAAATTCAGGATAAGACGATACTTCTAGAGAATAGTCCGAATCCAAATTTTACTCCCTTAAGTCATCCTTTAGTAAACCCTTATCCTGAATAGATTAAAGAGTCTAAGGCGTGGGGGATTTTTGGAACTTTTTCGGATTACATCATTAGGAAAATAATCTTAAATTTATTTCCTGAAAAAGTAATAACGAAACATATGGTTGCGGAAATTGCGCATTCAATGTTAGATAAAATAATTAGAAATATTAATAGTTTTATTCTAACACCCCTAACAATGCAAACCTTACAGAATAATGATACTAAAGATATATCCTGATTTTTTTGAAAAAACCGAAAACTCTATAAAGAATTTTAAAAATGAAAGGATTTATTGGAAAGACTCTTTGTATGATATTTTTAGGCTTTCTTATTTAGACAAGCTATATAGAGAAAAAAAATTTGAAATGCCAAAATTAACTAAAGAACAGATCTTAAAATGTAGTACATTTTTTGAACATGTTGAAAGATGGTTAGAATATAAGTTTCAGATAGCAAAATCTTTCTATCTCAATCCAACATTAGGTCATAAAAAAACTGTGAAAGCCGATGCTGATTTAGTAATAGATTCTACTTTATATGAGATTAAGACTGTTCTCTATCCAGAAAAATATATATAAAAAAAAATGATTCTAATTGAAAAATTTTTAGGAAGAAGTTTAACTATTTTTAGGTAGGGTTTAAGCAGGGCTTTGTGATATTTAAATATAAGATTGAAGATTCTGCTTTATCGTTAAATACAAAATATTAAATAATCAGATTGTCATATTTTTTTTATATTATGAGACAAAAATGTAAGGCTAAAATAATTATTAGTTTCTTAATTGTGTACGCTATAATTGGCATAGCGGAGGTTAGTTTAGCTAATAATCTAAAATTATCAAGACAATATGACGATACAAATAATTTAACATTTCGTTACACGTGGAGCAATCAAGAAGCTGAAGTAGATAAACCAAAACCTCCAAATGTATGGAATGTTTTAGACAATGTTACTCACTTCGCTGAAATTAATCATACAGTTTATTTGGGCGATGATATAATTCCTCAAACCCTTATGGAAGGTATTCATTGGACTAAAATTCAAATAAATTTAACAGCTCTTTATGTATGGGATGATCATAATTCTCTTGGGCCGGGTGATATTTATATTCGATGGGTACCAAATTATTGGATTGGACTTCCTGAATATGATTTGAATAATAATTGGCAAAATTATCAATGGGTTGACGATCTGACTATAGATCATGATCTTTACTTTGAGACGCCTAAATACTCAATTGATGATAGTATTAATGATTGGTACAATTTTTCAACTCCGATTACATTATTTGAAGGTTGGACAGTTTTAAGCAGCTTGCTTTTAGAAGTATTTGAATATGATATGTCCTCTGCAGATGATTCTCTCGGTGGTTTTTATTGGAATTTTCAAGACCCAGACAATTTAGAAGGATACATGGAAATCCCTATGACAGATGTTGACGCTGCTTTTAAAGTTTCAATTTTAGATACGAAGTCTGCTTTTACAGCTAAAAACTTAACTGAACTTTTTCAACCATTCTTGTTTGATAATGATGATACAGATCACACGGCAGATCCAAATGGCTTATTTGCTCGGATCATTCATGGTTATGACCCAGCAATAGGAAGGAACTCTATTTGTATCCAATACTTATATTTTTGGAATGAAGTCTGGCTTGATGGATTTTGGAGTGATCAATTAATTCATTATTATGATTATGAATTAATACAAATTTATCTTAACTTTAGTTATACTGGAGGTCCAGTTGCGTACCGTTTCGTATTTGATAATCATGACGAATATACAAATTCATCAACAGAATGGAGAGATTCGATGGAATATGCAATATATGAATGGGATACGGCAGAAACAGGGATAATTAATAAAATAGTTAATAACTCTCCTGAGCTCCAACCTCTCTTAGGACAGCAGTATGAAGCTCATTATGAATATAAAAATCTAACCTCTTATACCAATCACTTTTCTAGTTGCTATGGCGGTGTAGCATCTCTCTTACTAACAATTGAAACTTATAATCATCAATTTGCTATTGGTAAAACTGGAGGTGATATTCTTGGACAATATTATATTAATCCCTTTAACGACACAATTATATATACCTGTTATGCGTTATTAAATCGATCTTTTACCCAAGGAGTTCATGATGTTGAAGGATTTATCGTACCAAATTATGCTCCTTTTGCCTATGACATTTTAAGAGTGTTTGAAATCCCTTACATCCATTCGAATTATGATATGCTTATGCAAAGGGCTGCTTTATTTCATGGAAGCATTGAAGCTGAAGGTGGAATTATAAAAATAGAAAGAAATGTAGAAATTAAAATAGAAATTCCTCTAAATACAAATATTGATCTACCAGATACATTAATTCCTGGTGAAAGTTTAGATTCAATATTAGATACTATTCTGGATTCCTCAAAAGCAAATCTTACAATTGATTATTATTTCAATATTTCAGCTGATATGAATGTATTCTTTTCTGATTATCATCTCGAGGTAATTTTTGAAAATCAGATCTTAGTTGATTTTTCAAACCCAATTATCCAATTCATATGTGAGGAATTAATATTAGGAGAATCTTATGAATTCTCAGTGGATATTCTAGGTGGAATGTTAACTATTGATACAGTTTTTACTCCACAGCTACTTGGACAAATTTTAAATTGTAATATAACACTCCATATCGATGAAATTTTGAAATGGTATTTCCCTTCTTTTAGTTGGTTAATTGACTTATTCTTTGAGGATATATATCTAAAAATAAATCCTATAATTAGTGGGTATTTAGCAGGAGATATAATATTAGGAAATTCAATCAATTCCTTGAACTGGGATTCCACAGCTAAGAGTTTTAACCTCAATCTAGATATACCTGAATTAAGTTATGGCAATACTCTCTCATTAGATCTAACTAATTTTCAATATGGCATTAATTTTCAAGTTGATTGGATAATTGGCTATGAGACAGGGGAGGGTATTTCTTGGCTTTTTGGTGAAGGAGATGAATACAGATTAACTAATTGGCCTAATTTAAGTTTTGGTTTAACACCAATTGAAGGAACAATTGGACTGAAAACTTGGAGTGCTGGAGAAAATTCTTGGATTTCAACTGAGACAAAAAGAGAAGGTGATCCAGTGATCTCGAGTTACAATATAATCTTCATATTGGGTGTTATTAGCATTGTATCTGGGATTTTATTAAAAAAGAAATTTTTTAAATAGAATTTTTTACTTTTTTTTATATATTTCTTCAGATATTTCTTGAAGAATTTGTCGGATCTTACCCTTAGACATAAATATCTTCAATTAACCACAATTAAAAAATGTGAATAATTTTTCTGAATTAGTTTAAAAAAATTCTAAAAGATATTATCTATATTACTCTATTTCCACAGACATGACATATTGTCTGTCCCTCTGAAAGAATACTGCCACAATGCTTACAATATAGTTCATATTCTAGTTCTTCTTCTTTACTAAATGGCAATACTTTTTGTTCGGCACTACCAGTGGCGTCTGTAAACTGGGATTGGCTAAGACAGAAAATGGTCTTAAAGAGCCTATTTTAGAAAAAGTCTTAGCAATTCATCCCTTTATTCATAAAGAATCAAGCTATCGTAAAGCTGAAAAACTGGTGCCAATAATTATATATCTTGAGCTAAGGCTACGGAATCAAGCATTTGATAGAAGTTTATTAATAAAAGTATCAAATATTTCACATTTGGAATTCACTAATTTTTTTACTCAACTTAAGCGTTTTATAAAAAAGAATTGGCATGATAGAAATGCTTGAGTGTCCCTTCGCTATATTTTTAGTAGACAAAAAAGTGCAAATGTTTCTTAAAAAAGATAGATTTTCCTTTATTAGCCCTATAATAGGGTTTATTTCAGCTCTTATCACGAAGAATATTTTTGATGAGTTGAACTACACTTACCTGGCTATAAATTCAAATTATATCCATATTCATTCAAGGGGATTGTTTACAAGAGGAGATAGCTTAATAAAATGATTAAAGACAACCATATTTCTGAACCAACTTTATCATATAAAACGACATTAGAAGATGTTCCATTATCCAAGATTAAATTAGATCCGTAACAAAGAATCCGTCAAGAATCAGGTGATTATAAGAAGAATCCAAAATATATAGCTTTAAAAGAATCTATGATTAAACTTGGGCAGCTTCATGCAATAACATTGAAAGAGGATTATACCCTACTTGCTGGCTTTTATCGGTTCTGCGTAGCATTTGAACTTGGATGGAAAACCATAAGAGCTAAAATCTATTTCAATATTTCTGAATATGATGAAATCTTAATTGAAATCATTGAAAATAATAATCGGAAAGATTTTGCTTCCTATGATTTTTATGTAGTATTGGGGAAGATAAAGAAGAAACATGAGAACGCTCATCCAGAGACAAAGAGAGGTAGATATATCCGGTCTCATTCTGAAAACGAAGATCACAAAAGCATAGCGGAAACGGTTTCCGTTATGGGATCACAAAGTAACAATTCAGTTCCTTCATTTGTAAAAGCTCACTATGAGATCTTTGGATTAACAGAAAGAGGGTTGCGTAATAAAACTCGTATAAGCAATGCTCTTGAAAACAATAAGTTCGATAGCAAGACTGTAGACTTATTAAAGCAAGGGAAGATAACTCAGAAAGAATTATTAGAGAAACTTAGAAAGGTTAAAAATAGACAGATTATAAAGGATAAGTTAAAGGAGAGTCTAAATATTAATATAAATTACCCTCAGAAAAAAAGACCAAGTGAAAAAAAACATTATAACGAGTCGAATGAAAGACAAATTACAGATACTGAGATAAAAAAGTTTGTATCAACTATGCAAAAACCAATAATTGATAAATTTGTTGAAACTGGAAAAAAAATTTCCTCTAAAGACTCTAAATCTCTAGGATTGAAAGACACTAACACGAGCTTAGTAGAATCTTCTAAAGAGGATAATCAGGTTACACCTCTAGTAAAAACCTTGAATCAAGATAAAAAAATAACGGAAATCTCTGAAGAAAAGAGCGACATTAAAAAGGATAAATTAACCAAAAATAATTATTGTAATCTATGTGGAAAAGCAAGTGTCATCGCAGTAGAATGTGAAAAATGCGGACATATGACTCCCAAAGTTATTTGCGACGACTCTTTTAATTCTAAAGTATTAATAGAATTTGAGATATCTTGATAATAATTTAATGCTTGAGTATAATTTCGATAACTTTCATAAAAATCATCATATTTTTTAAATATTTCACCAAGAAGTTTATAACAATCTATAATCCAGTGAATCTGGCCATTTTCTTTAGCAATTTTTAAAGCTTCATTTACTTTTTTGATTGCTTCTTGAAAATTTCCTTTGATGTAACTAGCTAATCCAAAAGCATAAATTAGTTCAACAAAATATAATAAATATTTTTTAGATTCACAGATTTTTGAAGCTTGTGTTAGAAATTCTTCGGCTTGTTTAATTTTTCTTTTTTTTATCAAGTATTGTGAATAATTAGAAAGCGTGTGTACTTTTGCATCTCCTACATTAAATTTGTTAGAAGTCTCTAGTGCTTTATTTAAGAATTCAACTTCTTTTTCGTCATCATTAAATCTTTCAGCATAAGCTGCGATATTATTATAAAAAAAGACTAATGAATGATAATCATCACTGTTCTCAAATAATTTTGCTGCTATTTCAAGATTTTTTATAAAATTATCGTGATCATTTAACCTGAAATAGAGTATGGTAAGGGTTGAATAAATTTTGGGTAATTCATGTAAATAATTATTTTTTAGACAAATTTTTTTTGCTTTTAATGTAATATTCAATGATTCTTCTAATTTACCTTCAATATCTAGAGTTATGCCTAAATTAGCAATAGCTTTAAAAATTCCTTCATCAAATTTAATTTCTTCAAATATTTCTCTTGATATAATAAAGCATTCTTTAGATTTTTCAAGATTACTTAAACTTTTATGTATTATTCCTAAATTATTTAATATTATTCCTAATTGATGTCTTCTTTTTGTTTTTTTGTAAAAATCATGAAGTTTTTCATAATATTCCAATGCTTTATGTTCTTGTCTGGATTTTGTATATAAATCTGTTAATTCTTTCAGGATCTCATTAGTTTTGCTATAATTATTTTTTGAATCGTAATATTTATAAATTTTTTTTAAAAGACTTTCTGCTTTATCTATTCTTCCTTCTAGAAAAAATTTTTTAGCCCGCTGAAAATCCTTCTCATAACTTTTCTCTATTTGTTTATCATATTTCGTCATAAAAAGTATTAGGATTTATGATTTCTGAATTTTAATTAAATTAATAAAAATAATCTTAATTACAATCTTTTATTTTTAAGTCAAAAAAATTTGTTTTTCTATTGATTATTAATAAAATCTTTATTTTATAATAACTCACTCACATTTTTGTAATTTATATATTTTAAAACTATCAAATGTAAATATTATAGAATCCCAATCTGTAAAAAGAATTAAACCTAATAAGGTTAAGAAAAGTTCTTATTTTAAAAATAAGAAATAAAAGTTCAATTTATTTATCATTTTTAATATTATTTGATCTCGAGGATAGATTCTTTTTTTTTAAATGTTGAGAGAGTTCTTCCATTAATAATTCACCATTAGTTTTTGGTAATTTAGGCTCTTTTAACCTCTCTGTAAAATTAGTCATTGGTCTTTTTTTATCTTTTATTGGAAGTTCTCTAATAAATGCATCAGAAAGATCCTTAATTAATCTATCTTTAACGGGATCTGACTTACCATATCTATGTCTTGTAAAATTACACTGAATAAATTTTTCGTTATCGAATTCTAAATAAGGACATCTACGACAAAATAAATCTTGTAAATATAAATTTGTTTTAGGACACAATACTAAATCTATTCCTATTTTATCAGGTCTAATCGGTATCTTATTAACTTTCACTTAATCACTATTTTTTAATTTCCTTATAAAGGAGATCTGAGTTTTAATTGATTTAAATTAATTAAATAGATAAATAGCATCAACAAATTAATAAAAGTTGACTATTATAAACTTATTTAGTCCTAGTTTCTTTAATTTTTAGTTGAAATCTAAAAACAATTTAAATTATAGAATCCTATTTATATAGAAACTATATTTGGGATTAAAAATGGAGGATTTTGAAAAAACCCAAAGGATTGAGGATCTTCTTAAAGGATTGGAAAATGATTTAAGAAAAATTTTTTTACTTTATGGATTTACCTGTAGAATAACTGGAATAACCGCAGTAAGAGATAATTACTATTCTATAAATAACTTACAGTTAGATTCAAAATCTAATTTACTATTTAAATTCCCAGATTTAAGTGAAAACGAGTTTAGAGATTTATGGGAAGCAATTATTGTACTTCTAAAGGATAATGAAATAGATATGTTTGAAGACATGGATTATAATATAGCAAGAAAAATATATGCCACTTATAAAAAAGAGATAAATAATTTTATTTTAAATAAAATCAAGAAACTGAGTAAGGATAAGAAATTAGCTCTATATCTCTTCCTGAAAAATGTTCCTGAATCTTATGAGATCACTGAATCATGGATTGAAAGTTTTAATAAAAATTTGAAATTATTTGCTATGTTAGATAATGTTCAATATGATATCCGTGAATTTCTTACCGAATTGGGGTTGTTCTATAAAGGAATCTGGATTACAGCTAAAGGTAAAGATAAGGGTATAGAATATCATTATCCAGAATATTTTGAAAATAATAAATCTATCTTTCTTAATTACTTAGAAAAGTGTCCATATTGCGGGAATCGAGTGTCTCCACGTGCAAATAAATGTCCTAAGTGTGGTGACCCTTTAGATGGCTTTATTTTATAAATAATTTTGCTTTAATTTGAGACAATTCTTATTCAATTAGAACCCATAATTGAAGAATTATATAAAATTATAGATAAAGAAGTTAATCAACAGTACGCAGAAGAGATTTGGTTAAATATTTCTACATCGACCAAACTTTGTGTAAGTGCAGCAATGTATGTAGGATCTTTTATGTATGATTATATAAGTCTTTTTTATATTCTATTCCTCTATTTTTATTTATTATATTATAAGTCATTGATTAGAATTATGGGTTTTGATGAAAATCTTCTCTAATGACTAAATGTCAATCTTACTCTTATTAATTTTTTGGAGCAAATTGAATTTTTAATATTAAATAATAGTGATCCTGTGTAGACTAAACCAATTAAAAATAACAAGATTAAATGTAAAGCCTTAGTATTAGATCCTAAATACATTAGTAAAAGACTTTTAATTATTTATTCAATCTTGGATCAGAAAAAAAAAGATGTAATTTCAGATCAACAACCGAGATTCTTCTTTCTGGAAAAAAAATAGAAAATTTTTCATATAATTCTTTATTTGATCATGCTTTATTTTTTTATAATTCTTTATTATAAGTCTTATCCTAACCCAACAACATCTCTTGAATCATTAAATAATATGTAGAAAATGGGTATTTTGTTAAAGTCTCAAATACTTTTTCAATTGCAATATATGTAATCCTTTCGAAATCTTCACTCAATTTTTTAGGTCCAAAATAAATAAGAATCGAATCCTCTGATTCAAATGTTTTTAATAATTCTATTTTATTCTCTATTTCCTTCTTACTTTCTTTAAAAGATACCTGTGCATAAACTCTTTTACCCTCAATTCCTATTCCAGAAATATCAATTTTTGGCTGAGAGCCCCCAACTTTTAATAAGGGGGCATTAATAACCTTAAGAATTTTTAGATACTCAGAACAAATAAGTTCTAACTGTTCGGAGGTCAATGAGCTCACTTTAAAAGGTAAAGGCTTATTATTATAAATGTAAGGTAAAATTTTTTCTGCTTTTGGCCATCTCGAAATAGTATTCCCTATTGGTCTAATAGCATTTAAGATTGGATATTTAGAATAGGGAATTTCTTTAATATTTTCTATCATAACAGTTTTATACCATATACCTTCAATATTAATTGGTTGAATTTGAGATCCTCTTTTGATTTTGCCTAGATATATAGATGCGGGCTTAATTGTAGGATAATCTGCTGCGACTATTACACCTTTATCGCAAAATTCATTTAATAATTTAAGAGCAGATTTACCAAATCTCCCATAATCTTCAGGATTAATGCTTTTCTTATTTTCAAACACTATTGCTATCTTTTTTTCATTAAAAAGCATTTCATTTACATTATCATCTTCTAATTTATGCCGAACATATCCAAATTCCACTTTTTATCACCTATAGAATTGAAAAATTATATTTTTATATTCAAAAACTAAGGCCACACATTCCCATCCCTTTTTTATTGAAAATTGGACATTTCTCCTTTCCAAAGCATTCAATCTCACCATTTTCATAAAAACTACATTTTTCTAAGTTTGGACGGCATTGAAATCCTTCTGGACCAAAAGGACAATTATTGCAATAATTGTTTTCACAATATTTAGGAACAAACCAAAATGTAAAATCCATATCAATTGGATAATATCCAAAATCATTATCTGATTTAATTAAATTGTTTTTTAAAGAAATAGATTTAAGTGTGTCATAGATTTCTCTCGTCATTCTACTAGCATTATCATATCTTTTAATATTAAAGCTGCAAACCTTTAATACTGCCGGAAGAAAAAATCTAATATTCCATCTATCACCAGGTAATTCTAAGTCATTAGGATTTAATGAAAACCAATTTATATCATTCTTAGAAAATAAATTTGGATACTTGTTTATATGCTGCTTTTCAATTGAACGAAATTGCTTTATAAAAAATTTTGCTCTAATTAAATCTCTCAAACAAGCCATTAATCTTTTACTATTATACCTTTTATCAGATAACCAATTTCTCCAATTTAAATTACGATAAGAAGAAAACTGCTTTTCTATATCTGCTCCCATAGTTCTAAAATTTTGAAAAAAAGAAGTTAATTTTTCATGAAAGAATTTTAATTTCCCCTTTTTATCTGTAGCAGAATAGCTAAGTAATTTTAATAAAAAACCTAGAAATACTAATTCTGATTCATTTCTATTTTTTTTAGTAGATTTCAAATTCTTAAAAACGTCTTCAAGAAAAATTAAAAAGCTTTTCTCATAAAATTTTCCCAGGATCCATAATGTATATAAAATATTCCCCCAATCTTGCGGATATATCTGCTCTATCTTTCGGTCAGGTCCGATTTCATCTCTAATCTCTTCGATCTTAACTTTAAATTCATCAAAATCCTTGAAATTATTAATTTCTGTTTTATATCTTTTGATAATATATCCAAAGAAATTAACCCAATTTTCCCATAATTCTGGAGAAACCTTTTTCATACGATCGTTAATATATGTAATCCAATGTGTAAATACTATTATTTCGGGTTCTTCATTTTTATAATTATCATAGATATTATTAATCTCTCGGGAATCTACTTGAAACTTAAAATTTAACCATTTAATTAATTCAAGTGTATCAAGCGCCTTAATTATATTTTGTTTCTTTATACTTTTCATTTTATTGAATTAAGTATGGAATTATAAGCAATTTAACTTAATGGAGAGTATCTCTTTTTTATATATGATTTTAAGAATTTATAAACTTAATGTTAACTCAATAATATGAATTTATATAAATGGGTTCCTTCCCACAGATATCACATTTTCCCTTCATATTATCTATACTCATTTGAGTAAATCACATTTCATCAGTTCTATGATATAAATTTCATTTTTCAATTAATAAAAGTAATAGATTTGTAATTTTTCTTTTCTAATTTTTTTCTTTCATAGTAATTAACTTTTTACTGAAATTTGTCTGAGTATCTGGATTTATTACTGAAAGATTCATGTTACTTTAATTGGTTTTGATAAAAAGCTAATAAGTATTGCCAATTTTGACTCCTCTTTCTCTATTATATTTCCTACATAAAAGTTTAAAACACATTTATTTAAGATATAGTCATAGTAAACATTAAAGTAAATTAAAAATATAATCTTTAGAAAGCAAAATAAAAATAAATATATGAAGAATAAAAAAAATTGATATGAAAAAAGAGGAAGGTGACAATGATTATGATTCTAATAATTGGATTTGGATCATTGATGAGTTATTATGGAATTAATGAACGACCATCTACTAGAGATATTGAAATTTTTAATCCCTTCATTGTTCGATTCAAAGGATCCCGCGGTTTCAATACAAATGAAGGTCATTGTATGGATATAGGGAAGGGATTTGACCCTGAAGGAGTTCAAGTTAGCAATGATGAAGTCATTGATAAATCAAGAAATACTATTGAATGTCTCAGTTATTATGTCAGAGATGAAGCTTTGCAAAAGATTGCTATAAGGGAAGATTATCCAATCGAATTAATGAAAAAAATAAGAACCTCGTTAAATAATTACAACAAAAAAAGCAATGTTCAAGAAGGAAAAAAAGGGATTGCAGAATTTCTTTGGACTTTTTATCCAGAACAGGAAAATTATGCTAATTGTCACGAAAAAATATATGAATATAGAAGAAGATTAGGTGAGCATATTCAATTTGATATAATAAATGCCCATAGTTATGCTCCTCATCCTGTGAAAGTGATATGTAATCAAAAAAATCGTACTGTATTCGGTCTGATTTCAATCCATACAGATATTGGAGCAAAAAGGGATTATAATAGTGATATTCGCATGATGACTATCCGAGAAGCAATCCACTCGGAAAATCCCCCAAGATGCACCTATTTTTTAGAATGTATTTTAGGAGGTGTCCACGGAATAAATGTAAGGGATTTATTATCAGGGATGGGTACTAATAATGGAGAAATGAATCGCTATTTAATTAACTTGAAAGAGAATATCAAGGAGGAATGGAGCAATACTCAAAATTGGATTTTTCATGGAAATAATTTATGTGCAAATCTCGAACGATCTGGCCTACAGGAATACTTTCCTGAATGATTTATTATTTTCTAGATTAAGAATAAAAATTAAAAATCTAGATAAATATAAGAAAAATTAAGGTCTATAGATTAGATATAGCTATTTTAATTTTAAAAATAAGATTTATAACATTAAGTGGTAATAATATCCAAAATATTATTACGAGTTTGCTATCATAATAATGTTGCATTTCAAAATAGGTATATTTATAAAGCGAAGTTATACTTGTTTAAATTCTAAGGAAGTAAGAACATTTATAAAATCGTTAAAAAACAGTTTGAATTTATTTAACTGTTTTTCCATGAATTTTTCGATGGGAATGTATCCAATAATAGGTAAATACTCAAAATGAGTTGTTACTGGCTCGTTACCAAGTTGTGCTTTAATTTCTAATTTAGCAAATTTATGACTTGAACCCATATCGTGCATTCTACTTCTGCGTGTATCTGGAATATATTTAAGTGATTTTTCAGGTATTATAATTGGTCGAGAATAAGTTTTGAGTGAATCATATATTTTCAAAGTTTTATACTCCTTAGAAATATTTATAATCAATCTATGAACAAGATGGTGTCTATATTCTCTTAAATACGAAAGCCAATCGAAATGATTTTTAATTTGATTAAAGATTATAGATTTTGTGCGGTTTTAAACAGTTCTTCACTATTTTGTATGAACTCACGTTTTGATTTTTCAAAGTTTTCTATGCTCTCTTTGAGAATTCGATGATTTTGCTGTAATTTCTCTTTTGTCTCTCTTAACTCGTCGATTTCATCTCTCAACTTTTTCCGCTTTTCGTCATTTGCTCTGTTTTTTTCCTCAATTTCTTTTTGGACTTTTAGCTTATTCACCATTGTTTGATATTTATGTGCCTATGCGTTCCCACTTTTCTTTAGAAATTCTACTTTATTACTGAATATTTTAATCTGTTCATTTATTTTATCTAAATCACTCATTAATTTTCACCTAATATAAAATTATTTTAGTCAATAATTCCCGCTTTTCGCAGATTTAGTTATTAAATTGTTATTTAAATTGATAAGCTTTAAGTTATCTAGATTTTTAATACCTTTAATTTCTTGAATTTTATTATCATTAAGATAAAGTTCTTGTAAATTGATCAAGTTACCAATGTTTTTTATTTCTCTAATTTCATTCTCAGAAAGATAAAGCTTTTGGAGAGATATTAGATTTTCAAGTCCAGTAATTCCAGAGATTTGATTGTCTGACAGTTTTAGAATTTGTAAATGAGTCAAATTTTCAAAACCCTTTATCTCTCTGATGTCAGTTATCCCTTTTGCGGTTAAGTCTAAAGTAACTAATCCCCTTTTTTTCTTTACGTTATAAGTTTTACCTTAATATCGTACTGACATCAATCTTCTTCATTTTAGCTTAATATATAGTTTGAGATACAAAATAAAAAAAGATAATTTAAATTTTGAGTTTTTGACGAGTCTTTTCAATAAGGGATTCCAATTCAACTAACAATTCAGGAGGTATTTCATTTTTTTGTTTAGCGGATGAAACAGTAAAAATTATGTCATCATCTTCGCTCATGCATTGTACTTTTATGAGAGTCTTTTTAGGTATCTTGTTACTAATAGATCTTCACCAAACGCAATGAATCCAAACAATTCAGTATCCTTGACATTATTAAATGCTAAATATATTGCCTCTAAAAGGTCAAGATCTTTTCCATTTTTTATTAATTTTTTATTTTCAGAAATCTCTATTATCTTATATTTAACCATTATGGTAGTATGATAGTTCCGTTATGCGATAAAGGCTCTATAATACTACTAATACTTAATCATATATTTATACTTTTATACTATATTCTTATACAAAGTAGGATTTTTTATTTGATAGTTCTATCAATTAAATATGAAGAAGGTGCTAGACTATACCAAAAGTCAAAATAAGTGTTACGATTGATGAAGATCTTCATAATTGGCTGGAAAATGAGGTAGAATCTTTAAGATTTGGCAGTAAATCTCACGGTGTAGAAGTAGCTTTAACTGAATTAAAGAAAAAAATAGAAAATGAAAATAACGATTAAATATGGATACTTTTAAAAAAGAAGATTGGTTGGAACCCAAATATTTCATAAATAAAGTCTTAACTCCCAAAGAGGAATATATAAATCCTGCTGAAGAACCTGTTAGACAATGGATGATCGCTCATTTAATTAACAATTATAATGTTCCATTAGAACAAATGGATATTGAAGTAATTGAAAAAGTGACAGATATTAGAAAAAGTGAGCATAGAAGACCAATCAAGAGACCTGATATAGAGATATTTGATGATAGATTTTCAAATCAAGTAGTTTTTATTATGGTAGAACTTCTAGCTCCAGAATATTCAGAAGATTCTTCAGTTTGGAATGAACATTATGATCGTCTAAATCAATATATGTCATTATCAAATAGTGCTAGATATGCTATTTTATCAAATGGTAATATAACAAAATTTTATAGAAGAGATTTGGAATATCCAAGAGCATTAGAACCAATTTCAGATCTTCCTAAATATGAATCAGCACGAGAAGCTGCGAAAAATAGAAAATTTACGGTAATATATAATGAAAAGTTTCCAAATAATATTAAAACTCATTTAAGAGTTTTAACTCGTGAAGAATTTAAAAATATCCTTGGTGATACCAGAGGTGGTATACACGGATTATTAAGATCAAATGAAGGAAGAAATCCTCAAGAAGCTGTAGAAGATATGACGAAAATATTATTTGCTAAAATTTTCGACGAAATCGAAACTGTGAAATTAGCTAAAGAAAAGAAGGAGAATAGAGCCTTCGTTTTTAGTGTTGGAACAAAAACGGATCCTGAAAGATTATTATCTCAAGTTAGAATGACATTTGAAGCTGCAAAAGAATGGGAAAAAAAAATTCTTGAGAAATATGGTAGATTTGACAATTCACGAAGAATATTTGATCCTAATTCCCAAATAACATTAAGGGCAAATACAGTTTATAGAATAGTAGAAAAGATTCAAGCCTTTTCCTTCCAAAATAGTCCTCCCTCGTTAAAAGGATCAATTTTTGAAGATTTTTTAGGAAGAACCTTTCGAGATGATTTAGGTCAGTTTTTCACCCCTACAGAAGTAATTGATATAATAGTAAGAATACTAGAACCTGAAGTAGATGACCTAATTGGAGATCCTTGTTGTGGCCCCGCAAGATTTCATACACACACTTTAAATTATATTGCCGAAAAAAATAAAATAGATATTGAGAATCCAGAGAATGAAGATTTTCTCAAATTTCGAAATAATAATCTTTTTGGAGCAGATAATGCAGAAAATATACTCCATATAGCGAAGGTAAATTGCTTTTTAAATGAAGCTCCTTTTATTGACTTGCGCAAAATAGACTCATTAGATCCATTAACTTCCATTGTTGATTATGAAAATGGTAAAGTTCGGAAAGAAGGGTTCGTCGAGAAGGGTCTAACTAAAGTAATGACCAATCCTCCTTTTGGAATGAAAATTAACGATCCTCGAAAAACTAAAGAATTTGATATTATTACAACAATGAGGGGTAAAGCTGATAGTCAAATTTTATTTATAGAAAGATGCTTAACATATCTTAAGGATAATGGAAAACTTGGAATTGTAATCCCTGAAAGTATTTTAGATAATAAAAGTAATGCAGGTATAAGGCAATGGATTTATATCCATTCACAGATTACTGCAGTTATAAGTTTACCATTGGAAACTTTTAAACCTTATGGTACTGGCGTTAAAACAGCAATTTTATTTCTTAAAAAACTCTCTAATGAAGAAAAAAAAAAGAAAATTGAGGAAATTGAAAAGAAATCTTCCCAAAAAACACTTCAGAGTTTTATTAATCCCAAGAATGATAAAGCAAGTAATAACCATAATGTTTTTATGGGCTTCGTTAATAATATTGGATATGATAATACTGGACGCCCAGTTGAGGGTAGTGATGTTGACGATATTATCAAAGCTTATTTAAAATTTAAAGAAAAAGGTAAGATCGACTCTGTATATGGGAAGCATTATATGATTCCTGAAATAAAATTATGTAATAATCGATTCGATGTAAAATATTACGAATATTTTCCAATTGATGAAAAAAGATTTCCAGAAACCTGTTACTTCTCAGAATGTATCTATGTAATTGAGGAAAAAGTAAATCCTAGAATAGATTTAATAGGTGAGGAGGTTCCTTATGTTAGTATAGAAGGATTAGAAAACGATTCTTTTTATATTGATGAGCCAGAATTTTTAAAACCCTCTGAAGAAATAAAAAATCAAGTGAAAAAGTTTCGAGGTGGGGATATACTGATAGCACGCTTAGGTCCTTCATTTAATAATAAAAAAAGTGTTGCAGTGTCACAAGATATCGATACTTGTTATGGTTCTTCAGAATTTTTAGTCTTACGACCTAAAAGTGGAGTATCAACTGATTTTATTCTTTGGTTAGTTAAATCTGATATGTTTATTAAACAAGGATTATCAAAATGTACGGGTGCCACACCCAGCAGGTATAGACTTCATAATGAATATGTAACTGAGATTATTGTTCCTAAGTTTTCTCGAGAAGAACAATTAAAATTTGGAAAGGACTATTTCGAGGGTAGAAGGTTAATTCAAAAGAAGAGAAAAGAAATTCAAAGTAGAATGTTAAATATTTCACCAGATTTTTAGTAAGAATTGTATAATAATTCATATTTTAATTTTTGGAAGGTCTTTCTCTCTCTATGTCTCCCTCCCCCGTGGTGCCCTCTCCTAAAAAAGTAGGTGTAGAATGATCCTCTATATTAATTTCTGTTGGTGAAAAGACTCCTGATGGTAATGCTACTAAATTAAGCATGAGAAAAATTGCTAATGAGTTAATTTTGGATTTACAATTAATTTTTTCGTTTTCCATTTTGAAAAATCCTCAAATATCTTATCTTCATCTGCTGTTGATATTGAATGTAGGTCAATAGGACTATTGAACACTGTTTTAAAAATCCATTTTATGAAATGTTCTACATCTGGAATAATTTCACGAATTGCAGAAAAATCTGGGGGTATTATCACGACAGCAGAAGTATAAACTTTACTCATAAGATTTAATTCAATATTTCTTCAATTAATTCTAATAACTTAATGAAAATTAATTAAAAGATTTTTATTTAAGAAAGGCTAATTGTAATTTGAAAAATGAAAATAAAACAAAGAAACTTCATTCGAAAATCCGAGCTAAACCTTATTAAAGATGAAATCTTAAGGCAGTATGACCAAAAATTCATTGATCAAGTTTTCCCTAAAAAAAGCAATGTAGAACTTATAAAGACAGAATCTGGAGATATTTTATTTGCCGTTAACAATGAACTAACACTTTGGAAGTCTAAGGATGGATATATCCCTGTATTAACCCAATTTATATACTTTTTTCAAGATATATTATCGAAATCAATTGTTTTTGTGTTGAAAATTTTAGATTTCTCTACATTTTTGTGATTTTTATAATTTTTTCTATGTATTAATTCAACTGATATGTTTTAGTTTATTGTGTTTAAATTAAAAAATCTCATGATACATGGATATCTCTGTGAATAAGAGTAAATTTCCAATTGAAATTATTATTGTCTCACCCCAAGTAAAAAATTTTTAGTAAATGGTTCTGGGTTTTTTACTTTATGATTTATAAATGATTTTGAAATCTTAGTTTCTTGTGTAGTGTAGAATTAAAGTTTCATAATATCTGTGTGATATTGTGTTCTATGCATATTACACGATGTTATAATTAGACTTTATTTTATATTACATGGAGCTATATATCGATGGTATTATCGAGTATATTAATAAACATATCTCGATGACTCATCATATTAACAATAAAAAAGAGGTTGTGTGTGAAAAAATGTCAATGTATAGATCGTATTTATTAAAAGATAACTTCTGGGCAAAAAAAGGAAATGAAAAGCATCCAGCAGCAGAAAAGGTTTTTATTAAACATGATTCAGAGGTAGGGGGAATTTATGCTATCATTTTAAATGAAAAGAAAGGAGTAAAAATGATGGTGGAAGGGAAGGATTATTTTTTCAATAACTTTGATAAATTGGATTCTTTTTTAAGCCGGCTTCAGCAGAGAAAAGATGATTTTATGAAAATCCTCAGAAGGAAAAATATTTCCCAGAAATTAAGAAGGCTAGAAATTTAAGAATTTTTTATATTAAAAGTAATTATTTTTGTCTGTCATTTATAGACAGGTTGGAGCCCTGTTTGAAAGTGTCGTAATCGTAATTCTGCTCTTCGAGATATTTTTACTTTAGGAATTTTTTCTCTATTATTATATAACTCAGTAATAGCGGCAACCGCATAGTTAATGTGTGAAATATTATAGGCATTCCATGGGAACTCTATCTTATTTGAAAAACTCAAAAATTAGCTTTTTACAAATTCAATAATTAATTTGTAAAGTATAAAAATGAATGAGAATAAAGTATTATGAAATCTAATAAAATGGAGAAAGTATTAAGGCTGTAAAAAATGGAGAAAGATTTTAAAATATTTCATTTAGGTTATGTTTTTAAAGACCTAGATAAACAGATTGAATCTTTAAAATCATTAAATAATAAGATTAAATTTAATATTTTCGAGCAAAATGATATTCCAAGTCTATATAGGGGAAAGGACTCAAAAATATCATTAAAAATTGCTGTGAGTCAATTATTCAATCTAAATATAGAGATAATTCAACCTTTGGAAGGCGAAAGTCCATATAAAGAATTCTTAGAACGAGGAAAAGAAGGATTACATCATATTGCGATTTCAGTTAATAATATAGTACCCTATATTGAAGAATATCAGAAAAAAGGAACACAAATTCTCTTATTAATTCAAGTAGGTACATTTGACGTTGTTTATCTTGATACAGAAAAAGAACTTGGTATTGTTATTGAATTCATTGCACCTCTCAGAAAAGAAAGAAGGAAGCACAAAAATCAATCTTTATAATTGAAATAGCTCATGATTCCCTTATTTTTAATGAAAAATTATTTGTATCCAAAAAGATAGGAATAGAAATAAAGAAAGTAGTGTTCTTAAAAAATAGAGATTTCGAAATTAATGTAAGATATAGTTATAAAAAAGATTTTCTCAGTTCTTGGCTCGAACCTCGTAATTCCAGTTAGGCTCGACTAAAGAGACGTGCAAGTTTCAATCACTACTAATATAAAATCAATTAGTAATCCTATCATTTATCCAATTTATCTTTAATATCAGTATAATTATGTTTAACAGGACATATCACTAATCCAAGTTCAGAGATTTTAATAATTTTCTCTCTACCTTTACGTTCTTCGGTTAAATAGCCTTTTTTAACTAAATTTTTCACAATGAATAAGAATGTAATATTTCTCAATTTTGTCTATTAATTATCATAAAGATGCAAATAATTATTAAATTTTTTTACACTCGGGGTTTAAATACCTATATCATATCAATACTATATAGATATACTATACATAATCATGTACTTTCTATCGTAGGGAATGAGATCGTATCATGCCTATATACTATTTTAATACTCAACTACGGGGGGTTTGTGGCACTTTATGAATTTTGGCGAATTTCTTTTCTTTTCTTGACTCTGTGCCATTCTCCCCTCCTTTTTCTCTCTAAATCTTTTATGATATAATTCCATAATTGGAAAAATGCTGATTAAAACAAACAAGTTTAAAATTTAATTTGGTTATTTTAAAATTAAGAAGAGTTTGTTTGATTATGACAGTATATAGAAATTTGAAGTTAGTATTATGGGTAATGATGATTATAGGGGTTTCGTTACTCGTTTGGGTTATAATTGCTGGGTTCATACTTCGAGTAGTAGATGAATTTAATAAATTACTACCTGTATTTATACCCAGTATGGTACTAATTATTATTGCTGGATTTGGTCTTGATAGTATTAAAAGCAAAGATCCTGTAAGACCTTCTTCAATATTTAAGATAAACGACTTAGTGGATTTAAGACTCATTGGCAAGGAAACTTATATCTATGTTAATAACAAAATACTTTTGGCATGTAAATCTTTATTATTCAACATTCCAAAAAGGAGAATTCGTGAGATAAAATCTATTGACGAGGCATCTATAGTTTTTAAATCAACAGAAAAAATCCGACATAAAATTTCCTCTAAAGAGGAATTTATGGGGCATTGTTCTAATATCCAAGCATTTATTGAAAATGGATTAAACACAGATATATTATCTACAAATGTTGCCTTTCCTTTATTAAAAAAATTAGTAGATAATGGATACGAACCAGCAATAAGAGTGTTTAAGCAAGAAATAATAAAAAGATTTAATGAAGGTACATACAATTCACGTACATTCTTATATTTACAAGGATATCTTTATTATCTTAAGGAAGAAGAAAAACTAGCATTGAACGGATTAGATCCTATTTCAGGATTTCCTTCTCTAACATTATATCTTAGAGAAAAATTTCCTTTAGACGGAGATAACGAAGATATATTTGATGGTAATTAATTTTTTTTTCTTTCAACAATTATAACTCCGTGGTAAGCCTTATATAATAAGAGCAGTTTAGTTTATTTGAAAATTATTTTGGTAAATACCGATACAATAAAAAAATAAGGAAGTGATAAAATGATTGAAGTAAGCATAGATTCCGATGATAATTTCCTAAATTTAAGAATCAATGAAGCAATTGGTAAACAAATTAGAAAAGGAAATTACGAGATTTTTTCTGATAAAACATTAAAATTAATTAAGTCAGATTGTTGCAATGAAGATTCTCTGGTTATGTCTCATAATCACGGAATAATTTTCTCAATCTGTAAAAAATGCGAGAGATTAAATCGAGTTATTATCAAAAATTTAAGTATTAATGTGAATATAATATGAGCAGATCTAACCTATATTATTAAAAGATAACAACATCTTTTTAACAACCTGCTTTAAAAAATTTTTCGCATGATTTTTTTTTATTTTCTTTTTCTTTGGATAAATACAGTGATTAAGATAAATTTTTATAGGAATTTTTTTTTCTCTTGGCTGTTTTTTATTTAAAATAAAAATAAATTTCTTTTGCTTTGTTAATTAATGTATCAATCTTCTCAAGCTCTTGAAGTGATAATTTGTCCGTTTTAAGTTCAATCATTTTAATGAAATTAAGAATTTCAAAAAGAGTCTCTTTTTGAGTTATAGAAAATATCGTTTATTGTTTGGATTTTATTAAAATGTTACTCAATTTATTTAAAAAAAAATCATAAAATAAGTTAAATTATCATTTTAAGAAAATATCTCTAAATTGTTTTGGTGTGATTATTCAAATATAATAATTTCGTACTCGTAAGACAATTAAAAAGTCAACTTCTGTCAACAGTGGTTTATTCAGGTAATGTTTTTCAAATTAATGCAATTCAATTTCGAATAAAATTAATCTAAAATTGATTGAAATTTAGTAAACATCAATATTTAGTAAATATTTTTGTTTAGTAAAGAATTTTATATACTGATTCTATACTTTCGCAAAGCTTTTAAATTAAATTTGTTTTAATTCCTCTTAACTCATTGAAATTTATTGAAAATAATATGAGTTTTTAGATTATAAAAATTTGGATAAAAAACAAATTAACTTAAAAAAAATCTAACAAAAAATAATAAAAAAGTGAATAAAAATATGGTGAAAATTAATAAAACAAAAAAAATCGAAAGAACTTTAATTGTACTTGTGTTACTTTTTGCTTTTTTGGCGCCTACTGTTACTAATCATATTAAATTTCCTAAAGGACCTGAGAAACCTTTAATACCTTGGTATGATCCTGAATTAGCTGATTTTCTTTATGATGATACTATTGATCGAACTACATATAATTTCAATGCCTATAATGAGTCGTATATAATGTGTAATATTAGTAATACAGATTATACGACGTTTACTTTTAATAGTACGGTATACAATGTTAGTTATGGATTGAATATATTTCCTGTGGATTTTGGTGTTATGAATGTTTCTTATTCTATAAGTATAAGCCAGGATGATATTGATAATAATATATTTGATTGGATTATTGTTGAACCACTATTTATTGAGGAGGAAGTAATTGAAGTAAATACTGTTAGTACGACTGATATTGTATTTGATGCTGGTGGACCGATTTCTATACTTGTACAACCTGTTAATTTTTCCTATAATTCTTTATACATGGAGATTGATGGGACAGTAATTAATGAGGTATATGATATAGTAAGTCATGATGAAGTAGATCCTGCAATTTTAGCTTATACTATATTTTCTGGTAGTTATATCCAGTATGATTTATTTCTGGATCCTGGGCAACATACATTGAAGTTTAAAGGAAATGGGACCGTTAATTTTAAGGTAATGGTTTCTTCAGATTGGGATATGGATTTCATTTCTGATGTAATTGAAGTTCAAAATTCATTATTCTGGAACTTTTATGATCCGACTGAATCTACTATATGGGGATATTATACCCTTGGTTCTACTACTGTAATTACCGACGAAGATGATATAATGGATAAAATCATAGAATTTATTTTTTATATACCTGAAAAAGATTCTGACGAAAGTCATATTAACCTTGTTCTTGGTCTTGGAGAAATTAGTAATATAACTATTGATGGTGATGATTTACTTTATAAGGGAGATACAATGATCTCTGGACGTTATCCTAAGTCTAAGTATTTGGGATGTTTTTCGGAAGGATTTCATAGAGTGAGTTTCATATATGATACTCCTTTTGCTTTTAATAGTTATTTTACATGTAACGGATTACTTATCCCAATACATGAACAATATGCAGTTACGGATTCCGATTCCGATGGACTTATTGATCTTAATGAGATTACAATAGGTTCTGATCCCTTTGTTATGGATACAGATTCAGATGGTCTTATTGATGGAATAGATGATTCACCACTTGTTTCAATGGAATTTGGAAATGATGAAATATATCAAGTTGTGATGGATCATGATTCGGATAAAAATACTATGATAACTATTTCTATTGAGAGACCAGAAGAGGGAGATTATTATACTGGAGAACCTATGATTTGGAAAGAGAATACTGATAATGCAATAGAGGTTTCAATTATTCCTACACTTAGAGTTTTTGGTAATCAGTCAATTAATACAACAGAGCTGGAAACGACTTGGAACAAGGATGTGGTTACATATAATTTAACAGGTTCGGTTGTTTCTGATGTATATGGTGATAATATACCTACTGAAGATGAAGATATTACGGAATACGATATGATTCTACCAAGTATTGGTAAAAATTCTTTTGAATATGCTTTTACTTATACTAAAGGACATGATGCTAAAGATGATTCTATTATAGATATTAGATTTGATGTTGTTTGGTCAGTATTTCAAACCGATGTAAATATAACAAGACTGATACATTATTATGATTTTGATGACAATATAAATATTCAGTTTATTACAAAGTTTGAGATAGCTAATATTTCTTATATATTAGCTTCACCAGATTCTATGATTGAAGATGAAATACTTTGGAATTTAATTCGAAACCCAGAACTTGGTAGTTTCTCTGATTTTGGAATTTCTGAAGTTGATGATATTGATGGAAGTGGTAATATTGATTTTCTCGATTTAGCTGACCAGTTAATTGATGATAGAGAACAAAATCCTATTTCTGTTGATTTAGATGGTAATATAAATGAGACTGAGGTTCTATATTTATCTGGTGAAATTGATACGTATGATATCTTATTAAAGGTCAACAATTCAATTACTTGGGATATTGTTCCTGATGCGATGAAATATCTTAATGAGGTAGAAGTCTTTTTTTCCAGTCGTAATATAGGATCCGATGAAGAAATAAATTTACTGAGTATAAATGTGGATACCAGTGCTCTTGGTAGTAGTGACATCTCTTTTGTAAGGAGTTGGAGGAACTATAGTTTGGATGATACTGGGGGTTTTGAAAAGAGAGTTAATATTATTGAATTCCCAGTTGAAATGAATTTGATTGACCAGTTTGACGATGCCGATATTTTGGAGGTTAAGTATGTTAATGGTGACGATATTCCACAAGCTTACTTCCCAGAAACATTAGATGAGATTAACTATGATAAGGTTAGGCTATTAAATACAACTATTATCGAGAAGCGGGTTACCCAAAATGGAAAGCCATCTATAACTTTTGATCTGGAGAATGATGAACATAAGGAAATAGAAGAAACAAGGAGGATGGAAATACCATTAAGTACACTAATTTTTACTGAATATTCGTTTGATGTGGCTGCTTTTCTGTCTGAATTTAAGAGACATATGAAGACTATCTCAGGAACATGGACGGCGTGGGTGGATCATGAATTAATGGAACAAATGCTTGAAAATCTTAATTCTTTTTACATTGGGACTGGTTATATTGCTTATCCAGATGATATACTACAAACCATTGAGAGTTATAATGTACGGGTACGAGAATTATTTGGATATAAAACACGTCAACTTCCTAAGTGGAGGGATAATCGTTATGGTATCACAAAGTAACAATTCAGTTCCTTCATTTGTAAAAGCTCATTATGAGATCTTTGGATTAACAGAAAGAGGATTGCGTAATAAAACTCGAATAAGCGAAGCTCTTGAAAACAATAAGTTCGATAGCAAGACCGTAGACTTATTAAAGCAAGGGAAGGTAACTCAGAAAGAACTATTAGAGAAACTTAGAAAGATTGAAAATAGACACATTATAAAGGATAAGTTAAATGACAGTCTAAATATTAATAAAAAGCCTATAAATTACCCTGAGAAAAAAAGACCAAGTGAAAAAAAACATTACAAAGAGTCGGATACTGAGATAAAAGAGTTTGTATCAACTATGCAAAAACCAATAATTGATAAATTTGTTGAAACTGGAATAAAAATGTCTTCTAAAGACTCTAACTCTCCAAGATTGAAAGACGCTAACACGAGCTTAGTAGAATCTTCTAAAGAGGATAACCAGGTTACACCTCTAGAAAAAGCCTTGAATCAAGATAAAAAAATAACGGATATCCCTGAAGAAAAGAGCGACATTAAAAAGGATAAATTAACCGAAAATAATTATTGTAAGCTATGTGGAAAAGCAAGTGTTATGGCAGTAGAATGTGAAAAATGCGGATATATGACTCCCAAAGTTATTTGCGACGATGATCTTATCAAAGGGGATGCGAGATTGAGAAATCCATATAAGCTAAAATGTGGAAATGCTGTTGAATAATTCACAATTTTTTTTAAAAAAAGATTAAATTTTACTTTTTCATTCGTTTTTTTATTATAATTACTGATATTACTGAAATTAGGCTAATTATTAGGATAATACTATATCCAGAAATTGCTGGTTACTTTTTCTTAGGAATAGTCTTATCTATTACATCGGGATCGACTGCCAGATTTGTTTCATAATATATATCTAAATATCTATCAGCATTCATCCTATTTATATTTAAACAAAAAATTAAACAATTAGTTCAGGATAAATCTTTTCCATCTTTTCCGTAAAGAGCTTGTGATTCATCCAAATCTTATCCTTATCATTCCATAGAAGATTTAATAAGGGATTATACTCTTTTAAAAAATCTAAGTCTCCATAGACCGACTTTAATAAAGTCTTCCCTTTAACCAAATCGGTCAAAATTAAATAATGCTTAATACCTAAATACTGAAATAATAAACCAAATACATTAAAAAATTCATCTAGCTCACATTTGGGAAACCACAATTCAATTAGTGTATCGGCTATGCTAAGATCACCTTCTAATAAATAAAAATAAAAAAAATTTGGGTTATTTCTTCTTAAATTTCTTTCGCTTTAATGTTATAACTAAAACAACGAAGCTAACCGAACTAGAAATGATAACAATATCAAATCCGAGAATAGAATCAGCATCTACTCGAAAAGGGAGAGTTATATCCTCGAAATATATTGTGTTTGTAGGATCGTGTACTAATTTCTTTCCTGCCCATACAGGATAATTTTCTGTATGTAAATGATAAAGGTTATCCACAATTGTGAATCCCGGAATAGCGTTAGCCAAGTCCTCGATTGTATATAAGAAATTCAGCTCTGGGATGTTGATATGTCCAAAATAACTATTAGAAACAGTTACAATATTATTAATATTTGCACCTCTAGACTCGGCTGTTATAGTCTCTCCAGTGCTCGGATAATCATATAATGTATAATTTCTCTTCAGCGGATTTACAAGATTTATTTCTGCTACGGTTTGGTTATTTGATTCAAATGAAAATATATCAGAGGGAATTGTTAAGTCTTTTGGATCTATTTCATTGATATTAAATGAAGAGAGAAAATAATTATATTTGGGAAGCGATAATCCTAGATTATACTCCTCAAATATACCATATTCATCGAGATGGGTTATATCTGGTAGACCTAGAGTAAGACTCAAATCTGCTTGTCCACCGCGGATCTTATAATCGAACCCGTAAGAGAAGTCGTTTGGAGTGGTTGTATCCGTTATATATTCCTCGAATGGGATATCTTTATGACCAATGACCATATCAATAGGGAAACCTTTATAATCTATATCCCATACGACCGTATCATTTCCAACTAAAGAAGGCGGAGTAAATTTAATAGAAGATACTATCTCATCGACAGTTCTGTCATCAGGAAAACTTCCAGAAAACGTATTGTTCAATACTAGACTTTCTTTTGATCCTTCATACTCTTCTGCTATAGGTTTTAATCGTCCAAACGCCTCAGATCCAGAATAGAGATCAAGCGGACCAAAATAATAAGGAGTTTCAAAATAACCGACGGAATATATTCCATCGTCATTTTTATCACGAAATACTAAGAACTCTGAAAAAGTGCTAGCCCATGCGATATGGTCCCCTTTTTCTGTGGTATACAGTTGGAACACAAGAAAAAGAGGCATTGTAAACGTCGTATTTAATTTAAAATGGTTATATGCTCCTTCAGAAGAATGCGCATCACCAGAACAATTTATAGTATCATATATTTCTTCTGTTACATTCCATGCATCAATTAACTCCATGGTATCCCAATCATATTTTTTAATTTCTCTGTCTATTACTTGATGATTCTCTTCAATATACTCGTAGCTATATCCTGAGGCATCTTCATAGAAATCCCATTCATAATAGCCTTTTTCTAAAGCCATCCAAACTAGCTTTGCACTACCTCCATAGTCAACATCTACTCTATAAACATCTATGTCAATATCGATATTGAGATACCCTTTGCGAGTGAAGTTCGAAAAATGGGTATAATTTGCCTCATAATTCACAATACGCTTTTCTTCTATATAGGTGCTATCAGTAACGTTAACATAGTTATCCATAACAGTAAAAACATCTGAATAAGAACCTGTATAATTCTGAACCGCCGACTCGCCATCCCAGACTAGCGATACTGATGTAGAATAAGTGGTTTCCTCCCACGAGAACGTGGCATACTCAGCCTCTCCCACTTGTGCACTTACAAATAAAAGAACTGAGTGAAGATTTAACATTAAAAGCACTGAAACGAAGATAATCGTCTTAAAATATTTTTTTATTGCTAATCACCTGAACTTAAATTTTGTAAAGATTTTTGAGATTCCAAAAATTTTGGGAATCTCCTAGCCTTTTTTTTATCTATATTTAATTATATAGAACTTTAGTATAATTATGCTTATAAATATTATGTATGCTCTGATTGAAATTTTTATATGAACTGCTACTACTATTCAAGGTATTTATTATTATATATACATTATAACCTTACTCTAATAGCGAATGTTTTTCTATCAATTTTTGCTCCTCCTTTGAAAAAAATGATGAAATCATTTCATCATACATTTCCCACCCTTCCTTTGTAGGACTAATAGGTCTTGGACATTTTTCTTCAGGACGCATTATATAGCCCAAATCATCTAGCTCGTTAATATACCCCAATACTTGTTTATGTGATATTTTGTAATACTTCGCGATTTCGTTAGGTAACACTGGATTTTTTGCTGCATCATACCCAATAATAACATATGCTAAAATTTCTGCTAATCTTTTCAATTTAAAGAACTTATTTATTGTGATTAGATTAGTTTCCATTGTAATATATACCTCCAATTTTTCTATTTTTACAATTTTTTAATAAAATCATAAAAAGATACTTACCCCCATATATAAAGGAAAAATTTTTGTCAATTTTTTCTGTTTTTTTGCTTTTGTATTAATTTCTAATTTTAAAAAGGTTTATTTTTTTTCAAATAGCTAATTATTGTTTTTTACACACTCAAATTAGATTTTTACCCAAAATCTTGTAATGGTTGCCCATAATAACGCTTGATACTGAGGCTCCCATGAATTTTTCACACAAAATTCAGAGAGAAAAAGGGGAGATTCCCAAAAACTTGGGAATCTATCTTCTAAGAAATTCTCGAGATTCCCAAAAAAATAAGAATCTCCGCTCATTTTTAAGGGTAAATTTTAAATATAAGAAAAAACAAAACTGTTAAATATACCATTAATGATAAATTAATTTATTGATTGACAAAAATTAGCTGATGTTGATTAAGGCATTAAGATTTATCGTAGTAGCTGTCCTTTATATTAATTGTATAGAATATTTTCTCTAGAATGTATAAAAAAAGTGATTAAAAAAATGGCAATTGCCGGTATTCGACCACATATTGAGTTTCCTACAAAGAGTTTTGCAAGGAAAGATCTTGGTTTAGAATTAGATAACATTTCTGATAAAGAATTTTTCCAATTAATTATCAGGTCTATTAAACCTAACCTGCGCAAAATAGCCAAAAATCAGCTAAAAAGATACTTTAATCAAATTAAGTATCATCCTGAAAGGATTTCAATTTATATTAAAAAAATTAATCAGCTCATCAGATTAGAAATGAAAGGTGAAAATAATGAGTAGAAATAAAGAAAGACCAAAAGAATATGATATAGAACGTACGAAACATGGTCATAGTACGCGTAATAATCAAATAAATCAGATTACTTCTTCTAGATTAACGCAGACACAAGTCTCGATACAAAGGGAAGGAATTAGCAAAGAAGAAGTAACTTCAAAAGATCAAAGAAAAAGATCTCTAATAATGAGGAGTATTTTATTAGCTATCTTATATCTTACTCCCTTTATTTTAGGACTTCTTATTTTCTTCTATTATGCTAACCCGCTGAATGATTCGCTCTATGTATTAATCCCCCTTTTTCTTGTGATGTCAGTATATTGCTCGATTAGAGGTGGTTTTTACTACTTTGATGTTGTTAAAAAATTAAGAAATACTCATTCAAAACCGCCGCGCATAAGACCACTATTTTCTCGTGCGCATAAGGGCTATACTATAACATTAAAGGCTCTCAAATATATTTCACTCTCAGCATTTTGGTATATTCATTACCTGTCTTTATTTATTTCAGCCTCTCAAGTGCAGGTAGTATTTCTTTTATTGTTCACTTTAATTTTTTATGAATTATATCTATTCAAACATGGGAGTAAAGGAAATATAGCAACCGGCTCAAAGCAGTTCTTTACAGTAATTACAGGAATAATTACAGCTATTTGTACTATTTCTTTCTATTTTACTATTCCTTTAAATTTTCTATTTACCCCTTTCATATTCCTTGTGATTTTTTCGCACCCTATCTATAAATACGATCTTTATGTAATAATTAGCTTAAGTAGGGTTAAAATCAAAAAAGAGAAGCCAATCGAAGAAGAAAATTTACAAGAAGAAGTTGTAGAAAAAAAGAGAACTAATACTGTGTTTGGAGAAAAACCAAGTAAGAGACTTAAACCTTCATTCGTAAACACCTATCATGGGGATATAGTAAGATTAATTCAACTCCTTAATAACATGGAGAAAGAATATGAACAACAACGTAAATCATTTTTTCAAGATTATATCCCTCAAACACCAGTAAAATATAAGGATAATTTACCAAATATAAAAAGTATTGCCATCTCTGAGGGGACTAAACAAGATAAGATTGATTCCTATGTTGATCTTTCATATGTTCGAAGGCAGCAAAGAATATCATTTCGAAAGTATGAAGAATCACAAAGATTATCTAATTTAGACCTTTCAGGGCGCAGAAAATTAAAGAAGAAAGATGGAAAAGTTAGGGAACACGTCAAGAAGATTTATGGTCCGCAATTAGATGAATTCATTAAGGAACATCTAGGCCTTAAAGTTATCTTATTAGATTATAAGAACGATGTAGATGTAGTTGAGTTTGCCCATGTGAGGAAAGGATATAGACATCTCTTTAAGAAATTAGGATATAGTAATAAATATCTTAAAACTCTAGAATTATATGGAAAGAAATATAGTAAGAAATTTCTAAATTTTCACACAATATCCTATAGGGAATTTTCAACAGCTATTGAAAACTTCTGGAGAGAACGGCTAGAGAAAATCTTCTCTGGAGTTATCATTGTAGAAGGGAAGGAATACATACTTCCAGAATCCCAAAAAGCTCTTTACGCTAAGGCGAGAGATCTACTAAACTTCACAGACTCAATTAATATTACTAAATTCTTAAAAAATAAATCCGAGAATATATCTTTATTAGAAAAACACGGGTATTCTGATTCTTTTACTAGTGATCTCTTAAGGATTATAGAAGAGATCGAATTTGAAAAAGAGATCCTAAATGACGTATTCCATTTTATGAGAAATGAAAATGGATATAGTTCAATATTAAAAAATGAAGGATACTCCAATGAAGTCATCAAGAAATTTAGAGCTATTTTTAAAAAGATCGAGAAGAAATATAAAACACTCACTCAAATAGAATATAGCAAAAACCTTGAAGAAACATTGTCAGAAGGGGAATACAACTTCTTACAGGAACAAAAAGAGAAATTAAAAGTGTTTTTTAAAGGAGAAGGCAAAAACGAAAATCCAAGAGTACGAAATAAACTAAGAGAGGATCTTTATAATGAATTAACTCCATTAAAAGTAAAGCACGGTTCACACGTTCTCACTTTAGCCCGTCATAGGAGAACTGTAGAATCAATCTTAATGCAGAGATTAGAACGCTATAAAACCGCTAAAAAAATAACGACTAAATCTAAGACCAAAAATTTGGAAAAGTCTTCTTTAAAAGACCATCTTCATCAAATTAAAGCAAAGCTTTCTCAAAAAAAAGTAATAAACCTAGGGATCACTCTATCGATTTTTGGAATTTTAACGAAAAAATTAGGGCGCTATAAAGCAGCTAAAAGCGAAGAGACTAAATCTAAAGCCAAAAAGCTAACACACTCCACATTAAAAGATCGTCTTCATCAAATTAAAACAACAATTTCTCAAAATAAGGTAAAATATGCTGGAATCTTTTTATCGATTTTTGGACTGTTTTTATTTACTTTATTATATTTCACACCATCTTCTACGATATTCTTCCCGCAAGACATAAAATTTCTGTTTTTCCTTATACAAGTTGGACTTTCCTTTTTCTCCTACATATTCTTTAATGGGTGGAGGCTACTAGGACGACGGCAGGTATTATTTTTACCATTAAGTTTTCTCCCCTTACCATGGATAGGTTATCTACTTTTCACTAATGGGATGATAGAATATGCTCAGCTACTTCCAATCATCAATATTTGTATATGCTATTTCTTGAGTAGAAAATCCCCTGAAATCATTCCTAAAAAAACACAATCACATCTATTAGAGAGTGTTAAAAATGCGTCAATTAGAAAATTTGCACATGACATACGATATAAAGGGGCAAGAGCTTATCATAAAAATAAGTTTATTGTATTATGGACGCTCTTATTTCTCATCTCAATTGCATTTGTTGGAGTGTTTGTCTTAGCACCACAGTTCCAACTGATATGTTATGGATGTATATTTGCCGCAATTTTTCTTTTTACTTTCAAAAGCACAGCTTTTATTAGACGTTATTTACGATCTCAACAAAAAGAAAAACAAAGAAGAAGCCAATCAAGGAAAACACTATTTACATATAACGATAAAATTGCTCGTTCTGCATTATTAGTAGTGGTATTCCTTACCGTTTTTCCTTTAATTTTTGCAGTAAATTCCATTTCATCTATTAATTCTCCAGACCTCGAGTTTGCGAGAGTCTCACCAGAACAAAGACTTCACCCTTCATCGATAGACTTCACAACTTTGGAATATTCCTCTTTTCTCGAAGATCTTGATAAGCTGTCTATTAATGATGAAATTGTAATAAAATGTAAAATATCACCGTCTATTGGTGCAGCTTCGCATGTACGAGTGCGATTTATCCCTCAAGATGTACCATCAATAGAAGGATATCGTTTAAAAAAATATTATGAGTTATCTTCCGATTATGTAAACGGTCCACGAAAAGACTATATAATGATGACTCACGTCCCACTTAATACATTACATTTGGCACCAGGAACATATAAAGTTGAAGTCTATTATGGCGAATTAACCGGGTTTGGATTTCGATCTGCTTTACCCAAAACATATGAAATAGTAATCGAAAAAGATGCATTAGAAGTCCTTTCAAATGAGCGATTTTCGGAACCATTAGAAGATGGATTCAACTATGGTGCCGTATACACGTTTGAATATGAAATAGATGGAAAACTCTGCTGGAACATAGTGTACGATGGGCAGATTGTGAATTCTCTCCATAAGCCTGTTCAATTAGATAATCTCGAACTTTTCATTGAAGACAATGATCGGTATACTAAAATTACGAATTTAAATACCGATAAAGATGGTAAGTTTTACCTCAACCACACAGTTTATGGTTCAATAGAGCAGAATTTATTGGTAAAAATTGAACATGAAGGCGATGAATTCTATAAATCCCTCTCGCATGAGGAATACGCTGGCCTTGAATCTGATATATTTGGGCGCCGTTTCTTTATTGATGAGAATAGAGATGGTTATCCTGATTGGCCCTATGATCTCTATGACTTACTAAAGGCGAGCTATTCTGAATCCGAGCCTTCTAGTTCTTTAGATTTTATGGCAGAATTTGACGAGAATTTTGGGACGTCCACCTACGACCTCATTCACAATTATCAAGGGCTTATACAAGGAGGTACATCTTGGGATATCGGTAAAAGAGACTACGGGCTTTATTTTGATGGTGATGGGCAGGTAACGGGTGGCTCAGGCGAAACTATTGGTACGACAATTTATAATGCTTATGCGAATGTCTCTTATGAGTATTATCTTGAGACTAACTCAATAAAGTCTCCTCAAACCACTTCAAATGTTGAGAGAAGTGGCGGTGGCAGTGTTCCGGTTATAGAATCAATGCTAGTAGATGGCTCAACAAGCGCCAGTTCGATTCTGACATGTGATAAGCCTCCAGGTGTTCAATCCGGGGATTTACTTGTTCTGATTCCTTTTAATGATGACATATCTACTACGCAACAATTTATTGATAATAAGGTTGGTTGGACTTTAGTGACAGAAGTAGGAAATGGGATTTCAGATTCTCATATAGGCATGTATTATCGTGTAGCTAATGGCACGGAGGATTCATATGAATCGGTGACAGCTCAGTCTTCGGACGAATGGGGTATGTGGTATTTACGGATAAGTGGCGTAAATACATCTGATGTTATTGAAGATGTTAGTAGTGATTCTATAAGCTCAAGTTCTCCACTCTCAATATCTGGTGTAACGACTAATGAGGATAATTGTTTAATTATATATGCTAACGCTTTTGATGGTGGTGATGGTTATCCATTCGAAGTCTCAGGAACTGGATTCACTGAGGTTGATGACTATCAAACTGACACTTCTGGAAATTCTGATGTCTCTGCTAGTTTTGGATATAAGAATATGACATCTACCGGCAGTTCTGGAACAGCAATTGTGACTGCCCAAGTTGGGGATGGTATGGCTGGTTATCAAGTTGCTATTAATAGTGCCGGTGGTGGAACTTCTGGAGAAGAGTGGCAAGATACTAGTAAGGCAGCCTTCCAAGATGATGATGATACTTATATTTCATTTACTACCTCAACCGAGGATACATCCGATTGGTTACAGTTAAATAACTTCGGTTTTAGCATACCTACAGGGGCTAGTATTGACGGTATTGAGGTTCAAATCGACAGACGAGCCAATCAGACCACAATTAAAGATGATGCAATCTACTTAAGAAAATCAAGCGGTCCAGTAGGGAATAATGAAGCAGATACTAGTAGTAATTGGGATGATATTGATGATGATTCGTATGATAGTTATGGTAATTCAACCTACCTTTGGGGGGATACATGGGAAGTCACGGATATTAATAGTAATGATTTCGGGATTGATATTTCGGTAAAATATTTTGGAGCATCTGATACCAGTGCTCGTATCGATCACCTTCAAATTAAAGTGTACTATACCGAAAGTACACCAACGCAAGATAGTGGTATTTCCCATCCAGACGGCGATGTTACCACAGAATGGGAGAGTTCACATACAGGAGACCATGCTGATCTTATAAACGAGACGACTCTGGATACGAACGACTATATTTATACTTCTAGCATCGCATCAAACAATATTACGGATGAATTCTTTATGAATACATTCGATATTTCAAGCGGTTCAGTTACTGAAATACAAATAAAGGTGTATGGGAAAGAAATTGATATAGACTCAACGGTGAATGTGTATTGTGGATCATGGTTAGGAGCAAGACAACTGGATATGAGCAGTACCCCAGCATGGCATACATTTACGTGGTCAGGCTTGGACCTTTCCAAAGCGAATTTGGATGGTATGAAGATAGCCTTTGAATCGGAACCCCCCGAAGAGGGAGGCATGTCCTATGAAAATTTCGATTATGTAGATTTCGGTGATATATTAGACAGTACCCTTGGTGTTTCTGATACCGAATTTGTAATTACGGCTTGGGTATATCCAACTGCATTTGCTTCAAATCAAAGTGTAAACGGTATTAGAAATTGCTTCTTTTCAAAATCGGGAGTAATAGAATTAGGAGTTAATGAGACTGGTTTTTTACAAGTCCATATTATAGCCGATACTGTGAATGCTACAGCAGAATATGGGTTTCCTGGAGCAATTGCCCTAAATACATGGACTTTTATAGCTGTTAGATATAATAACAGTGGAAATGATGTAGATGTTCTTATTGGTGATACTTGGTGTAGAGAAGCAATAGGAGCGACCGCAGAACCGTGGAGTAGTGGCGGCACGCTTAAAGGGGGAGGAGCCCTTATTATCGGTGCTGAAATTTCTACATATTCATGTTTCACAGGTCGCCTTGATGACATTTCAGTATTTAACAGCTCTATCTCAGATGCTGAAATCGAAAGTCATAGCGGTGGACCATATCTTGCAATCGATGTTGTAGTTTCACAAGAAGACGGACAAGGTGGTTGGCTACCTATAACAGTCTCAGGACAGACGATTGACGGATGGTTAAATTTTGAATGTAACAGCACTGGAAAACCTATCGAGCTATTGGAATTTTTCTTAGCTGGAACGGAACCAGACTTACAGAATCCTACTCCTGAAGCGTGGATTTTGCTTGCCTCATTTGATGCTTCATTTAGTCCTGATGATGGTTTATATTCTTATATTAACACGAGCTGGAATATTCCTGATAACGAGTCATGGTATTTTGTAGTAAAAGCTATAGATGATATTAATAATTATGTATATGATTCATATAGCACTTATTTTAAAATCGACCATTTTGATGAACTTATAAATTTCACCTATGTGGATAATGAAGGGAGGATTAATCATAATTCTCAAATTGGTGTAAATATAGATTTTGAAGATCATCTAAGTTCATTAGATGTCTATATTAATTATTCTAATGATATTGATTTTCTAGCAAGAGTAAATTATGATGATCTCACTTCTGATCACTGGCTTATTTATCTAGATTCCTTATCAGATTGGGTAAATTCGAAGGGATTAAATCCAAATAATTATGATATTAATTTCATAATCGAAGCAAATCTTAGCTATGGATTCTCTTCTTGCCTTTATAATTATACCCTGAATCACACTATTTTAGATATTAACCCCCCTCAAATGACCTTGTTTTCGGGAGATCCTTATACATTGGTGTTAGGAAAGACTTATGATAATGTTCAGGATAATATAGTAACAATGGCAATTAACTCTACAGACACCGACTTCTATAAAGTAGACATAGAATATAAATATGAGACTCCAACGACCTCAGATTGGGTTTCTTATGGGACATTTTATAGTGATGAAAATTCTCTAGCAGACATTTCGTTCAATATTTTTAACCTAAGAGATGATAATATGACTCTAAGGTTTATCGGATACGATGTTCTAGATAACGAAAAAATCCTTTCTGATTCAAGTTATTGGATTGTAAAAGATCTTAATAATCATGAGCAGTTTAGGATAGAGGGGCTTGATAATAGTGTCTTATATGGGCTTGATCAAGATGGTATGATTAATATAGATCTGAAAGTTTTTCCTGTTGATAATGATATTACAAAAATAGTTGTCTTAACCAGCTATGAAAGCTTTTCACTTACCAGTATTGTTTCTGAACAAAATCATATTTATTTTGAAGACAACGGTATAAAGCTAAATTCGACTTTTTATGATATTGAGGGATCTGATTTTACACTTATTCCTATAGATATTAGGCTATATCAAGATGCTATGTTTATTACGTCGAAAGAAATAATAATCATAGTTACAACTGCGACGTTTGATGATATAGTTGAGATCTCCAACTTGTTTATAAACATTTCAAGCGAGATCAATAATATCTTAATGAGCTTTGTTGATAATCCCAATGCATATAATAATTCTCACAGAATACCTTATATTGTAAACAACTTACCTCCTGTACTAAAAATCTTTAACTCTCATGGTGATTTAGTTAAGATAATTGAATTACAAGTAGATTATGATTATTTTGCAAGTCTAAATTATACCGATGAACAAAACGATTCTGATATAGGATCACCATCCACTACAACAAATACGGACAGAATCGCAGGAGGTGGGGACGATTCTGAGGCACAATCGCCAACAATAACATCGAATATAAATATAAATCTGGGTGGTGGAGGTAGCTATACTACTAACTGGTTGTCTCCGTTTACAGCCTCTAGTGTAGACAGAAGTAACAGCATAGATTGGGCAAATCTAGGTAATACATTGGCTCAAAATGATAGTTATGCTTCAGCTAATATAATAATTAGTGAGGAAAGTGTTCCAATTATAGAATCATGGACGGAACAGGGTGACTCAATGCCTTCAACAAACCTAATATTAAGTAAACCTTCTGGAGTTGAAGTAGGTGATTTATTGGTGCTTATTGTCATGAACGATGATACATCATCAATTGCTTTTTCAGATAACAAAGCGAACTGGAACTTCGTTGGTACTTCAGGTGATGGAGTCAGTGATGCCCACATTGCTGTTTTCTGGCGAATTGCTGATGGGAATGAAAATCCAACTGAGACTGTAACTTCTGCAGGATTAGATGAGTGGATGGGATATTACCTTAGGATTATGGGAGCTGATGATACAACCCCAATCAATATTAAAAGCTTTACACAATCTTCGTCAAGTTCAAATAGTCACGTTATTCCAGCCGTAACTACAACCGTAGACAATTGTTTAGTGCTTTATGGGTTAAGTTTTGACGGAGGTGATGGGTATCCATTCGAAGTCTCAGGAACTGGATTCACTGAGGTTGATGACTATCAAACTGACACTTCTGGAAATTCTGATGTGAGTGGTTGCTTTGGCAGTAAAGATTTAGCTTCTCAAGGGACTTCTGGAGATGCTACAGTTAGTTGTAGTGTCTCAGATGGTGCTGCTTATTTTCAAATCGCAATCGCACCAGATAATGGTGGAAGCAGTAGTACGGAAACGGACTGGTTACGATTATCAGACTTTAATTTTGCAATTCCCGTAGGAGCCACAATTGATGGCATCGAAGTGGGAATGGATAGAAAGCAAGATTCACCAGGAAGCTCCATTAGGGATTTTTCTATTTTCTTACGGAATTCAACCGGTCAAAACGGAGAAGATAAAGCCACAAGTACTTGGTGGAATATAACAGATATTGATGGCTACGATATTTATGGCGGCTCAACCGATCTATGGAATGGTGTCTGGTCAGTTTCTGATATAAATAATGTTAATTTTGGGATTGATATCGCAGTCGAAAATGTAGGAACTACGAATACTGCCTACATAGACCTAGTACGGATTAAAATACATTATACCTTACCTGATGCTTCAGGCGAAGAATGGGTAGATACTACCAAAGCAACATCTCAAAACAATGATGATACTTATGTTTCATTTACCACATCAACAGAAACTACATCAGATTGGTTACGATTAACAAATTTTGGATTCACCCTCCCTACCAGCGGAGTGACCATCACTGGTATAGAAGTACTTTTCGATCGAAGATCCACCGTAAGCGATTCAATTCATGATATGGAATTATACTTAAGAAATACTACAGGTCAAGTGGGAGATAATTACGCAGATACCTTAACGTCTTGGGATATCGTAGATAACGATGTTTACGACGTATATGGAAGTCCCACCGATTTGTGGGGTACCTCTTGGGCCGCTACTGAAATCAACAGTAATGATTTTGGTATTGATTTATACGTGGAATATAATGGATCTGTTAATACTGATGCGCGTATTGATCATGTGCAAATTAAAGTCTATTATACTCAATCACCCCAAGACCAAGAACCTTGGAACGATCTGGGCAAATTAGTAACCCAAGATGGCGACTACACCTATGTTTCATTTAGCACTTTAACAGAAAGTAGCTCAGATTGGCTACGATTAGCAAACTTTGGGTTTAATATTCCGATAGGAGCCACAATTAATGGTATTAAAGTTGAAATGGATCGAATGGCTACTGTTGGCTCTGCAATTACAGATGGGGAGATCTTTCTTAGAAAAATAAGTGGTCAAGTTGGCGTTGATATGGCAAATTCCACACCATGGGACACTATAGATAATGATATTTATAACATTTATGGCAATTCAACCTATTTGTGGGGCGCTTCATGGACTCCCACCGAGATCAATAGTGCTGATTTTGGTATTGATATATACATAAATTATACCGGGTCTTCTGCTACAGATGCTCGTATTGATCATCTTAAGATTACAGTGTATTATACTCATAGCCCTGAAATTGTGATTTCTGATAATAGATTTGCTGTGGATTTACCAGAATTACTTGAAGGAGATGAGATATGTTCAATAGAAGCTGTTAAGTTAAATACTTCTTCATATGAATTTTCTTATTTCAAAGATGCTCAAAATGAAGAAATTTTCATAACTCTAATAACGCAACATGATTTAGACGGTCTGTATGATTATACAAATCCTATTTCTATAGATTTTGGAGTTTCAAATGCATCCCACTATTCCAATCAATTCAAAGGAAGCTATAACTTCACAGTCTTACCCCAAGATAATTATACTTTTGTAGGAGAATTTTTTGATATATCAGGAGTAGTTTCTACTTATGCGATTTCGCAACCTATAACAATAGATTATCATGGACCACAAATCTATAGGCAATTTGATACAAATACCACCATTAATCCCGAGTCTGGAGCAATTTCTTTTTATATATCAGATTTTTCTGATGTTTCTACTTATTATTTTGACACCACTATTTCTGGTTATTGGAATACTATTGACAATATCTATACTTTCTATTTTAACGACGCTTCACTATCAGAAGGTTTAAAAAATATTAAATTAATTTGCAATGATACATTAGGATATATTTCAGAATATCCATTTGCGATAATTATTGATAAATCGGCACCAATTTTCAATAATGTACAAGTGAATTATGCTTATGGAAACAATTTGTTCGAAATAAATGCAACTTTAACAGAAAGTTCAGAATATAGTATCTCTATTGAATGTTTGCATCTTTCATCTGGTACTATCGCTCCTGATTTTGAATTGACAATAATTGAAATTGGAGAAGATCAATGGCAGATCTTAATTGATACAAATTGGTTGCAAAACGGTTATTACAATATTACTTTAATTGCTACAGATGCTGCCGGCAACTTTAATATTTATATCCTTGAAAATATTTATATTGACAATTCATGCCCAGTTGTAGAGTTAATAGAGGAGCATATCTATGTCGATAATGAGAATATATACAATTCCACAGTCGTCGACACTATATATTTTAATGATAATAAAAATCTCACTATTTCTGCATTTGACACAGTTTATGATGGTTTTGATTGGAGTCAAATAGATCAAACTATCGCAGATCAATTAGGTATTAAAAATATCACATTCTATTATACAAATCCCTTAGCATGGTATAATATTAGCATTATTGGATCGCTTAACTATGAACAATTTATCTATGAAATTGATGGGTATGGTGATTATTTTAGTAGTACCCAATACATCAAAAGCATTCAAAGTATTAAAATTGGAGACTATACCATAGATAAATTTACCATTTTGCTTGATGGCACATCTTTACTATTATACATCGATCCTCAATATCGGTATGCTCTTTCTCCTGCTTCAACAAGACATATTTATGCTCAGTTCTATGAGTTAGTAGATGATGAAATTGTGTTACAATTCAGTAATAATGCAAAAAAATGGGAGTTATTATCTTCTGGGAGATCCTGTTTTAACATTTCGGATTATCTATCCCTTTCTGAAGGGGATAATTTTTTATTTTGGTTGGAAATTGAAGATGGCATGGGTAATGTATTAGTTTCCCATAAATATGAGGGATATTATGATAATGTCATTTTAAAAAATGATGATTATAGTCTGTTCAATTGGGTATTGGGTACAAATTCAACAGGATCGGGAATTATTATTTTCGGTTCTGATAATTATGAGGATAGCACCATTCATATAGATACATCTTCTATTTTACCTGATATAAATGGCGACTCTGATGCACATCGGATATTGGTGTATGGCTCTTCAGATGAGGTAAATTGGGATTTTGTTGGAAGAGCCTATTTCTCAGGAGAAGATGATATATGGAATTACTATTGGGACGGTGACTACTTAAAATCGATTGATAAGCTTCCTCCAGAGAATTACTTCTTGAAATGTCTGGTGTTTGATAAATCTGGAAATTATTTAGATTTTAACGGATCTTATTGCGGAACCTATAGTTTTGGGAATGAGGATGTTGGGAATTCTGGTATAGATATAGATTTTATAGATGCTACTACTCTATATACTTGCGAGATAGAATCTGGAGATACTATACATAGTAAAATACTTCATTTATATGAAGATGATGGTGCGTGGAATCAAGGTAGAAATTATTTTGATGCTATAGGAAGTGGGACTGTTGAGTTTTATGTAAAATGTGGTGAAACTGATGAACGTCATAGATTTATGTTAGCAGGTGCAACAGTTGGTCCTATGATCTATTTCCATGATACAGGATATATAACTGCTTATTATTCTACAACTCATCATAATACTCGAACCTATGCGGCAGACATTTGGTATCATATTAGAATTGATTTCGAATGCGGAACTGGGGAATATGAAGGTCTTGCAGCAGATACATATTTTCTATATATAAATGGGTCAAAATATGGTCCTTATAATTTTTGGGAAATACAATCAGATATATCTTCTTGGTTATATGATCCTGGTGGTATAGCTGGTGGAAATGCTTTTGTTGACGCAATTAGTTATTCTTGGGATGAACAATATTCTATTGGAGAAAACAATTACGAATTCGGATATTCACCGATAAAAACCTATGACTATACTCAAATTAAATTAATTTCTGATTTAGTGTTTGGCAATATTTTTGAATATAATTCTTCCTTATTTTCCAATGAAAATGAAATTGAAGGGTATATCGAAAATTACTTTGGTACCACAAACTTATGGGATGTAATCGCCCAATATTATAACCCGATAGAAAAAGAATGGGTAAAGATGCAAACCGATCCTGCAACCATCCTTACAAATGGAAGTTATTCAATAACTTGGGATATAAACGAAGATGCTTCATTTATGGCTTCCATGTATAACTTTTCGTATGAATATTTACCGCTGCAAGCCGCTCCGTTAGATAACGCTGACTTATGGGGTTCATGGGGGTTGTTTGGAAACAGTAATGAATGGCAGCCCATCATCATTTCTGAGGCAAGTTCTGACTTAGATATATCCATATATAAATTTGACGATCAGACAGGATGGACACTCGATTCTTCACTCAGTGATGAGGGCACTATCGCGTCTATCCAAGATCAAGTATTCAAACTATGGGATATAAATAAAGACAGTATATATGAGATAATAAGAATATCTTCTTCTCAAATTGATGTAATCTATCTTAATGATAATCTAGATTGGGTTATAAAAGAAAACGTTACCCAACTTTCAGGATATAATTATATTACATTTGATGTAGAATATGATGGTAGTACAACAAATTCCGTAATGCTTACAGTCCAGCAAGACTCTTCAGAAGCGTTCTCGCTATGGAAGTATTACTTTGATACCGATTACGACCTTACATATTTAGTTGATTGCCATGCCCCCCTTAATTTCATTCCAACATCTGTAGAGTTCGTAAATTACTTCTCAGCAACAGATAGAAAAGCAATACTGGTCGGTGGATTAATCGAAGGTTCATACTACTCACAATTATTTGAATATGATTTTAATTTAGAAATAAAAAACGTGATAGAAGATTCAGTTCTAGGTAAGATTTTAGTAATAGAGTATGATGAGATTAACGGTGTGGATTCTATTATTCTTGGCATTGAACGGCTTGCCATTGGAAAGATGGATGCTGTTATTGCTTTGAGAAGAAAATCAGGGACAGAAGAATGGACTGATTTTGAAATAACCGGGTTTGACGACATTAAATTTAAAATAATAGATTTGTTTGCTATTGCTGATAATAATTTAAGAAAATTACTTATTGCTTCTGAGACAGGAGTATTCCAGACGACAATAACCTATTTGGAGGACACTACCTCTATTGTAAGTCCTGTATGCTTTGTTTCTGAAGTACTCGGAAAACAAGATTTATTACCTATTTATTACCCCGTAATAACACCTAAAAAGACACCAATATATATGGTCAATAAGATTACTTATAAGCTTAATGGGGACAATAATTGGTATGATTTGGATATAGATAAGTATCGTGTCTCCCGTACGGAAATACGTCTTGATTTAAATTCTATATGGTCCAACTTAGCGTTTGCAAAAGTAGCCTACTCATTCGAATCGTTCGTTGGAGGAGAAAAGACTAGTATTGATCCTTCGTTTAAAAATCAGAACGGTACATCAGATACTCAAACTATATCCGCTTCGGGACTGTTTTATTCAGATATTTCTTTACCGTTACTTTGGCTAAATCCCGCAACTTCATATGAAAGTCCTATAGCAAACTGGAATTGGCTCCCTAATAGCTTAACTTATCAATACACACCTGTTATATCTGGATTAGGGTCTACTGCTATTTATCCAGAAGTTAATTCTGAGTGGAGTTCTGAATATATGATGCCAGAATTAGAGAACTCTCTAATATATTATGGTGATAGTTATGATTCTGGAATGTTAGCTCAAAACCTTAATGCAAAAGATGATTATCTCGGAGAGACCATGTTTGATGGAAGTTTTGAAGGTAATTATATTGATGGTGCGTGGATCAGCAATCCATATATTTCAGAAAACTTTAACTTCTCTCAGATGTATTATTCTGAAATACATGATGAGACAAGTTCAGGGTTATATAATTTTGACGGTGAACAAAGGATTTTAGTAGAGAATAGTCTAGTCAATATCGAGCCTGATAATTCTCAAGTAGCTCTTATCTACGATTCTGGAACTCTTCCATCATCCCTCAGTGCTGAATATTTGACAGACATTGATTATCCAGACCAAGATTCTGGGTGGGATGATGGTAATTTTCTGAATACCCACACAGACGATTCAAATTATATAAGGCTATCAACCGATTGGACAGGATATGGATATACCTATTTTGGTTTTTTTGAAATGGACATTCCATATGACGGAGATGATTTTTATTTTAGCTTCCATGCTACCTCCTCTTATAAACCCTGCGAATTGAAGATAAATGGACAAAGGCTTTATTATGACACTGAAATTGATTTTGATCGGGAATTAATTACCGATGTAAACTATATAACTTTTGATTTCGGAGACCAATTTACTGGCTTCAGTGCTGACGTATTTTACTTTAAGCTAGAAAGGGTTTCTTCAAACAATCCGGCAGTTCAAGGAGCCTCACTTGCAGAAATGAAATCTGTTTTTTCAAATTGGAGTCAGTACATGACTACGGAAAAGGATGAGAATGGTATTTTCGGATTCGAATTTACCTACAAGTTACCTGTAATTAGCAAGGAGAGTTTGGAAGAAATCCAAGTCTCTTTTGATGCTTCAATTTACTCCCTTTCCTTTACTCAAGAATATCCATTGTCATTGCAGTTATGGAACTTCGAGTATAATAGATGGGAATCTCTTCCTGTTGCACCTTTAGACGGAAATGATTATTATTATACAGATGGTTTAGACTTAGATTTTTGGGGTGGGCATCCTACAAGTGCTTATACTGATGACGATATGTTCAGGCCGAAGTGGGGTACTACGAGTTTAAATGATATAAATACTATTGGATATGGAAAATGTTTCCCAAGCACTATGGACGATAGCGGTAATATTGTTTTTGACGATTCTGTTCTTGCTGGTGGCAGCTTTTTGAACAACGATGATACAAGCAAGCAGATAAACACATTATTCCTTGATCAATCAGAGTTAATTACTGATGAGGATTACAAGGTGTTATTTTATGATACTGATTATAATACAAATAAATTCCAGTTAGGAAATATCATCATAGATCCTGCTACACCTTATACTAAAGAATATAATGACTTCCCTGCCTATCAAAACGGATTCTCGTTCGATGCCAATAGTGAATTTTATGGAAATTTTATAAACGATTTGCACGAATTTAAGATCCATTTGATCACTAATCGCGAATCTGGGCAAGTAGACAATGCATATTTATGTGTTGGGGATTTTAAGACATATACGCTTACAGATACCAATTATCTGAATTATGATGAATTTGAGTCAAACGCTATAGGTACTCACCATGTAAGCGATGATATAGATTTTACGTCAAATGGTATAGAACTTTACGGATATAGCGGGTTTAACCTTAAGGAACCTGAAAGGACTGAGAAATTTCGAGATAATTTTCGCACATCAACTTGGGACTTATTTGGGACTAGTCAAGACACAATTATTTTTGAAAAGGATATAATAGACGCGGCTATCGCACGTTCCTTACACCCTACAACAAATTATAATATTGATAATCTTTCCACTTATAGGCATACTTATGTTGGCGATCACCAGAGTAATACTGCATCAATAGTAGAAGGTAGCCTTGTAGCAGGTACCGATATATACGATACCCATGAAGATGATAGTAATAGCATGGGCATCACTTCAGAATATTTTCCTATTTTTAATCAAAGAACTAAGACTAGATATAGTAATCTGGTTATTACCAAAACATTTGATTTATATTATGACATAACTTCAAGCTTTTTAACGCAAATACAAATCTATCTTGGAGATACAGATTCTCCAGTACATTTGATAGCATCAACCGATGGGGTCCAAATTTCTCTAAGTGGTTGGACTCGTGTTGAAAATAATGATCCGAATCTCGATTATATTTGGGTTATGTCAAGCTCAATTTTTATCCATCAAATAGATGTTGATTGGTTAACCTCATACGACGTGATCGAAGAAATTGAGGCATTTATCATAACGCCCGACTTAATTGAATATCTTGCACTGGGTAGCAACGATATTTGGGAGCTTGAAGCAACTATCACGGACGGTGGGACCAGTCTTCTTCTATATTCTGTCGAAGGATTTAATGCAGATACGATTACTTGGGAACATAGACCTTATACACATGCTTTACTTTCCTTTTCACCTGCTTATGGTCAAACATTTACATTAGATTTAGGGGCTGTAAAATCTACTAAATCCTATTTCAAAATAGATACCGAAACCTTGCATTATGGAGTTGATTACTGGAATCCGAAAGTAAAATACCAGTTGGCAAAAAGACACCAAGAACCAGGTCTACTTTATATGCAATCTGATGAATCAGAAAGTCTAAGCCTCAAAAGCCAAGTGTACTCAAAAAATATTTCCGTTACTCCTAATGATCAAATAGTAATTGAATTTAAGCCAAAGACTTCCAATGAAATAAACTTTACATTATATTGTGATGGAGAAGTTGTCCAAATATTTACAATCGTACCTCAAGGAAATAACGATTTTAGTTCTCAATTTATAATACTTGAGACCAGTGAGACTATTCAGTTTGACCAGTTAATGTTCTCTGGGACGCTAGATGACACAAATTACCTCTCAGTTAGTTCGATTTCGGTTCTTGAAGGAGCAAATATAATTGATACTCAGTTATCTCCTTATGATTATGTAGAAGAATCCTACAAGCCCTATATCGAGACGGGTACTCCCTTAACATCCTCTTGGTTCGCTCATTTTGAAGATGGTCAATATTACAATATATCATCTAATCTAAAATCCACAATACAGGAAGTATTTGTTGAATTTGAATTTAGTGTACCAAAGTCTGAGACTGTAGATATGAACAAGATGGGAATAAACTTGAAAGGTTTCGCCACTTCTGCCTCTTTAGAAGGTGCCACCTTTAAAGTTAGAAATCTCAATAGTAGTCTTTATGAAGATATTGATTATATTCTAAGGAATGTGGACACATTTTCATTTTCGATCCTTGAAGACCAGTTCTACAAATTTGACGATGGTGATTTTTATACAATTTCCTTTAAGATTGGTTTAATTGCAAGTTCGGAATTTGTCGTTCATATTGACAGTCTAAATATTTTTACTTATAAACCTTGGAGCGTCGAACATGACTTGTATCGAGCATCATTTGTTTTTGAACCAGTAGGAACTGGTCAAAATGAGACAGATTATGTTTCTGTTTTTGTAAATGATAACATTAATATAACTATTTACGACGACTTGCTCGATTTTGGTGATAATGTTATATCATTTTATTATAATCCTAATGAACAGAAGTGGCACGGATACTTCTATAATAATACGTATAATGATTTTACCGACTTACTAAATATAGCTGATAGTGAGTTCACGGCGCCAAAATTAAAAATTGAGTCACATTACGGCGATACAGATAAGGGAATTATTGTAAAATCTATCGAATCTCAATATTACACACAAATTCGAAATGAGCAAGATTTTGCTAAATATAAATCATTAATTGCAAGTTATAAAGCCGTTGATGGTCATGCTGACGTGCTAGAACTTGATGCGGACGATAGACTTTTAAATGCCGAAAACACATTTGCTCAAATTTCTGCAGACGTTGATATTATTTATAGTTTTCACGATGAGATGGAGCATGAAAATATTTTTGAGTATGAACTCCTCCCTACATTTGCTGTGGGTTCTTATGATAATTTAGAATCTTATATATACGACGAAACGGGGTTTATCTTAGATTCTGCTACCGGTTTATCTGATTCTTATGTCACTGATTTCTATGGAGATGCCGTGAAAACTTTAGGAGACTTAAATCCAGATATTCGAGATAACGACTCGGTCACATGTGATTTTAAGGTTGCTTGGGCCCAAAGATCATATCAATCAAGTTCTTATACTGTTGAAGCGGAAGTTAACAACCCACCTTATACTAGCGGTCCTCAAGATGAGGCTGGATGGAGTACCAGAGAAGATGATGGTAAAGAAAGAGTGTATTGGGCCGAAGTGGTATACACCAATGAAGACTGGGTTAGATATTCTGATTATTACCATTTTGCTTTAGCCAATTATCCCCTTCCTTATTATCCTGCAGATGTGGATGTTGAAGCTAAAATTCACTGGGGTTTTAGACCCGATAGGGGAACCAGCTACCTTGTCTGGCAGAATACATTCTGTAAAATTTACGCAAAAAGATGGTCTTCGGGGGTTTATGAGGAAATAGCAGAAATCCCCTATGAAGAATTAACTGAATTAACATTAGATCTAGATCAAGCATATTATCTCTATGTTGGCCCAGGTATGCCCCCGACTTATATATATAAGATTGATCTTAAAATTGTAACTCAAGTATGGTGTTATAATCTTGGGAATCCTTCATTACAAGTTACCTTGGATTATCTTTACGTCGATGAGAAAGGTTATCAAAACGATCCAAACAATGCAAAAGTAGGTTTCAATTTTGACAGTCTTTTGAACGGTCAAAATGATTTTATTGTCAACTTCGATGGATGGACTGATACATGGGACGGGAGTGAATATACGGGGGGTTATTATACTTCTTACTTCTATGTTAACGATAATATAGAGCATACTTTTAGCTACGATGATAGTAATGGATTTAGTGGTTTCTTCGCAAATATTGATTCACTCATGGCTTTAGTCGTTGCTGATGCACAAGGATTGGATGGTGAAGCCTATGACAGAAGATTATTAATAGATTATCTGTACTTAGAATGGTTAAATCAACCAGTAAATATCACATTAAAAAACGATAAAATCATAAATGTAACTTCATCATTGTCTCATAAGCAGCAAAATCCAGCTCCAATTGATTCAGGACTGTATGATGATCCGTATTTTGGTAAAAATAGTATTCATTTTACACTTAAAAATTCCATCCAGACTCCAATTTTTGGTCGTGAAAATGATATAATTTGGGCAGATCTTGAGCTTTCGGATCTTGAGCTTGACTTTAAGGTGTACCCAGATACCAATAAGCCATTAGAAAATAATAATATTGAAGGGAACAATGAGACTAAATATGTTCCCGCTATTTTAGGTAATTATACAGAATATTCTACAAGCAGGTTCCGCCACAGTGCCTCAGACGATATACAGATACCTCTTCTAACTCCCATACAATTGGATTTCGGACAGATCGATCTTGCTATGTATGAGAGAGGAATTTTAGAGCTTGCCTTAGAACTTGATATTGATTTAGATAACAGAGCTTCTGATTCAACATGGAGTCTTCGATCTCGGCTATTGTATTATAACTACACTTCAGGATATTGGGAAGATTTTAAAGGCATGATACGGATAGAAAGCCAAGATTATAACCGTGCTGTGTGGGATCCCGTAACTTTTTCAGATAACTTTATTGATTATTTACAAGATTTTAGAGTTTCGAATAATATCATTCCAATTCTAAATGATAACGATATTAATGTGAAAAATCCATTCACGATCAATAATCTTAACAACAACACTATTAAAGACGGAGTAATGAAATTAGCCTTCCTATCTTATATTATTCCAAGCAACATCTCAATTGATCCTGACTCTAATAATTTCGTATATGAAAGAATGAACCCCGAGATACCCATTGAAATCTCTCAGACTGTTGACGTTATCGATTGTGTATTTATCGGAGAAAGTCGGCAAGTAATGTATCCTGAAGCTTCTTTAACGGCAAATCTTGAGCTTGATGAAAATTTTAGAGCCAATCTAAGCTTGATAGATAACTTAGGAGAGATTTTGGCAGTAAAAGGGATTCTTTCTGAAGATTCTGTAGTATATGAATATCCAATCTATTATTATTGGACAACTCAAGACAATGAACTTGCGTTTAATTCTCCTATGAAGTATCAATTTACAAATGTTTCGATTGAATATATACCACAATTAATACTGACCTATAATTCAAGTGATGGATACTGGTATTTACCAGGAAGTTTCGTTTCAGGAGACATTAACTACACCAAACCTTTCTTTGTAAGTGATTTATGGGTAAATAATACTCATTATGGGACCTATATTCATCCGGATGTAAACGTATGGTATACTATTGGTTCTAATGACTATGGTATGTTTGTAGATTTCACAAATGCCACTCACCTAGATTCAATAGTGAAAGGCACAATACATTTTGGAAAAGTTGATGATACTAGCTTATATAGATTTTCTTTAAAGGACGAGACTTTACTTAGAAATAATATATTACCCAACCCTTCTGATTTTGTTGGTGGTACACTTCATTTAGAATTTAATACAGGTTTTAAAGACGTCATACACTCCGAATTATCTCAAGTATTATGCGGGGATTATGTTCTCAAAGTAAGCTTATATGAATTAGATATGGGTAGGAATGAACTAAGTTCTATTGGAACGTTAGAAAAAGTATTAGATACAAATTACTTAGGATTTCATTATTATGAACTTGAACTTAGCTTTGATGAGATTGATTATGTAGAGGGTGGAGAAGCAGTTTTAGCAGAAACATTCACTCGAGATGCTTCTTCCGATTTATATATCACACTAGAAGTTATGATTAGCGAGTGTTCGGTAGACGGTAATCTCTTCAAAGGGATGTTCGCTCATGAACTTCTATATGCGAATATTGAAATGGAATCCCAAGATTCTGTATATCTTTATAATGAAGAATCGATTGAAGGCCCTTATTTCACAATTGCCCAGAATGGTATCATTTTAACTCAAGTAGATATAACAAGCTACATATTTGAGTCAAGTGATTTAGAATACAAGTATAATTTTGAGATTTATAGCCTTTATGCGGGAGCTGAAATCTTGCGAGAACACATTGATTATTCTTTTGATCAGGATCAGAAAGTAATAACGCTAATTGGTCCATATAAAGGCTATAATGGATATCTTATTGCAAATATTATATATTATGCGTTCGAATGGCATGAGGGTATGATATCATCGTTAAGTCCTGTAACTTTAACGTTTCAATATGATTATGTCAAGAACATTACTAAATTTATGGAACTAATTATTCAATATTCCGAAATACCTGGATTTCAATTTGAAAATATCGACCTCAATTCTGGAAGGCTAGTGTTTAGTGACGAGACTAAGAGCTCCTCGTTATTAAAAATTTATCTTTATAATTATAGAGAAAATAGATGGGATGAGAGTAGCTTTGTGTGCTATGATGATTATACGGGCACGAATACATTTTCTTATATTGTAGATAGAAATTTCCTTATGTTCGAGAATTACTTTAATGAAACCGAAACCGGAGATTTTGAGATAAAAGCTATCTTCACAATAGAAGGTGATAACGATGAGAGCTTTTTATCTAAGGCAGGATTTTCAATTACATCAATTGCGGCAAATATGTATTATGATACTCCTAAGACAGAGGCAAAAGTAACTCCTGAAGTTATATTTGATGTTGACCTTACTGAATATTATACCGATTCCGATATTTATTTAGAAGAAATTACACTCAGTTTAGATTATTTTGGCGAGCTTGAATTTGATGATTCTTTTATATTCTCCCAATATATGCTTCTTGAAGAGAATTATAATGTTTATATCAGAAATGAATATTTAGATTTTGAAGAATTTTCTTTAGAAAACGATGAAATTACCCTTTCTCGTGAACAAATTGATCGGTTCATATATCATGACATTGAAAATGAAAAATATTTCATCAGGGCAAAATTAGAATATGATTGGAATTGTATTCTTGAGATGAATTTGGGTAGCAACTCCAAGCTTGAAGTCTTGTCTACATTAAACTTATTCAAATACGACCTTACAGCAGCCTATACTTCCTATGAGACCACTCGAATTTCGGCCCAAAAAGTAAATATTGCATATGATCTTGCTGAGATTTTCGCTCCGAATTATTATGAAACCGATGGCAGCATTGAAGTCTTAGAGAATGATGAAGAAACAGATATAGGTATTTTAGGTGGCTTCTTGAGAAACTCTGCCACAAAACAAAGACTAATGGTAAGACAAGAGTTACTTTATAACTTTACTGAAGGTTCTAAAAACATTGTAATTGATCGCGAATATACAGACGCAATTCTAAAGTTTCTGATCCCTTATGGATTCATCACATCTCCTACTGATTATATTACTAATACAACACGCTTAACTTTCATATCTGATTCAGATGTGAAATTAATTGAAGTTTACTACCACGATGGGAATGATTATCAGAAGAAAGGAGATATGACACAAGATGAAGACAATAGATGTAAGTTTGATTTTATTTGGACTAATGCAGCAGGGGATACTGGGGCAAGTTCAGGTGAAGGAATAAAAATTATGTTCAATATCACTGATATACTCGGAAATAACGGTCAATATAAATACATTCTAATTGCCGATTTTGATGATCCCACTCCAGAGATCACACTTGAGAACGGCACTGAGAATTATCAAAATGATCAAGTAGCCGGTCCAGAAACTTCTATTGATTTTAATTCAGGCGAACAAGAAGAAAGCTCCATTTCTCAACCTTATTCGTACGAGGACCCATTTACATCTTACGATTCACAGTATATGAGTTACACCCCTTCTCCTGACGATTATAGCAGTATCTGGAATATGGACGCTCTCTATATGCAATCATTATTCCCAACAACATCAAGTTCCGAAGCATGGGGTGGATGGAGCTTAAATTATAATTCAGATGATACCTATTCCACTTTTAATGACGGGGATTTAAATTCAGAGATATTAGGCGCTAATTATGACGTCCCTGAGCAACCCGCAGACTTTAGCTTCTCCAAAGGCACACTTCAGTCTCAAGGAAACTTGGCAGACTATGGAGATACTTACTCAACTTTTAGATCCACGAGTGTACCCTCATGGTATAACTCAGGTTGGGCTTACAGAAAGGCAATCACATTAAAGAGTGACTGGATCTCGAGTACTTTTACCAACTTTCCATTTTACTTCAGCGTGTGGGATACGGGAATTACTATTTATGCTCAATTTGATGGCGATGACATTTTATTTACAGCCAGCAACGGAATTACGAAACTGGATCATGAAATGGAACACTATGCCGGTGGTGGCAGTGGTCATATACGTGCATGGATTAGAATTCCTACATTGCCGAGCACAGGAACTACGATTTATATATATTACGGAAATCCAACGTGTGGCAATCAGCAAAATATAGAAGGTGTCTGGGATTCAAATTATGTATTAGTTGAGCATTTTGAAGAGAGTTCCGGGGCTACTATTGATGATTCTTCTGATTTTGATAACGACCTAACTGTAGTAGGACCTAATCTTGATGTAACAGGCTTTCTCGGCAGAGATAGTGATGGAGTATATTTTGACGGAACTAATGATTATCTATATCGTGCCGACGACTCTGATTTTGATTTTGGAACAGGAGATTTTACGGTAAGTTGTTGGTTTAAGACATCAAAGACCGCTTTCGAGGCCTTGGTTTCAAAGACCAGTAGCAGTGCTAATTTGGGGTGGTCATTAGATAAAAATGCAAATCACGATATAAGGCTAATTTTACGAGATAGTGGTAGCTATGTAGCCTATGCTACCGGAACTTTTGATAATGATGTGTGGTATCATGTTTATGGTCGTCGTAGTGGTGATAATCTAAAAGTGAAGGTATCTGAAGCTATTTCGGGTACAGATACAGGTGTTGATAATGTAGACGTTTCTTCAAGCTACGAACTAAGAGTTGGAGACAGGTATTATTCTCATCAGTATTTTAGTGGATATATGGATGAAGTTCGCATTTCAAAAGTCGCACGAAGTGATAGTTGGTTATGGTCCAATTATCAAAATCAAGTCAATCCATCTAATTCTTATACCAAAGGTGCTAAGGAATCGGTGCCATATGGAGAACTTAGCTTTACTGTTAACGCCGAACTTACCGGTGTTGAGTCTGGCGATAGTGTAGTAGCTCAATTAAAATATTCCTATAAAAATGCTGAGAGTGTTCCTGTAACACTAAGTATTTACAACCACGCCCAATCAAATTGGAATACTGTAATTGATGATACAGTATATAGCTCTTTTAGTCAACATACTTATGATATCACAAGCGATTATTATGATGCAAGTTATAATTTACAATTTAAGTTTGAAGGTTCTTCAATACTAAATCAATTTGATTTCTATTTGGATCAATTTAAGATCGATTATTTTTCTTGGTCCCCTACAGGAGATCTTTATGCAGACATTAGTAAAACTATAAGTGAGACCTTTCTAAACCGTTATGATTCTGGATTTTCTAATTATAAAAAACTCTATAATATTTCAGTTGAATTTAATTATCGCTTCACCAAAGACAACTCACTCTTAGACGATTTTGCTCAGTTCACTATTGACGGGAACGATTATACATTGACTAAGGATGGCTCGTGGCATATATTTTCAGATACGATTGAATTTGACTCCACGTCTAAGAACGGTTTTGATCTTATGTTCAATATTTCAAATGGCTTACTTGAATTAGATAATATGAAGTATACTTATACCTTTAAATGTCTAGACTCCAGCGATCAGATTCTGCTCCAACAAGATTTCGAAATTGATTTCCCAGAAGAAGATGAGTTGCTCAATTTAAGGAATTTTCTTAATATGGATTATTTACTATATACCTCATATTCATTTAACCCAACTCTCGATGAACTAACATATTACAATACTTATGGAAGAGCTAACAAATTAGAGATAATATTTAAAATAAAAGCCGATGGAGTATGGCATGATACCGCCTTACTATATGCGTTAAATTCCGCCGAAACCGATGTCTATAGCTTTAATATCACTCAATATATGAGGGATAATAAGTTAAACACCTTCCAAGATTTTGCAGTCGAATATGTACTAATAGGTAATAGTTCAGAATTAACTGTAAATTATGTGACTTTAAGCTGTACTACGAGTTTAAAACAAATCCAAGAATATTATAGAATTATCGACAATACTATGGGATCAGTTTCAGAGTGGGTTAAATTTGACTCAAGTGATATTTCGATACTTGATGATTTAGGCGATCTCCCTGAAAACTTTACGATTGAATATAAGGTTATAGATTTTGCCGGAAACGAATGCATAAACTCAACCTATAACGATAATTATCAACACATTATTTTTTCCAGAGAAAAATTTATATCATTAACAAATGATAGTATTGATCTAAATTCTTTAGATACAATTGATCGCGAGATATCATTTGCAGACAACAATCAGTTCAATCACTTGGATTATTTAGATGCCTATATTAACGGTTTTAAATACGGTACTGCCTATTTAGAAAATGGATTTTATAGACTTTCATTTGGAAGTGAGAATTCTTATGAGACACTCATAGCGTACTCTGATTCTTTAACCTCTAATTATATTTATTCCAATACAAATCCAATAAACCATGTATCTTGGGAAGTAAGAGATTCAGATTTCTTCGGTGTAGTGAAACATGTGCTTGTTGATGGAGATATTGTAATAACTAATCCGTTAACATATAATACTAATTGCACGTTAGAGATTGAGCATATTTATGACAGAGGATATATGCTACAGAATTACGCCCGTATAAGAGAAGCTTTCTATTATAATACATCTTCAGGAGACAATGAAATCATATACCTTGCCTTAATGATTGATTTCGTTGTTGATAACAATGGTGTCGTAACATTCCCAGAAGGTTCGCGTTTACATGACCTATATAATAACCCATCTAAAGTTAAGGACAGTCTAATTTATTTCAATTATGACGCTTCACCTTTCTATGATCAGTTGCAATTATCCAATGCTGACGGATTTTTCATTAACTTTACAATGCCTGCCATATATTATGAACATACCACAATAGGAAAGCTTACAGTTAGCTTCCATGATTTTACAGGAAAAACATTTTCAAAAGTATATTGGGATATTGATCTACGCAAATATTTCTTAGAAAGCATAAGAGATCAATATGAAATTGAGATTTTCGGTCTTGGCAAGATGATGTCAATACCTTTATATATTGACTTAAACGAATTGGCATTTTCAAATCCAGGAACCCCATTTGACTTATCTTTATTAGAATCAATAACAATAACCATCTCAGATTCAGAACTATGGCCGGGCTCATTCCTACAAGAAGTTGGAGAATATTCCGTATTAAACTTACCCTATCAAAGAGTAGGGATCTTAGATTTCACATTGTACAATCTAATAAGCGATGATATCACCCCAGATGAGAACGGTCATGTCCAATCTACGGTTATGTTCATATCACCAGATTATTATGATCTCTTTGCTCAAGCACCCTTTAATATTACAAGACTTGATATTGAATTCACTAATTTGAAAATGTATAACGATGGGACAGAGATTGCTGGAGAGTATTATGCGACCTATAGTTTTGAGGATGAACTTGGAGAGACAGGAGCCGATATTGACTTTGTAGATACTTATTACGCTGCTGAAGATTGTTCTGTATCCATTATTTCAGAGCTAGACGGGCATAAAGACGTATTACAAATGAACGATCAAAGTGATACTGGAAGAACTTACATTTTTCAACAATTTTCGAGTTCCTTAGATAATACAATCGAATTTTGGTTAGGAAGTTCCTGGAATCCAGACTATACTTATAGAAACGCTTACATATACATTGATGATGATGGGACTAATCTTGCTTTTTTAATGCTTACGGGCCCTGCTTTTCGGTATTATAATGGTTCCACTGATATCACCATTTCTAGTTTTAATCAGGACACTTTATATCATATACGAATAGACTTTGATGACACAGCGAATACTTACGATGTATATGTGAATGGCATATTAGAAGTGAGTGACATCGCTTATCTTAATCCTTCTACAGAGGGTATTGATAGAATTCGGCTATACACGAGGGATTATAACTCCGGATATAAGATTTATTTTGATGCCATTGGTTTTTCTCATGACTTGAACTATGATATTGGCGATAATAGATATCCCTATGCCGAAGTTGAATATTCTGACTTTATCGAATTAAACTACAGATGGAATGATAGTTTAAGTCCAGTTATCTTAAATGATCTAATTAAAATACCCGTAAATTTAATCAATGCCAGTTCAGGAGAAATACTCTCATTTGACGTTGCTTCATGGATTACAAAACATGATAAAGACTCTTTGTCTGGTTATTACTCAAAATATTATTATTCTCGATTTGAAGTTCCGAAACTGTTAGGTGACTTTGATATTACCTTTGGTTCTTTTGGTACTCCAATCCATAATATTCATTTTGGTGATTTTAAGGAAGTTGGAATGTGGAATTTAGGAGATGAAGGAAAAGCCTATGATGTGGTGAATAGGAATCATGGAATTGTATCTGGTAATCCACAATTAGTTGATGGAAAGGTAGGAAAAGCTGTGCGATTCGATGGAAGCGGAGATTATTATAATCTTGGAAATCCTGAAGAGTTGCAGATCACTGGAAGCCAGACTATTTGTATGTGGTTATATCCAGAAGACTTTTCACAAAGGCGGAATCCTTATGCAAAAGCGTACGGGGGAGAAGGTACTATTACACAAGAGATGTCAGGCACTCTCTCTTATTACTACGGAACTGCGGGAGTCAATGCTCAACCATATCAAGGATTTGGTTCCAGTCAAACAATCCCATTAAATGATTGGTCTTTTATTTGCGTGGTAAGAAATTTAGAAAATATGAGATTATATTGGTACATCGATGGAGAGTTAACAAATGAAGTCGATGCGTTATATTCTGCTGCAACCACGAGTAGTCTTTCGGCTTACATAGGTCAAGGTTATGCGTACGATTACCAAGGCAAAATTGATGGCGTAAGAATGTATGATAGTGCATTAACAGAAGATCAAGTAAAGTGGTTATATAATGAAGGGGACGGGCAAATAGATCCCTTGAATGATATTAGATGTAAGATAAATGTTACCCAAGAATCTCTTTTTGCAAGTGGTCCGATTTACCTCCAGGAAACTACTTATGAGTTAGAATATGGCGACTCATTGATGCTTAAAGGAGCTGTACTTGATAATGACGAATATATTGTTGAAGATAGAGTATACACATATCGGTACCAAGAAGCACTTGACGGAACGACTGTACATCATCTTGATTTTGAATCTCCGTTTAATGATGATACTTTTATTGATAAAGAAGAATTTGCAATTTATTATGTGAGCAATATCGATAATGACAATGACACTTTAGAGATTTTACCTCTTTATAGCACCTTAAATGGAAAATATTTCAAAAATAAGACAATTTTAGATTTCAATAAAGATCCATACATTAGCTACATAGATAATGCGTTTCTCTTGAATATCTATTGGGATTCACAATCACAGGCTTTCATCAATTACGATACCGAATTATTAATCTCATATAAGGTACTTAACGGAAGACCAATTGCTCCAATATCTTTCAGTTCGCTAGATTCATACGGAAATGATAATAGAGATTATCTAGTCGAGATTCCATTTGCTCGATATGATATGTTAAATCGTAGTTGGGTAACAGAAGATGATTTTATTGAGGAGTTTTCAATAGATAAGAAATTACTTTATGAAGATGTGGAAAGTACCGGAGCAGTCTTACAAGGGGCAGAATATTATGATGGACAGCTCATTCAGACCGGTGTCATCGCTTTTGAAGGTATTTATGTGAACTGGAGCAATTCTGATATATTTGAGTTATTAGATGATAGTCAATATGATTGGTCAATTAATGTAAATGGAGAATTAAGCATAGCAGACCTTCCATACTCTTCTGGAGATGTGTTTAGGGTTATATATTATAGTGTGAACCCTACCCCTATTATTCATTCAATTAATAGTCTTGTGTCTTCGGTTAATTATATTCAAGTAGAAAATAGTACAGGATTTAAGTATAACTTTGAGCTAGGAACTGATTATATTATTTCAGCAGACGGATATAGAATCTACTTTAAAGATTTATATAATACCATCTTAAAAAGTGGGAACTTCTCCCTTTATGATAGGTTTGAAATTAATTATCACACTTCCTTAGCAAGAAAAATTGATCTTTCTCAGAATTTACTCTTAACATTGCAAGACTCTGAAGGCAACGATATTCCAATTGATACGGTACCAATTGATAGCATTGGTCTTTTTGAATACGACCAACCTCTAAGAGAAGATGGAACCCTTTCTATTCCGTTAGGTGGAGGAAAGAAGTTAGTTCATATGTGTCTTAAATATTTACCTTCCAACATCTTTAACAAATCTGCAGGCCAACTAATGGATATTGATTATAATGGCTCTGATTTTGGCAAGATTTATCCATATAAAGAAAGTAATGCATGGGCAAAACCATTTACTGTTATAACAATTCCTAAAAAAGTCAAACTTGAAATGATCGAGGATCCTTCTCAGAATATCCTTATTAATCAGAGATTTTACGAAGAACGTGAATATGTCTTTAATTACAACCCCGCTGAAGCATTAGAAAATGGAGAAGAATACACTAAAGTCTCTATCGATGCTCTCGTAAGAGAAAATTATACGTTCACCTTTAAATTGACTGATTTTAAAGATAAGCCGATAAACAATTCGATAGTATGGCTTCATATTGGATTTATGCCAAAGAGCAAGACAGAGTTCTTGAACACAAGAACCGTTATAGATGATCTAGGAATATCTCCATATTTCGAATCACTAGGAACAGAAGAAATCACATCACGCGGTCCCGGTGAAGGTCCAAGTAAAATGTTCGGCAGACCTCTTCTTTATGAACTCAATAATTATAGCACGGGTTATAGTGCATACGGACCTTACATGTTTATCTTTGGAAGAACCGATGAGTTTGGAGAGGTAGACTTCGATATGTCTTTCAACAGCGATTATCTTGAGGATTTTGTCGATATATTTGGAAATTTGGAGGGAATTAACTCCATTGAAGATATGATATTATATATAAGAGCTTTTAGTACTTACTTTGATTGGGATGATTTTGCCATAGATACTCCCGATCAATATCTCTGCTCCACAGATGAGAATGTGTTTGATGGTAGTACTAAGCTTCCCAACTATAATTTCGATGATTTAGCTATTCAAGATAGTACATATGTAGAAGGTTTAATTAGGCTTCATAAAGGAGATATCATATTAGGAGTACATGATTACTTATCCTATAATTTACCTGATTCTGACCTTGGAGACGATTATGATCCCTTAACACTTCATCTATACGTAAATGAGGCAGATCCTATTCCATCAACAACGTCGACCACCCTTGAATCTCTTATAAAGGTTTATTCAAGCTCAGAACTGGAAGCTCAATCTGGCGATATTTTATCTGATGATTATAGATATCATGCCATTATTGAATTTTATACACCTTCAGGTACTTTAGTCGAGACTAAGTATATGGAGATTCAAGAAGGATATGATAGTGGCTTTATTGAAATTACTAATGATTATGATCAACTAGAAATTCTACTTACAGCTTTAGGACCTGGTATTTCTACAATAAAAGTTTATGTGGCAGAATCTGAATATTATAAGAAATCTCCTGTAGTTATCGTTCCCTTAGAAATTCGTCCGCCTAATTGGATAAAATTTGGGGAAAAGAACACTCAAATCGATCTTATTAATCCTTTTATATCTGCGTGGGGTACTGCATATGATAACGAAGTAGAAATGCCATTTGAGTCCAATTACCCACATCTTATTGGTTCAATATGGGTTGAGCCCGATTTCATGGGTACCAGTGATGAGATTGAGCGCTCCATTCAAGATTATATTGAAATCAATTTAGATTGCACAATTTATAATGATGATGGAACCACCAGCACATTTCCATTAGAAAATAACATCATGCTTCGTCCTGGTAATCATGATGGGATTTTGACTTTTAAAACTGGTCTTGGGCCTGAAAATGCGTTTTTAATGGGATTACAATGCGATTTGAATTTATCATTTAACATTAATTTCAACAAAGACGAGATCTATGAAGACTTAAGAAATGTTGAGATATACTTATTAGATCTACGCTTAGAAGCTAATCCTTCTAGTAGTACTCCTAATACTACTTGGTCAATATATGATGACGGGGTTTATTTTAATGATATTATTACAGTAGACAAAGAAGGGTTAGTCGAAGAAGAGACAGGCATATTGTATTTGGGAGGAACAGAAAATGGTCAGATATATGGTCAAGAAATCGCATTATTATTTAGCAATGAGACTTTAGATTATGGAATAGATGCTGATAGCGAGTTACTATCTCTTCTAGCCTTAGTGGAAATAGACGCTTTAAGGATAAAGGGTAGAAAAGACGGAGATGAATATGAATTCGTTCAGGATATCGACTGGATTATGCCTTATAATCCTTCTGGTAGTTTACATAATGATTCAATCATTCGTTTCATAGGAAGCAAATTACCTGATTCGGGTTCTGAATTTTCAATTGCCTATAAGCTAAAGTTTGATTTTACAGGCAAAATTTTTGGCAATGTTACTCTAGGATATTTGGGACAACTCAAAACATATAATGAAAGTTCCATTGAGCTACGATTACCACAAGGATTTTTACCAGCAAGCAATAGTTCTTATTCTCCTATGTATACACGATTTATTGAGTCTTGCGATGGGGCTACCGCTGATTACATAATGCCTTATGGTAAACTAAGTGCCACATTATCAGATTTTATTATCTATAATGAGGAGGAATTAGAAAAGCTTAATGATAATAACCCAATTGATAAGAATCTTGATAATAACCACTTGAAAATATTGTTTAGTCAGGCACCAGGTACAGAATTTAATGTAATTTATGGAGTAAAATCGCAATATACTCTCAGCTATGGATTCCAGAAAATAAATAGATCATATAGTGATTCTGTCAGACTGATGTATAATGATAGTTCTTCTTCGAAGATAATAGACGGTTCAGATAATGAGTTATTTTCGTGTGATCTTGATGATCTTTCATTATATATATCTTTAGATAATTCGAACGATACGACATCTCTTAAATTGTTTAATGTGCCTTTGCTATATGCCCCTGAAATTAATTTAAATTTTACACTCGATCATACTGTTTTAGACCTAATAGATACATTTGATAACGATTTTAATAACCTCACAATCGAGTTTAAATATATTACAAATGATGGATTTTATGAATTTTATTCAGATCCTATTGTCATTCCGTTAGACTATTCTGATTTATCACCTGATATTGTAAATAATATATATTCAATTCAATATTATAAAGATCTTCAAGCAATTTATGATATGGTTGGGGCCGATACTGTTGATATCGAAGTTATTTTACATCATGAAGGAGATAGTTCTAATTATATTCCTTATATTATTTTAGAATCGTTTGATTATGTAGCAGACGAACATATTGTCGAAAATTATGATAGGGCACCTTTAAATAGACAAGGAAAATTCCTGACCAAATCAGCAATTAACACGCCCCACTATTATCAAGTATTTTCTCAGCCCTTTATTGATGGAACCCCATATGGAGATTCCCCCTTTGAACTAATTGATGGGAGTGAAGTCACAATAGGGCTTCAAGGCTTACCTAACGCGACACTTGTTTCAGTAAATTCGGATGGAGAGGATTATGAATTTGGTTTCTTAGGTACTTCAGAGACTCTTCTTGTTAATGACACCAATTTCTATATGATTCCCAACTTGGGTATGTTCATTGATACTTATAATATCGAAGAGCCATTATATCAAGACGGTTTTCTCGATTTATATTATGGTTCTGGTACGCAAATTGATGGTGAAAAACAATATACATCATCTATTTTTATGGATTATGAAGGAGATTTTATACCAGATTATAGATCTAATATAAATAATTATAAATCCACTTCATGGGAAGATACATATAATTTTGTCTACCAATTCTTAACGACAGACAGAATTACTGCAAGTGGAAGGGCATTCTATCATCAGATTTTCGATTTAGATGTAGATACAAATAGTTCTTCAGTAATGAATGATATATTCCCCAATTATGAAGGAAATATTTATTTTGGTTTACAACTCCCAGAGGATTTTGAAGTCGATGAGATTAGGACAGTAGGATTACCATATCATTATGCATTATCGGTACAAGGCTTTCCAATAGGAAAATACATGGATGATTATTGTGAAGTTCAAACGGGTTATAGTGGTGCATTTACCCCATCTGAGCAGACTCTTGAATTTCCTTTAGATTTTGCTTTAGAATTTGATGAGAATGGAACAGCTTATATTCTATCTTTTAGACCTATTGGTGATTTAAGCTCTTATACCGATTACCAGAATAAAATAATGGTTGATTATTGGGTAAATTGTGAATTTGTCCAAGATTATGATTATTATATTCACGAAGATCCTGAAGATCCCTATATTTCTCAAATAGAATGGGATTTCGGCTTTACTGATGAAGATCTATACCGCTTACATCCTGATTTTGACGATGAGGCAAGCTTTACTGTGGAATATAGCGCTTTAGAATGGGAGATCTTTAACGAGTCATATATTCATGATGGGCAAGACCTATTTAACTTCAAACCTTTGGAGTATTATAATATTTCAATACTATATACCGGAGAGACAAGTACTGATTTGTTTAGCGTACAATATATTGTACCAGAAGATCAATATCTTGAAGACCATGAAGTTTTCCCAAATATTTATACTCTTATCCAATTGGGAGAAGATGAAAACACTATGAGGGTATTTGAGCTTCCTAATTTCGAGTCAAGAAGTTATATCGTTCAAAATGCCCCAAATTCTTACAATTATACTATGAATTTTACCGCAATTGAAGACTATATTAAATACTATGAACCAGATTATCAGTTAGTTGAAAACTCCTATGTATATGCATTATCTAAATATAATTCCACTTTATTACGGTATCCATTAAGTCGAACACCATTTAACTATGACTATTTAGGAGATGCCCATGATGCATATCATATCGCCCTTTATATCAACGATCAATTGGTTGCTTATTCAAATGAGAGCGAATTTCATGATTACGTGCAAAAAATTGAGAGTAGATATATTTATTTTAACAACAAATCACAAGGCCAATTAGGATATATAGACCCAAACAGTGAAATTCAACTCAAATACAAATTTAAACTTCAACCAGGATTACTCGATAGAAAGCACTTCTTAATAGTCACCTATCCTTGGTCAAATGTATTTGATACCCCATATGATTCTATTATGTATCGAGAAAGCTATAGAAAACTCACTGGCACTATTATTAGCCCCTTCGAGTACAGTCTTTCAGTCGAAAATAAATATAGCCTTTATTTAAGCTATCGGCTAAATGAGAAAGATTATTTTGAAGAAAAATTTGAATTTGATTACGATAATCCTGAATATGAGTTCTATTATATTATGAAGGATGGCATAGACCAATATGTATCAGAGCTTTCTGTTGATGGGGAAGATGCTATTTCAGTATATTATTTCGATCTGGTTGGTAATATGAAGTTTTTAGATGCCTCTCATTACACCATAGACTCTGCTGAAAATAAGATTACCTTGAAAAATGATCGCAATATAATCGTTTCCCCAAACGATATAAGAGAATTCTATGTCTCATTTATTCCAGAAAGTAAGGATCGAGAGTTTGCCAGTTATGAATTTTATTATAATCCTACTATGAACATAACTGAAACGTTAAATGTAACTCATTGGGATATTTTAGGCCTTGAGGGTGTCGATGTAATTCCAAACTTAGATGCTTATTACTTTATAAACGAAAATAAGTCTACTTTACAAAATATCGTATGCCACGCCTCTCAAATAGCAGCATATCTTAATGAAGGAAAAGAATTAGAATTCAATATTAAGGCTGAGTTAGAAAATTACGATGAAGATTTAATTGACGGGATACAGGACGGTAATTATCTTGCCATTTACCTTGATACCAATATAAAGAATATTGAAAGTCTTGAGTATCTTACCATAAAACTTTATGATGATTCAGGTCTCATGTCTGGATTTACAAAGATTATCACTAAAGACGAGTTAGAGATGAATGATTACAGTATTAAAATAGACCTTCCAACAACTTCAAACACACTGAAAAAGATAAGATTTAGTCCTACTTTTAGAACCGATTCCGAATATAACCAAGATAATACAATTGGTATTGGTAGATATCAAATTGTAGAGCATAGTCTTGAAATTATGTCTAAGAGAGATGACGGCGTGGATTGTATCCATATCGAATTAGAATACGATTTAAAGACAGATCTCGATAATTTAGCCTATATTTTTAATGATAGGCTACAACTCCTGAGCTTTCCAGAGGATATAACTTATACAATAGAATCAGACATTTATACATTACATATACCTACATTATATTATGATCCAGATACTAATGAGACTGTTAGATTCCAAGAAGGACAGAATATTGTTATTCGCTACAATTCCCCTGTGAAAAAAGGAATTGCTCTAGGTATAGGAGGATTATACCTTGAAAATAAAGGATATAATTATGATTCACATCCAGATCTCCCTAAAGCAGAATTCCTATTAGTTGATGCAAGTTCCTCAGATAGTTATTCTGAATTTACTAGTGATTATTATTATCAAGTTCCATTGCAGCCAACTCCATTTGACACAGAATATAATGGCAAGTTTAAGGCAGTAAAAATTGATCTAAATCTAAAATCTCTTTATCAATCTACAGGTAGTGATATTCTAAATTTCAGCCATCTGATCTTTTCTGTACCTAATCCTTGCTATGAGTTAACTATTAACGAGATTCTTATCATAGAAGAATCTTCTGAACCTACAATAGAATCTGGAAACTGGGATAGTCGTATATGGCAATTTACTGAGGTCGAGATTAATAAATCTAGCGCAAATCCCGAAGATGACTCTTATCAATTAACCTTAGAAAATTCTCCATTATTCTATCCTAATACAGAATGGTTAGATTATCTTAATATTTATGACGAGGATGGTAATTATTATACCGCAGGATTAACCGGAAATGACCATCAGTTACATTATGAGCCTACCAATAACACTTTTACATGGAACCCTTCATTCAACCAATTCCCCGAGTATTTTGGTATGGAATTTGAGGAACCGTTAATGGTTGGACCTAATAAGACACTATTCTTTGAATACTCAGCAAACACTTCTTGGGCTGAACCAATTCGAATCGAGGAAGAAAATATTGATCTTCAATCCATTCGCGTGATTTACGATTATAACTATTTACTAAAGCCAGAATATTATGAGTGGTATATCGAGCAATTTAGCATAGACCATTCCTATGAAAGTATTGCATATTCGTTTAAGGAAGAATCTGAATATGAAGTCGTCCAGTATTACTACGAAAGTTTCACGGTTTATAATGATGTTTCTCAATATATCCATACTTTTGATATAGGCAACCACTCTTTCGAGACCGATTTTGTAAATCTAAGCTTATATAAAGTAATAGGATTAACGCCGACCTTAGAATCTGAAATATTGACTAATAACATTAACTACACTGTTGAGTTTAATAAAACGACAAAGACATTAAATATTACAGATCAGAATGGCCATTTAGATCGTTTTGATCAAATTACTGCAATTTTGAATTATTCATATGGTCCAATTTCTAGCTTTACTGAAATTTATTTATTAGACCAGTTTAATCAGACATATTTAACTGATCCCGAAGAAACATTTTATAATTACATAGATATAGATTATCGTTATAGAACGGACTCAGGAACAGCATTATTTGCCGAAAGTTCTGAAGCAATTTCAAGTGATTTTACCTCATTTACCTCTATTGATTATTGTCGAAATCCAGATATTAGTACTAATAATAAGTTAACCGTATACGGTTCAGAATTATTTGATAATTTTGAAGTTTATTATGATGAAAGTTCCATTATTTACATGGCAGATGTTGATATGAATGGAGAGCCAGACTATAAGCATACGATTGATGTAGACAGAGACGGGAAAATTGACATTATTAAATACGGCATTGACGATCCACTAGGATCAGGTGAGATTTATTGGCATACCGTTATCCAAGATTTCAAGAATACAGAAGTTAGCATAAACCAAGAGATGCTAGAAGAAAAGAGAACACAATGGTTTGACATAAATGATAGACAATTTGCCCATTATGAATTTAATATAGGTAAATTACTTCGTATAGTACTTTCATTACACAAGATAGTTTATCATATATCCAGGATGATTCTTCCCGATGTGGATTATTGGGCACAAAGATCCACCCAGCAGCAAGTAAATAGAGAGGAGTATGTAAAATCCAGCTTCTATAGTGTAAAGGTAGATGATGACCGCGATGGCATACCTGATTCTCAAATTAGTTATGAGAGTACAAGTGTTGATATATATTACGAAGTAAATGAATATAAGAAGACAATTATTGCCGCAAAATATCAGGATATATTTACCTATCTAGCAGAATATGTTGCAAGAAGTCTTAGCTCCCTTTTTGGTGGCTCAGGTGATGATGCCGTATTTAATGAACAGCTAACAGAAGAACATCTTGATTCTCAAGATTTTAGTACATGTAGCTTGTATACACAGAAAAATGCCGATGTACTACGTGCGACATATAGGAAATTTACTCAAAACATTACTACCACCTATATTGATAATTTCGAGCATTCGACAATATCTGTAATTGACTTTGATGACGAGGGAGAAATTGAAGAGCAGAGGATTTATACAGATGATTTTGAGAATTATGAAATCGATAATGTAGAAAGCTTCTTCTCGACTCTTTCTGATGAACATTCAATAACTAATCTTGACACAGACCAGCAAAATATAGTGGTTTTTGATCCTGAGATACCATTTTCACATCCCGCAAACATTAGTTGGAATACTAAGACATGGGGTCCAGACCAAGTGCCTGTAAAATATGATTCTCTGCAAGTTTCTGGTGAAGATTATTCTTATACCACAAATGTGTTTGAAACAACAATCATTATCAGAATGCCAAATCGCTATTCCTTGTATAATGATTTTGGTGTAAATCATAGGTCTAGTGTTGCAGACGATGGTTGGGTTGAATTTGAAGTAAAAGGCGTGTTAGTCACTCCTCAAGATGGTCAAGTATACTATACTTCCGATATAGAATCTTTCATCGAAGGAACCGCCAAGACTTCTGGGCATTATTTCTATGTAGATACGGATCAAAATAATTTCTATGAAACTGTCTACATCTTAGAGAATTCCTATAGTTCTGATCGTTCAGCAGTGCCAAAATATAATGTAATTTCAATAGGATATAACTATGATGGTATTCACGATTTCGCGCCATATGAAAAGATAGATAAGCAAGAACATACAATTACAGACTTCGATAACTTAGCGAGAGAATCTACCATGTTTGGATCTGATTGGGTATATAACTTCAACAAACTTAGGAATTGTGATTTATTATGGGAAGAAGAGTCTATTTGGGATGAATATAAGCCAAAAGATCAAATATTTGAAGTTCATAAACTTGTAGAAAAAAGCTCTAAAAACAAAGAATTTTCAGAATTATTCTATGAAGTTAGGCATAAGACTTATTCAGATGCATGGAAGCAATATAGAAGCCAACTATTAGGCGATATTGCACAGCAAGTTTTTATGACGATCACTGCCACAGTTCTCAGCGCGACGGTTGAGGCCATTATTACGGCAGCTACTTTAGGATTTGGATGGGCAGCAGCCAAAGCGGCGGCTACGTTGACCTATTTAGGGGTTTACACATTAATGACTAAATTCTTTATTGATATAGAACTTCACGAAGCAGAATCTAGGACTCGTTCTGAGACATTTTATCCAGTATCAAACGAGATACAAAAACCCATCTCTCTAAATGAGAAGATGATATGGGATAGAGTTCTCGGAGACAGTATGGCGGCAGCTCTTATTGGACATCCCGGTGGTTATTATACCACAGTAAGCGGTGGTGAACCTGGAAATCAATATACCGGACAACTTTTAGTTAGCCCTCCAAACCCAGCTCGAAGTTTAGATTCGTTTGGTGGGTTGTTGGAGTTATTATGGGAGAATCTCTGGAGTATGGGAGAGTCTGATCCAGATGCGTTTTACGCTCTAGATTTTGATGATATGAATTTAGATTATTTCTTGCTAGCAAGTGAATTACCCTCGTATAATTACAGATCAAATTATGCTTTCCCAAATACCGATGGGGATTTCAATGATTATAACGCATATGCATTAAATACTCTAGGATACCTTGAGAGAAAAGTACAAATTGCATCAGATAACGAATTTAATGCTATTCGAGCCACATGTGTTGACGGGCGACCTCAATATGAATTTATTAATCGCAATGATTATGAGAAGGTATTACCACAGTCAGGGCTATACCGTCCAATTGTTCTAAGCGAGGAGCGGTACAACGAGATAGGACCTAGATTAGGTCATTTGATTATACAAGTTCAATGCGAAGAATATACTAATACAAAGGGAGTAAATGCTTATGAGATGAATGATGTCGAACTTAAGGCAGGTTATAAAGTAAAAGTTCCTATAAACGACAATGGGTTTGAATATCCAATTAGTTATATTTCTATTGATGTGGTAAAGGGTAGTGGGTACTATACTCAAGATTTTGTTGTCAATGAATTATATTATACAATTGACCAAGGTAATCTCTATTTCACTAAATCATTAGAAGAAATTATATCAGAATCAGAACAATATAAAGATTTCGAAACTGCTCTCAATTCAGGATTAGTGGATTCTCTTATATATTATAAAGTTCATATTTACTTTGATATATTTGTACCAGACACCACAGAAGAAACACACAGTTTAGCTTTAGCACAAGCAACCCAGCATCTTGTTATGGATTATTTCAATCAATATACCTATGCTGAAGTTACAGCTCACATGATCTCTGAAATTGCTTATACCGAGACTATTACATTCTGGTCTACTTTAATTAGTTCTGCTGCCATATATTTCGGTTCATGGGCAGTAATGGGAACTTCAGCATTCATGGCAAAGGCAGGAGTGCAATCTGTTGCAGGACTAATAGGACAAGGCGCGGTAAAAATGGTTACAAGTGCCATTCAAGAGACATTCGAGGAAATCATTAGAGACGGATTTATTGAAGCATTGATCGAGAATTTTATCGATATAGTAGGATGGTCTGAAGAATTAGGCTTCTGGTTATCTTCCTTAGCGACTTCATATCGAGAAGTTAAAGGTGCTTTAGGACAGCTAGCACTTGGTAGACTTGGTCCAGATATTAAGAATGATATCGCCTTATTGAAAGATGCTATAAACGCAGGAGATGCGAAAACCGAGGCTGATATGCGCCAGAAGATTGAACAGACTCTACAACAACAACAAGAGGTAGAATCAGAGAAGCAAGAGGAAAGGAAGACTTGGGAACGATTACTCAAGTCTGGCTTCTTTAAAGGAATTTTCATGGCCTTGCCAGCAGTCCTATTTGGTTCATTTACTTTCTTAACATTAAAAGGACTAAGTAGTATTGGTAAGGGCACGATCAGTCTTGCTCCAGAGAAATTTGCGGCATTTAAGGCCAAGATTAATGTATTCAAAAAGGGTAAGATATCACAAGTTTCAGGAGAAGACTCTCAATTTACACGGAATGTGCAAGAAAAGCTGAGAAAACCATCGGGCTTAGATTCGGAAATAGAGGATGTTAATAATGTCCATAAAAACCAGCAAGAATCTGAAATTAGAGCTCCGCCATTAGTAGACGTTCTCACCTCCATAGACCATAATCCTAGAGATATCAAGGCTAAAGAACAGCTTGCGAATAAATTTAATGAGGTTCGATTAGCTGATTGGATTGGCGAACTTACTCAAGATTATCGAATCGCTGATAAGAAAGCTGAACTTGAGGGAATAGTAAGAGACATAGACACACTTGAGTTTACCAAAGTGGTTGAATCTATAAAGGAAGTGGTAAGAGAATCTTTAAAGGATTATCCTACACTTCTTAGATATACAGATTATACTGGAGTGGTCCTCTATGATCCCAGACATATAGCATTTGGAATTATTCCTGGTCCAAATGCAAATGAAAGGATTACCACAGATCTTGAATTTCGAGAGGAGTTCTCTGAGTCATTAACAATAGAGGAGTATACTCAAGAGTTGGAAAGAATGTATGATGTTGATGTACAATTGCAACCATATTTATTGAAAGATGACAAGTTAATTTTAATGCCAAGATCTACGGAGAGTCACTCAAAATGGCTAGATGAACATGGTCATAATATTGTCACTGATAAGATCGTCTTAGTACCTGCAGATACGCCAACAGTGCATATAGAAGGAATCCTGAGAAGAATTAGTCAAAATGGTATTTCCTCAATTACAGATTACGAAAAGAATCTTATTATCGATAGTTGGATTCGCTCAGAGGGACAATTATATACTGATGAAGATGTAAGGCTATCGGAATCTAATCCTAATTTGCCTCATTATATTGTATTTAGGCAAGAATTAATTGACCACTTATATGAGCAAGGGGTAATCCCATCTAAAACTATTACAGCTTTGAGGAATGTAGCTGGTAGACAAGTGATTAGCCTAACAGAGTACATGGCTAAGGACCCTTCAAATGATAGGTATAAATCAAAGCCGGATTTTTCAGATTTAGATCAAATATATGGGCAGATAAAAGCAGAGGTTGTGCATGAATATGACATAGCAAGGCAGGAGGGGATAATGGGTAGAATTGATGTTTTGTTTGATCTCCAGTATAGAATATATGGACTAGAAGCTGAAAGCAGATTCTATAAATATGCTTCCCAGACATTCTACGGTTGGAGTGGCATATTAAAAAAATATGACAATGAGAATTTTCCTCGGATTTCTTTAAGTAGTATCGCAAGGCTTATTGGTCTTCATGAATCCACATTTCCTGCGATTCTTTCTAAGTTAGAAAGTGGTGCTGTTAAAATGCAGATGTCCTCTACAATTAATGATTACATTGATAAGATTTGTTCAAACATTCAAATAGAAAATTCATTAAAAGGAAGATTAAGAATTAATCTTGAAACAATCGCAAAACCATATCTAGACCGTATCAGAGCTGTTGAAAATGAAATACCGACTGTTGAGAATAGAATTGATGAATTAAGACAACGTTTCCCTGATAATCGAAAGCTTGATCTAATTGAGGATATTATATCAGTGATCGGGTTAGCTAACCTTGACTCTGCTAAGGTATCTCGTTTATTGTTTGGTGATGATAATTATTTATTCAATGAATTCCTGGCTAGTTACGAAAGTAATCCAAAAATTCTACAAAGACCAAACGCTCCAACACTCAATTGGATGGAATATTGTATTATTGAATTTGATTTCAGTCAATTTTCAGAACAAATATCTCGGATTGATGACTGGGTTATAAATCTTAAAAAGACACAAATGATCTCTATAATTGATAGATGGGTTAAAAGTAGCCCATATGATAAAGTTTACATATTTGAGAGCTCACAATCTTTCAAAACTCAATATGGAAATGATATTGATGAAATGAAGCGTGACCTTTTGAATTATATTTGGTATGCATTTGCCGTATACAAAGATAATCCTAAATTATCATTTGCTGATATCGACGACATCGTTGGAGCTAGAACCCCATTGAGATTGGGACTACAAGGCGATTGGTTATTGGTTATACCAAATTTAGAGGCTATCATTGATGAACTACAGCGAGCTGTAAGGCAGGAGACAGATGTGTCAAAGATAAACATTTATGAAAATACAATTCTAGCTATAAATACTTATTTAGATATTGTAACTGAGAGCAAGAAAGTTACTCTTTATAATGTTCTAAGAAGGCCAACCCATAAAAGCTTAAGAAATCTGTTTGAGCATGATGAACACATTAGAGCATACTTGATTATGAACCTTTTGTCTAGAGATTTAGGATTCGATTCACTCTTTTTTGATTGGTTAGATGAAACACTTTTTAGTGCTAGTATGTATAATATTCATCATAAAGACCCAAGTAGAGGGTGGTCAATACACATAAGGGATTTATTAATCACAAAGACTCAATATCATGGTGTTTATGGTTCTCGTCAAGTCTCACTTCAAGACACAGAGATATTATTACAAGGATTAGAAATGCTAGTTGAAAGAGGTATTGATAAATATAGAAGAGGTACCGATCCAAGACATTTAATTACTGAACAAGATATTAATGATGTATTCATAATCTTAGGTGGAGGTTCTCAGTATAGGCTAACCGATGGTAGAACGGTGATTGAGTGGTGGAAGCAAGGGAGTACTACTGGTGTAAGTTCTACCAATTCCTTTAATGCTAGGTTAGAAGAATTCAATAAGCGAATTCAGAAGCTAGCTGATCTTAATCAGGACTTTGAAGAGTTTATAAACCAACTTTATCCTACATACGGTCCGCTGTGGATATCTAAAGGTAAGACTCAAATGGATACATATTTGTTTATGGTGAATCACCCTCATGCGAGAAAATTGCTTCATTTATACGTCCATTTAGAAGATGTCGATTTTATTAGAGAGACTTGGGGCGTTTGGATACCATAAACATATATATCTAAATAGTCTTTTTTATTTTAATTGCTTAATATTAGTAATAGTTATATTTGATGAAAAAGGAAAGAGCAATCATAATTAAGAGTCAACGTCTAAGAAAAGTTAGAAGTGAGTTAAGAACTCTATTAAAATTATGGAAAGAAGATATTAGGAGCTCTCTTCGGGAAGAGTGGTCCAAAAATAGTAATAATAGAGCAATAAAGATACAGAAGGAAATTTCAAGTTTGGACTTAATGCTAGAGCTATCTATCTGTTCTTGTAGTCTTTGCGGTAGTTCTGATAAGGATATGATATATATCCCTAAATTCAAGCAATGGGATTGTGTTGAATGTAATTCAGAACGTGTTTATTATAGAAAGTTGAGAATTAAGCTCCAGATGAGCATAGAAGAAATAAAAGAGTTCTTAAATAGATTAGCGGGAGAAGAGGGTATTAATTTATCGCGCTCCGGATCAAGATGCAACGGCTATATGGCTTCTAAAAGAATTTTAGACAAAATGGGAATAAATAAGGAAACTCAAGATAAATTGTTTCATTTATGCAGTTATTACGGTGGTCATTGCGACTGTGAGATTTTGCTAAACGCAAGTTCAAATTTACTGAGTATTTAATATTTTCTCTGTTTCAGGTTGTGTTTGCAGAAATTGCTAAAGTAAACCTTCGATACCCCCCATGTGCGATACCATTCAACTTTAAGAGAACTTGGACTGGATAAGACAGGATCAATTTTTTTATCGGAAATATTCTTTTTCACGTTATAATTAAAATTACTTTCATGTAATAATAAAGCAATAATAAAGCAAGAGATAAACCTAGGATAAATATCAATAAGTAGCTTCCTTTGGTTTTCATTTAACTCTACCTGAATTTTGTCAAATATTATACCCCATTAATTCATCTTTAAATTTAAGCTTACTTAAAGATAAACAAGTCAATCTTTTTCCTTATATAGCTCTATATATACACCTTGTATCAATTATCTCGTATTAGGGAACCAAAATTGACACTTTTCACCTTTTTGAACCGCAATACACTATAATTTCGATTTTTTATATTCTTTATATGTCATTTCAGTTAGGTTTTTATCTTGAATATACTTAACTTCTTTAATAGAAACTTAGATAAGAGATAATGGTGTACTTATAAATTCCTCATTGGAGAGTCAAGAAGTGGGTTCAGTACATAAAGAACTTTATTCTAAATAACTTTACAAATATAAAGGTCCCATACTCCGCCCAAATAGAACTAACACTACGATGCAATGGGAAATGTCCCTTTTGTTCAATACATTCTTTGCCAACATCAATTATAGGTGAAGATATGAGCACTAAGCAAATAATGCATTTAATTGACCAAATTGATGATTTAGGTGTACTAGCCTTGTCTTTTACAGGAGGTGAACCTACCCTAAGAAAAGATCTTCCAGATCTTATATATCATACAGGAGTAGTTCATGGTTTTATGAATGGTATAGCTACTAATGGGTATTTATTACCAAAATTGTTTAAAGACCATAATTTAGAAGGTTTGGATTATATTCTACTATCTCTTGATTACCCTAAGGCTGAATTACATGATAAAATGCGTGGAATCAAAGTATTTGATAAAGTATTAGAGTCCATTAAATTAGCGAATAAAAATGATATAAAACCGATAATTAGTACAGTAGTAATGAAAGACAATTTAAAGTATTTAGAAAATATGTGTGAATTGGCTGAAAATTTAAATTGTTCTATTGAAATATACCCTTGTGAGGATATTATAAGGGATTATCCTGAAAATACTTACCAAATCAACAATATATCCGATTTAATACCAGATATTTCTATTTGGGCAAATTTAATGCGATCATTAAGAAGACGATATAAAAATATTTTAACAGATCCTATTTCCATTGAAGTGGTTGAAAATGGAGGATTCGGGGGTTATCCATTATATCATCAAAAAACATTACGTTGTCATGTCGCTGAAGCTTATATCTTTATTAGTCATGATGGATATGTTCACTATCCATGCAAAATCCATCCAATATCCAGTTTTAATGCATTGAAACATTCATTACATAATATCTATTATTCGAAAGAAGTTAAGGCTATTATGAAGAAACATGACAGTTATAATTTCTGTGAAAATTGCCGGTTAGGATGTGCTATAGCATCATCGATTCCAACTCGTTGGAAAACAGTTTATTCTAAATACATAAAAGGGTTTTTAGATGGTAATTTGAGATAAATAAGTGTAATAATAATTATACTGGTTTATTCTTTGTAAAGACCTGAATCATAAATTAAATAAAAAACTAATTTCAAAAAATTTAATTGAAAGCGTGTTTTTCCTAATATAGTGATAGTTTTATGTCAAATGCGGTAATAATTCTTCAAATCATGCTAATAACCATTGGCGTGCTAATCTTAGGTATGATTTTAAACAAAGTATTAGGTTTATCAAAAGAAAAAATAACAGAATTTAAGGAACGGGCTTCAAACCTTCAAGAACGGATAAGAAATGCTCAAGCTATTGGTGACATACGAATGATGGCACAGGTACAACGTGAAACAATGCAATATACAAAACAGATTATGCTAAAACAATTTGTTCCATTATGTTTAAGATGTTTTATTTTTATAGGGATCTTCGCTGTTCTTGGATTTATTTATAGTGATTATGATAGCGGTTTATTGCCTTTTCCATTGTTATTTTTTGGTAATGGATGGGTTGCAATTTATTTTACGTTTTCTATCAGTTTCTCACTAATTATTTTTGGGATAAAAAAGCTTTATAAAAGAATTACAGGAAAAGATATTTCCACCCAAAGTCATTTTAGAGAAATTATGCAGTTAGTTTCTCCAACACAACAAACTTCTGGAATTTCATTTCAAGTTTCAGATGCGGTACCTTCAAATAAGGAAAAAGAAAGCTCTCCTGAAAGAACAGATTCATGGAAGGAACGTATTCAAAAATAATTATAGGGAGATAAAGCTCGCCTATATATAAATGATTCCTGATGAAATTCTACCATCAATGTGGTGAAATGATTAATAAATCTTAGGATGTGTTAAAAATTGACAGAAGAAAATGATATTAAAAGGCAAATGACACTGTATTTCATTTTTGCTGCATTAATGATCGGGTTAAATTATCTAATCCAGAAATTAAATCAATTAATAATTGCACCTTCCATATGTGATATCTTTGGAGGAAATGATTTTTTTCAAACATTTTATTGTTCGATTGACCCATTTAATATGCCTGAATTAATTGGGTCTATTGTAGCTGTCGGTGTGACTTATATTATTAAATTTTTCTTAGACAAATTTATAGTTTTTAAAGGAGGTGGAACAGAACTGAGAGAAACCTCAATAGAATTCATGAAATATTTCGGGTTTGCTATTCTTACAACTATTGAAAACATTGGAATTCAATTTTTATTGACTAATTTTCTTAATGCGCCCTTAGAAGTAAGCTTTGTAATTGCTTTATCCATTGGGTATTTAACGAAATTCTTTTTAGATCGTAAATTTGTCTTTAATGTTTAAAACATTTTGATTTTTTTATTATATGGAATAAAAAAATTTAATAGATCGAAAGGTGTTTTAATTCATATGTCAGATGAACAAGAAGAACACGAAGAAGAAGATAGATCGATCACTGAAGCTTTGGGCCAACTCGGATGGGTTGAAGAGAAAGAGGAAGAAGAGGAAGTTCCGAAAACAGAAGAAGATATTGTAGAGCAGCTTAATTTCTTTAAAGAAGAAAACAAGAGATTAATCGGGGAAATTAGTGACAAGAATAATCTTATTAATGAAAAAATTGAAATGATACATAATCTTGAATCCAATATTCAAAACTTATCAAAACAATCAGAAGACAAATCAGATCAAGATCAAACAATACAAAAACTGTATGAAACAATTGAGAGTAAAAATGATGAAATAGAACAATTTAATACTCTTCATGATGAAGAATCTAACAAATTACAGAAAATTATAGATGATCAGGTTCAAAAAATAAAAGAATTAACATCTCAAATTGAGGAATTCCAATCAGGTCAGACTGATTTGATTAGTAACAAAGATGTTCAAATTAAAGAGTTAGAAGAACAGCTTAAATATCTTGAAAGTGATACAATTCAAAAGTCGAAGTTTCAAAAAGTCGAAGTACTTCTAGAGAAAAAGGATGAAATTATAACTGAAAAAGAGAAAACTATTTTTACCCTTGAAAATTCGTTAAAGACAGCTAATCAACAAATGCAAGAAATCCAACAACAACTTGAGACGTTTAATTTAGTGAAAAAAGATCTTGAGAAAAAAACAGCGCGAAATAAAGAAATAGTTGTAGAAATGGAAGAATTAAAGCAAAAGAATATCACAAATTCGGAATTAATAAATCGACTTGAAGAGAAATTGGAAGAAGCCCATAGAACGTCAGGGAATCTTACTGGAAGATTCGAAATAGAATTAGGAAGTTTGAGGAATGTTTTGGATGGAAAAAACGATGAAGTAATAGCTTTAAAAGAAAAATATGATAAAATAGATTCTGAACTCAATGAATATAATAAAATTGAAGAAAAGATTTTAGGTGATATTCAGGATATTAAAGACGAGAAACTCAAACTCGAGTCTGAACTTGAAAGTAGAGATAATGAAATAATAGATCTAAAGAAAAAAATTAAGTTAATGCGTAGAGATATGCAAAAATCATAAATAAAAGGTATTTAATTCTTATCCTTTATATTAAATTAATAAAAGAAGATAATACCGCAAAGGTATTTTTTCCCATAAATTATTTTTAATGCGAAACCTCGATTATTGGAATAATAGCAATTACCCAATTTGTTTATCCCGATTATTATATACTATGATTTTTATAAGATCAATTAACTCAGCTCGTTTTAAAAAAAAAGGATTAATAAAATAAACATAATTTAAATTTGGGGGCTACTTCTCTCTCCATTGCACTCCGCAATTTCCACATAAGTACTTCTTTCCATAAACTCGTGGGTAGTCGAGAATTACATTTGACTTATCAACACTCTCATGAATCATATGGGGGTCCTCTGTTTCACACTCAGGACATCTTCTACGCCCGTCTTTTTTCTCGATAGTTAAAATTGAAGTGTCTGTCCTTCCAGGAATTCCTGGAGCAGCAGCAGAGGCCCTTACTTCTGAGATATCCGCTTTCACTTCTTCTGGAGTTACTTCTCTGACTTCTGATTTAAATTCCGGTTGGATTGCTGCGGCAATTTTATCATCTTCATCTTCTCCTTCTAACACAGATTCAGCTTTTAATTGTATGGCATCAGATTCTTTATAGTCTTCTCCTTTATCAATAGCAGCAAGAAAGTCTACGTCATCACCTTCTTCAAAGATTGTTTCTTGCTGTAATCCCGCCCTATCAGCGTCTATAGAACGCGCCCATTGACCTGCTCTGACTTTTTCAGTAGTAGTACATGCTTTTCCTTGCCAGATATACACTTTATTTCCTAAATCCGCAACAAAGCAATCTTCTGATTCAAGTGAACTTTTAGAAAAGGGTACTTGAATCATTTTCATAGTATTTATATCTTCGAATTCTTCAGATGAAACTCGATAAAGGATGTTCTTCCACTCGTGGAATTGCGCAAAATCACCTGTAGTTACGTCTTTAAGCAATGTTTTGGCATAATTTTTTTCTACAATTTTCATAGCTCCCATAGGAGCAATTAATCCAAGGAAATCTTTTGACTCAAAACCTTGATCTACCGTAATTATTTTTGCAGCTCCACCACGTTGTTGGTCTAATGTTCTTGCTTGAGCAGCTCCAGCAGTTTTTTCATCCACCGAGCACTTATTCCCAATCCAAACGAAGATGGTTTTTTCTGCATCAAGTAAGTAAACGTCCCCGCTCGAAAAGATTAACTTGGAAATTTCTTTTAATTCACCTTGATCGACTAGGTAAAGTTTCATATAAAATTTTCACTTTTAATTTTTTTTAAATTTTTACTTTAAATGTATTATAAAACTAGGCTTATAAAAATTTGTGTGAAAAAATACTCCTCGTAAACTAAAAATCATCTAGAGCAAGATTAATTCTTCTTACCAATTCAGGTATATCATTAAGATCGATTGAACAATATGCAATTCGAATCCCATTTATTTTTTCTTCTGGTTTTTCGATAGGAATTATCCCTACTTTAAATTTTCGTAATAAATGATCTCCAAATTCATTTGCCCTTATTTTATTAGGATTCAAATTTAAAAATAGGAAAAATCCTCCCGAATTTGGATCAATCGAAATGTCAGGATTGTTGATTTTAATTAGTTCGGAATTAATTTTCTCATACCGTTTTTTAAGTAAATCCTTCACTTTCTTCCTTGATGAGAGAAATTGCTCAATACCTTTTTCTTTAAATAATTTTTGAGTAATACTTTGATAGAAGTGGTTACAATTGGATATTGTTGCCCGATTAAAACCTTCTAATTTATTATGAATTTCGCTTTTAAGGCTTTCTAGTTCCTCATCTTTTTTTACCCAACTTGATTTTAATCCAAAAGTCATAAAGCCAATCCTTCCTCCATACATTAAGAGTTCTTTGGTAATTCCATCAAGCTTTATAGGAATAACATTCTCATCTAATTGATGTAAGTCATAGAAAATAGATCTATTCGATACTTCATCCGAATAAACATAGGGTTCATAGGCATCATCTACTATCACAAGTATTGGTTTTTCTTGGGTCTTTTGCTGTTCTCGTAAAAGTGATACGATTTCATTGACTTCTTTTTTAAGGGGGACATATCCCGTCGGATTATTTGGAAAATTCAAAATCATAATAATTTTTTCTTGAATTTTCGCAACTTCATTAATAGCGGACTCCAAACTTTCAAGATTAATATTCTGATCTTTAAAAAATTCAAAAGACTTAATCTTAGCACCAATAAATTTCTCAATTATGTTATCATAATTGCCCCATCTCTTATTAGGAGCAATAATAATTTCTCCAGAATTTAAAAATAAGGAACAACTATGATAAATTCCATTAGTGACACCTGCTGTAATTACTGGTGTTGTAATATACTTTTCCAATCTTAATAATGAATCATTTTCCTTTTCTTTATCGTAGTTTGCCTTTCTTATAATCCAGTCTTTCCAAATTTCTCTTATTTCAATTAATCCTCCTATAGAAGCATAAGGGACAATTTGCTTAACATTTAAGCTGGTATATTCTGCGATCTCATTAAGATAACATGGTAACCAATCAGAACTACCTCCTTCAATAAAATCTTTTTCAAATCCATAAGCAGTTCCTATTGTTCCTATTAATTCTGCTTCCTTTTTTGCTCTTCCTGACCAATGAAAAATTCCTTCTGGTAAAAATATTCTTTTTCCTATTTCTGAAAAGGAATCATATAATGGGGTTTTTTGAATATAATTAAATTTCATGATACTTTTATTCCTTCTTTAAATTTTATTTAAAACCTTATCTATAAATAAATAAGGAATATATATGAAATTAATTTACAGAATTTAAATATGAAAAAATATTAAAGAAGAAATATGAGTGATGAAAATAATTTTAGAGAACCTGAACAAAAAGAAACAGATGAGAAACCTTTTAGAAAAGGATGGAATAACCTAATTGACGGGTTTAAAGGAGGATTTGAGAAATTTCAAAAATCATTAGAGGAACAATCGAAGAAAAACAAAGAATTGTGGGAAGAAAATAAAGAAAAGGCCACCAAATTTTTTAAAGATGCCAAACAAGATTGGGATAATAAAGTTAAAGAATGGAACGCTGATATGGAAAAAAAGAAAATAGAATCAAAAGAACAATGGGACGCTTATAAGAATAAGGTTAGTCAAGATTTTAATAATTGGCAGGAAAAAACAAAGCAAGATTGGAATGATGGTGTTAAAGCATTTAGAAAGGGATTTTTTAAAGCTTATTTTTGGTTTTTGCTGTTAACTATTCCGATTCTTATTATAGTTGTAGTTGTATTAGCTGTAGTAACTAGATTGATCGGATGATTTTGAAATTCCATTCATTATAAGAAAATTATGTTGAATATCCTTCTTTACTCTTTTTTAGTTGCCTTAACAGGTGCATTAACACCCGGACCGTTGTTGACCTTTACAATATATAAATCTTTACAACAAAAAAGGGGTTACCTTGCAGGAATTTTCATAATACTAGGGCATGCTCTAATTGAATTAATTTTGATCCTTGTTCTCCTTGCTGGTGCATCATTATTATTTCAGAACATAATATTCTTAACATTAATCGGAATTATAGGAGGAATATTTCTGCTCATTTTTGGATTTTTAGTTATTAGAAATACTATCAAGTCAGATCCTAGTGTGGATTTCAATCTTAAAGATAATAACCTAAAAGGGTATAAAGGAAATAGTTTTATAGGTGGCATTATTGTTAGCCTAAGCAACCCATATTGGACATTTTGGTGGGCTGTAGTTGGATTAGGATTTTTGGTTAATTTTAACATTACATTCGCGACTCCAATTGCACTCTTACTTTTTTTTATAGGACATGAGTTAGGAGATATTGTGTGGTACTTACCAATATCTACATTTGTGTATCTTGGAGGGAAAGCGTTAAATCCTAAAATCTATAAATATGTTCTAATTAGTTGCGCAGGCTTTATGATAATCTTCGGATTGTATTTGTCTTTTAATATAATTCTGTTTCCACCTAGTGTATGATCCAAATATTATTCATATATTTTAGAGCTTTTTAATGATTAATTCTCAGAAATTAGGATCGTAATTTAAATAAGACTTATTTTTCTGATCTCCATGGAAGAAAATCTAACAAATAATGAATTTCGTAAATTTCTTATACGAAAACTATTAACTATTTGTCCAGTATGCCAAAAAAAAATCTACGGCAAGGATATTGACATATTGAATATTGACACATCCAAAATAAACCATTGGCCTTTAAGATATATTCATTGTCATACAAGTAATAATGTACCATTACATGCTTTAACACTTTATCTTGACTCTGGTTTTTCTGTCAGGGGAAATGAAGTATCAAATTTTATAAAAATTGAATACCAAGAAAAATAACTTAATATTTTTCTAATTCTTGATCTTCTTGACCTTCAAATAAGTGTGAATGAGGCTCAAGAAAGTTATTTTGACACATTGGACACGAATTATATTTTGAAAGCCAAAATGCAACACAAAGATAATGATATGTACTACCACAGAAAGGACAAGTAATAACTTGACCCTTAGCAAAATTAATATATTTGTGACAAACCGTGCATTGTACTTCTGAATCTGAAATTCCTTTGCTTAATTTTACTCGATTCGTCAAAATCTTTTCTAATTTTGATAATTCTATTTGATAAAGTCCAAGAGAGCTATTTAAATGATTGATCTTTGAACCTATTTCAGCTATTCTTTCTCTTAACTCATCCTCAGTCAATTTTTCTGCAAGGAATGCTGATAACGCAAAATTTAGTGGTAGTTTCTCAAAATTTTCAGTCTGTTCAGAAATTTCAGTAATAGTTGCAAATAAAAATCCTTCTTTATCAAGCAATTCCTTAAAACTTTTAAATAATTTGTTTATCAAAAGAGATATAAGAAAAGTTAATTGCTGTCTTTTACGATTAAAATTTTCTTCCCAAAATTTTATTAATTGGTAAATATCAATGTCTTGAGTCTTTTTAGAATCAAGTATTTTATATACCTCGTCTTTTATTTTCTGAATTTTTGCGGTATATCGGCTTAGAATCTCCCTAATTTGTTTTAGTTGAGGAAATTCTTCTTTAATTATTAATGATGTTTCATCTTCATATGTTCTGATTAGTTCATTAAGTTCTGATATTTTTTCCTTGATAAATTTTCTAATATTTACTCTAACATCTTCATCTTTGACAGTTTTGATGAAAGATAAATATTCATTTTTTCTACGATATATTTCAGAAGATACATTTGTAAAAATCTTCCTATATGATTCTGTTATACTATCGTATGGAATAAGAAAATTTTCTAAGGTTAAAACCCAATCTTCGATTTCCTGAATTTTTGAATAAAAATCATCTATTTTTGTGTAATAAAAGTCTGCTATCTTCTCGAATTCTTCGGTTTTAGTATCATCGTGTATCTTTTCTTGGAATTTCTTTTCCAATCCTAGAATATAGTAATCTACTAATTTAGGAACAAAGACCCCAATTTTCTGATCCTTCAAAGTTTTGAGTTCGATATCTACATGTTTATCTTTTAAATTGAAATCTTCAATTTCCACAATAATATCTTGAAATTTTTCTAATATTAACTCCTTAAGAAGGGGTTTTATGAAAAGTTTGAGATTTTGTATAATTTCTTTCCTTTCAAGAATGTTTATAAACTCATCCCCTTGATATTCTTCAATGATCTTATTAAAACTTAAAAGATAAGTTAAATCAGAATAGAAATTGACCTTTTTTTCTTCTTTTGATAAAAAAAATTGATAAAGCTCATCAAAATGAAATGTTAATAGAAATTCTTGCTTATCCCTTTTTCTTTTTTTAATAAATACTTCATTTAAGCTTTTAATAAAGATATATAACTCTTTAATCTCATTCCAATTTTCCAAAGCTTCTGGAATTTCATTTAATTTAAAGTTTAAATTTTTAATTTTGTTTATTTCAATCCATAAATAAAGTTGATCATCATAAAGATTCTGAGTTTCTTTTAATGAAGTTATAATCTTAGACGCAATATCATTACTTTGGCGAAGTAGGTCAAGAATATTTGATAGCAAATTGTTTAAGATTACGTTACCATTTTTAATTAAACGTTTTATGTTAGAACAATTTGAATTTAAATCTTGGAAATTGTTTATTATTTGATTTAATTCTGTTAGAATCCCGGATTTTAAATGATAATAATATTTATAATTGAGTTCTACCTCAGAACTGATTATATACACATTTAAGAAAGCGGTTATTTCTTCTAAATACTTAGAATATGAATTCAAAATAGGAGATGATAAATTTAACTTCGATTCAATAAATTCAGTAATTTCTGAATCCTCAGCATTTTTTGATTTAAGTTTTGTTAACGTACCTTTAATCTCGAGAATTTCTTCCTTAGTAAAGGTACTTACTTCTTTAGTATCATTGAAAGTGTTATTGGTTAAATTCATAATTATTTACCCGCGATATGGATTCTAATACATAATAAAAGGAAGAAATCATACAATAAATTATTAATGATTATTAGGTAAGTTATTAAATTTTAAGAAAAAGAGCTGTGAAAGTCATTCACCTAATTCTTTAACCTCTAAATACTTCTCTTTTGCTCCATCCTTCGTTATTGTCAAAATATCAATACCATTACCAGACATTACATCCCGTGAAATCGAATTCCTTATTGCTTTTTCTACTAATTTTTCGCCAGCAGTAACGTTTATGGTGGGCTTATACTCCGCCTCAAGAATTCCAAAAGACAACAGCATACCTGTCCCGACAGCAGCATAATCATCTGGCATTAATGAGCCAATTGCGTCTAGTGTATATAATTCAGGACCACCTATATCCATACCCGCAACAACCAAATTGGTATACAATGGCATCATTTTCCTTGAATATAAATAGTTAGATGCCATTTTTCCCATACTTTTAGTAGAAATTCGTTCACCTGCGTCTAATATGTACAGGTTTGCTTGCGCTCGGAGGATTTTTACAAGAATTTGAAAATCCCCAATTAATCCATAAGCGGCCATTCCAATATATTCAGTTATTTTAAACACTTTTTTTGTTGATTTGTTTGTAACTGTATATCCCCAAGTTGCCCGTCGGTCATTTCCAAGAACAACACCATCCTTACATTTGATAGCTACACCACACGCTCCAGGAACCATAATTTGCTGAGCCATAAAATATTCACTTATAATTATTATGTTTAAGTACATAAAACAGCACACTTAATTAAAATTTGTGGTTTGAAAATAAAAGTAAATTAAAGATTAATTGATTTTCCCGAGAGCTTCAATCTCCTTCTTATAAGATTTCTCGAGAATTGCATAGCATTTAGGACAATACCAGATTTTATCTTTAGGACTAAAAACACGGTCCCCTTCGATATCTCGACAAATTGCACACACAACTATTGAAGATGATAATTCTATTCGAATTTTATTTACTTTTTCAACAATTGGATTAACTAAGTGTATATATTCATCATAACTTAACTGATTTAATTCTTGACTATCTTGTAGATCTCTTCTTTTATCATGTAAGAGATTTAATCTCTTTTTAGATTCATTTAAAAGAATCTGGCGAAGCCCTAAGCGTATTTTTCTTAATAATGGATCTTTTATTTGTATTAATCTCTTTGTCTTCAAAAAAATATAAACCTTACAAGATGTATATATTATAATAAAAGAAAAAAATTCCAAATATATATTTTACGTGTGTTTTAATTTTATAATATCCATGTTTATATGAAATTAGTTATTCTTGCGAAGTTCCTTGGTAGTGGTAGCATTCCTGGAAACATTTCATCAAAAATAAGAAAATCTTCTTTACTAGCTATAACTCCTAATACCTTTGCTAATTGAATTTTATTTACTAAACTGAGCTGTTTTGTATAAGCTGAATTAAAATCAACTTCTAGAAATCCCGAATACCCATTATTTTGAATTTCTTTTCCCCTCTCATTAAAAACCTTAATAGCTTCCTCTAAATCGCCATCATTCTTTTCTAGTATTCTATTATATGGATCTCTCCATTCAGCACCGAAATTATGTTTCAGGGCATTGATTAAATCCTGTTCGGTGATTTGTTTGATTTTACCATGCTCTCTTAAACCGTCAAGTTCTTCAATAGTTCCTATAAGAGCTTCGACATAAGCTTCTGCTTGAAGCCATCCCATCTCCTTATAAAGTTGTTCAAAATCTGCTTTATGATAGCTTTGTGTTGTCATAACAAAGTCTCGGACATGAGAAGACATTTTCCTAAATGGAAAGACTCTGAAATGATGTCTGTCAAGTGTTTCTCCATCTTGGAGTGGTCTGAAAAATGGATCAAATCCCCTAAATTTACATAAATGAAATACCTTTTGGAAAGCATAATTGATTTTTGTTGACCAATAATTGTAATCATAACCATTTGCGATATATTCAGTAGGTAATGGTGGTCTTCCAGCTTTTTCAAAAGATTGAATCAAAGTCATGCTTTCTATCGATGGTGAAGCAAAATCAAGGAAATAATCTTTCTTAAAAAGTGCTCCACCTTTAGAAGTTTGGGGGATTAAATCATAAGTTGTCTTTACAAACTTATAAATAGAATACATTGCCTGTTGGTAATAATATAACCTTTGATGAGTAATATGATCGGTTCTTTCGTAGCTTAATCCACAGAAACGATCGGTAACCTTTATCCGCTTACCACAATGACTACATTTTTGTCCGTTATATTCAGATTTTTGTGTTTTGACTAAGGGTAAAGATTTCTTATATTTTTGATCCGGCTCATAGACGTCTTTTGCTTCTGAAGTCACAATCCCCTAATAACTTGACTGCATTTAAAAGAAGAATTTTATGTGGTATTTAAATAGTTAATATCGAATGTAAAGACGATCACTATTTTTCTCATAACCTCATTTTTGTGGATTACCTTATCGCCCCTCTGGGAGTAATGAAAATTACTCTGCTCTTTCTTTCTTACCTTTTTTGCAAGGTGCCCAGAGTTTTGTTTTATTCTCATATGGTATTTGACCAAGCGATTTGCTTAAATTCTGATTTTGAGATACAATTGTTGTATAAATCTAAAAAATTTGCTTTTGGATTAGAAGATTTTGCAATTAAAACAATTTTTTCAAGAAGATTATAAAATTCAGCTAATTGATCTGAACGAAATTTACTTTTAAGCTTTCCTGTACATTTTTCACACAAAATACCATTCTTTAAGATAACATTTATGTCTTTTTTGGTAGTTTTTAGATCATAAAAACAAAATCGATGCTCTGGTTCAGTATGTCCCATGGCATGGCCAATTATTAATCGAAATCCATAATCAATAAATCGGTATAACAAGTAGACCTCTATAGGAATTTTATCCAAAAGTTTAGTTAACTGATAAAGAGTTATTACACCAAGACCCGTAAAACGCCCTTCCTTTTCTTCAAGAGAGCTAAATAGATTAGAATATGTCTCTCCATTTAGTCTTAATTTGCATAGACCAATAATATTGGACTTATTTCCAGAAAGCTGTTTCCGTAAATCTCTTAGTAAATTAAAGATTTCATTAGTTGTAAAATATTCCTTTCTATTTCGATAATTTTCACTTTTTAGCGATGAGAAAATCGTGTATTCAAACGATTTTTGACTAGAATTTATTATACTAATAATTTTTTCAAGTAATTCCTTTTCATCACAACCAATACAGGTAATAACGATCTGAATTGGTTTTTTTACTACTGGTTTTATAGCCCATTCTGCAATTTTTGCGAGGTTAACTCTAATAAGAATTTGAGTGCTCTTTGGTTCATGAGACTTGATCGTGATTAAAGCATGAGATTTGTTTTCTGGTGTTGGAGTATGGGATACTTCTAATTCCTTTATTTCTCTTAATTGACTAACTTTCATTCTAAGAATACCATACTCATTTTTCTTTTCTTTTAATTGCTCAAATAACTCCTCTGCAGATATATATTTCGACCATGCAATTGACATAGAGCCATTTAAAAAGGAAAAGAAACGAGGCATAATTTGTTCTGGTTTTTTATCATTAATAAATCCTAAATGAACATAACGGAATATGTAATCTTGATCTGGTATGAATTCATTTATTCCTTTTTCTTTTGTAACTGTTGGAAAAATTGATGATTTTATCACTTCTAAAGGAATAGGTCCAATATTTTTTAACTGAGGTAAGACTCTCTTTAAAAATTCATTAGCGTGTTTATTTTCTTCTAATGAAAGTTCTTTTTTTATCAATTTTTCTATTTGAGCTGTTGTATAATTCTCAGGATTGGGGGATCGATAATAACCACAGTATTCATTTTGATAATTTATTTCCCATTTTTCACTATATGGATCCCATTTTACTTGCTGTAATTCTAAAAAATTAATATCTTTTGATATTCTTAATAAATAAAAAGAGTTCTTACTCATGTAATTAGAGTATGTTGATCCTAATCGTATTTGTAATGTTTTTGTTTGACAGTTAATCAAAGAACTAGCTTTATGCTCATGTCCAGTTACGACTACCTGACATTTTTCGTTGATATATTCAAAATCATTATAAAATTCATTATAATCTCCGAACCAATGTGGAGGATGGTGGAAAATCACTACACTTAATTGATTTGAATTATTTCTATTTTGAATTTGATTATGAGCATTTAATGTGTGTAATAATTTTTTCCCCAGATATAATTTACCAAAATCTTCATTTGATTTGCTAAACCATGACGAATTTAATTCAACAAAGTTTATGTCTTCAATTGTTTTTGACCCAAATAAATAATTTTCATAGAAAGAACCAGATCTTGATCCAAATTTGTTTGGGACTATTTTTAATTCATTTTTTTTAAAATTGATAAAATCTCCAAATCCACAGAATAAATTGGAAATATAATTTAACGATATAAGGCTATTCGCTTCATTCCTATCCTTACAATATTTTATATCTTTACATTTATTACGATCCCTATCATGATTTCCTGTACATAATAAAAGATTTTGTGAAGTTATTCCTAGAATTTTCTGTATTTTTTTAAGCCATGTAAGTGCATAATCATAATCTTTTTTTATTCCATAATATGCAAGATCTCCCACAACAGAAAGAATATCTGGTTTCCAATCAAGTTTAATCTTTGTTAAAAAATCTAAAAGGTTGTCTAAACATATCTTGCGCTGACAAAAATAAAAATCGTTTGGGTCATTATCTTGTTTATGATTAAAATGAAGATCAGAAATGAACATAATAACGATATCGTCTTTATTTTGCTCCATATAATTATATTTCAACATAGGATTTTTAAACTTTTTTGTCATTATTATGATAAATAAAAGTGGCCCAAATCATGCACCTAGTTATATTATAAAATTAATTATTAAACCAGGTAATAATGCAAATTCTTTTCAAGAAATCTTTAAAAATGTCCAAAATACAATAATAGGTAATGGAAAAAGCAAAAAGTCAGCAGAAAATGATGCTGCTAAAAAGATGTGTGAAGCTTTAGGGATTCTTAATTGAACTTAAGAAATGGTCTAAGGTTTTTCCTGCCTCATCTATAGATTCGATTTCCTTATACTCTTCAATTTTATCTTCAGAGATATTAAGAAGTAAATATTTACATTGTCTAAACAACTTGCCCCTTACATAAATATTTGTAGTGTTCCCTTCCAGCCTTAGTTCTAAATATTCATTAATTTTATATTGGTGCATAACATTCTCACAGATTAAATATAGATAAGTTTTACTTCCTTTCTCATCTTTTTTTTGATTCGCTTTAAGACTTCAAGAATTAAGAGCAACAGCTCATTTTCTTCCATTTCATGAAGCTCATCATCACTATTTTCTTTAAGGAGCTCTTGATAGATCTGTTCTTGAGAGATATCTTTAAGTGTTCGCATTAATTGTTTAATTCTTACCTTTTCGAAAAAACAGGGAATAATGGATTCACCTTACGTTATTCACATTAAAATAGTCCAATACCCTTATTAAGATTTGCTCTTTACACTTTCTGTTCTCATCGAATATGAAATTATTCTTCAAATTAAAATATTTTTAGCTTTCAATTTTCAACGACTTATTTACTTCTAAGCTATCTTTAGCAATAACGATCTCACTCTGCTTTTTATACACAATTACCCTCTCAACATCATCTTTCGAGATTGTTTTATTCCCATAATTCTTCACTTCGATGAAACTATTCAAAGGTGAAAAGAGCTGTTTCCTATCAACTGATTTCTATAATAATTTCTATCACAGTGCTACATCTCTACAAGAGAATGATATTTTTAGATATGCCTTAGAAGTATTAAGAACCTTCATTAATATCCCTTATGATCTAATACAAAATTTTCTTCTAATATCTACTTTTGAAGGATTATTGTATCAGCGCGATGTCTATAAATCATTAAATACCCATAAGATAAAATTTACTATAACGAACGATGTAACTAAGCATAATAAAAGGGTGCCATGCACAAAAGTATTTTTAGAAATATATCAGGATCAAAAGGAATATTGGCAATATATTTTCCAAAATAAATATCCGCTAGCGGCTTCACTCAAAGAATTTAAAACTAAAGCAGATCTTGAATATTTCATTAATCTTAGTTTCACCTATAGAAACAACATCGCTCACCCCGAAAACATAAAACCTATCAATATAAAGGAGGAATATCTATATCCTCACTCTACAATGGAACAAATTTTAAGTCATTTTATTAAGGAAAATTTCCCGTTCTTCATATTATTTCTTCTAAGAACTTGGCTAAAAAAAGGTTTCAAAACGAAAACTGAGTGGTATCATTATATTTTGAATTTGATAAAATAATTGATATTTAATCCATTAATCTACGCAAAATATAAAAATTACGGTTGAATAGATATTAATTAAATTACTTGAGGAGCGGGATCAATGACACATGTTATATATAAAGGAGAGAAGTTTTTAGTAGAAGAAGGTAAATTAAAGATAATAAATGAAGATGTAAAAAACATTTCAGAAATAATTGGTTTAAATAAATTAAAAAATTTAACGCATTTAGTTTTGGCTATGAATCAAATTACCAAAATAGAAGGGCTTGAATCTCTTACAAACTTGAGAACACTAAATTTAACTATGAATCAAATTACGAAAATTGAAGGGCTTGAGAATCTAAAAAATTTAGAATATTTATCTTTATGGAATAATCGCATTACCACCATTGAAGGCTTTGAGACTTTAAATTTATTGCAATATCTAAATTTAGGTATGAATTTTATTAAAGATATTAAGGGATTAGAAAACCTTGAGTATCTAGAAACACTAATTCTCATTGATAATCCTATTAAAATTACACAAATATTTCTTTTGGGAGAATCTGCGCAAAGTATTATAGGATTTTATAAGGATCAGATAAAAGATATAGAAAGACGTGATTACAATTTCACACTAAGATTAGAATATACTGATGGGGAAAAACTTCCTAATTTGATTGAATTTACAGAAATAATAGAAGGATTTCAAAAATTAGCAAAAATTCTTACTGGAGACCTTTTTGAAATAGATATTCCACCAGTGTTAATAAAATCAATAGAACCAGGTTCATTTATACTAATGTGTGTAATCACTGGATTAATAGGAGCATTAACAACAAAGATAGTAGAAAAATCAATTAAATATATTAATAGATTGTATAAAAATTATAAGGATAAAAGACACAGATTAGAACAACGTGAAATACTTGAAAGCCTTGGAATTAAAAGAAATACATTTGAAAACCTTTTATATAAGAAACACTTTAATATTGAAGATCCATTGGAAGATCCTAAAAAAATTCTAAAAAAAATTGTAAAGAAAATGTTAAAAGAGGATCCAGATTTTGGTAAAAAACTTGAGGTTTTAAAAATATTAAGAGAGTCTGTTAATTGGAATTTAGATATAGAATAAAAGTAAAGCTCTAAATTAATTACATGAATATTTGTATTAACCGATTTAATAGTTCAAACTAACAATTTGCCACCATTTTTGATTTTTTTAAATAAGAATGCGAACAGATGAAAAATCCAGATCTTTTTTTCTTTATATATTTAAAACAATGTACGGTAAATAGATTTAAATGTAAAAATATTTATCTTTAGAATAAGGAAGATAAAAACCTAACCATGACTCCTACCAGATATCCTGGATTTTTGTCTTTTGGTAGTGTACGTGCGTACACTCAATTTTCGCCATCCTCCCCCTATTTAATTTTGACCTTGTTATTAGGTCCTGCTGGTAGGAGTCGCTTTTTATATTTATAAATATAATTAAAGAATTGATAAACATGCACGGAGAGAAAAATGTTCAAACGAAATAAACCCAGATGTTATTATTGCAGTAATAGAGTTGGTTTCTTTGCGTCTAATGCAATTGAGGATGAAATGGGGAAAAATAAAGACGACTCAACGTATCGTAAAGTATACAATGAAAGTAGTGGGGATTATTATTGTTTCCAAATCTCAAAATCCAAGTTAACACGGAAGGTCGCTATCTCCAAATTCGAGTATTCTAGTATTGAAGAGAAAGTAAAGGGATTTGCTCCTTATTTTGAGGTACGGCACGATCATTCACGAGGCACTTTGATAAAACTTCTTTTTCTTACAATTTGTGGCATAGATTGTTATTGCAGGCTTTTTCTGGAAATT
>JAUVXW010000051.1 GCA_030603385.1 Promethearchaeota archaeon | reverse complement strand
AATTTCGGATACAATCGCTTGTAATAATGGTCCTAATTATTGGGGTATGGGATTTCCTGGCACAGTAATGACAGATGATAGATATAGACATCCTAAAAATCCAACTGAATATGTTTTTGGAAAAAGTAGTGTTCCAGGGGCACAAGGCTATGATGGTTCACATTATGGAACTCATGATTGGATAGCAGACGCTGCATTGCGAACATTAAGAGATGTAATTAAGAATCCATTGTTTTTTAGTGATTGGATTTGGTTAATAAACTCAGATATTGCTAGAAACAAATGGCCAGCATGGAAAGCTAATTATTTTACTTCTTCAAATCGGCATGAAATAATTAGAGGTTATTTCACTTTTCTTTTTGCAACACAGATGCCAGATATGAAAAAGACCGACTATCCAGATATTCAAGAAATCTACATACAAAATGAAGATACAAGAGTTAAAGATTTAGAGAGATGGGGTGGCAAATGGGTTGGACAAGGCGGAACAGATCTTTTTCATTTTAAAGAAGAAAATATTGGTAATAACTTGTATGTTTTTGGTCTTGAAGATCCAGCTTGTATAAATAAAATTACATTGCTTGGAGAAGAAGCCATCAAGTGTATTGGAAATACTAAAATAGACGAAGATGGAAATAGAGTTTCAGCAATGCAACCTGAAGCAGCAGCAGGTTGGTTAGGTGCAATGACTCATTATATTGCGGACCTAATGGTACCTGCACATGTTTTAAAATCATCAACACACAAACATGTTTATCTTGAAACTATGTATCACACATGGTTTGAAAATCAACTAGCAAGTCTAACAAAATGGGATAAATCATATGGATCTAATGGAGGTCCTGAAACAGTTTTCTTCTCATGGAATACACACAAAGCAATTCTTGGTCCAATTATTCCGACCCCACCAAGTCTTGCTGCAACCTTCATGGCTCTCGAAACAATTAATACAGCTTTTAGAACTGATGGAAATCATCAACATATACCTTTTACAGGTAATAATAAATTTGAAGCTGAGAATAGCGGGCTGTATTTAAATAATACACCATATTCATCTGATGTTTATTGGGATTGGAAGGAAGATATCGAAATCAATGGTAGAGAAAACAGTGTACATCGTTTATTTTATGATAAAGTTGAAACCTTGTTAGCTTGGTCAGTTTATTTCACCGCATGTGCTATGCAATACTGTTATAACGAAGGAAGAGAAAAGAATGATAATGAATCTCCCAATTCAAATTATTTTGCTGAGAATCCCATCAGAACAGATACAAAAACAATTCCAACTAATAAAGATGAGATTCAACGTAGCAGAGATGATCCCAGTAATTTAACTGCTGATACTATAGAGGATAACAGACTAGTTAGAAATTTCAAAAATTTTAGTAAATTATTAGCATCTATAGCTATTTACGGAATCCAAGATAATTTAAGAAAGTTGATTAATATTTTTTAATCTTTTTTATTTTAAATTACGAAAAACCGAGAGAGGCTTAACTAAAATAAATAATCCAAACATTATATTTATTACGACAAATAATCAATAAGGAAAAAGACATTAGTAAAAAAAAAGTATCATTTTAATTGATATTTAAATAAATATTTATAGATAATATATTTAAGATGCCTGATTTATCACATTTAACACCGGACGAAGTGTATCAGAAATATAAGAATAAAGAAATCAAAAAGTCAGTTGCTATTGCTTTACTAAGAGAAAAGATCATCAATAGTAGAAAGAGTGATGATTCCGAAAGAATTTTGGAGCTACTTGAGTTATTTGATCTAAATCCAGAACAGCATTATTATCTTTTGAGTTTCTTGACTGAACAGGATAAAAACGAATATGTCAAAGAAAAAGCTTACAAAATCAAAATACGAGATTTTTTTGAGAGTTGTAAAAACTCATTAAAATATTCGGTTATGAATGAAACTAAGTTTAGAGTCTTATGTGCGATATACGCTGAATTAAGTAAGAAAAAAACAGAAGATGCTCAGAAATTAATTGATATCTTAGAAAGAAGATTCCCGGGTATCTCATAACCTAAAAAATAATTGCGATTTATAAAACGAAAGGGGCAAGCCTAACACAAATTTACCATAATTAATTATCTCTCTCTTTTTATAAAGAAAAAATACTTCATTTTATCCAAGCATATCACGAATTACAGATAAAAAAATCTTATATCTTATTAAGCTATATTAAAAATGAAAATCAAAATAGTGATTTTATGGATTTAAACTCTGAAATTGATAAATTATTATATTATTACAATTATCATACAACTTTAGTTCTAGAAATGAATGCGGCAAGCAATTATTTTTGGAAAACTCAACTTGCACAATTAAAAAGTATTGAGAGCGGTAAAGACTATATTCCCGTAAAAGAAAGGAAACCAGACAAATACGATAAGCTCGGTCATAGCTTATTTGAAAAATTTGATTTAATAGAGGAACATATTCCCAAAATGAGTTTAATTTATCTTTTCTCTCTATTTGAAGCCTTCAATAAGGACTTCTTTCAAACATTATATAAATATAAACCAGAACTAATGAAAAGTAAAAAGAAACAACTGAATTATGAATTGATATTAAAATTTTCTGATATTAACGATTTACATGAATACATAATCCAGAACGAAGTGAACCAGTATGGATATTTAGATATTGATACCATTGTGCAATTGTTAAAGGATAAATTTAATATTAATCTAAAAGAAGAATTTGAATACTGGGAGCAATTAAGAGAAAACTATTACAGAAGAAATATAATAGTTCATAACGATGGAAAGATTTCCAGTGTTTATCTTAAGAAATTAGTTTTATCAGATAAAGAAATAAATAAAGAATTAAAATGCGATGATAATTATCTCGGTGAATGCTGTAGAAATATTCAATCCTACATTAGCTTTATTTACAGTTCAATTAAGAAGAAATTCAAAATTATGGATTAAAATGGTGGAAGGTACGAATTAAACATACCAATTTAATAAAAAAGTTTAATTAATCTATAAATTATTCTTTCAATAATAATAGAACAATAAACACAAATGCCTAATGAAAGAAAAAATCGTAAAACCTGATCCTCAGAGGGGGATAGAATTACTCTCTCGATTACTCCGAGTTTATCCTTACGATATTAGTATTAGTGAACATTGGTTAAACACATTAAGAGAACGTGGTATAGGTGAAATAATGAAAAACCTTTGGGCTTCTAAAATCTTCGATTTATTGGATCAAAAGGGGTATCAATTATTTCCACCTTACTCTGGGGTATATCTTAGATATCGCGTAGAAGATTATTATAGATTCATTAATGACTTAAGTAGAAAGTTAATGGAATGTTTATCTAGTATAAACAAAAAACCAAAAGATGATATATATTTAAAAACGCGCGATTTTATGAAATTACAATACTTCTTTAGAATTTTATATTACTTTCTTGCACTTAAAGATGAATCTGGGGGATGGGATATGGCTCTTGAAAATGCTGGTGATAATCAAATCTTTGGTGAATTCTATAATATTTTTGGTATATCAGCTCGTTCTCCCAAGGAAATATGTAAATCTAGTACTTTTATCTCAAAAATAAACGAAATATTAATAGAATTGGGATATGAAGCATTTTCGCTCTCAAATGATGGTTATTTGAGATTTTTTGGAGTAACAATGTCTTCGGAAGAAAAAAGAAGAGTCTATGATTTATTGAGTGCTAAAAAATACGATAATGTCATTAAGGATATGGATAAAGTCTACGAGCATCTATCTAATGGAAACCATCCCGATGCACTCTCAAACTGTAGAAAGGCTCAAGAGTCTTTTTTTAAAAGATTCCTATTAAACCATAAAATAGAAACTCTTCATGATGGGAAGAAAACTGAAGATGGTACAGTCTGGCCTCTTGCAGAAACTATGAGACAAAATATAACAAATCTCTTTAAATTTCCGAAATATAGTAAAAATCTTGATACTAAAGGATTCTACTATCTTTTAGAATCAAGCAAATTTATAATAAGCGGATTAGCAAGCACAGCGGCATCTCATGGAAAATCAAAACCCCATATTATAACTTTAGATGAAGTAAAGGTGGCGACTAGCTTTCTGATTATGATGATTAATACTTTATTACCATTTGAAAAATAATGCTTGACATATCTCCTTTGATATTAAGAATAAAAGTTTAAAAATTGATTAATAATGCAAATAATTAGAAGATTGAAAAATAGGATAGATGATTTAAATCCTCAAAGTTATGTATATATCTGTTTGAAACCACTTCAAAATAACGGTTTTATAAGATTTGGAATAGCGCAAATTTCTAAAACTCCAGCTGGTTTAGAATTAGTAATAGATCGAGGAATCTCTGAAACAAAAACTATCAAATATCTAAAAGTTATGTTAGAGGAATGCAAGGATAAAGACAATATTGGTTATATACTAATAGAAAAAGAATTTGATATTCAGAGAGGTGGAGGTATTGACGGATATCAAATTATTAATGGACAACTCTATCTAACATCTATCTTATTTCCTAGGATAGGATAGTTGGTTCTCTCAGCTAATTTACCATTCCAGAGAAATTAATAATTAAAAAAATACTTTACTCCAACTATCAGCATCTAATGCTTGAATTGCGAGCCTTCTAATTCGATTCTTTTCTTCTTGTGTAATATCATCTGAAATTATGTTTTGTGAATTTGCTGGATCTAATATTCTCTTAGTAGTAATATTTTCTTCGATATATTCAAAAGCAGCACCTATTTGAGGTTCCAGAGTATTTCGGCTTACTCTTTTACAACCCTCAATAATCATATATTCCAGTATAAAAGTTTTAATTGGAACACTTTTTCTTTTCTTCCATAATTTCATTAGTTTTATTACACTCTGGCGATTTGCTTTTTTAACAAAAGAAACATGTTTTTTGACACTTGATTGAAAACGGTTATTAGTATTAGTATTATATAAATATGCATAGTTTGGCTTATTTAGGATTTTCTTTCCAGGAATAACATCTATGTGAAAATCTCCTTGAAATGGTATTTCCCATCCTACTTTTTTAGATTTTGGATTTCTACCTTTACTTTGAAGAACACTTCCTATTTCATTATAAAGGTTACGAGGACTATACCGAAAATTATTTGCCCAATATAATACAATATCCAAATCGTAGCTAACTTGAATCATAGTACCCTTAGCATAAGATCCAGCGTTAAATAAGGTTGGATTCCCCCCAATTTCATTAACCACATCTTCAACGATTGCATCCCGCTGATTTTTTAAATTTTCAATTTGATTTTTCGTTAGATTTTGGGTAGCAAGAAGTTCTCTTAAATAATTTTCATTACTAATAGAGATCATCCTCCAATTTAATACTTTTTTTGTATCTGGGCGAATCCGCTCTATTATATTCATAGAGTTGAATCAAAGGTGTCATTCTTGGATTAATTTGTCGACCTATAGCAATTGCGCCTGCCGTAGGACCAGCATAAAATAAATGAATTTTATTTAAATTGGGAAGTTTTTCCCTTAGATTTGCTAAAATACCCCTAAAAAGTTGACCAACACTAACTATCTGATGCTCTGAAATAAGCCAATCTTCTGAAGGTTTAATCACGCTGAGTTCAACTCTATTATTAAGATCTAACCCTAATTCTTTGATATCATCATCTAAAATTCTTGCTGAAATAGATATTTTGATTACAATTTCGGTGATTTTTTTTTTTTCTCCTCTTAACTAATCCTATGATGTCTAAACTAGAATACCCAAAACCACGTATATCTTTAACCCATTTCCAAGTTTGTAAGTCCCGATTGTATTGGGAATACCTTATCTTAACCTGATCTGTAAGAAGAAAGCCTAAATAGATTGAATATGAAATTCTTGCTAGAGAAAATACTGCAAATTTGTAATTGTAAAAGCCTTCCACATTAAACACATCATCTATTACAGATTCTAATAATTTTTTAGGTTTTTCCCATTTTTCATCATCAATTCCACAATTTATTTTTATAATTTTCCCATCAACAATATCTGGTAGAATTGATTGAATTACTGCTTTTTCATCGATTTTAATGTTATCCTCTTGTATTATAACCTTCCATGCTGAAATTCTTGATGCCTGCTCCTTCTCATCTATTAATTTTCTATGTTTCTTCGTTTCTGTAAGTCCAAGAGTTTTATAAATTTTGTCAATTAAAATTTCATCAATTATTACCAAATTTTTATTTTGAATTTTTGTGAAAAAAACCAATAAAACTAATAATACTCTATTGACCTTTTCTTTCATATTATCAGCAAAATTTCTGTCGATCTGCCTTAGAATTTGATGTACTGATAAATTCCCGGTCTTCTGAATTTCTCTTAATACCTCAATTACATTCTGATTAATAGAATCTTTGTGATATGGTTTGAATCCCTTATCTTTAAGAATATTTAATAACGCAATTAATTGAGAAAAATCTCTTGCTCTTGCCTGACTCTTCAAAAAGATAAAATCAGTGTGCTTTTTATCCAGAGCTGTTTGAAAAATATCATAAAGCAGATTCTCAAAAACACATCTGAGAAGGTTTGGTAAAATGATATAAAAATCCTCATGGTAAGCAACCCCGTTTATTACATTGATATAAGAATCATAATGTATTAATCCATAATCTTGAAAATTATGATCAATAAATTTCTTGATGATTTGAATTTCTTTCTGAGTATCTGCTAATTTATTAAAATTCTCAATTCGAAAACTTTCTATTCTTTTTACAATCGGATCTAACTGAGGAAGGATTATATCTCTTAAATAATAACCGTGTTCATAATGATTATAATTCTTGGTAATTGAATCACTATCAAAATTATTAAAATTGCTTTCTTTAATCTCATATAACAAGGGATAAATTTCTGGAATATTAAGGAGATCATCTAGAATCTCTTCTTGCGGTTGGATTATTTTTCTATAGTTTTTCCTATAATTTATGTTGGCAAAATCAATTATATTAAAATATTCTTTTATTTCTCTCTGAATTATATCCCAAGTATTTCCTAATTCATTCGAAATAATTTTTCGAAATTCTTCTATAATGAGCATCTGATACTCGACCAATTACATATGTTAAAACTTTATAGTTTTTAACTGATATCTTACATATTCAATGGATAGTCTATACATGATTTTATAGAAGGGAATTATATAAAAATATGCTATATTAGTTGATTCAGTTAAACTAAGTAACTTTTAAAAAATCAAGTTGTTAGCTAGAAATCAATCAAGGGGATCAAATTAATATATTTAAGATCTATTAATATCTCACATCTAAAACATATTAGCAGTTTATTATTTTCGAATATGGAGGGTTAAGATATTATGAAAATTTTACGGCTTAAATTAACTAATTTTAAACATTTTAAAGATCAAACTATCGAATTTAAAGATGGGATTAATGCTCTTATAGGGGAAAATAATGCTGGTAAAACATCAATAATTCAGGCAATTGCAGCAATATTTGGTATGAATTTTGGCGGTGATGTTCAAAATGATTTTCCAACTAAATTTAAAGAACCGGCGTTTACTACTAGAATCGAGCTCGAGGTTAGTTTGACAAAAGTGGAGATTTTAACCCTAAAAGATTTAAGAAAAATTGATGTAGAGCAAAGGAGACGTTTTAATAATGATGAATGGGAAATTATAACTTCTTTTCTTGTAGAAAATGATATTGTATTTAAATTTCAGCTTGACATCGAAGTTGTTAGCGAAACGACAAGAGTTATTAAGAGAGGAGGTATGAACTTCAATGAAACAATGTTTTATAAAGCAATAAATGATATTAAGCAACTTATAACTGAAGATGGAGTAATTTCAACAAAAAGTAAGCTGAATGTCAATTTTTCTCAGATTTTATTATATTATCATAATAGTCCTGCTAGTTTTCCATTTAAACCTCTAATAATTTACCCTTATCTAAGCGAATTTCAAAAAAATGAGAAATATATGTCTTACAGCGAACTACAACGGAAACTTAGAACGGAATTTAGAAATAAATACATTCGAGCACAACTTTTTCATTTAAAGAGAACGAATCCTCGAGCCTTTGAGCAGTTTCAGTCGAAGATGGAAGAGAATTTTGGAATGATTGAAAATGTCAAAATTGATTTAGATCATACTATGGGTAATTTTAAATTGATTCTTGATTCGTTCAACCGAGATATTACACTTTATGGAGGTGGAACACAAATTTTTACTCAAATTTTTTCAATTATAGGATATGAGGATGTTAATACTGTCCTTATCGATGAACCTGATGCGCATCTTCACGCTAGCTTAGCAAATCAGTTCGTTGAATATTTAAAAGTTCTTTCTGAATCGAAGCAAATCATATTCACTACTCATTTACCTAATATTATTGATAATTTACCTTTAGATAACATAATCTCGCTTCATCTAAGAGATGGTTATTCAACCCATCAACTAATTGAAGAAGATCTAGATTTATATGACCAATTAGATCAAATGGGAATAATTCCTTCAATTTTTAAAAGAGAGATGCTCAGAGGTGCAGAAGAGTTAATTTTTGTTGAGGGCCCGACAGATGAAGTATTATTGAGGAAATTTATTGATAAATATGTCAAAGATAATGAAATAAAACAAGATTTCTTAAAATATGAATTTTTCCCTATTGAAAAAAGGTATTCTACAGATCTAAATAAATTTAAAGATTTTTTTACTAATTTCTTAAAGGATAAAAAAATAATATATATCAGAGACAAAGATGAAGATTCACCTGAAGAGATAGAAAGAATTAAAAATTTTGACGTTTTTCATGTCCATGTATGGAAAAAAAGACAAATCGAGAGTTACCTTCTTGATCTTGATGCTATAGCAAAATTAGTTTTCGAGAGAGTAGAAGCAAAATCATTTGAGGATGTTAAGGAAAAATTAACTGAAATATTCCATAATCAAATAAATAATCAATTTTCAAAACTTTTATTAAATTATGTTGAAAATAGGTTAAGAGAAACACTGAGTCCAAGAACAGAAATATCTAAATTCCCCCCATCAACTAATATCGTTGAAATTTATAATCAAATTCATGAAACACTCTTTTCTAAAAGAGCACTGACTCATCTATCTAAAATAGTAAAAAGTGATTCAAATCATTGGGTTGACGATTTTTTGGAAAATTGGGAAGACATTGGAATATTTAAAATTGAGGCTAAAAAAGTTTTATCAGAAATTAGAAAAAAATTTAATCTTAATTTTGAGAATAAGGACATAATTGATTATATTGAAGATATATCACCTGAAATACTAAATCTCTTAAAAGATCATATTTTAATTCCAAAATCAACTTAATTCAAATCTAAATCATTAAATTTCAAAAAATAAATGAATAAATAGAAAAAATGGTGTAAAAACTCCGGAACACAACCCCACCTCTACAATGATCAGGAGTTTTTCCCACAGACACTACAATAACTCTCGTCCATCGCAAGCACGCTCCCACAATACCTACAAAATAACTCTACTTCAGGTGCTTCCTCCTCTACGGGTCTGGTTTGCTCCACATTTGTTGCAACACCTATATCACCAGGAGGTTCAGGAGGTTTAAAAACATACGGATAGGGGTAAAAATTACCATCCCTTTTCCACTGGCTGCTTTCAATAAAAAACTTACTGATTTGGCGAGAACACGCTTCTGCTTTAAAACTCCACTTTTTTACTACATCACTATTGACAGTAGCTCCGATTTCTCTGGCTTCGTCAACTTTAGCTCTACAAAACTCTTCAAAGATAAGAGAAAACGACATCACTTCCTGCATCGCACTTTTTTTCTCAAGTTTAATAATTTGCTCAATGTGACTCTCCAATCTCTGAAATTCCTGACCAACACGACTTATCGAAATAAAATCTCCAATCGAATAAATAGGTTCTAATTTGACATTAATTAAAACACCCAATGTTGTCCAACAATGAATACACTTCACCGTACCACAGAGACTCATTCTAATTTTTTCTGTTACTTCCGATCTCTCACCACAATCCAAATTGAACGGGAAACCCATCTAGTCTTTTGGGCAGGTGAAAGTCTTGGATACTTCTTTTACGACTCTTTCACCGCGATTTATTATCGGGTGGACAGGATAACGAGCCGTCCTGTCGATTAAATGCTCTCTTTTTCTTCTTCTCATTAAAGATCAACCTCTTAAAATTGTGCGATTACACAGCAAACCTCTCAATCAATAAGAAAATAGAAACCAAAATTAAAAATGTTAGCTAAAAAATAGAAAAAATATCAAAGAAACACAACGAAACACAAACTCTATAGATACTATAAATACAAAAAGAAAGAAAATAAAAATTTTTGGAGTAAAAACTCCGGAACACACTCCCACTAATACGAAGATCAAAACTTTTTACCACAAGCTCGACAATACTTTGCGCTTATCCTTAGTTTGCTTCCACAATACAAGCAAAATTTTAGAGAATCGCTCGTCTCTTCCTTAAAAGCTCGTTTAACCTGCACATTCATTACTACTCCAATATCGTCAGGTGGAGATGGAGGTTTAAAAACATATGGATAGGGATAAGAACTGCCCCCACCATCACGCCCAGTAAATTTTATACCATTCCAAGAACCTCCCAGATTTTCCTTTACAAATTCTTCTAACCACTCTAATTGACGATTATATTCTAATCCCTTCTTTTCCCATTTAAACACTTCAGCGAGATCTAAGGCGTCATCGTCTTCTAAGGCTTCAGCAGCTTTAGCTTTACACAAATCTTGTAAAAGAGAAAAAATTAATTTTATCTTATAACCTTCATTCTCACCGCCAAACGAACCGAAATAGCCCTCTAATCGCATAATTTCTTGAACAGCAGAATCGATATAGATAAAAGAGCCAAACTCATAGACAGGGGCTAATACGGAATTAACAAGCACAGCCTTTGATAAACCACAATTATCACAGTCCAACGTACCAATCGAACTTTTCTTTATATTTTCCACTCTGGCAGATTTCGCACCACAATCCAAACCGAACGGGAAATCCATCTAATTTTTTGGGCAGGTGAAAATCTGTCGCTCTTCTTCAGGCATATTCTATCAGCAGTAAATCATATTTCGTCTTCATCTCGAAGCTCATACTCTATAAGTTGTTAAATCACATAGTAAGCCTCTCAATCAATTAGAAAATAGAATGCATAATTAAAAATGTTAGCTAAAAAATAGAAAAAAAATATAATCCGGAACACAACCCATACACCTTACATTTCACTAAGTCTTTGGGATAGTAAGTAAAGTTAGTATTACCAATTTATACTTAAAAAAGTTATTCTGATCCACAAAAAGGGCAGAATTTATGAGAGCTCTGCTTTTCATTTCCACAGCTCTCACAGAGGATTACATTAATATTTTCTTTCTTAGGAGATGAGGTGGTTTCAAGGTCTTCAACTATAACTCCCAAACCCTTACAAAATATGTGAGTCCCATCTTCTTTATACCTAAAGTTGATGACAGCATTAGCTCCTATTTCCATCGCTTTTTGCCCTATTCACATACTATTTTAGGAGGGGAAAGCACGATTTAATTTGTTTTTTGTATTCAAAATTCATTTCTAATTCCTAAATAGAATATGGATTATTTAAATTGAATGTTATAATTTTTATATAGATTTAATATAAAAAAGAAATCTCGTTAAAGATTTACTTATAACTATGGGACATTTTTTTCTAATGCATTAAAACAATTTTCAATATCTTCAGGAATTTGTATTGTATCAGCAGATAAACTTCCCATAAAAGTTATGTTTATCAGTGGTTCAGATTGATGGATTTTAATTCTTCCAGAGTTTTCAAGAATATTTAAATCATTCCAATAATCAATAGAAATTAATTCTTCAGGAGTCTCATCATCTAGGGATTTATGAATATTAAATATGAAGATGGAAGGATTTTGA
>JAUVXW010000050.1 GCA_030603385.1 Promethearchaeota archaeon | reverse complement strand
TAAGACCGATAAAATTCTTAAATATTCAAATTAGTTCTTGGCGTTAATGAGGTGAAAGATAAAAAAAAGCGGGTAGAAAGATTTTACAAGCGAATGGCGTTGAAAGACTTTATAATTCTTCATTCATTTATAAAATTACCCCACCTCTGCATTATTTGAAATTAATAGAGAATATTGATGCCTACATCGCAATAGAACAACTTGAAGATCCTTCTATTCGCTATAAAGCTCCAAAAGAAAAACTTAAGGCTTATCAAAAATCAATAGCACCTATTAGGAATATACTCTATGGTTTTAAAGAGGAATATGCTCCTGGTAAGAAATGGTGTTATGCCGCTTGGCCTTCGAAAAAAGCAGCTAAATTTTTTAATATCGATTATAATTTATTTGAAAAATTCATTGTAGATGGAATGTGTATTCCAACCGAAGAGTTCACAAGAATAGTGAAAAATTTAGGAGATAAGTTCGAAAATGCAAAAAAAGTGTATGTGAGCGATAGTTATGGTACAGAATTCTGGGTTTCGGTCGAAAATAGAGTAAAGATACTTGATGACGGAATTTTATCAGAAGAACAAATAGCTTTGGGTGATCTAGGAGGAAATCTACCTGCGGGTGAAGTCTTTTTCGCACCTATAGAGACTCGAGGAGAAGGAAAGATATTTTGTCCTTTGACTAAAGAAAGATACACTCATAAATTTGTAAAAAACGTAGAATTGCCTTTTAAAGATGGAAAATTATTACTTGAGAAAGTCACAGCAGACTCTAATTTAGATGTTCTAACTGATGCTTTTAAGCAAAGTGAACAGATCGATAGAGCAAATAATGTTCCTGAACTTAGGACATATAATATTGGAGAACTCGGTATAGGATGTAATCCTGTTATAACAAAAGCTATTGGATATATTCTTACTGATGAAAAAATAAATGGAAGTGTTCACGTTGCATTTGGATTTAATAAATCCTTCGGTGGAACTTCGACCTCTCAAATGCATTGGGATTTTGTTACTGCTCCTAACGCAAATATTACTGTAGAATATAAAGAAGGTACTAAAAGAACTATAATGGAAAATGGAAAATTAATTTAAAATGATTTAAAATATTATAATCGTTAATATTTTAGTTTATTTTCACTATTTGCTCTAAATGTTCTATAATTTTCTCTAAAACCATTTTTTTAAACATTATCCTATCTGCCTTAAAATCAAATCTATTAGCTTGAGTTTCTTCTTCCGTTGAGAATCCAATATAGACTGTGCCAACGGGTTTTTCAGGAGTACCGCCTGTTGGTCCAGCAATGCCACTAATACCAATCCCAATATCAACATTTGATAGTGTTCTTATGTTATAGGCTAATTGTTTTACAACATTTTCAGATACAGCACCATGAATTTCAAGGGTTTTACGTTCTACATTCAGTAAATCTATTTTTGCTTGATTGCTATAACAAACAATTCCTCTTTCAAATACTTTAGAGGCTCCAGAAATATTTGTGAACATGTGTGAAACATATCCTCCTGTACATGACTCGGCAACGGCAATTTTTAAGCTCTTTGTAGTATAGGTTTTAATGATTTTATCTATTCTTTCTAAAACATTCATACTTTTAATCACCTTTGAATCTCAAATTTTTTCCCACATGACTTGCAAAATCTTGCTCCTTCAATCAAGGAATTTCCACAATAAGGGCAATGCCAATTAATTGATTTTTTGGGGGGGGCTATAAGCTTATAAACTTCAGGTTCTTTATCTCCAAATGGATAATAATCCAAGTTTTTCTCAATAACTTTTTGATAACATCTTGGACAAAATTGCTTTTTCCTAGTACTATAATAGATCAGGTAGGGATTTATCAGCATGAAGCCCCACATTAAGAATAGAAATATAAAAAGTCCTGATAAAATAGGAATTGATATAATTGTAATGGGGATAATTGTTGCCGAAACAAGAATAAAAAATAATCCAAATATTTTAATGTTGAATTTGGGTCTTGTAGGAAACACATTCATTTTACAATTCGTGCAAAATTGCATATCATCTAAATTTTGAGCCATCTATCTCGATGTAAACATTTAAAACGAGTTATTATTATTAATATAAATTAATAACAAATAAAAATAAATAAAAAATAATATCTAATAATTTTAAAATTATTGCATAAATAACGGAAAAAATCTTAAATAAAATTTTACGGAGTGAATTAAATGGGAAAAAATGATGATGTTGCAAAAGGCTTTGTCTTTAAGATTACTGTCTTCGATAATTAATCGTTGACGATCATTGTCATCGGCGATGGAGCCGTTGGAAAGACGAGCCTAATTAAAAAATATACTCAAGGAAGCTTTAAAAAAGATTATATTAAAACTTTGGGGGCACAATTTTCGAAATATGATGAAGAAATTGAAGGAAACAATTGCAAATTATTTTTTTGGGATATTGCAGGTCAAAGAGAATTTGATTTCATGAGACCGACGTTTTATAAAGGCTCAAAAGCCGCTATCATAGTATTCAGCCATACAGATGATGAAAGTTTTAATAATATCGCAAATTGGCATGAGGATATCAAAAGTTATACCGGAGAACTCCCCATTGTTTTATTCGGCAATAAAACCGATTTGGTTGACGAAAATGAGGTAGATGATGAGAAGGTTGAAAAGATAGTGAAAGAAAAGGACTTTCTTGGATATTACAAGACATCTGCTAAGACCGGACAAGGTGTGTTTCAAGCCTTTCAAGCAATAATTAAAAATTTATATCATAAATACAAAGAAGCTTAAAAAATGTACGATGATATTGATCAAGGCTATCCGAAAATACTATTTTTCTCATCGAGCCATTGCGCCCCTTGTATCCCCATAGAAGAAAAACTGAAGAGAATAAATATTTCACTGTTTGGTAAAAAATTAAGAATTGAAAAAATCTCAATTGACTTAGAAGAAAATCGACATTTTACACAAGAATATCGGATTACTTCAGTCCCAACATTGATAATAGCAGATAAAAAATTATCTGTAAATATTACGGAAGAAGAAATCATTGATGCTGTCCTATACGCATTCATCACATCAGTAAAAATATGAAAAAAAATTCAAAAAATGTTAGTGTATTGTAAAATAAACTAGAAATAAAATAAAATATTAACTTAAAAGAAAAAAGTGATAAAGTATGGATAGACAATTACTCTCAAAAATTTTAGCCCAAATGAGAAAGAATTTGAAGGAGGGAAAAGCTATCGGGGATATGAAGGTTGGAGCCTTACTAGCTTTAGGATCGCAACTCGAGGCACTTCACTACTACATCGGCCATGAGTTAGGCAGTACGTTAAAAGTAAAACAAGCAAAAGATATCTCTCAAATCCCAAACGAATTAAGAGATATTATATCTCAATTCAATATAGGAGACATTGAAATAACAGAGAGTTCAGATGAAATAGTTGAGCTAAAAATGAAAGATCATTCATCTATTAAAGATCTTATTAAAAAGGGAATAAAAGCAACAGTGAACTTTTGTTCATTTGAAGCAGGATTATTAGCAGGAATAGTAGAGAAGCTAAGTGATCGGAATTGCTTTGCTCAAGAGACGGGGTGCAGTTTACAAACGGGTCAAGATTACTGTAAGTTCATGGTTGTCTTTCAAAAAGAGTCATAATCTTTTTGAATCTAAATGAAAAGAGATCATAAATTTCTTTTCTTAGCTTGTTAATTCTTTAATTATTAAAATATCAAAACTCTATTATTTTAGTATAAAAGCCCAAAATTCTATGATGAAATCAGTATTAAATTATAAAGTAAACAACCATATTTCATTAAAACTACAACGAAATAAAACATACTCTTGATATTTTTTAACTCTATAATGTCATTTTATGAATGATTGTTTGGGCTAATTTTTCGAATATTCCTTTAGTATTTTCTCCATGTTTCGCCGAACACTCGTAATGATCTAGCAATTTGTATCGCTCCATTACCTTTTCCCCTTCTTCTCGATTTACCACTCTTTCATTTTCAAGGTCACTTTTCGTGCCAACTAATAGTATTGGTGCCATTTCACGTCCTTTGAAAATATCTTGCACGAATGGTACCCAACGGGAGAGATTATTAAAACTTTGTCTATTGGTGATATCGTAAACTAGAATAATCCCTAATGTTCTCCTAAACAGATGAAGAAACATCGGTTTCTCTAGTAAACTATTGGCAAAAGTATAGAAAAAGTAAAGATAAGGGGTTTCATCCACCGTAAGCCATTTATGCTGTACGAAAAGACTTACATCTGCCAATTTTGGGGAACGAGCAGACGCATCCTTATATTCTCCATCAATAAGATAGTCAATGAGGGTTCGTTTCCCTACTCCTACATCTCCCAAGATCATAATATCTAAATGCCCGTCTTTGAGGAAAAATTTAGGATCAATACCTACGGCAGAGAGTTCTGCTGTCGAAAGAAGTCTTAGGAAGTTTTTTTCTCTAAGATACTCAATAACTGGTTGATACCCGCTCTCATACCGTTTGGCAATCTCTTCTTTAAACACTTTTGTTGCTACCGAGTTTCCTTCTTGGTAGATCTGTTCCAAAAGGGGAAATGCCAAATTACTATGGATCAATCGAGTATCATAATTATTTTCTGCCCATACCTGAAGGTTTGAACAATGACCCCAGAATTCTACTTCAGGAGGTATTAAAGGAATACGTTTGCTATGGAGCTGGTGATCAAGCTTTACAGCCGCTTCATCGATTGACTCTATCTCATCAAAAGTCTCAATCTCTTCAGCAGGAATGTTGAGAAGCAGGTATTTACAAGTTCTAATTGGTTTTCCTTTCACATAGATGTTAGTATTCTTCCCTTCCAATCGCACTTCTAAATATTCATTAATCCTAAAGGTTTGCATAATATCAACACCAATTTTTTGTCTTTAATAATGATATTTGTTAGTGTTATTTAAACCCTATAGTGTTGTGATTTAATACGGTTTACCACGGTGTCTCTTCTCCTAAAAGATGAGGTGCGCCGTTCATGAGGATTTCGCAATCGCAATATCCACCGTTTTCCTTACATAATTCAAGAAGTATCAAAAAAGACTAATTGTCGTAAATTTTACTTTTTTTTATTGATAATTTATTCTTGAAATTGAATAAGAAAATTATTAATAAGTATAAACTATATTGTGAATATAAAAAAAATTATTAATTTTTGAAATTACGTGAATTGTAATGCACGAAGAACCTAAGTGGGTTATAAAGATAACTCTTTTGGGCGAAAAGAATGTAGGTAAAACATCATTGGTCTATCGCTTTATAGAGAATAAATTCAGAGAAAATTATAAAGCAACTCTTGGTGTTAATCTTCTAAAAAAAGATATAGATATAAATGGCGGTGTTTCTGCCCAAATCTGGGATCTTGGGGGCCAAGAGTCTTTTAGATCTCTAAGGAAACTATATTTAGAAGGCGCTAATGGCGGGTTAGTAATTTTTGATTTGACAGACAGAAATTCTTTTGATAAACTTAATGAGTGGATTGAAAGTTTTAAAAATACGAGAGGAGAACAACCTTTACTTTTAATAGGTAACAAATCTGATTTAGAAAATCAGATAAAAATTACAGATAAAGAAGCGAGTCAATATGCTCAGAGTAATAATATGGATTTAATTACAACATCCGCTAAAACTGGTAAGAATGTTGAAGAAGCTTTTATCAAATTAACAAAACGAATTTTAGATAAAATGATTAATAAATAGCTATTTGATACTTTTTCTTTTCTTCATTAATTTTAAAATAAAAAATTTAAATATTGATATAGTTACTATCAAAATTTAGTGATTTAAGCTTATAACTTCTACAAATCTACCACCTTTATAAAGGAAGATTTATTTAAATACAAATAACATAAGAACCATGTAAAATAGAATATTTTTTTAGTTCTCAATTTTTAAATCCCAATTATCACATTAAGATTATTATTATGTCAGAAGAAGATAAAGAATTTGGAGAAGAAGATAAAGAAGTTGAAGAAAAAGATAAAGATGAATTAAAGGAAGGGGAAAAAGGAGAATACGATTATGAGACTGACTTAGATTACAAGATAGAAAATGTAGTAGCAACAGTAGTAGTGGAGATAACCGAAAAAATAGATCTTAATCAAATAGCAAGACGTCATGCTGATGTTGAATATAATCCAGAACGTTTTCCTGGTCTTGTAATGCGTATTGAAAAACCTCGAGCAACAATACTAATCTTTTCAACCGGAAAAATGGTTGTCACAGGATTGAGACAAGCATCAGAAGCAGATAGAGTTGTTGATAAGGTTGTTAAGAATATTAAAAAGGCAGGAATAAAAGTATCTAATCCAGAAATCACCATTCAGAATATTGTAGCTTCTGGAGACTTGCACACGAATATTGATTTAAACATGGCGGCCATCGTGATGGAATATGCGATGTACGAACCAGAGGTATTTCCAGGATTAATCTATCGTATGCAAGAACCTAAGACAGTTTTTCTAATTTTCAGCACAGGACGTATAGTATGTACAGGAGCTAAACGAAAGGAAATCGTTAGAGATGCTGTTTTGAAATTAAATCAACAAGTTAGAGAATTAGGAGTCGCAAAAAAAGATATAGGAAACTCTGAGTATCAAGACATTACTTTCATTTAATTTTTATATATTTTTGTTATTTTTACACTTTTATCAAAACATATGCTCAAGTTCAAGCATTTTCTAATTTATTTTTAAATTCTATAAGAAGAGGAGCTTATTCGATTAAACGGCTTTTTTACTGTTAATAGCATTAATTGAGTTTAAATACTCATCATATAATAAATTCAACAAACTAAACTCCTTGGCTTTAATAAGAGCGAAAAGAAGTAATTGATTCAAACTTATTTCATTGTTAGCTTCATAAATGTCTTCAATTTTTAGAATATCACTGTGTTGATCAAGAAAATTACATAGGATATATCTATTTTCGTTCCTCATATTTACTTTGTTCAGAGCACCGAACATCCTAAAAATCAGAGGTGCTTGAAATTTGACTGTATTATTACGTAATGATTGGAATTCTTTAAGATATTTGGTTCTTTTTAAATAAGCCGACATAAATAATAAATTAAAAATCTGATTATTGAAAAGAAGTAATATTTAGATAATATCAAAGAAATCATCAAAATAGTATAATAATGAATGGTAATTTTACTTTTTAAAAAGCATAGTCAAAACCCTTAAACTGGTAGTTAGGGGGTGTAAATTCGTATTCTACTTGATCTACTCGAGCATTTTTAGGTCCAACTTTTACGAATTTTAAGAGTTCTTTTAATTTATCCTCAGGACCTTCAGCTTCTATAAAAACACTGCCATTAGGCATATTTTTAACATATCCAGACAAATTTAATTTTCGAGCAACTTTACGAGTCGTATAGCGAAAGAATACCCCCTGCACAATTCCACTTACTTTAATGATAATCCGTAATACTTTCATAAATTTATATAATAGACATCCTGATTAGAGTTATACCCAACAACTCTATTTTTAACAAGTGTTTCGAGTACACCTTTTAACCATTTTGAGCTGGTATTAACAGAATTTTTAATTTCTTCGAGGCTAAGCCCATCGTTTATGGCTAATAGAAATAAAATTTTACTTTTCACATGTAAATGATCCGAGTTTTGTATTTTCTTAAATCGTTCCTCGAAATCATATTCTTTAGTCCTCAGAAAAGCTACTTCATTGCTTAATTTGGTAATAACTGCATCTGTAGTTCGAAAGGCTTCTAAACTAGAGATGAACATTGTTTCTAACCGGATTTTCAGCATATCTTCTTTAAATTCCTTGTCCAATTCTTTATTAAAATCCTCGAGAAGCTCTAAATAATCTTTCCCATCATCATATATGCCTAAAATTAGAACGATTATCATCTCTTTATTTTCATTATAGTAAGAAACTGAGTTCCATTGTTTTTCTTTAGTAATTATATAGGATTCTGTAAAATTATGCGATATAGTTATTTGTTGCACAATTGGGTCTGGAATTTCTAAATCTTCTGGGTATCTCATATAAACAGTTCCTCCTATAATCTCATCCCATTTTATTAAAAAGATACCCGTTGGCATTTTGGATTGCTTTATAATTTTTTTTAGTATATGTCTGGGTATACTACCAGAAAAAATAACCTTATTAATAAAATAATAAAATTTACTAATAAAAATTTAGGTGTTCTTGGTCTAATCAATCAATCGTTATAATGTTTTTTCATATCTGATTTTAAACAGTTACAACTGAAATAAATGCAGAAAGTATAACTAAAAAAATAAATAAGACAATAGTGATTTGTCACTTAGTGAGGAAGATTTGACCGTTTTTTATGTATATATATTAGAAACAATCGCGATGAATGGAAAAAAGAGATTTTATACAGGATATACAAATAATCTCTATAGAAGATGGAATGAACATCGAAGTGGGAAGGGTGCCAAATTTTGTCGAGGAAAAAAGTACCTTGAATTAAAATATTTTGAGGCATATACAAACAGAAAGGAAGCAATGAAGCGAGAATTAGAAATAAAGACTTTTTCAAGAAAGCAGAAAAAAGAATTAATAAATAGCATCTATTTATAATAATTAATTGAGATTAATGTTGGTAAACAAAAACTTTTTAATTTGTTTAACAGGATTACCAGCATCAGGTAAAACTACGTTTGCTAGTAAGTTAAAAGAAATATTAGAGAAAAAATTCACGAAACTTACTGTTAGCATAATAGATCCAGATATAATACGCCACACAATGGCTCCTAACAAGTTTAATTATACCCTCGAACCCATTGTTAGGGAAAGAAATTTAACAGAAATAACCAAGGAATTAAGCAAAGGAAATATAGTTATTAGTGATGATCTGAATTACTACTCAAGCATGAGGCATGATTTGAAGAATCTTGCTGAAAATTTTAATGTAAACTTCTTTATTATACATATCTCTACCCCTTTTGAAACGTGTTTAACATGGAATGAAATGAGAGGAGAACCAATTCCAAATACAATTATTAAAAAAATTAATAGGAAATTTGATAATTTTGGAAAATATAGTTGGGATTACCCCGAAGCAATATATGATATCTCTCGAATACAAGATTTAAATAAAGAAATTGAAGATCTTGTGGAAATAATAAAAAATAAAGTAAATATATCAAAAGAAATATTAGAAAAAGAAGATAGAGTGAAAGAATTTTTTAAATTGGATAATGAAAATTTAGATAAGATAACTAGAATCTATGTAGGAAAACTTTTACAAAATTCCGAGTTCATATCTATGAAAAAAAATATTATAAAGACAAGGAAATTATTTGTAAAGCTCTATAAAAATAAATCTTTAAAAGAGTCTGAAATTGCTAATACTTTCAAAGAATACTTAGAAAAAAGGTTAAATATTATAATTTCTGAGAAGCTCTTGAAACCCAATATTATAAAAATTAAAGAAAAAGAAAATAAAGCATAAATACTTTAATTACTTGTGTTTTGATATTTTAATTGAATAATTTATTACTAAGAAAATGACACAAGAAAGAAAGATTAAAGAAACAACCAAATTAAGAATTGAAAGGTTAGAAAAAAGCCGAAGTGGTCGTTCTTTAATTTATATAGATCAAGATGTAATGTTTGATCTAGGGCTTAATACAGGTGATATCATTGAGATTAGGGGAAAGAAAAAAACTACGGGTATTGCCGTTTCGAGTGCTCCTGATAGAGGAAAAGGAATTATAAGATTAGATGGTCTTCAGAGACTTAACGCAGGAGCAACTATTGGCGAGTATGTTTCATTGAAAATAGCAGAAGTATATCCAGCAATTGAACTAGTATTAACTCCTACAAGACCAAATATCGATTTAAAAAGACAAGCAGATGCAATTAAAAGTAAATTAATTGATAAACCAGTAGTAATTGGTGATATAGTTGATGTTTTAGGGACTTTTGTTCAAAGACAAGATCAAGACAATCCTATGTCTGATCTCATGAAAATGTTTCAACTAGGTGGAAAAAAAAGGGCAACTTTAGGAACATTAAGGCTCATTGTTGAAAATTTGAATCCATCAGATAAAGTTGTAAAAATAACTCGCGATACTATAATAAAAGTAAATAAAAGAGTTGCGGTTTTGAATGTTTCGGGTGGAGTTGTTACTTATGATGATGTTGGAGGATTAACTGATGAAATTCAAAGAATACGAGAGATGGTCGAATTGCCTATAAAGCATCCCGAATTATTCCATCGCTTAAACATTGACCCCCCAAAGGGAGTTCTATTCTACGGACCTTCGGGAACAGGAAAGACATTAATGGCTAAAGCTGTGTCTCAAGAATCAAATGCAAATTTTATTATTATAAATGGACCCGAAATTATGAGTAAATTTTATGGAGCAAGTGAGGGAAGACTTCGTGAAATATTTAGAGAGGCTGAAGAAAACGCTCCTTCCATAATATTTATTGATGAGATTGATTCAATTGCCCCAAAAAGAATGGATACTTCAGGTGAAGTTGAAAGACGTGTAGTTTCTCAATTATTATCTTTAATGGATGGTTTACGCGGCAGAGGGGAAATAATATGTATAGGTGCCACAAATAGAATAAACTCTCTAGATGAAGCTTTGCGAAGACCCGGACGATTTGATAGAGAGATCGAATTTGGTGTTCCTAACGTTAAAGGAAGAAAAGAGATTTTCCAAATCCACACAAGAGGGATGCCTCTTGAAGAAGATGTGAAACTAGATGACTATTCTGAGATAACTCATGGATTTGTGGGAGCAGACATTATGGCAGTTTGTAGAGAAGCAGCAATGTTCTCATTAAGAAGGATTTTACCTAAAATAAATTTGGATGAGCCTATTCCTAGCGAAATAATTCAAGAATTAAAGATTCGGGACGATGACTTCGTCAAAGCAACTAATATGACTGAACCGTCTGCTATGAGAGAAGTTATGGTTGAAATTCCTAATGCTTCCTGGGAAGATATAGGTGGATTAGAGGAAATTAAGGAGGAATTAAATGAGGCGGTAGAATGGCCTTTAAAATACCCTAAACTATTTGAAAAAGCAGGGATACGCCCTTTAAACGGTATCCTTCTATTTGGGCCACCAGGATGTGGAAAAACTCTTCTAGCAAAAGCTATTGCTAATGAGAGCAAATCAAACTTCATTGCGATTAAAGGTCCTGAAATTTTTTCCAAATGGGTTGGAGAAAGTGAAAGAGCTGTTCGAGAAATTTTTCGCAAGGCACGACAAGCTGCTCCTTCAATAATCTATTTTGATGAAATTGATGCGATTTCAGCAGGAAGAGGGGCTTATGAAAGCACTCACACCTTTGCATCAATAGTTAATCAAATTTTAGTTGAGATGGATGGAATTGAAAATAGAAAGGGAATTGTGACTATAGCAAGTACTAATCGCCCTGATATTGTTGATCCCGCCTTTTTAAGACCTGGTAGATTTGATCGCTTAATATATGTAAAGGAACCAGACTTTGAAGCAAGAATGAAAATCTTGGAAGTTCATACAAAAAATATGCCTTTAGCTGAGGATGTATCATTAAAAGAAATCGCACAAAATACCGTAGGGTATAGTGGAGCAGATATAGAAAATGTATGTCGTGAAGCAGGTATGCAAGCAATAAGAGAAAAAATGGATGCTCTTGAAAAAATTGAAAATAAACATTTCGAATTTGCATTATCAAAAATAAAGTCAACATTACCCAAAGAAATGACAGAAAGATATGAAAGCATAGCTAAACAGATAACAGAATCCAGAAATATTACGGATTCGAAAGCTGATTTCTACAAATAAATAAGAATTATATTAACTTCTTTCCTATTTTAATTAAATATTAAATCAATATTCCATTGTTTAATTTTAAATAAGTCTTTATCTAAATTATAAACAATTAAACACTATAGGAAAATTTTAAATGAGCGAAATTAAAATTGATTGGGATGGTCATAGAAGAAAATACCAGACAGCTATGGAAGAATTGAATCTTGATTTTTGCGTACTTACTCGTGTTAAATCAATAACTTATCTGACAGGATGTTTTGTTCCATGGAAAAGTTATGTTTTTCTCCCAAAAGAAGGAATGGGAGAACCCGAATTATTTACTGTGTTATTAGATATAGAACGAATAAAAGCAGAGGGACATTTAAAAAAAGTAAGTGGATGGGGACCTCTTAAAGGTTTCTATATAGAGAAGAAACTTCAAAAGACAGCAAAAAAAGCGGGATTATATAATCCTAAAGGAAGACCACCAAGGATAGGTGTTGAAACGGGATTAGATATATGCGTTACAGGTCAAATGCTTTCATATACTGAAGCAGAATTTCTCAAGAAAATGTTTCCTGGATGTGAACTCGTAGATTTTAATGATAAAACAGAAAGAATCCAGTTCATTAAGGAACCAGAAGAGATTGCCCTATTACGTAAAGCAAGTGAAATTACGGACATTGGACAAGAAACAGTTAAGAAAGAATTAAATGAACGTCCTGAGGGGAAAGTATTTACTGAAAATGAAATTGCAGGAATTGGAACTTTAGCAATGAGAAAAGCAGGAAGTAATTATGAATGGACATTTACAGGAAGTCAAGAGATTGGTTCTGGTTATCGAGCAAGCTGGACCTTTAATGGTTGTACACCAGCTACAAATAAAAAAGTGAAAGAAGGAGAATCATTACTTGTGGATCTGCATAGCGAATATGGATGCTACTTAGGTGATTTAAGTCACAATTATGTTCTTGGATCGTGTCCTTCTGAGCTTAAGAAATTTAATGATGTTTATGAGCAATTGTGTTATGCCCTCATTGACAATATGTATCCCGGAAATACTTTTGATGAGTGCTATCAAAACGTGCATAAAGTTGCTGAAAGGGAGGGCTGTGGCACAGATTTATTCTTTGGTTTAGGACATGGGATAGGCATTATAGGAAATGAATCATGGCCAGTTGTAGTGCCAGGAAAAGATTGGGGTTCGATGATTTTTGAAGAAAATATGGTTGAAATTGCTGCTGTAGTATTCAACCGTCCTGGACTTGGAGGTCTACGTTTAGAATCCCCAACACTTATAACTAAGAATGGTGCTGAATTGCTTCCGAAAACATCATTAGAGGTAGATTACGTTTAATATTAAACTTTCCTTGATTTTTTAATTATATCAATTTCAAAAATATTTTTTTATAAATTTCCTTCGAAAAGATTCAGGATTTTTACCTTTTTTTAATATGTATTCTTCATATTTCCTATAAAGTTCTAACATCGTGTCGTATAATTCTTTATACTTGATATTTGGAAGGATTATATCAGATTGTTGAAAATTTACGAATTTATTTATAATCTGGCTCCAATTTTTACTGCTTTTTATATAATCATAATATGATTTGGCACTTCTCAATGTTGCACCTAAAGCGGCAGAATTCGTAATTTCAAAGCACCGTACCTTAGTATTAAATATATCTGCGGCAACTTGCAATATTTCTCTATTTGCTGAAGCACCTCCAGTTGCGTAAATTTCTTCGGGTTTTTCTTTAATCCATTCAGAATGCAATCTCATGGAAAGGAATTGACATTCGATTATAGCTCTTATATTTCCTGCTAAATCATTTTCTTCCAATCCAAACCTATACACTTTAGGCTCTAGAACCAATGGCACTATTTCGGGATAAAAATAAGGTAAAATTATTTTACCGTAATTACCCGGAGGTATTGTG